>JAICQO010000038.1 GCA_025937835.1 Polyangiaceae bacterium
CGGACCGGCTGCCTCTTCTACGACACGATCACGTTCGCCACCGACGCGACGCAGAGCGACGCCGCGCGCCGGGCCGCCGAGCGCTACGTGCACTACATCCACGGCGTGAACCCGCTCGGCCTCGTGTACCTGAGCAACATGAGCGCGAGCGGCGCGCATCGCTCGGTGACGAGCTTCTTCCACACCTGGTTCGCCGACCAGAGCCCGCAATGGGACGAAGTCGGGGTCTCCACCTACGGCCCCGCCCCGGGCTTCCTCGTGGGCGGCCCGAACCCCAGCTACGACTGGGACGGCGTCTGCCCCGGCAACGCGCTCTGCCCGGCGTCGCGCCCGTCGCCGCCGTACATGCAGCCTCCGCAGAAGAGCTACGCCAACTTCAACGACAGCTGGCCCGTCAATTCCTGGTCCGTGAGCGAGAACTCGAACGGATATCAGGTCTACTATCTGCGGCTGCTCGCGAAGTTCGTTCGCTAGTTTTGCGCGTTCTCGGGAGCCCCTGGGTGGGAATCCCAAGCAGCGATACGTAGTAAAAGATTCAGCGCGTCGAAGTTCGTTGCGAGGTCGTCACGGCCCTGTAGCATCCGGGCCGGGGCGAGTCGGTAGGGTGTGTTCACCTCGACAAGGCGGTTATTTTCATGCGCAACACTTCGAACGTCGCAGCATTGCTGGCGCTGCTCGCGAGTCTCGTATCCTTCACGGCTTGTGGTGACGGCGAGAACGTCGAGCCCAGCGACGGCAGCATCGAAAACGTCGGCAGCGTCGGGCTCAAGCTCGAGCTCGGCTCCGACGTCAGTCTCACCAGCATCGATTATGAAATCACCGGCGACCGCTTCACCAAGAGCGGGACCATCGGTATCTCCGACAGTAGCGAAATCCGCGCGCTGATCGGCGGAATCCCGGCCGGAAACGGCTACTCGATCCGGCTCTGGACCGAGCCCGCCGTCAACGACGGTGCCACCTGTGAAGGCTCTGCCAGCTTCGACATCCGCGCCGGCGCCGTGACCACGGCTCGCGTGTCCTTGCGCTGCCGCGTCACGGGCAAGACGGGCAGCGTCGAGGTCGAAGGAGCAGTCAACGTCTGCCCCCTCGTGAGCTCGCTCTCCGCACTGCCGCTCGAGGCCAACCTGGGCGGCGTCATAGCGCTCTCCGCGGAGGCACTCGATATCGACGAGGGGCCATCCGCGGCGACCTTTCAGTGGACGGCGACGAGCGGTACCCTCACTGCCAACGGCGCTGGCGCCGAGCTCCAATGTACCGCCAGCGGGACAGTCTTCGTAACGGTCTCCGTGTCCGACGGCGACTGCGAAGAGAGCGACACCTTGAGCGTGCTCTGCACCGAGTCCGACTCGGAGCAGGCGCCCGCGGAGGTCGTGATCAACGAAATCGAGTCGAGCGGCGGCACGCCTGGAGACTGGATCGAGCTCATCAACGTCGGCAGCACTCCTGCCGACATCTCCGGCTGGAGCGTGCGCGACAACGACGACACCCACATCTCGCTGATCCCGAGCGGCACCGTGCTCTCGCCGGGCGGCTTTTACGTCGTGGAAGAAGCGGCGCTCGGCTTCGGCCTGGGCGACGCCGACTCTGCGCGCCTCTACGACGGCGACGCAGAGCTGGTCGATGTCTACGGCTGGACCGCACATGCCTCCAGCAGCTACGGCCGCTGTCCCGACGGCGCGGGCGACTTCATCACCCAGCCCACGGTAACCAAGGGCCAGCCGAACGATTGCCTACCCGAAGCGCCCACGACCGCCGCGTGGCCAGAAAGCGCACCTGTGGAAGTCGTCGACGCGAGCAACACCTGGACGAGCAACCTGAGCGGGCTCAGCTACCAGCCCGCGACGGAGACGGAGCCAGGGGTGCTGTGGGCCACCGTGAACGGCCCCGGCACGCTGTACCGCTTGTCGTTCGACGGTTCGAGCTACGCCCCGGACACGGCGAACGATTGGGGCAGCGGCAAGGCGCTCCGCTATGCGGACGGTACGGGCAACCCGGATACCGAGTCCGTCACCACCGCGGCCTGGGACGCACCGTTCATCTACGCGGTCGCGGAGCGCAACAACGACGCCAGCACCGTCAGCCGCATCACGATCTTGCGATATGACAGCAGCGCCGCCGGGACTACGTTGACCGCCACGCACGAGTGGGACCTCACCGCGGATCTGCCGGTGGTGGGCGCGAACCTCGGAGCCGAAGCCATCACGTTCGTACCCGACGATTTCCTCGTCGAGAACGGCTTCCGCGATCAGAGCACCAACGATGCCTACGACCCGGCGAGCTACCGAGACCACGGCGGCGGCCTCTTCTTCGTCGGCATCGAAAGCATGGGGGGCATCTACGCCTACGCGCTCGACCACACCGACTCGAGCTTCGTCCGCGTCGCCGTGCTGGAGAGCGGACAACCGGGCGTGATGGCTCTCGAGTTCGACCGCGACCGCGGTTACTTGTGGGCGACCTGCGACGATACCTGCGGCAACCTCGCCAACGTGCTCACGATCGACCGCGCACCGAGCTCCCCGAGCTTCGGTGGCTTCATCGTGCGCCGCACCTTCGAGCGACCCGCCTCGCTTCCGAACGTGAACAACGAGGGCTTTGCGATCGCACCTGAAACAGAGTGCGTTCGCGGTCAAAAGAGCGTCTTCTGGTCCGACGACAACAACACCGGCGGCCATTCACTGCGCCGCGGCAGCTTGCCCTGCGGCAATCTGTTCTGAGTCGCGTCTGAACCAAGTGCGCTCGAAGGGCGGGGGCGCGTGCCGACCCCCGCCCGCACTACGAAGGCCAGCGCTCGACGAACTCCGCGAGCTCGGTCAGCGTGGGTCCGGTCGCGTCCGGTCCCGGCTCGAGCGCTTCTGCGGCGACGCCCAGGCGATTGACCCAGAACGTCGGAAAGCCGAACCATTTCGCGCCCGCTGCGTCCCAACCGCCGAACGCGGAGAACGCGATCTCCTCCTTCTTCACACCCAAGATCTGCGGACCCAAGCCGTAGGCGCGCGGATCGGGCTTGTAGGTGCGCGCGGCGTCCGTCGAGATCAGCGCGTCGAAGGCGCCGAGCAGGCCCGCTCCGCCGATCAGCCGCTGCTGCATGGCCGGCGAATAGTTCGCGAGCGTGGCGAGCCGAAGCCCGGCGCTCCTCCAGCGAGCGAGCATTCCGGCGGTATCCGGCCAGGGCGGCAACGCGCTGTACTGATCCACCAATTGGTTGCGTTGCGGATCCGTCAAGGAGAGCTTCCGTGCTCGCTCCGCCGCAACCAGAGCATCGTACGTGACTTGGTGAAAGTCGGCGTACTGATCGGCCGCACCGCGCAGCCACGAATAGCCGAACTGCTTGGTTCGCCAGACCTCGCACAAGGCTTCCGCTTCGTCGCCCACGACCGCGCGGGCGGCGGCCACGACCGGACGCGGGTCGAAGATCGTGAACAGGTCGAAGCAGATCGCGCGGATTCTGATGCGTGGCGCGACGGGCGTCTGCGCCACCAGCGATGGAGCGCACGCGCCTCCGAGCCCTGCCGATAAGAAACCGAGGAAATTCCGTCGTTGCATGGACGGCTACCTGCGTCCCAGCGGCCCGGGTGTCGCGCCCGAAAGCGCGCATTCCGCCCATGCATTTTTGCATGGCCCGGCTACGCTCCCCGGGAATGCTTGCCTGGGACGACCTCCGGATCTTCCTCGCCGTTTCGCGCGACGGCTCGCTCACGGCGGCGGCTCGCAGCTTGCGTCTGACCCAGCCGACCGTCGGGAGGCGCATCACGGCCTTCGAACGCAAGCTCGGCGCAAAGCTGTTCGCCCAGGCTGCCGGCGGTCGAACGCTCACTGCCACCGGGCAGCGGCTGCTCGAGCACGCCGAGCGAATGGAGCGCGACGCGCTCGCGGCGGAGCGCCTGGCGGCGGGGCGCGACGCCGGCTTGCGCGGGCGCGTCACGCTCACGGCCAGCGAGTGGATGCTGCGCGACGTCGTTGGCCCGCTGCTCGCGCCATTCCTCGGCGCACAGCGCGAGCTCGAGATCGAGCTCGTCGCCGAGACGCGGCACGTGAACCTCGCGCGCGGCGAGGCCGATCTCGCAATCCGTCCGTCGCGCTTCGAGCACCGCGAAGTCTTCGAGCGCGAGCTCGCCGTCATCTCCTTCGGCCTGTACGCGTCGGACTCGTACCTCGCGCAGCACGGCGTCCCGGATTTCACGAAGCAGTGCGAGGGCCACGCGCTCGTCGCCATGAGCGAATCCTTGACGAAGGTGCCCGACGTCGACTGGCTGCCTCGAATCGCCGCGAAAGCTCGCGTCGCAGCCCGCAGCAACGGCCGCGAGCCGATGGTGACCCTGGCCGTAGCGGGCGTCGGCATCGCCTGCTTGCCGCGCTTCGTCGGTGACGCGACCCCGGGCCTGCGGCTGCTGCCCGCGCCGTCCCCGCCCGAGCGCAAGCTCTGGCTCGGTGCCCACCGCGAGGCGCGCGCCATCCCGCGCGTCCGGGCGACCAGCGACTTTCTCGTGCAAGCGTTTCAGCGTCTCCGGCGCGCGCTCGCCCCCGCCGCTACGCCGGTAGCGAGCCGGATGTAGGACGGTCTCCGATAAATATCCGGCTGACGAGGAGCGGGCGCCGGAACGCCCGTCGATGTACGGTCAGACGTTGCGAACCGTCCGGCAGAAGTTGGTAGCGCTCGTGCTCGCTTGCGCGGCCCCCGCAGTGTTCGGCGCCGTGTACCGCTCGCGCGAGGCAGAGAGCGACCTCGTGGCTCAGGTGGAGCGGCGCGTCGATCGGGTCAACGCGAGCTTCGCCGAGGAGCTCGGCGAGTACCAGTCGAACGCCAAGCTCGCGCTGTCGCTCACGGAATCTTCGACGCGCTTCCAGCAGGCGCTCGCTGAAGGGAATCGAGAGCGCGCCCAGCGGACCGTGAACCGCCTCGCAGAGGTCTACAAGTACCGCGTGATCCTGGCGGGGGACCGCGAAGGCGGGCTGCTCGCAACGGGCAACGCCTTGCGCGGTCCGAAATCACTCGCACCGAGCTCGAGCCCGCAATTCGCCGAGCTGCTCGCGGGCAAACCGCTGCTCGGCTTGATCCAGGTCGAGCTCGCCGACGGCCCCGGCTACGCGCTGGTGAATGCGCAGCCGGTGAACGACGCGGACGAAAAGCAGGTCGGAGCGGTCGCGCTGCTCACGCCAATCACGGCGCGCTACCTGGGTCACCTGGAGAAGAAGCTCAACGCGGACCTGGCGCTGCGCGTGAACGGCAAATTCGTCGCGGCTTCGCCCAAGCATCCGGCGCCGGAGCTCGAATCTCACGACGGCGCCACGGTGCTGCGTGAGGTCGGAGCGAAGTTGTTCGCCTTGAAGACCTTTCGTCCGGAAGGCTTGCAGCGCGCGGGGATGAACGTCGAGATCACGGCCTCGCGCGACGTGACGGCGCTCCGCGACCGCGTGCAGAGTTCCTTGTACCGCACGCTGCTGGGGCTCGGAGTCGGCCTCGCGATCGTGCTCGGGTTCGCGCTGCGCTTCGCCTCGCGCTTCGGGAACGCGGTGCGCGGGCTCTCGGACGCGGCCGATCAGATCGGGCACGGCAAGTACGTGGCGCTCGAGCCCGTGCGCACCGGCGACGAGCTCGAGCGGCTGGGGGAGCGCTTCAACCACATGGTGCAAGGCCTGAAAGAGCGCGATCGGTTGCGCGAGACTTTCGGCCGCTACGTGACGCGCCAGGTCGCCGATCACCTGATGAAGGGCAACGTGAGCCTCGGCGGCGAGCTGGTGCCGGTCACGATCTTGTTCTCCGACATCCGCAGCTTCACCAACATCAGCGAGCGCATGGAGCCGCGCGTGCTGCTCGACTTTCTGAACGAGTACTTCAGCGGCATGGTCGAGAGCGTGATGCACCACCAGGGCGTGGTCGACAAGTTCATCGGCGACGCGATCATGGCCGTGTTCGGCGCACCCGTGCCCGAGCCCGACGACGCACTGCGAGCCGTGCGCGCGGCGCTCGAAATGCAGGCGCGCCTGCGCAAGATCAACGACGCCTTCAGGGCGCGCGGTCTGCCCGAGATCAAGACCGGGATCGGCCTGCACTCGGGCCAGGTCGTGGCCGGCAACATCGGCCACGTCGAGCGCATGGAATACACGGTGATCGGCGACGCGGTGAACCTCGCGTCGCGGCTCGAAGGCATGACCAAAGAGCTCGGCTGCGACGTGGTGATGTCGGAAGACCTGTACCGTCAGGTCGAGAAGGACGTCGAGGCCGAGCCACTCCAGCGCATCAAGGTCAAGGGCCGAGACCAGGACGTGATGGTCTACCGCTTGATCGGCGTCAAAAGCGACACTTAGGCCAGAGCTCGCGCCGAGTCGGTGGCATTCCGCGCGGCTCGTCGGTATGGAAGCTCCATGGGCTCGGCGACTCGATCGGCGGAGGACGACGTCTCGTGCCATCGCCCCGAGGGCAGCGAGGTGCAGCTCGAAGCGCTGAACCGCGAAATCGAGCGGCTGCGCGTGCTCGCCTCGCGCGAGCGCGGCTTGGTCGAGGCGATCCTCGCGCACAGCCCGCACGGCATCATCGTCTCGGACCCGCACGGCAAGCTCGTGCTCCAGAACAAGGCAGCGGAGCGGATCTGGGCGGGCAGCGCCACCGCCAACGACATCGCGTCCTGGGGCACCTACCGCGCATTCCACGCCGACGGTCGCCCGTTCGAAGGCTCGGACTGGTCGATGGCGCGCGCCCTCACCGCTCACACCATCACCGAGGGCGAGGAGATCCAGATCCAGCGCTTCGACGGCAGCCACGGTGTGCTGCTCGGCTCGAGCGCGCCGATCTTCGGCCCCGACGGAGCCCTGACGGGCGCCGTGTCCGTGTTCGCCGACATCACCCGACTCAAGAAGCAGGAGGAGGAGCTGCGCCTCAGCGCCGCCCGCCGCGCTTTTCTGGTCGAGGCCAGCGCACTGCTCGCCTCGAACCTCGACTACGAGTCCACGCTGCGCACGGTCGCGGCGCTGGCCGTGCCCACGCTCTCGGACTGGTGTGCGGTCGACATCGTCGGCACGGGCGGCGCGATCGAGCGCCTGGCGAGCGCCCACGCCGATGCCGCGCAGGTCGCGGCCGCCGAAAAGCTCGAGAAGAGCTACCCGCCGAACCCGAGCTCATCCCTCGGCGTGCACGCGGTGGTGAAGTCCGGGACCTCGCAGCTGGTTCTGGAGGTGACCGATTCCATGCTGGCCGCAGCGGCAAACGACGCCGCTCACCTGGAAGCCCTGCGCGCGCTGAGGCTGCGCTCCGCGATGGTCGTCCCGCTTCGCTGCGGCAACGAGGTGCTCGGCGCGATCTCGCTCGCGTCCGCTCGCTCGGGACGCACCTTCGACGCAAAAGACCTCGCCGTCGCCGAGCAGCTCGCCAACGTCGCCGCGCTGGCGATCCAGAACGCGCGCTCGTACCGCGACGCCGTGCGCGCCAATCAGTCGAAGGACGAATTCTTGGCGACGGTTTCGCACGAGCTGCGAACGCCGCTGAGCGCGATCCTCGGGTATGCGCGGATCATCCGCAGCGGCAACATCGACCCGAACAAGCTCGATCGCGCGCTCGAGACGATCGAGCGCAACGCGCTCACCCAGGTGCGGCTGATCGAAGATTTGCTCGACGTCTCGCGCATCGTCTCCGGCAAGCTGCGCCTCGACGTCCAGACCGTCGATCTGCCGTCCGTCGTCGACGCGGCGCTCGAGTCCGTGGAGCACGCGTTTCGCTCCAAGGAAATCCAGGTCGTGCGCGTCGTGGATCCCCAGGCCGGCACGATCCGCGGCGACGCGGAGCGCCTGCAGCAGGTGATCTGGAATCTGCTCAGCAACGCCGCGAAATTCACGCCCAAGGGCGGAAAGGTTCGGGTGGTCGTCGAGCGCGTGAATTCGGAGATCGAGCTCACCGCCAGCGACACGGGTCAGGGTATCCCCAAGGAGCTCTTGGGGACGATCTTCGAGCGTTTCCAGCAAGCCGACAGCAGCCGCGTGCGCGTGCACGGCGGGCTCGGACTCGGGCTCGCGATCGCGCGCCACATCGTCGAGCTCCACGGCGGCACGATCCGCGCGCACAGCGAAGGTCCCGGTCGCGGCGCGACGTTCGTCGTGCGCTTGCCGGTCGCGCCGCTGCGCCAACCGGCGAAGAGCCCGTTCCGCCATCCGAGCGCCGCCGAGCTCGGACCGCAGCTCGAACGCCCTAAGGAGCTTCAGGGCCTGACGGTGCTGATCGTGGACGACGAGGCCGACACGCGCGAGATGCTGTGCGAGCTGCTCGAACAGTGCGGCTCTTCGGTGCTGCTCGCAGCCTCGGCGAAAGAAGGCCTGGCCGCGCTGGATCGGGCCTCTCCGCGCGTGATCGTCTGTGACATCGGCATGCCCGACACGGACGGCTATTGGTTCATCGAGGAGGTGCGCAAGCGCTCGCCGGACAGGGGCGGCCGCACCGTCGCCGTCGCGCTCACCGCCTACGCGGCGCCCGAAGACCGAAGGCGCGCGCTTCGCCTCGGCTATCAGATGCACCTGTCGAAGCCGGTCGAGCCCGCGGAGTTTTTGGCCGTGCTCGCGAACCTCGCGCAGCTCGCGCTGACGATGACGGAATCCTAAACTCGCGGTTTTTTTCCGGCGCGCTGCAAAAGAAGGCTGCTTTCGCTTCGGGTGCACGGCACCGCCGCGGGACAGCCCCCGGGCTTGCTGATATACGCACGGCTCCTCGCATGTCGTTCTTATCTTCTCGAATCGGTCGTTCCCTCGGGTTGTTCAGCGCCGGCTCCGTGTTGGGCTTGGTAGCGGTCGCCGGCTGCGACACCGGTGACGTCGTCGATCAGAACCCGGACATGCCGGCCGCGCCGGCGCCCGTGGGCGGCAATTCCGGAACCGGTCCCGGCCCTGCCGGCATGGGCGGAACACCCGTCGCCAACGCCGGCTCAGGCGGTGCCTCCGCCGGCACACCCGCGGCAGGCGGCATCGGTGGCGCGACCGTGATCGGCATGGGAGGCGGGTTCAACCCGTCCGCCGGCTCCGGCGGCCTCCCGGTCGTTGCGGGCGGCGCTGCGAACGCCGGCAACAGCGGCGCGAGCACGGGCGGGCTCGTCGGTACACCCGCCACCTGCAAGGGCAGCTTCACGGCGGCCTCGCTCGACGGCGCGCCGCACACCGTCACGGTCGACCGCGCCAGCGCCAAGGGCGCGCTGCCGCATTTCTGGAACACCTACGGCATCGGCCACATGGCGGCGTTCCTCCAGACGGAGAACAACTGGGGCGAGATCTTGAAGGCGCACGTCAAGGACGGCGTCGCGAACCTCGGCCTCACCAGCATTCGCGCCCACGGCCTGTTCCACGACGACCTCGGGATCTACAAAGAGGTGGACGGAGCGCGCGTCTACGACTTCACCAAGTCCGATCAGATCTTCGACTTCCTCGTCGAAAATGGCGTGAAGCCGATCGTCGAGCTCGGCTCGATGCCTTCACAGCTGGCGAGCGATCCGAGCCTCACCTGGTTCTTGTGGAAGATGGGCACCTCGCCGCCCAAGGACTTCGCGCTCTGGCAAGAGCTCGTGTTCAAGTTCACCGAGCACGTCAAGGAGCGCTACGGCGCCGACGTCGTCAACCAGTGGTACTTCGAGGTCTGGAACGAGCCCGAGTGTTGCCGCGGCCAGTTCTGGGACGGCACCCTCGACCAATACTTCGAGCTCTACGATCATGCCGTCGCCGGCGTGCTCAAGGCGCTCCCGACCGCCAAGGTCGGCGGCCCCGTCGCGAGCCAACCGGTCGAGCTCACCGGCAACAGCGAGATCGGCAAGAAGTTCCTCGATCACGTGACCCGGGACAACTACGTCACGCCGGGTCAACCGGGCCAGCTCGACGTCTTCATGTACCACTCGTGGAGCTTCCTCGACGGCGCGATCAACGGTTACTTCGCGGGCCTCGACCTGCTCGACAGCTACGGCCTCACGGACACGCCGATCGCGATCACCGAGTTCGGCCCCACCTGGGAGTTCAACCTCCACGACGAGCCGCAGGAGAACGAGCACGGCGCGGCCTTCGTCGCGCAAACCTACTCCGACATCGCGCAGCGCTGCGCCAAAGACAACAAGCGCTTCCCGCTCACCTACGCCTGGTGGACGCTGTCGGACATCTTCAAGGAAGACAACTACCGCGACGGCGAGCCGTTCATCGGCGCGATGGGGTTGATCTCCCGCGAGAACATCCACAAGCCCGCTTACAACGCCTACAAGTTCCTGGCGCAGATGGGCAACGAGCAGGTCTCGCTCACGACCGGCGGCTCCGCGGGCCTCGGCGGCATGGCCGCGCGCGACGCAAGCGGCGGCGTCCAGGTCCTCGTTTACAACGGCCAGAGCCCCGGCAACGGCCCCGCCAACGACGTCTACTACACGCCCGGCGCCGCGCAGGACATCGCCGTCACCGTCAGCGGCCTCGACGCCAGCAAGCCCTACGACGTCACCGTGTATCGCATCGACGAAACCCACGGCAACGCTTACACCGTGTGGGAAGCCAAGGGTCGCCCCGCCATGTCGGCCATGTCCGACGCCGACTGGGCCGAGCTCCGCGGCGCCATGGACTCCGCGCCCGAGCCCCAGGCGCAGTCTCAGTGCGGCGACAAATTCACCGGCCGCTTCGCCCTCGCCTCGCCCGGCGTGCTGTTCGTCAAGATCGCGCCCACGCCGCCCACGCCGCTGTGACGTCCCGTCGGGGCCGAGTCCAGTCGCCGGCCAGTCAGCATTCCGCCACGGTCACATCGCGAAAGCTCGCCCCCGCCTGAGCTCACAGTCACGTTCGAGACTGTAGTTCATCCATTCGTCACCCCCGCCCCCAAAAGGCCTCGCCCCCGCGCGATCTCACAGTCACGTTCGAGACTGCAGTTCATCCGTTCGTTACCCTCCCTCCGAGCGCTCGCGCCCGCGCGAACCTCGCGAGCTCGGCTACGTCCAGAGGCCCGCGCCGGCGCAAACCTCACAGTCACGAACGAGACTGTAAGCAGTCACGAACGAGACTGCCAAACCCGGCCCTTCAAAACATCTGCTCTTCGAGCACCGCGACCCGCACCACGCGCGCGGCTTTGGCGTCCGCGTTCGACGGATCGCACGCGCCCTGAATGCGAAACTCGGTGCCCGCGTTCCGCTCGCGGTTACCCGAGGGCGCCTGCAAGGTGCCGAGCGGAGTGATGCCGGCGCGGTAGTCGCAAACCTTGTTCTTCCCCGCGACGAATAGGCCGGGAACCTCGGTGTTCGCGATCTGCTCCTGGAGCGGCACGCTGTCGTTCGCCGCGGTCGGGTTGAGCTCTTCGATCTCTTTCCGACCTTCCTCGACCGAACGCAGGCGCGGCGCGACGGCCTCGAGCTGCGGCTTCTTCAAGCTCTTGCTGGCGACGCCGCTCGGGAAGCGTTCGTCGGCGACGAGCTCGATCACCAGGCGCGCGCCGGCGCGGCCGGCCGGAATGCGCGGCGGTTTGCGCCGCAAGTCAGCGGCCGCGCGCCGAGCAACGCTTTCCCACGCGTCTTTGGGTGCCGTCGCTGCCGAGACCGCGACTTCCACCGCGCCGTCGCGCGTCACCGTGATTTGAAAACGCGCCTTGCCGAGCTCCGGCGCATCGCCGTGATGCGCGGCGCCGCGCATCGCCGACAGCACACGCCCCGACGGCCCGAGCCCGAGCGCGCGGCTGCGCTCCTCGAGCCCTTCTTGCAAGCCGCCGCTCTTGCTGGCAACGGGAACGCGCACGAGCGGCCGCCGCGCTGCGCCCGTCGCCGGCACCACGCCTTCGGTCGCGACCATCGGACCCGTCGCCCAGCGCTGCCAGCCGTTCTCACCGATCCCGAGATCAATCGGCGCGCTGGATTCGGAATCGATCGGCGCGTAGACTTGGGGGTCGATTCCCAGAGTGGGCTCGGCCGTCTCTTCTAGTGTTGCGCGGCCGTCCGCAAGCTCCGCGACCGCCGCTTGCGGCGCGCCATCAGCACCGAGGGCGCCATCGGGCGTGCGAGCGATGGGACGAGAGGCGCCGCCCTGCGCGGGAGCCGCTTGCGGCGTGACGGCGTCGTCGAGGGCCGCAGTCTCGACCCCAATCTCGATTGGCTCGTGCGCGGGAACGCTGAGCTCCGTCGCTGGCTGCGGCGAGGGCTGCTCGCGGATCGCCCACCACCCGAGCGCGTGCAGAGCCGCCGCGCCGATCAGCGCGACCGCTTCGCGGGTGACTCTCGGGCGCCGCTCCCTCACTTGGAGGCGCTTAGCACGTTCTCGCTGGCGTCGTGGTCCCGCAGCGCGGAATCAAGGGGATGAGGTCGAAGAGGCGGAGTTTGGGCCGAGCTGACGGCGCAGCTCGAAGAGGACGATGCCCACGGCCACGGCGAGGTTCAAACTGCGCGTCTGGCCGGATACCGGGATGGTCACGGCGGCGTCGGTGGCGGCAATGATGTCAGCTGGCACACCCACGCTCTCGGATCCGAACAGCAGCAGGTCCGTGGACGCGAAGCGAAACTCGCCGAGCGGCGAAGCGTTCTCCGCGGCCACCGTCGCGATGACGCGCCCGCGGTGGTCCCGGTGCTCGCGGAGGAGCTCGTCGGGACGTTCTACGCGGTGCCATCGAATCTTCTGAAACGCGCCGGCCGAGATCGCGCGCAGGTCTCGCGTCCGCGCCTTTCCGTAGCGGTCGCGCACCAGTCGAAACGGATCGAACACGAAGCACTCTCGATGCCCGAAGCCTTCGAGCGTGCGAGAGACGAGACACAGGTTCCGGAACTCTTGCGGCGCGTAGAGTAAGACGGCGGGCAATCCGATCTCGAAGTTCTGGCTCAGTGGAGCGTGGCTCACGCGGAGGCGCTCGAAGCGGGGGACGTCGGAATCGAGACCGTAAAGCAAGTGCCTCTATGCGGCTCGCTTTCGACGGCGATGTTGCCGCCGTGCGCTTCGACGATGCGCTTGGCGATCGCGAGCCCGAGACCGACGCCGCCCGTGGAGCGCGTGCGGCTGCGGTCACCGCGGAAGAAGGGCTCGAAGATCCGCGCGAGATCTTCGGCGGCGATGCCGATCCCGCGATCGCGGACGCGGAGCACCAAGGCAGAGGACGCGTCGCTCGCGCCTTCGAGCTCGATCGGGTCGTCGGGCTCGGAGAACTTCACGGCGTTGTCGAGCAGGTTGTCGAGCACGCGGCGGAGCATGGCCAGATCGGCGCTGACGTTCGGCAAGGAAGCCGGCAACGACGTCGACAGCTTGCGCTCGGGGTGGCGAATGCGAAAGCGTGCCTCGGCCGCTCCGATCAGCTTGCGCCCTTCCACCGGTTCTCGCTTGAGCGGCGGCAAGGCGTCGCCTCCGTCGCCGCGCGCCAGGTCGAGGCGTGCGGCAGTGAGGATGCCGTCGAGCAGCTGCTCGAGCTCGGCGAGGTCGTCCTCGATGTCGGTGAAGTAGCTCTCGGCGCGCTCCGCGCCGTCCCGCACCAGCTCGAGCGCCAGCCGGATCCGCGCCAGCGGCGTGCGGAGCTCGTGAGAGACGTTCGCCAGGAGCTCCTTTTCCGAGCGGCGGAGCGTGCCGATCCGATCGGCCATCTCGTCGAAGGCGCGCTCCAGATCGCCGATCTCGTCGCGCCGGCCGCTATTCGAACGGCGAGACAGATCACCCGCCCCGAACGCGCGCGTCAACGCGGCGAGGTCCTCCACCGGGCGCGCCAGCGAGCGCGCGACGGGGATCGAGATCAGCGCGAGCACGCCGAGCGCGGCCGCGAGCTGCAGCGCACCGAGACCGAGCGGCAGCGTCGCGAGCGGATAGCGGACGCGCGCGTAGTGAGCCACGCCGCCGTCCAACCCCGTTTCGACGACGACACCAGCGCCGTCCTGGAAAGAGGTGCGCTCTCGCGCGAAGCGCGCGAGCTCCGCCGCGGCGAGTGGCTGGGGCGGCCACTCCGCGTTGGAGTCGATCATCGTCCCGCGAGCGTCGAAGATCGTCATCTCGATGTTCGAGCGGCGCTTGAGGTCCTCGAGCTCGCGCCTTAGCGTCTCGCGGTCGTCGGCGATCGCCATCAGGTGCCAGGCGATCCAGGCCGTGCTCGGGCGGCTCGGCCCCTCGGCGACCGGCTGAAACAGGTAGGTTCCGACCAGAAAGCTCGCACCCGTCGCCAGCGCGGACATGAGCACGCCGAACACGTAGACGCGCAGCAGCAAGCCGCGCCCGCGCGTGGGAGCCGCGCGGCTCACCGCTCTTCACCCGGGGTGAGCAGGTAGCCGGAGCCGCGGATCGTCTTCAAGAGCCGCGGCTGCCGCGAGTCGTCGCCGAGCTTCTGGCGCAAGCGCGAGACGCGCACGTCGATCGAGCGATCGAAAGCTTCATCGGCGTTGCCCTTGGCGAGCTCGAGCAAGCGTTCGCGGCTGAGCACGCGCCCGGGGTGCTCGGCAAACACCCTCAAGAGTGAGAATTCGTAGGACGTAAGCGCGAGCGCGCGCCCGTCGAGCGTGGCCGACTGCGCGTCACAATCGAGCACCAGCCGGCCGACGCGCAGCTCCCGCGTCGAAGGCCCGGCCAAGCCCCGCGCGCGGCGCGTGACCGCGTGGATCCGCGCCAGAAGCTCGCGCGCCGAGAACGGCTTCGTCAAATAGTCGTCCGCGCCGAGCTCGAGGCCCAGCACGCGGTCGGCGACGTCGGTGCGCGCGGTGACCGCGATGATCGGCACGTGCGAAGACTTGCGGAGCTCGCGGCACACCTCGAAGCCGTCGACGCCAGGCAGCATCACGTCCAGCACGACCACGTCGATCTCCGGCTGCGCGCCGGCCTTGATCGCGGAGCTGCCGTCCGCGACGTGCACGACCTTGAGCCCGTTACCCTCGAGGTAGTCCCGCGTGAGGCGCGCGAGCTTCGCGTCGTCTTCGACGAGCAAGACCTGAAGCGGCGCGGGCTCCATCGGCCGATCGTACACAATCGCCACGCCGGGCCCAGCGCGGACACATTCCTACACAATCCAGCAAGACGCGTGAAAGCATCCGAAACTAGGCTTTCGTCGTGAGAACCGCCGCGATATTCGCCTTCCTCTTGCTCGCGAGCTGCAGCCGCGGCCAGAAAGACTCTCCGAAGCCTGCGCAGGCCGTGCCGGTGCGCGTCGCCGCAGTCGAGCAGCGCGATGTCCCCCTCGAGATCCCCGCGTTCGGGATCGTCGAGGCGAGCAGCACGGTCGAGATCGTGTCGCAGGTGTCGGGCCTGGTGACGCAGGTTCATTTCAAGGAGGGCGACTTCGTCAAGGCCGGCGATCCGCTGTTCACGATCGACACGCGCCCCTACGCCGCGTCGATGGCCGTCGCCAGCGCCGAAGTCGAGCGCTACCAGGCGCTGGCAGAGCAAGCGCGGCTTCAGGCCGAACGCACCGAGCGGCTCGTCCAGGAAGGGCTCGCGACCGCACAAGAGCTCGACAAGGCGCGAGCGGACGCGCAATCCTCGGCTGCCAACGTCAAGCTCGGCCGAGCGGCGCTGCGCAGCGCCGGGATCAACGTCGCCTTCACGCACATCAAGTCGCCCCTCGACGGCCGCACGGGCGCGCTGCTCGTTCACGCCGGAAACGTGGTGCGCGCGGGAGATCCGGCTCCGCTGGTCGTGGTCCGCCGGCTGACGCCGGTGCAGGTGAGGTTCGCGGTGCCGGAGACGTACGTCGATCGCATTCGCGAGCGCGCCAAGGGCGCGACGCTCGACGTCCGCATCAAGCGGGCCGGTGCAGACTCGAAGCCCGTGACGGCACCGCTCACGTTCCTCGAAAACGCCGTCGACGAAGCCACCGGCACACTGGCGCTCAAGGCAACCTACCCGAACACCGGGTTCGAGCTTTGGCCGGGGGTGTCCGTCGAGGTCGCGCTCGTACTCGGCGTGGACAAGCAGGCCATCATCGTGCCGGGTGCCGCGGTCGCAGAAGGGCAGTCCGGCGCTTACGCCTTCGTCGTCGAGCAGGGGCGCGCCCGGCTCCGCAAGCTGGAGATCGATCGCACGACACCCGAGTTCGCCGTGCTGCGCTCCGGTTTGCGCGCGGGCGAGCAGGTCGTGATCGAAGGCCAGGTCAGGTTGCGTGACGGAATCGCCGTGAGCATCAAGCCCGGAGTCGGGGCGCCGGGCGCGAGCGCGAGCAACGGCCCGGAGGGCGCGCGGCCATGAACGTGTCGAAGCCCTTCATCCTGCGTCCGATCGCGACCAGCCTGGTGATGCTGGCGATTCTCGCGTTCGGCGCGATGGCCTATTTCAAGCTACCCGTCGCCGCCCTGCCGGACGTCGACTTTCCGACGATCAACGTCAGCGCGTCGCTGCCCGGCGCGAGCTCCGAGACCATGGCTTCGTCGGTGGCGACGCCGCTCGAGAAGGAGTTCTCGGCCATCGACGGCCTGGAATCGATGAGCTCCGAGAGCTCGCTCGGTTCCACGAACATCACGCTGCAGTTCGACCTCGGGCGCGATCTCGACTCGGCCGCGCAGGACGTCCAGGCCGCGATCTCGCGCGCGAGCAGCCGCCTGCCCGACAACATGCCGTCCACGCCGAGCTACCGCAAGGTGAACCCGGCGGACCAATCGATCCTGATCCTGTCCCTGTCGTCGAAGACGTTGCCCCTCTATACGGTCAACGAGTTCGCCGAGACCCGGCTCGCGCAGATCATCTCGCAGGTGCGCGGCGTCGCGCAGGTCCAGATCTACGGCTCGCAAAAGTACGCGGTCCGCGTGCAGGCCGATCCGCAGAAGCTCGCCTCGCGCAAGCTGGGGCTCGACGACGTGGCGCGCGCAATTCAAGGCGCCAACGTCAATTTGCCGACCGGCACGCTGTACGGCCCGGACAAGGCCTTCGCGATCGAGACCAACGGCCAGCTCGAGGACGCGGCCTCCTACTCGGAGATGGTCGTCGCCTACCAGAACGGTGCGGCCGTGCGCGTGCGCGACGTCGGGCGCGCCATCGACGGCGTCGAGAACGACAAGACCGCCGCCTGGTACGCCACGGCCAGCGGCTCGCAGCGCGCGATCATCCTCGCGGTCCAGAAGCAGCCGGGCGCCAACACCGTGGCCGTCAACCAGGAGATCGACCGGCTGCTCCCGGCCTTTCGCCAAGAGCTGCCCGGCGCGGTCGAGCTCGACGTGCTGTTCGACCGCTCGCTGACCGTCAAGGAGTCCGTACACGACGTCGAGCTGACGCTGGTGTTCACGCTGGTGCTGGTCGTGCTCGTGATCTTTCTGTTCTTGCGGCGCGTGATGGCCACGCTGATCCCGAGTCTGTCGATGCCGCTCGCGATCCTGTTCACGTTCGCGGGCATGTACCTGCTCGGCTTCTCGCTCAACAATCTGTCGCTGATGGCGCTGACCTTGAGCGTCGGCTTCGTCGTCGACGACGCGATCGTGGTGCTCGAAAACGTGGTTCGCCACCTCGAAATGGGCAAAAAGCCCATGCAGGCCGCGCTCGACGCCAGCGCAGAGATCGGCTTCACGATCGTGTCGATGACGCTGTCGCTCGTGGCAGTGTTCATCCCGTTCTTGTTCATGGGCGGGATCCTCGGGAGCCTGTTCGAGGAATTTGCAGTCACGATCGCGATCGCGATCCTGGTCTCCGGTTTCGTGTCGCTGACTTTGACGCCGATGATGAGCGCGCGGTTGCTCAAGCCCGGGTCGCACAGCTCACCGGGTCGCTTCTACCAGGCGACCGAGCGCGGGTTCGAGGCCGCGGTCCGGCTCTACGACCGGGTGCTCGTGAGGGTGCTCGGGCACAAGCGGCTGACGATGTTGTTTTCGGCAGCGGTGCTCGCGGCGACGGTCGCGCTGTTCGTGGCGATGCCCAAGGGCTTTCTACCCACGGAAGACACCGAGCAGCTCAACGTCACGACCGAAGCCGCCGAGGGCGTGTCCTACGAAACCGCCGAGCGGCTCCAGCAGCAAGCCGCGGACATCCTGCGCAACCACCCCGACGTGGCGAGCCTGATGTCGAACGTCGGCGCGCGGAACGGCCGCGGAGGCTCGAACCAGGGCCGCTCGTTCCTGCGCTTGAAGCCGCGCTCCGAGCGCGAAGCCAGCGCCCAGGAGGTGGCCACGGATCTCGCGAAAAGGCTGTCGGTCCTGCCCGGCATGCAGGCCTTCGTCAGCGTGCCGCCGCCGATCCGGCTCGGCGGGCGCACCACCAAGAGCGAATACCAGCTCACCCTGCAATCGACCGACACCGATGTGCTCTTCGAACAAGCGCCGCGTCTGGCGCAGGAGCTTGCGAAGTCTCCGCTGCTCACGGACGTGACCACGGACGTCCAACTCAAGAACCCCGAAGTCAATCTGCACATCGATCGCGAACGCGCCGCCCAGCTCGGCGTGTCCGTGTCGCGGATCGAAGACGCGCTGTACAGCGCCTACGGCTCGCGCCAGGTCTCGAGCATCTACACCAGCAACAACAACTACGACGTGATCCTCGAGCTCGACCCGCTGACGCAGCGCGATCCGTCGGCGCTGCGCCTGCTCCACGTGCGCGCGGACAGCGGCGCGCTGGTCCCGCTCGGCGCTCTCGCCGACGTCAAAGAAGGCGTGGGGCCGCTCACCGTGAGCCACACCGGGCAGCTGCCGTCGGCCACGGTGTCCTTCAATTTGAAGCCGGGCCACTCCCTGAGCGAGGCCGTGAACGTGGCCGAGGCCACCGCCGCGCGCATCCTTCCGCCGAACATCACGGCCAGGTTTCAGGGCTCGGCCCAGGCATTCCAGGATTCCCTGCAAGGGCTCGGGATCCTGCTGATCGTGGCCGTCTTCGTGATCTACCTGGTGCTCGGCATCCTGTACGAGAGCTTGCTGCACCCGCTCACGATCCTTTCGGCGCTGCCGTTCGCCGGGTTCGGCGCGCTGATCACACTGCTCGTGTTCGGTCAGGACCTGAACGTCTACGCGTTCGTCGGCGTGATCTTGCTGGTCGGCCTGGTGAAGAAGAACGGCATCATGATGATCGACTTCGCGATCGAGTCTCGCAAAGATCCGAGCGTCACCGCCGAAGCGGCGATCCGCGAAGCCTGCCTGGTGCGCTTCCGGCCGATCATGATGACGACCATGGCGGCGCTGCTCGGCACGCTGCCGATCGCGCTCGGCATCGGTGCCGGCGCCGAAGCCCGCCAACCACTCGGCCTGGCCGTGGTCGGCGGGCTCTTGTTCTCCCAGTTGCTCACGCTGTGCGTGACCCCGGTGTTCTACGTGTACGTCGAGCAATTCGGCGCCTGGACACGCCGCAAGATGCACCGCGAGCGACCCGCGGAGTGGGCCGCGACCTCCGAGCGCGTTACTTGATCCGGCTCTGAGCTCGGCGCCGCTGCAGATTTCGGCGCTGGTTCCGCACGATCCGCGAGACGCGTTTCTTCGGATTCGTCATCAGCTACCTTCACCCGGGATGACGCCCGTCAGCCTACGCACGGCCCGCCCCGAGGACGCCCCCGCGATCGCCGAGATTTACCGGCCCTACGTGACCGACACCGTGATCACCTTCGAGCTCGACCCGCCCAGCGCGCCCGAGTTCGCGTCGCGGATGGAGGCGCTGCGGGACCTGGCACCGTGGTTGGTGTGCGAGGTGGAAGGCAACGTCGTGGGCTACGCGTACGCAGCCAAGCACCACGAGCGCGCGGCGTACCAGTGGGCGCTGAACGCCGCGGTGTACCTTTCCGCTGCGCACCAGCGGCGCGGGCTCGGTCGCGCTCTGTACACGGCGTTGTTCGAGCTCTTGCGCTTACAGGGCTTCTGTTCCGTGCACGGCGGCATCACCCTACCGAACGCCCCCAGCGTGGGGCTGCACGAGTCACTCGGCTTCCGTCGCGTGGCACTGTACCCAGCCGTCGGCTTCAAGTTGGGCGCCTGGTACGACGTCGGCTGGTGGCAGCTCGAGCTCCGCCCGCGGCTCGGCGAGCCCCCGGCGCTCCTCACCCCGGAGGCCGCCCGCGCAGCATTTCCGGAGCAATGGGACGCCGCGCTGGCGAACGCGCAGTGGACGAGGTGACGGCTCCGGTGTAACCCCAGGCTGCGCTCGGCCAGCAACCGAGCGCGGGCAGCGGTTGTTCGGAATCTCTCGAAAAATCAAGGCGTTCGTGCGCTTCGCGCGGCGCGGTGGCGCGGCCCGCGCCTGGCCGTGCGTGTTCGTGGTGGCGTTGTTGGCCCTCGGGCTCGTGCTGCGTGCCCGCGGCTACCTGTTCGGCGTGATCCCCTTCTGGCTGGACGAAGGGAGCTGGGCGCTGCTGCTCACCGACCAGCCGATCCTCGACCAGCTGATCCGACCGATCGCGTTCGTGACGTTCAGCAAGCTGATGGCTCTGGGGTTCGGTCTGCGCGAAGCGTCGCTGCGTTTCTTGCCGTGGTTATCGGGACTGTCAGCGATGCTGCTCGCTGTGCCCCTGTCACGGCGCTTGTTCGAGAGCACCGCCGCGCGGCTGTTGTTCATCGCGATCCTCGCCCTGCACCCGAACGCGATCGACTTCGCCAAAGAGTTCAAGCCGTATTCGGTCTCGCTCGGGCTACACGTGGCCTGCGCCTTCGCCGCGGCAACCTATGCGCACTCGCGGAAAACCGGCTGGCTCGTGCTCACGATGTCGCTCGCCGGGTTCGGCATCCTGTTCGCGCAGGACACGCTGTTCGTTTGCCCCGGCGTGTACCTGGTGATCGGCTACACCGCCTATCGCGCGAAGCAGTACCGGCACCTGGTGTTCGGCGCGGTGGGCGCCGCGCTCAGCGTCGGCTTGACCCTCGGCCTGTATTTCCTGGTCTGGAGCCGCATTGCCACGGGCGGCGGCTCGGACACCAACTACTGGGGGAAAAAGTACGACGTCTTTTACCTCGAGGGGACGAGCCCCGGCACGCTCTGGTCGTGGACGCTCGACAAGCTCGGCGAGCTCGCGGCGATGCCGGGGGTCCGGCGCGAGCTATGGCCGGAGCACCACGTCTTTTCGCGAGAGGTCGCCGAACAGCTGCAATCGATCGACGCGAAGCTGTGGTGGTGTCTGGCCGCGCTGGGGCTCGTCAGTCTCGCAGTGCGCCGTCGGGTCGTACCCTTGCTGCTGCTCGTGACGCCGCTGCTCGTGTTCACGGCGTTCGGGCTGCTCGGCTACTGGCCGTACGGCCACTTTCGCACCAACCTGTTTGCGCTGTTCTACAGTGCCGCCTTCGCCGCGGCGGCGTTCGAGCTGCCGCTGCCGAAAGTTGCCAACCCTTCGCGGTGGCTGTCCGCCGTTCCGGCGCTCGCGTTGGTGGTCCTGCCGCTGCTCGTGTTCGAACGCGATTGGCACCGCTTCAAAGAGAGCACGATCACCGGCAACTACCCGATTCAAGAGGTGTTCTCGACGCTGCTCGAGCTCCAGGGCAGGCGCCCCTCGGACGGCGAGCCCGACGTCCTGGTCATCGACCTCGACGGCTGCGACCTGTGGGAGCTCTACACGCAGCGGCACCCGGACTACGTGGAGCTCGGCAAGGAGCTCGCCCGTCGCTTTCGAATGGAGTGCTCGCACAGAAAGCGCGGTTCGTCCTTCACCTACGGGCAGCGCAGGCGCCGCCACTACGACAAAACGCGGGTCTGGTACGTCCTCTCGCGTGAGCTCGAGGAGTTTCCCAAGGATCTGCCCGACGATCTGGACGTGATCGGCAAACGCTGGGTCGGCGTGAACCAATCGACGTTGATCATTGGATTGAGTTCTTCCTAGGTGCTCAAATTCGAATCGAGTTTGAGCTACACTCCGGCCATGGCGGAAGTGGCGATGCGGAGGCTCGGCAGGGCGCTGGCCTACGGGGTCGTGGGCGCCGTGATGGTCGCCGGTTGCGGCGGCAACTCCAAGA
Organism: Polyangiaceae bacterium; assembly: GCA_025937835.1. Classification (GTDB taxonomy): domain Bacteria; phylum Myxococcota_A; class Polyangia; order Polyangiales; family Polyangiaceae; genus PMG-095. The sequence continues at coordinate 21,765 of JAICQO010000038.1, forward strand.
CCGACGTGAACGACGAGGTCGAGACCGGCGGCAAGTCGAGCAGCACGGGCGGAGCAGGCACGGGCGGAGCGGCGACAGGAGGGACGAAAGCCAACGGCGGCACCCTCAGCACCTTCGGTGGCTCGCCGATCATCGCGGGCGCTCCCGCCGGCACTGGCGGCGCTGCCAGCGGTGGTTCGAAGGCGACCGGCGGAGATGCGGCGACGAGCGGCGGTTCCGAGTCGGGCGGCGAGGCCTCCACATCGGGCGGAAGTGCGACGATGGGCGGCACTGGCTCCGGGGAAGCGGGCGCTGCGAGCGGCGGCTCGGGCGGCAGCGCGGAGCTTCCGGACGACTCCTGCGTCGAGGGTTGCGAAGTGGCACCGGAGACGCCGCTTTGCGGCGAAGAGCGCTTCACCTGGGTCTGCTTCGGCGGGGGCTCGCAAGTGTTCAGAACGCCCGAGTGTGAAGACCCCGGAACCCAGGTCCCCCGCTTCTGCTGCTCGAAAGACTTCCGTCCCTGCGAATGACCCGCGCAGCGCTCGGCGACTCCCACAATTTCGGCCGCCGCGTCACGCTCCGCGGCAAGCGGGTCCATAAACCCCGCGCGCTGCTCTGGGAGTGGCTGGTTTTGTGCCGCGAGAGCCCGCTGCGCAGCCTGCTCACCGAGCTCGCCGAACGAGACGGCCTCGGTCCGGATGCGTTCGCGTTCTTGCCGTCGCTTCGCTTTTATCCGGCGCGAGGTCAGGCCTTTCAGGAGGTCGAGGCCGTCGCGCTCGAGCCGCTCCGCGCGCGTTCCCAGCAGAGCCGGCGTGCGCTCGCGGAGATCACCGGTCGGGCGCTGGCGTTGTTCAGCTGGCTCGGCGTGGCCGACTTGCATTGGGAGAACCTCGTTCTCGGCAGCGACGCGCGCGGCCACGTCGTGTTCGCACCGCTGGACGTCGAGCTGATCCTGTCCGATCTGTCGCTGCCGACCGAGACCAAGCTCTTGCCCGACGCGGATCCGGAGTATGCCGCCGTCTGCCAGCATGCCTGCGGGGTGCGCCGCGTTCTGCCGTATCTGGGCAAGCCGGTCGCACCCGCCGATCTGGTGGCGATGCTGGCCGCTCATCACGCCGTGCTCGCGCTGCTCGAGCGTCACTCGCCAGCGATTGCGAAGGTGTTCGCGGAGCTGCCCGAGCTCGAATCCACGCCGATCCGCGTGTGCTTGCGCGGGACGGACGAATACGTGCTCGCGCGCTCGTCGCAGCAGCTCTGGCCGCCGCTGCTCGAAGCCGAAGCCGAGCAGCTCGCGCGCGGCGACATCCCGTACTTCTTCCGGCTCTACGGGCAGAAGCGCATCTACTACTACGCGGATCCCGAGCTCAGCCGGCTCTCGCACTTGCCCACGCGCGGCGACGTCCCGCGCCTCGAGCCGTTGCTGTCGGTCGCGCGCGGCCTCCGCTCGCCGAACCGCGAGAAGCTCCGCACCGAAGGCCTGTTCGCGGTGCTGGGTGCCTTCGATCACCCGACCTTCACGGGTCAAACCCACGAGCACGCAGGGCTCCGAGTCGACTTTCGCCCGAGAGGCCTGCGGCTGAAGCTGCCGTCGGGGGAAGAGCTCGAATCCCGGCGCAATCTCAGCGCCTACGTCAGCAGCGTGTACCAGCCCTGCAGCTGCGGAGAGGTGCGCTCCGTGTTCGTCCCCCCGGTCACCCGCTGCAACGCCAGCGGTCGCGCGCCGTAAATTTGCTAGAACCAGCGGCCCGAGCGCGCCTTGACCGAAACCATCTGCGAAACTTGTCACCGTCCGAGCGCCGCGTGCGTCTGCGATCGGATCACGTCGTACCGCACCCGCCGGCGCGTGCTGATCCTCCAGCACCCGCAGGAGCAAGATGCGCTGCTCGGCTCCGCGCAGCTCGTCACGGCCTGCTTACCGAAGGCGCAGCTCGTCGTGGGCTTGAGCTGGCGCAACCTCGCACACGCGCTCGGTGAAGAGAGCGCCGATCCACGCCGCTGGGCCGTGCTCTTCCCGGACAAGGAAACCGAGGCGGACCAGGCCACGACCAGAAGCGGCGTCGAGTTCGATCCGCGCGAGCTCGAGGGCATCATCGTGCTCGACGGCACCTGGTCCAAAGCCAAGACGCTGTGGTGGCGCAACCCCTGGCTGAACAAGCTGAACCGCCTGTCGCTGAAGCCCACCAAACCGTCGATCTATGGCCGGCTCCGCGCCGAGCCGCGCCGCGAGTTCGTCTCCACTCTCGAGTCGGTGGCGCACGCGCTGGTCCTGTGCGGCGAATCTCCGGAGACCGCTGCCGGCCTCGAGCGCATCTTCCGAACGCTCGTGCAGCGTGTGCGGGACGGGAATTTGATGCCCGTCCCGGCGCGACGAAAGCCGCGACAGCGCCCGGGCGCCTGAGTCGCGCCGCTCTTAGTAGGAAGATTGGGTTGGCCGATCCGTCGGGTTCGTGGCGTATCCCTCTCTGGCAGCGCCCTGGTCGGGGCTCCACTTCTTCATTCCATCACTGAAGAAAAGGAGCTCTCGTGCCCACCCTCATCGAACTCTTCACCGATCCGATCTCGCTCGCCTTCTTCGGCGTCTTCGCCGCGCTGTGGCTGGTGGAGGCGCGCTTCCCCGCCCGCACGCTACCGACGATCCGCGGACACCGGCTGCGCGGCGTCGCGTCGCTGCTCGCGTTCTTCCTCGTGTCGTCGTACCTGCCGTTGCTGGTCGCGCCCTGGCTCGAACCGTTGCGTCTCTTCGATCTGAGCTTTCTCGGCGCCTGGGGCGGCGGCTTTGCGGCGTATCTCGTGTACCAGATCTTCGCGTACGCTTATCACCGCACGCTTCACCGCTTCGATGGGCTGTTTCGCGCCGTCCATCAAATGCACCACAGCGCGGAGCGGCTCGATGTCGCGAGCGCGTTCCTGTTCGGCCCGCTCGATATGATCGGCTGGACGCTCGTGTCCACCGTTGCGCTGTCGTTGATCGGCATTTCCACCTCGGCGACAGTGGTGTTCCTCTTGTTCGGAGCGCTGCTCAGCACGTTCCAACACGCGAACCTCAACACGCCGCGCTGGCTCGGATACATCGTCCAGCGCCCCGAGAGCCATAGCCACCACCACGCGCGCGGTGTGCACGCCCGAAATTACGCCGATCTACCGCTGCTCGACCTGGTGTTCGGCACCTTCGCGAACCCGCGTGATTTCGCCGCGAGCACCGGCTTCTACGACGGCGCGTCGGCCCGCGTCGTGGACCTGCTACGCGGTCGCGACGTGACGCGGCCGCCAATCACCGGCGCAGCACGGCTGCGGCAGCGCCTACCGCTGTCCGCGAACGGCGCGACCGAGGGCGCCGAAGCGGCGGCGGTACTGGGCCGGCGTTAAGCTGACGGCGCGCCGGAAGAGCCGCGAGAAGAACGCTGCATCTTCGTAACCCGCCTCTTCGGCGATCTGCTCGAGCTTGAGCTCGGTGGTTTCGAGCAAAGTCTTGGCGCGCTCGAGCCGCAAGGCGTGCACGTACTCGAGCGGCGTCATCCCCGCGGCCTTCTGAAAGCGGCGCTTGAACGTGCGCTCAGCAAGGCCGCTGACGCGGATCATTGACGCGACGGGCGCCTCGACCGTGGGGCGCTCGCCGATCCACGAAAGGCAGCCCGCGATCACGGCGTCGTCCACCTGTCGCGCGCTGACGAGCCGCGCATACGGCTCCTGTCCCAGGTCGTGCCAGTCAATCAGATTCAGCCGCGCCACCTGCATCGCGATTTCGACGCTCGCCACGCGCGACAGCAGATACAGCGCCAGATCGAGCCAGGTAGTGCCACCGCCGGCCATCACCAGGCGCTGCCCGACGCCGGAGGCGACGAGCGCGCGGTCGCGGTGGACTCGGATCGTCGGATAGCGTTGCTCGAGCGCGTCGCAGTAAGCCCAGTGGGTCGTCGCATCGAGCCCGTCGAGCAAACCGGCTGCCGCTAGCAACACGGCTCCCGAACAGGCGGTCGCGACGATCGCACCGCCGGCGAATTGGTTCTGGATCCAGCCGAGCTCCTCCTCGAACTTTCCGTCGAGCGCTGCCTGCGGCGAGATCGCCAACTCGGGGATGCAAACCACGTCGTAGTGCCGTGCGTCGAGCCCTCGCTGCGGGCGGATCAGCGCGCCGTTCGCGACCTCGAGCGGGCCCTGGCCGTGGTGCCGAGACACGATCTCGACTTCGACCAGGGCTTCCCCCGGAGCGCCGTTCGTGACGAGACCCCAGTCACGACCGGCGGAGCAGAACAGATCGAACATGCCGTAAATCACGGACGCCGTCGCCTCGGGGAGACCGAGGATCGCTACGCGCGGCAGCTGCTTCGAGCCCACGTCACGGTCATAGCGCGCCGACCCAAGCCTGCACACACGCCGAGAACCGGCGCTCCGAGCAAGCTCGTTCGCTGCACACCCGGGCGTCCTCCAGTACCTCCGGGAGCACCCAGACTGCCGCGCGATTCACGGCAGAAACCAGCGCTTCATCCAGCGCCTCGCTGGGACAGGACGCTGCGAGTGACTCGCCGAAACTGGACTCTCCGAGCCGCGAGAAGCACGCCTTCGCTGCAGCGCTGCACTCGAGCTCGGCCAGGCAATCGTAGACCCCCGCGACCTCCGGGCGCTCGAGCCGGCTGCTCGCCTCGCAATCGGTGCGCACCGGGCCCTGGCGGCAGCCCTGGTTGCGAAGGTTCGCACTCTTGCAGACCGCTTCGATGGCTGCGTCGCTCGGCAACGAGGGTTGGAACCGAAAGCCGGGCGCCGCGCACTCGTTCGACTCGAGCGAGCATTCCGCGTCACACGACCGGCGGGTAACATCGCAGCTTGCAAAGCAGGTGGACGACCCGGTCCGCTCGCTGAGCGCCGCGCAGACTCGCAAGCACTCCTCACGCTCGTCGTCTGCTTCTCCGCGGCAGCGCTCGCAGCGCATGGCGCCCGTCTCGGCGCAGTACTCGCTGAACTCGAACGCTTTCAAAGCGATGGCGCCAGTCTCTCCCGTCGTGCCGGCGCCCGAGCACGCGGCGCCCAACCAGCACGAGACCATCAAAATGAGCCAACGCGTCATGGCGACTCCTCGGCTACTTTCTCCGCCAGGTTGCGGAGAAAAAGTGCTCAGCCGCGCGTAGGATCTCTTTCCGGCTCGATCGCCGAGTCGGTCGCGCCCAGCCCGCCCGCCGCGCACCTCGTTGAAGGCGACGATCTTTCCGGGCCGAACTTGGCCTCTTTTCCGCGCCGTGTCAGCGTCAGCGGGTGGCTGGTCAGCGCTTCACTCGCCGACGCTTGCTGAGCGCAACCGGCGTTGCGGCTGCCGGCATCGGTGTCGATGCGTTCGCTATCGAGCCGCGCTGGCTCGATGTGACGCGGCACGAGGTCCCCGTGGAGCGGCTTCCGGCCAGCCTCGACGGCTTCACGATCGCGCATGTCACCGACGCGCATTTGAAAAGCATCGGTCCCGTGGAGGAAGCCATCCACGCCGCGGTCCGCGCCGAGAACGTGCAGCTCGTGGCGCTCACCGGCGACATCATCGACTCTGTTCAACGCTTGGACGTTCTGCGCGATTTTTGTGCTGCGCTACGCCGGCCGGGGCTCGCTGCGGTCTCGACGCTCGGCAATTGGGAGCATTGGGGACACATCACACCCGCGACGCTCGGCAAAGCCTACGCGCGCGTGGGAGTGCGGCTACTCGTGAACGAGACCATCGAGCGCGGTGGCCTTCGGATTCACGCCACCGACGACTCGACCGCCGGAGATGCCCGCATCGATGCGTTTCGCGACCGCCGGGGCGAGGCCAACCTCTTACTCACGCACAGCCCTGCGCTGTTCGATCGCTTTCCCGAAGACTTTCCGGGTTTCTCGCTGGCGCTTGCCGGGCACACGCACGGCGGTCAGGTCCGCTTGAGCTCGGCGTTGGTGCCGATGCTTCCCCAGGGCAGCGGCCGATTCGTCGCGGGGTGGTACGACGCGGCTCGTAGCCGCGCCTACGTGAGCCGAGGGACCGGCACCAGCCTCGTCCCGGTCCGCTTCACGTGCCGTCCCGAACTGCCGATCTTTCGCCTACGCCGCGCCTAAATCCCGCGCAAATGCCGTTCGATGGGCGGCAGCACTTCCTCCGCGCGCTCGTGCGCCAGAAAGTGCTCGCCGCCTGGCACGATGATGAGCTCGGAGCGCGGGAGCAGCGCGGCGAGCCGGCGTCCGACGGCGGGCGGGCTGATCGGATCGGCATCACCCCAGAGTAGTAGCGTCGGGATCTGGAGCCCTGGGAGCTCAGCGCTGAGGTCGTCGCGCGCGTCGAGGAACCAGCTCGGCAGCGTCGGATCTTCGGCAGCCATCTGGGGGCGCCAATCGACGGCCCCGAGCGACGCCACGTCGATGCCGCCGGAAGTGACGGACAGGACGAGGGCGCGCACGTGGTGGGGCACGGAGAGCGCCGTTCTCAGCGCGATCACGCCGCCCATCGATTGCGCGAACAATACGGTCGGGCCGGAGATCGCTTTCACGACGCGCTCGACCAGATCCGTGAGCCCGGTCACGCTCGGATCGTTCGGCAAGCCGCCGAAACCGGGCCAGCCCCAGTACACGCGCGGCCCCGGGTGCGACAGCCCCTCGCCGACACGCCGCCACAGCTCGCGATTGCCGGAGGCGCCCGGCAGGAACATCAACGTCTCCATCGCATCCCTTTCAGGGCGCAGGCAGCGGCTCGAGGTCGGCTTCGACGTAGATCGCGCGCGCTCGCGCGCTCATCAGCACGGATTTCGAGTAATGCCGGAGCGGCAAGGCCCTATCCATCAGCTCCGGGCTCTGGTCGAGCAACTCGAACGAGCTCGTGGCTCGCGTTCGCCGCCGCGCCGCACCGACGAGGTGCAACCAGGCGCGGGTCATGGTCTCGAAGTAACCACGCTGCGCCGTCTCTTCCAACCCGTGACGCTGGTTCAGACGGATGATGCCCGCGCGCATGCGCAGATGCGCCTCGTCGAGCTCGTAGCGAGCGAGATGGAGAAACGCCGTGCGCAGATGCATCTCGTGCGTCCACTCCGCGGGCGTGAACTCCTGGCGCGCGAAGCGACGCCACAGCTCGTCGTCGTCCATTCCGACGGATGTAGCTCCGCCTTCACGGCGATGCGAGACCCTCAGCGCACGCGGCGGCGTCGCTTGGCGATCAGCAGACCCAGGCCGAGCAGACCGAGCCCGGCGACTGAGCCCGACCGCTGCGGGGTGGGAGCGACGCGGCAACCGCAGCCCTCGTCGCTCGCGGGCGGCGGTGTGTCCGTGCTCGAGCCCGGATTGCCACCCGCTGCCGGCGGCGTGGTTGGGATGCCGGAAGCGCCACCCGTCGCGGCCCCTGGCGCTGCGCCCGCGCCCGTTCCGCTGCCCGCGGTGGGCGCGGACGTGGAACCGCCACCCGCAGGTGGAGTTGTCGGCGCGCCGCCCGCACCCGAAGACGACGTGGGCGGTGCGCCGCCGGCGCTCGGAGTGCCACCGGCCGGCATCGAGACGCCGCCGCCCGGTCCGGTACCGGCCGTGGGTGCAGCCCCGCCCGAGCCTGCCATCGGCGCCGTTCCGCCGGCGTCACCGCCGCCGGCCCCGGCTGTGCCCGTAGCACCACCGCCACCAGCTCCAGCCGTCCCGGCGGCACCACCCGTGCCGCACATCGGTGTTGCCGCAGGCGGAGCAGCGGGCATGCATCCGCCGGGCGTCACGGTCGTGACCGCGCCGGCCTTGTACGCGCCGATGTCGTTCGTCGAGCGCGTGCCCGGGTTGAAGCAGGCTTTCACGCCGCCGATGCTCTTGATGTAGTCGATGTCGATATCGAACTCCCACCAGCTGCCCTTGGCGATCTGTCCCACCACCTGCGGCGCGCGCTTGACGATGCACTTGGGATCGAAGCCGATGTCGTCCATCGGCACGTTGGCGCCGCTCATGCCCTTACCCGTCAGATCGGCCCCCGTGGGCACGAAGTTCGGATTGGTACCGGACGCGTCCGTGAACAGCCCGGTGCCGTTGGTGGTCACGACGTTGTTCGACCAGCCCTGCGTCGGCTGATTCTGGATCGGCATGCTGCCGGCCGGCGCGACGCCGGTCCCGACGATCACGTTGTTCTGGAAGCTCACGCCTTCGATCGTGATGCCGCCGTTCGTGAAATAGATTTCGCCCGGATTGGTGGGGCCCGTCGCGCGCGAGCCGAACTGCGAGTTCTGGTAACAGGTGTTGTTGAGGAACTTCGTGCCGCGGCTGTCCGTCAGGCGCAGGCACGAACCGGCGTTGCGAAACGCGATGTTGTTGATGAACAGGGCGTCGTGCGACGCCTCGTCGACGATGAAGCCGCTGCCGTCGGTGCGCTTCTGCTCGTCCGAGTTCTCGAAAGAAATGTTGCCTTCGATGACGTTGGTGCCGGTCGCCTCGAACAGCGTCACGCCGCTCGACCAGGCGTGCACCGTGCTCGTGCCGTTGTGGGCCGCGATCGAGTGCTTGAGCTTGAAGTTCGGCGCGCTGAAGAACGTGAACCCGGTGCGGCCGTTCGAGTACGAGATACAGTTCTCGATCTCCCAGTAGCCGTTCGAGACCTTGTCGGAGTCCACGCCGTCGGCCCAGCCGTTGCCGAAGCCGATGTTGAAGCCGCGCGCGACGATGCCCTGAAAGCGCACGTACTGAGCGGTGGCCGAGCCCACGCCGCTGTCCTGCGCGTCTTCGGCCGGGCCCACGCCGGGCCCTTCGAGGATCGGCGTCGCGCACTCGTCGGCCTTGAAGGTGATCCAGGCCGTCTCGGTGCCGCCCGTGCCGTTGATCCACAAACCCGACTTGTAGACGCCGTCCATCAGGATCACGTTGTCGCCGGGCATGGCGATGCTGGCCGCGGTCCCCAAATCGCAGGGCTCCGTGCGCGAAGTACAGCCGCAACCCGAAGCACCATTCGGCGCGACGAACAGGTCCGCGGCCCGGATGCAGTTCACGTAGACGAGAGCGGCAAGAAAAGAGCAAAGGCTGATGGACTGTCGCATGGCAAGACCCCGTGGCGCGCGTCAGGGACGCGGCAGAGAGCGCGGAATCTAGCAAGTCATTTCGCCGCTCGCCATCGCTGTTCGATAACGACGCATTGCGCCTTCGCCGGGCGCCGCAGGGCGGGGGCCCGCGGCCATGTCCCGAGATGTCCGCGATCCGTCGGATCGATCAGTCAAAGTGTTGGACGGGGGATGGACTTGCTCAACTTGGCCCTTGACCGCCCAGGCGCGCGCCTTGAGCTCGATGCTGCCCTGCGCAGTTACTGCATGGGCACGACGAACGTCGTCACCGAGCTCGGCGGCAGCATGGCCACGAAGCTGAAGCCGTCGATCGCGATCGGCTCCTGCGCCTCGAGATCTTCGTCGCGCGACGTGCGGTGCACTTCGACCATCGCGCCGACGGCCGGCAACGTCGTCAGATCGAAGGTGAAGCCCTTGCTCGCAGAAGCGTCGGCGTTCCGCGCCACCAGCGTCAGGGCGCGCTGATCGCCGCTCGTGGCCGCCACCATGTCCCGCTGGTTCACCTCGACGAACACCGCGCCCGGCCGAATGTAGCGGCTGAACCCGGCGTGCATGTAAAAGCGCTTGAGCGGCGTGAACGATTGCTTCGCGTCGTCGAGCCACAGGCTCGCCCAGTTCCGGCTCGGATCGCCGATTTGCCAGTCCAACCAGGCTTCGGGCTTCAGCTCCCGCAGATCCGTGATGATCCGCCCGGCCATGAATAGCGCGGCGGCGAGGTCACCGGACAGATCTTGACCCAGGGGCCCCGACTCGGATTGCCACAGGCGCTTGCCGTGCATGGTGGTCAGCGCCCGCACCTCCGTGCGCCGGCTGCCAGCATAGGAATGAGTGTTCACCTGCACGGTCGCGTCCATCGTCGCCGTCGAGAACGAGCGCAGGTTGTCGTACGTCTCGTCCATGCTGTTCTCGTCGGACGCGCTGACGGCGGTCTCGGTCAACCCCTTCTCCTTCAGCTTGGCCGCGACAGCGCGGATCAGCGTCTCCTGACTCGAAGGCGAGAAATGACAACCCTCCTGGCTGCCGTTCGACTTCCACCAGTTGGCGTTCGGCTCATTCAGGGGCTCGAGCGTGCGGAAGGTGATGCCCCAGCTGTCCTTGAAATGCTTGACGACCTCGGTGAGGTAGTCGGCGAAGGCGTCGTACGAGTCGTCCTTCAGGTTGTTCGAGCCGTCCGAGCTGCCCGAGGCACAGCCGCTCTTCGTCATCCAATAGGGTGGCGAATTCGAGAACGCTTCGAGGATCACCTCGCTGCCCGTCTCGACGATCTCTTCCAGCACGGCGCGCTGGTTCTGATCCGCTTCCCAATCCCACTTGCCTGCAGCCGGCGCAAAGCCCGGCATCTCGCGGTGCTCGCCCATGTGCTCGTGGTCGGGGTTCTCACCGCCGCCGATGTTGTAGCGAAACACGTTGTAGCCGAGACCCGTCGTCGGGTTCACGACCGCATCTACCACCTGGCTGCGCGCGGCAGCGCTCCAACCGCCGACGTGGTGCGCCCACCAGCACAGGCTCGTGCCCCACCCTTCGAACGTCTGGTAGCGCTTTCCGGCATCGACCGTGACCAGCGTCGTCCCGGAGACCGCCATCACCGTGGGGCGCGGGCCGCTGCGTCCGCCAGTGCCGGAGCCCGCCGTCGCTGCGCCTCCGCTGCTCACGGAACCGCCGCTTCCACCCGAGGCAATCGCAGCTCCACCCGTCGCGACGGCGCCGCCCGTCGCCCCAGCGCCGCCCGTCATGCTCGCGCCGCCAGTCACGGCGCTGCCCCCGGTCGAGAGCCCGACACCGCCCGTAGACCCTCCGCCGCCAGTCGCTGAGCCGCCGTTCGCCGTCGAAGCGCCACCGCTCGACGAACCTCCGCTCGACGCAGCGGGAGCTCCGGGCGACGAGGACTCGCCGCTGCAAGCGCACACCACCACCACGAACACAGCCGTGGCTTCGAGGGCACCAAGCTTCATCGGAACGATCAGCGTAGGCGCACGCTGCCGGTCAGTGTCAAGTCCACGCAGGTGTACGTGACCTGGTTCGTTTGCGCGCGGAGCTGAATCATTCCGCCGCGCCCGCTACCGCACTTGGCAGCGAGCGCCTTGGCACACGCCACCGGCACCGGATCCGTGGTGCCGATCCCGTTGCAACCGGGCACGTTGTCCGTGAAGGTCCGCGTGCCGTTGCCACATGCCAGCGCCGTGGTCCCGCCGCTCGAGCCATTTCCGAGGTAAAAGCCCTGCGTGTAGCCGAGCGCCTGGCACGCTGCGTCCGCTTGCTCGAGGCACCCCGGGCTCTGTTGGCGGCCGCCCGGGCACTGCCCCTGAAGCAGCGACGTATCCACCTCCTGCCGCGTGAAGCCGCTGACACAGCCGACCGTATATTCGTTGTCCGCCGCCTGCCCGGTGACCATGCCGGCGATCGTGCTGTTGCCGTACTGCTTGCACCAGTTGGCGACCGCGGCCATGCAAACCGACTGAGTGATCTGCGCAACGGTGGAGCACGAGTTACTGAGCGCGTTCAGGGTCGCCGCGTTCTTGCAACCGTTGCGGCACACGTCGGTGTCCACGGTGTTCAGATCTTCGCAGTCCTCGCGCGGCCGTTGCACGATGCCGTCGCCGCAGACCTCCTTGCGGCAGGTGGCGCTGCAGCCGTCGTTGTCGACCTTGTTCCCGTCGTCGCACTGCTCGTTGCCGGTCCTGATCCCATCGCCGCAAACTTCCGCCTGGCATGAGGAGTTACAACCGTCGCCATCGTTCTTGTTGCCGTCCTCGCAGTTCTCGTTGCCCGCGATGATCCCGTCGCCGCACACCGGACGCTTGCATAGGACCGTGCATTGGTCGTCGTTGACGGCGTTGCGGTCGTCGCACTCTTCGGGCGCCTGGGTGATCCCGTCGCCGCAGCGCGGGGTTTCGCAGACGTTCGAGCAGGCGTCGTCGTTGATGATGTTCCCGTCGTCGCACTGCTCTTTGGGCGACTGGCGGTAACCGTCGCCGCACTTGTTGGTCTTGCACTGGTTGGTGCAGCCGTCCTCGTTGCTGGTGTTCCCGTCGTCGCACTCCTCGCCGGGCTGGAGAAAGCTGTCGCCGCATTTCGGTTTTTTGCAGGCCACGGTGCAGCCGTCGGTGTTGACCTGATTGCCGTCGTCGCACTCTTCACGCGGGGACTGCACGACACCGTCGCCGCAGCCCGGCACCGTACAGGCGTTGCTGCAATCGTCCGTGTCGATCGCGTTGCCGTCGTCACAAGCCTCCCCGGGCTGCACGATCCGGTCGCCGCACCCTGGAAGCCTGCAGGCGTTAGTGCAACCGTCGTTGTCGACCGCGTTGCCGTCGTCGCACGCCTCGCCCGCTTGCAGCAATTGGTCGCCGCATTTGGGCAACTTGCACAGGTTGGAGCAGCCGTCCGCGTCGGCGGTGTTCCCGTCGTCGCACTCCTCCGACGCAGCCAGGACGCCGTCGCCGCAGCGCGCGAGCCGGCAGCTGACGCAGGAATCGCTATCGACGGTGTTGCCGTCGTCGCACTCTTCGCCGGTTTGCATCACGCCGTCGCCGCAGCCCGCCGCGACGCAGCTGTTCGAGCACGCGTCGCCGTTGACCGCGTTGCCGTCGTCGCACTGTTCGGGCGGTGTCACCACGCCGTCGCCGCAGCCGCTCGCCATGCAGCGGCCGTCCTTGCAGGTTCCGCTGCACTCCTCGCTCTCGACCCGCACCAGGTCGAAGCTGCATATCTTGACCTTGCCCGCCGCGTCGCAAAACCGAAACCCGAGCGACTTGCCGACGCACTCGGAAGCGATCGGTAGGCACCCCCCCGAAAGTTGATCACAGTTCTCGCTGGCGCTGCAGGGGGTGTCCTGCTCGAATGCGCCGTCGATGCACACGAGCCGTTGTTTCTGCGCGGCACCAGCGCAGACGCGCAGCCCGTTCTCGCTGCACACGTCCCCCACCGAGCTGAACACCACCGGGCTGTTCCCGTTGCCGCCCGGGCTCGGTCCGCCCTCGGCATTTTCGGCGGAATGGTCGTCGAACTGGAAATTAGCCTTGTCCACGCTGCACTGAGTCAGCAGCAACAAGGCGGGCGCCACCCCGCCGAGCCACCGACCCCAAATCTTCCTCGTGGGCTGTTTTCTAACGGGGTCCTCGCGCATTCCCCCTGAAGCTACGCGGACACCCTGCGTCGCTTCTTGTACATTCGTGCAACCGCGAACCGGCTACCGGTGCACGTCAGCGTGGTTCTCCAGGGCGGCCCGAATCGCCGCGGCGGCCCGCGAGCTTGCGCTTGACCTGCCACGGAGAGCCAGGCTTCGAGCCCCCAAAGCTCGGCTTCGCGGGTAAGCTCGGGTCTCGTCCTCGGAGGGCTCGATGATGCTGAAGTGGCCGGCTTGGATCGGGGTCGTCTGTGAAGACCTGGAAGCGCAGCGAAAATTCTATCGCGACACGCTCGGTCTCACCGAGATCCGCATCGGAGAAAACTTCGTCTGGTTCGAGCTCGACGGCCGTCTGTTCGAGCTGCTCACGAAGTCCGACCGGCCGCAATACGATCGCAAGCGCGTCTCCGTCGCATTCGTGGTCGAAGACATCGCCTCCGCTCGCATCGACCTCATCTCACGCGGCGCCGAACCCGTCACCGGGATCGAAGGTGGCCCCGACGCCCGTCAGTACTGGGCGTACTTCAAGGACGCCGAGGGCAACCTGTTCGAGATCATCGAGCGGCTCGATCCGCCCTAGTTCCAGTTGTCGATTTTCAGGTCCTCCGGCGCAGGCTTACCCTTCCCGGTCTCGAGCAGGTCCCGCAAGCTCAACAGGAAGGTTGCCCATTTCATGCTGCAGTGAGCCATGAATTCGACCGGCTCGCGCCAGTTCCTGTGCCCGAACACGATCAGCGTCTGCTCGCCTTCTTGCGAAAGCTCGAACGTCACGTCCGTCCCGAGCCACTCCTCCGGTCCAGAGGTGAAGCACCAACGCACCTCACCCGGGTCGAGCTTCGCGAGCTCGAACTCCATCTTGCCGATCTCCGCGCCCGTCGGCGATTGAAAGCGCACGTTCATGCGTCCGCCGGCCTTGGACTCGCCCGTCGTGTCGCGCGTCCACCAGCCGGCCACGCCTTCGACCGTGGTGAGCGCCTCGAAAACCTTCGCAACCGGAGCCTTGATTGCAACCCGATGAATGATGTCTGCCATGTGTTTCTCCTGCTCCGGTTATGTCCCGAGCCCGCGCTCACCGGGGAGTAACATCCGCGACGCGAAAGCGAACGCCGCGCAGCGACACTGCGCTCGCGGTCAACACACCACCCAGGTTCCGAACACCGTGATCGCCGGTCTTCGTTCACTGACGCTTGAGCGGTTGGATCGCTGCCCAGAAGGCCTCGAAAGCAGCCTGGGACGCGAAGGAGCGACGCGGCAACACATGAAACATCACGGGCGAGGTACCGATGAGGATGAAGCCGTCCGTACGGTGCAAGTCGTGGGCACCACCCCACCGGATCAGCGTGTCGTTCGCGGAGGTCTCTTCTCGTAGCCCCTCGTGCTTGATCGTGAATACGTGTTCTCCGAGCAATCCCGGCGTCCTCGACGACAAGAAAAAGAACGGGACGAGGAAAACGCAAAAGACGATGAGACCAACCATCGTGACTGCTGCAGCAGCCAGCAGCCACGCGAGAACCTCTCGGAAGGTGGCCGGGACACCGACAATGGCAAACCCGGTAACGATTCCAAACCCCAGGTAGGCTCCAAGGCTGAGCCGCCCCCAGCTCGAGCGCGGCAAGATGGCGAGATTGAACCGGAACAGGTCCAGCAGCGTGAGATGAACCGTCACCACCTGCCGGCCTGCGTTGCTCTCGGGACCCGCGTCCATCGGATACAAACTAACAGTCGTCTTGCTCTGAGTCGCGGAGGTAGCGCGAGGCCCTTGTCTTTCTCACCGCTCCGACCCTAGAAAGCCGCCGCTCGCGCCATGCCCACCTTCGTCGCCCTGTGTCTCTTTGCTCGCTTCAGCTACTCGCTGAACGACATTTTCGTAGGGCGTCTGGCGCGGCGCTATGGCCGGGTGGAGGTGGCGGCGTTTCGCGGCGTGTCGCTCGGGTTGAGCATGGCGCCGTGGTTGCTGCTGGTGCCCGCGCCCGCCTGGGGTGCTCTGCTCGCTCATCCGCTGGCGTTGCTCCTCACCGTCGCGGTCACGGCGCTCGGCAACTTGCTGCACCTGCAGGCAGCGCGCTCGATCCCGTTCGGGTTGCGGGGCGCGCTGATGATCACCAGCATGGCCGCGTGCAGCTTGCTGATCGGTTGGGGCGTGCTCGATGAACGGCTCTCAGCGTTGCAAGTCTTGCTGTGCGCCGTGCTCGTCGCGAGCGGCGCTGGCGTCGCGCTAGGCAGCCACGCAGACACCGCGATCGAGGTCGATGTCCCACGCGGCGCAGCCTTCACCATCGCGGCGGGCGTCGTGATGGCGGGAGCCATGACGGGCGTGAAATTTCTCGCGCGCGAGACGCACCCGTTGCTCGCAGCCTGGGCCTGGGAGTTCGGCGCGGGCGCCATCCTCGCGCCGGCCTTGTTGCGCCGGCGAGCCCCGACCAGCGATCCCGTAACCACGCGCTTCTGGCGCGTCGCGCTGGCCTCTCTGCCTACGGCCCTCGCCTCCGGTGCGTCCGTGCTCGCGCTCGATTTCGGCGAGCTCGGGCTGTGGGGCGCGCTCGCCGGCACGCAAATCCTGTTCACGGCCGCGCTCGGCGCCCTCTGGCATCACGAAGCCCTCGGCCGCTTGCGCTGGGCGCTGATGACCGTGGCCGCAGCAGCCGTCGCGGCGCTCGCGCTGGTCCGTAACTGAGGCTTGGCAAACGCTTCGTCCGGTCCTAGTTGATCGACCGATGATGAGTCCCGAATGGTTGGGCGCGCTCGCTCGCTACAACGTCTGGATGAACGAAAAGCTCTACGCGCTCGCCGCCACGCTCAGCGATGAAGAGCGCAAGCGCGACCGCGGCGCGTTCTTCAAGTCCATCCACGGCACCTTCAACCACCTGCTCGTCGCCGACCGAACCTGGCTCGGTCGCTTCCAGGGCGTCCCAGCCCCGGACGGCTTCATGGCACCCGGCATCCACAGCCTGGACCAGGAGCTCTACTCGGACTTCGCCGAGCTCCGCCAGCAACGCGCGCTCACTGATCGAGCGCTCTCTGCCTGGGTCGCCGAGCTCACGCCGGAACGCCTCGCGCAGCCGCTGGTGTTCGTGCGCCGCGGGAAAAAGAGCGAATCGCCGCTGTGGTGGTCGGTCGCGCACGTCTTCAACCACCAGACCCATCACCGCGGTCAGATCACGACGCTGTTCACGCAGCTCGGCCGCGATCCCGGCTCTACCGACCTGGTCGCGATGTTGCGCGAGGAGCAGCCTGGATGAGCCCCATGAACCAGCCACGCAAGAACGCCGAAGAACAGGCCGCGTTGTGGAACGGCTCCGCAGGGCAATCCTGGGTGGCCGCGCAAGAGCTGCTCGACGGCATGCTCGAACCTTTCGAACGGTTGCTCGTGGATGTAGCCGTTGCCAAGCCCCGGCAAGCGGTGTTGGACGTCGGCTGCGGCACGGGCGCTACCACGGTCGCCCTCGCGAAGCGCCTCGGCAGCGCGGCTGTCGTGGGCGTCGACCTCTCGCAACCCATGCTCGAGCACGCGCGCTTGCGAGCCCAACGCGAGGGCAGCACCGCGACCTTCATTCGCGCCGACGCCGAGGTGTATCCGTTCGAGCCCGCGAGCTTCGATCTCGTCGTATCACGCTTCGGGGTGATGTTTTTCGACGACACGGTGCGAGCCTTCAGCAACCTTCGCCGCGCCGCCCGTGCGGAGGCCGAGCTGTTCGCCATCGCCTGGCGCAGCCCGTCCGAAAATCCGTTCATGACCGCTGCCGAGCGCGCTGCGGCGCCGCTCTTGCCGGCCCTTCCCGCGCGAGACCCAGACGGGCCGGGCCAGTTTCGCTTCGCGAACGCGAGCGGCGTCGCACGCACCCTCGAGCAGAGCGGCTGGTCCGAGGTCGAGCTCAGCCCGCTCGACGTCGAGTGCTCATTTCCAGAAAGGGACCTGGAGCGCTACCTGACGCGACTGGGGCCTCTCGGTCGCGCGCTTCAGGACGCGGACGAAGCGACCAAAGAGCGGGTGCTCTCCGTCGTGCGCTCGGCGTTCGACGCCTACGTGCACGGCGATCAGGTCCGCTTCAACGCGGCGTGCTGGGGGATCGCGGCCCGCGCGCGGGGCGCCTGACGAACTCGAGCATCAACGCGGCGCACTCCGCCGCGTGTGTTTCGAGCAGGAAGTGAGGCCCGTCGAAAACGTGCGCCTGCATACGCGGCAGCGCCCTCATCCAGCTCAGCGTCTCTTCGAGCTCGAAGAACGCGTCGTGCCTCCCCCACAGCATCAAGGCCTCCGGTTGAAGGCGCTCGAGGTAGGCGGCGATCTCGCCGAAGCGTGCGACGTGGCTCGCGTAGTCGAGCACCAGCGCGCGCTGCATCTCGAGCCGCCCCGGCAGCGACAACACGCGCCAATCCTCCTCCCATCGCAGGGGATCGATGCGTGCGGCGATGTCTTCGGGAACCCCGCCCACGTATTGGTCGCGCGTCCCCTCGAACGTCAGGTGCGCCGTCGCCGCCGTCGCGGTTTCCTGCGTAGGCTCCGCCCAGAAGGCTCGCGTCGCGGCCCATTGCGGCCCGAGACCGCTCTCGTGGGCATTGGCGTTCTGAACGATCAAACCCAGGATCCGCTCGGGCGCGCGCGTCGCGAGGTGGAGCCCGACCGCCGCTCCGAAATCGTGCAGGTAGAGATAAAACGTCCGCACGCCCAGCTGCTCGAGCACTCCCTCGATCACGTCGGCGAATCGCGAAAACGACGGCCGCTCGATCGGCTCCGAGTTACCGAACCCGGGAAGATCCGGCGCGACGACGAAGCATTGCTCCGCCAGCGGCCCGATCACGTCGCGAAACGAATCCGAGGAGCTCGGGAAGCCATGCAGCAGCACGAGCGCCGGGTTCTCTTTCTTGCCCGCGACGCGAACCGCCATGCCGCACGCTACGCGACCCATGCCCCGCGATCAATGCGCGGATCCGCGCTGGCTCACTCGTTGAAGCCGAGGCCCTCGAGGATCTTCGGCTTACACCTTTCGATCCGAGCGACGCGCGTTGCCGGCTGTTTCGCGCTCGAGACGTGCAGGGCGTAGCTGCGCTTTCGCCCCGGCGTCAGCGCCTCGAACGCCTTCCCCAGTTTGCGATCCTTCTTCAAAGCCTGAGTCAGCTCCTCGGGGAGCTCGAGCTGCTGTTTGGCCTTGAAGTCCACCTTCAGGCCCTTCTTCTCCACCGCGATCGCTTGCTTCACGTACGACTGCAGCACGCTCTTTTTGACCTGCGCTTCGCTCGTGAACTCGAGCCGCAGCGCAGATTGCGTATTCTCGCCCTGGCTCCGCAACAGCCCGTGCTTGTCCTCCAGCAACGCGCCCTTGAAGAACATCAATGAGCAGTGCGCCTTGAACGGCTGAAGGATCGCCACGTTCTTGCCGTCGACGCTGAAGCAGGGCTTGCCCCACTTCAGCTCTTCTTCGAGCCCGCTATCGAGCAGTATCGAGCGGATCTTTTCCATCTCGCCCTGCCACTGCTTGGCGCGCCCCAGAAACGCATCGACCTTCGGATTGCGGCTGCTCATGCTCGCGAGAGGATCGCGTTACGCGCGTCGCTTGGCAAGAGCCCTCGCGCTCACGGATCGAACCGAATGCTGCCCCAGGCCGCGAGCGCCTCCTGCTGTCCCGCTTCGTCCTTGCATTCCGCCGAGACCGTGAGGCGAATGCCCGGTGAATCGCCGCCTACCTCGGGAAACTGCGCGGCAGCAATGAACCTGCTCTCAGAACCAGCGGTTATCACCTTGGCGCTCCGCCCGTCGATCGAGCGCTGGGACTCGCGATACCCCGGTAGCGTCTGGTACTCCGAGAGATCGCTGGAGAAGGCTCCATAATCCCCCCAGTACACGCACGTCCCCGCCGTCCATCGGTTGACGCAGGAGTCGATGCCCTGGCCCGTCTCCTCGGTCACGTCCGGCGGTGCATCGAAACTATATCCACAGGACGACTGCACCCGAACCCAATCCGCGCCGACCGTGACGGCACCACTCGCGTCACCCGTATCGTCGTCCGAGCCCCCGCACGCGATCAGCACCAGACACAACCCCAGCAACGTTCGCATGTGCGCTGATCTAGCACGGCTGAGGCTCGCAACCTTCCCATCACGCCCCGTGCTCCGCCCGCAAAGCCTCCATGCGTTCCGCCCATACGCGAGGACCGCCCTCCTGTAACTCGCGCAGCACCTTGCGCGAGCGGGCGTCGAGCTTCTTCGCGTCCGACACCCAGCGCGAACCCCAAGCGCCGATCTGCACCACGATCGGCAAGAGCGCGATGCCCTTCTCGGTCAGCGAGTAGATCGCCTTTTGCTTGTGGGTGGGATCGTCCGACTTCGTGAGCACGCCGTGCTCGACGAGCCGCGCGAGCCGATCCGCCAAAATGTTCGAGGAAATCCGCTCATCCGACTGCAGCAGCTCCCGAAAGTGGCGCTTTCCCGCGAACATCAGATCGCGCAGCACCAGCAGCGTCCAGCTGTCCCCGAAGATCTCGAGGGAGAGGTTGATCGGGCAGTAGGAGCGAGGCTCGTCCGAGGGCATGATCCAAGTGCTTGCGTTTTAGAACCAGTCGGCTACGCTCGCAACCAGTTGCATAACGCAACCACTCAGCACGGAGATGACGCATGGCTCTGCAGACGTACACGGGAAGCTGTCACTGCGGCGCGGTCCGCTTTCAAGCCGACCTCGACCTGAACGAGGGCTCGAACCGCTGCAACTGCTCGTATTGTGCCAAGGCGCGAGCCTGGTTCGCGTTCGCCAAGGGCGTCGAGCGCTTCCGCCTGGTCGACGGCTCGACCCTCTCCGAGTACCGCTGGACGCCCCCGGGTGAAGCCGAGGCGCACCTGACCTACTCGTTTTGCCGCACCTGCGGGGTTCGCGCCTTCGCGCGCGGCAACCTCGAAGCGCTCGGCGGCACCTTCCACGCCATCCACCTCCCGACGCTCGACCTCTCACCCGAACAATTCGCCGCCATCCCCGTCCGCTACGTCAACGGTCGCGACGGCCGCTACGACGAGGCTCCCGCTCATCCGCAAGCGATCTGAGGATCAGCGCGGCGCTGGCGGAGCCGTGAGCTGCACGAGCAACTCGGAGAGCTCACGCTGCACCTCCGAAGGAGCCCCGACGTGCGCGCCTTCGTAGTACCGAAACTTCATGTCGAGGTGCCCGTCTCGCGCGTTCCAGGCCTCGAGCTCATGCACGTACTGCACCGGTGTATGGAAATCTTGACTCGCTTGAAACACGAAGAAGCGCGCCGGAGCCGACCGCGAGGCAAGGCTCTCGAAGACGGAACGCCCGGACGGCCGCGCGTAGGCGTCCTCCAGATAGTCACAAGAAACGAAGCGATTTCGTAACACCGACCAGTCGCATTTCTGAAGCGCGCCGCGAATCACGCTGCTTTGCTTCGCCGGCATGCCCTTCAATTGCCGCTGAATCAGCGCTTCGAACGGTTCGAGACCCAAGCCGCTCAAGACCAAGCTCGACACGCGCGCCGCGAGCGCCGGCTCTTCGGACAGCAACTTCTCGTAGAGAAACAGCGCCACGAGTGTCCCTTCCGAGTGCCCCCGCAGATGGAACCGAACCGCTTGTCCGAACTGCTGCTCGGACCAGCTCATCGCCTGGCGTGCGCACGCGAGTATGTCCCCCTGCGTGTACCGCTGGAGCTCGACGTCGTTCACCGTGAGCTTCGCAGGATCACCGAATGGAGCGCGGACCCCGGGCTTGTCGAGCGTCAGATACGCCGCCGGGTTCGCGTCCAACGCCTGTTCGACGGAAGGATGCACGAACGCGCTCGAGTACACTCCGGTTCCGTTCAACCACAGAAACACGTGCTCCACCTTCGCGTCGTTCCACCCGAGGTAGCCGGGACAGCTCCGTCCTCGTGTGGCAGGCAGATCGCGCTGCACCACGTGCTGGAGAGTGGGCCCACCGCAGCCGCTGCACAGCAACGCAACGACACCGCACCACCAAAGCCTCGCGCGCCCCCCCGTTCGACGCCCCACTGCTCGCATGGCCGCAGGCTAGCACCTGGCTAGCACCAGGAGGCGGCACGCTTCCCGGCGCCGCGTCCGGCTAGCGCTCTCGGCGCCAGTGCCAAATCACCCCTGCGTCCGGATCGCTGGCTTCTCCGATCCTCCGGAACCCCGACTTTTCGAGGACGCGCGTCGAGGGGTTCACGTGTCCAAGCGTGTGGGCATCGACGGCGCGCACGCTCGCATCTTCGAATGCGCGCCGCACCATTTGCGCGACGGCATCCGTAGCCAAGCCTAGTTTCTGAAATGCAGGCGCAATCGCGTATCCGATCTCGACGGCCCCCTCTGACGACGGCGCACCCTTGAACCCCCCGAGGCCCACCAACATCTTCGCCTCGGGTTCGACGAAGAACAGAGAGCCCCACGCGTGGCCCTCCGGATGTTGCGAGTACGACGCACAGAGCACGGGCAGCGCTTCCGGAAACCCCGCCCAACCGTCCGCAATCGCGACCCCGAGCAACCGCTCGAGCGCCTCCGACCCGGCGATCGCCGCGGTGAGCAGCTCGAGGTTTCCGTCGATCAGCTTCAGTCGAATCGAGATCATTGCCGCGCGCTGGCCTGCAACTCAGCAGGGCCGAGAGCGTGCGCCCGCGAACCATCCCCGTCAACCGCGCTCCGACTATACTCCTCCCACGATGTCCGCCGATCCCTCGCTCATCAGCGTGACGGCCAAGGTCGCCGCCTACTACCGACAGTTCACGGACATCCCCTTCGCGCGCGAAGCAGCTGAGCGCATCGGCGCCGACGCCGCCTTCGAGCAGATCCTGAGCGAGCACGGCCTCGACCGCGACCAGCTCACCTTCTACGCGCCCATGTTCGAAGCCCGCTACAAGAGCCTCACGCAGCTGCTCCTGGCCGGCGCGCCACAGGTGCTCGAGCTGGCAAGCGGCTACTCCCTGCGCGGCCTCGATCTTACTTGCAGCGGTGCGATCCACTACGTCGAAACCGACCTGCCCAACGTCGTCGCCGAAAAGCTCCGCTTGCTCGAAGACCTTCGCCAACAACACGAGCTCCCGCAGAGCCCCCGGCACCGGATCGCCCCCGCCGACGCGCTCAGTCTCGATCAGATCCGCGCCGCCGCAGCCAGCCTCGACACCGGCCAGCCGCTCACCGTCCTGTGCGAGGGCCTGATCATGTACCTCTCCAAGCAGGAAACCGAGCGCCTCGCCGTGAACATCCTCGAGCTCTTGCGCCGTTTCTCCGGCGGTCGCTGGCTCACCCCCGACTTCACCTTCCGCGCCGAAGCCAAGGACCTACCGCCCGCGCGCGTGCGCCTGCGCGAGGCGATCACCGGCGTCACCCAGCGTCAGATCGACGCCTCCTCCTTCGAAGACGGCCAAGACCTCGAAGCCTTCCTCGCCCGCAGCGGATTCCGCGTCGAGGTTCGCAGCCAAGTCGACGAAACCCCGTCCTTCTCCTCCCTCGACGCACTCGCCCTGCCCCCCGCAACCATCGATCGCCTGCGCCCGGCGCTGCGCGTCTGGGTCATGACGCCAGCGTGACGTCCCCGCGCCCCTACCCAACACCACCAACAACGGCTTCGACGTTGTGTCCGTCCGGATCCACAACGAAGGCTGCGTAGTAGGCGGCGCCATAGTCCGGACGAGGACCTGGCTTGCCGTTGTCCGCCCCGCCAGCATCCATCGCAGCGCGATGGAACGCTTGGACCTCCTCCTCGTTGTTCGCCTTGAATGCAAGGTGAACCTGGGCGGTCCGATCCGCAGCGCCAAAGTAGAGCGCCGGCGAACCTCTCTTCTTGAAGCCAACGTAGCGCTCGGCGCGCCAACCTGAGCAACTCCATCCGAGAGGCACCAAGATCGCTTCGTAGAAGGCTTTCGTACGTGCGACATCGCTAACCGGAACGCTGATGTGGTCCATGCCCAAACAGGATGAAGTCTCCCGTAGGGGGAAGGTCAAGCTCAGGCCAGCCGCTTCTGTACGTACGTCCTGACCTTCTCGAGCTCTCTCACCTTCCGTTGGAGCTCCCGGATCTCGCCACGCACCGTGCGCAGCCTGCTCTCGACTACCGCGTTCACCTGTTCCGGCGGTGGGCAGTCCGGCGCCGACGCCGCGACCAACGCGACCACATGCTTCGTCTCGTCAACGCTAAACCCCAGTCCGCGACAATGAGCAGCCAGCCGCAGCGTGTCCACATCACGCTCCGAGAAATCTCGATAGGCACCCGAACGCGGCACCTTCCGCAGCAACCGAACAGCCTCGTAGTGCCGTATCGCCTTGATGGTAAGCCCACTCGCGCGAGCCGCAGCCCCGATCTTCATCTGCCTCGTGTAGTCCAACCAAAGCTCGAAGCCTAGACGCGGCCGATCACGCAAACGGCGGGGACCGGGCTTAGCTTCTTGTGGAGGACGCGCTCGATCGTGAAGCCCCCCTTCAGTAACCGCTGACTGAGGCGCTTACCAAGGTCGCGTCCGTTCTGGCGACGAGCATCCCAGAACACGTAGACGGCGCCGCCTGGGGCGAGGTGCTCGCGGACCACGGCCAGCGCCTCGTTCGGCTCCCGCCAGAACGGCGCGACGTTGAACGCGAATATCTTGTCGAAGCGCTGATCGCCGAGATCCGCGTCCTCCAGCGCCACCGCCTCGAGCACGGCGCGGCCAGACTGGACGTGCAAACGATTCCGGTGTTTCGCGGCGGCGATCATTTTCTCCGACCGGTCGATGGCGATGATCCTGCCCCTGGGGCCGAGCCGCTCACAGACGAGCGATACGGCCACGCCGTGCCCGCACCCGACCTCGAGCACGCTGTCACCGGGATCGATGCCCAAGGTCTCGACGGCCCAGACGAACCGCTCCGACACCTTGGACGCCATGGCCGAACGAGTAGCACCGACCCGGAGGCACGAAGCGGGTGGAGTGCGAATGCTCCCGTTCCGACCTATCCTGCGCAGCGTGAGCAGCAAACCTCGAACCAGAAGAACGATGGTCTTGGCGGGGGCCTCCGTAGCCTCGTGGCTAGCGGTCGCGAGTTGCTCGAGCCCCGGTGCCGGCTCCAACACCGGCGGCGCAGGCGGAGCAGCATCGGGTGGAAACACCGGAGGCGCCCCGCCAGGCTCGGGAGCTGGTGGTGCGGGCGCAGACACTGGAGGCCGCGTCACATCGTCGGGCGGCGCAGCCGCGGGCTCGGGAAACGCCAACTCGTCGGGCGGCACGACGTCGTTCGGCGGCAGCGCGGGCTCTGGAAACGCCAACTCCTCGGGCGGCGCAGCGGCGGGCTCGGGGAACGCCCCTTCCTCGGGCGGCGCAACGGCGGGCTCGAGTTCCGGCGGGGTCCCTTCGAACGCGGGAGGCTCACCCGGCGATGCGCTCGCCGATCTCATCAAAAGCTTCGACGCTTATTGGGACTTCGAAACGGTGGAGGGCACGACCGTGCCGTCGTCGGTCGGCGACGCAACGCTCGAGCTCGAAGCCGCCACCGTCGCGCCCGGAACTACCGGCGCAGAGCTCACGCTCTCCGGCGACGCAACTGGCGCCCAGGGGAGCGCCTCGATCGTCGACACGGCAAAGAGCTTTTCGATTGTGAGCTGGATCCGTCTCGACGAGCTCGACGAGTACAACACCGTCGTTTCCATCGATGGTTCCGAGGTGAGCGCGGTCTATCTGCAAAAGCGCGGGGACCACCGGCTCTCCCTCACGACCTTCTCCGAGGACTCGACGGAGAGCAGCCCGTGCGTCACCGCGGCCGAAATTCGGCCTCGCCCCGGCGAGTGGTATCACGTCGTCGCAACACGCGACCAAGCCACGCGGACTCAGCGCCTCTACGTGGATGGCGTCCTGTCGGGAAAGAGCGTCTGCCCCGGAGGTGTGTTCTCGGCGACTGGCCCCCTTCGCGTCGGGAGCGGACAATGGGACGCCGCTGCCGCGGACTTTCTGAGCGGCGCGGTCGATGGGCTCGGCGTTGTCGGCCGTGCGCTCTCGCCGCGTGACGCGCTCCTGCTCTATCGCGCCGGACGTCCCGACGCGCGCCACTACCTCTTCAGCTACTTCGTCGAGGTCAGCCAGGGCCGCGGGGACGGGCTCCGGCTCGCGCACAGTCACGATGGGCTGCACTGGGGAGCGATCGGTGCAGGCAAGGTCTTCATGCCACCGTCAGTCGGTGGCGGCTCGTTCCGCGACCCCCACGTCATGCGCGACCCGGATGGCCTTTACCACCTGGTGTGGACGACCTCGTGTGTCCCCTGGGCGGAGCAGAACTGCGTGCAGGACCGAGGCTTCGGCCATGCCACCTCGCCGGA
Organism: Polyangiaceae bacterium; assembly: GCA_025937835.1. GTDB lineage: Bacteria > Myxococcota_A > Polyangia > Polyangiales > Polyangiaceae > PMG-095. Next base: position 47,152 of record JAICQO010000038.1, read on the forward strand.
TCTCGTCACGTGGAGCGAGGCGGACTACCTCACGATCGACCTGAACGTGGAGCACGTGTGGGCTCCCGAGACCTTCTTCGACCCGAAGACACGCCAGTACCTGGTCGTCTTCTCCTCACCCATCGACGCGAACCCGAGCGCCGCGGATCCTCACAGCCTCTATTACGTGCTCACGACTGACTTCAAGAGCCACTCGCCGCCCGAAGTCCTGTATTCCCAGCCAGGGCGCAACTTCATCGATGGAACCATCCTCCAACTCGGTGATGAATTCTTGATGATCCTCAAGGACGAAGCCGACGGCCAAAAGAACCTCCGCGCTCTCCTCTCCCCGAGCCTCTTCGGCGCCGACGCCTGGCAAGCCAGCCCTTCGGCGCCGCTGACCGGCAGCTACGCCGCCGAGGGGCCCTCGCTCATCGAACGCGACGGCCAGCTCCTCATCTACTTCGACAAATACGGTGAAGGCGCCTACGGCGCTCTGCGCGCAGAGGTCGGCGCTCCCCCAACCTCCCCCAGCAGCTGGCAAGACATCTCCGCGTCGGTTTTTTTCCCCGGCGTCCGCCACGGAACCCCCATCGAGGTTCCCGGCGAAGTGTTCGAAAAAGTCGCCCTGTTCGCGGGTGAGGACTGATCAAGAATCAACATTCGACAGGTTCAGGCTTGACCCTGACGCGGCGTGAGGCCGCACGCTCCTCCTATGAATCGCAAACGCACGTACCGGGTGAGCGAGGTCTCGCAAACCACCGGGATCTCGGTGCGGGCTCTCCACTACTACGATGAGATCGGCCTCTTGGTGCCGAAGGGACGCACCGGCGCTGGCTACCGGCTTTACGACGACGACGACCTGCTGCGCCTACAGCAAATCCTGATCGGGCGCGAGCAAGGCCTTGCTTTGGAAGAGATCCGCCGCTCGCTCGACGATCCACGCTTCGATCGCAGGCAAGCGCTGTTGGCGCAAAAGCGCCAGCTCCAGAAGCGCGCCGAAGAGGCCACCGAGATGATTCGCGCCATAGATGCCGCCCTCAAAATTCTCGAGGACGGTTCAGGAGGAGACAAGGACATGAAACAAATATTCGACGGTTTCGACCCTTCCAGATACGAAGCAGAGGCGAAGGCACAATGGGGCCACACTGACTCCTACAAGGAGTCAGTGAAACGGACCAAGAGTTACGGACCCGACGACTGGAAGCGGATCCAGGACGAGCAGGGCTCAATCTACGCCGACGCTTTCGCTGCGTTGCAGGCTGGGTTCGCCCCTGACTCCGTGGAGGCCATGGACATCGCAGAACGTCACCGGCTCTCCATCGATCGCTGGTTCTATCCCTGCTCCTTCGCCATCCACGCCGGCATAGCCGACGGCTATGAGGCCGATGGTCGCTTCGCAGAAAACATCGACAAGTTCGGAACCGGCCTCACCCCGTACCTCGCCGCTGCCATGCGGGCCAACGCTCGCAGACACGGCGGATAGCGCAGCGCACGACGGCTCTGCCCGTCAGGAGGCGACGCCTTGGCTCCCGATGCCCGGAAGTCGGTACACGGACACATGAGATTTAGACTCCGCGTTGAACTCGCTACCGCTCCAGTCCGCATGGCGGGACTCGAGCTCGAAACCAGCTAGCGACGCCATCAGATCGAGCTCAGCCGGCCAGATGTAGCGTTGCGGTGTTCGGAAGAGCCGCGTCTGTCCGTGCTCATCGAACCAGAAATGGTGCGACACGACAGCTTGACGAAGCATGTCGTAGGTGTCGACCGCGATGTAACCGGGCTCGTTGCGACAGACGACGCCAGCCTGCCCCACGGGAAGCTTGCGGAGCTCGGGCACCCAGAGCTCGATGACGAACCGACCGCCAGGGACGAGGTGGCGAGCCGCGTTTCGAAAGCACGCCACCTGCTCGGCTTGGGTGAGCAGATTGGCGATCGTGTTGTACACGAGATAGACCAGTGTGAACTTCCCGGGTGCGATGGCCGTCGCCATGTCGCCAGCGATGACGGGGATTGTCGCTTCATCCACTTTCGTTCGCAGCTGCTCGATCATGGCGCGTGACAGCTCGATGCCGGTGACGGGGACCCCGCGCTCTCGGAGCGGGATTGCCACACGCCCGGTTCCAATAGCAAACTCGAGCGCCGCTCCGTTGCCGGCAAGCTCGGCAAGCCGTTCCACGGTGGGTCCCAGCACTTCCGCCGCGAACATGCCGGTGCCCGGCGTGTCGTAACTCGCAGCAGCCTCGGCACCCCAAACTTTCTCTTCCTCTCTCATGCCACAATACTCCCCGCGAACCGTCGTGACGACTCAGCTCACCCGGCACGACCTCGGGTCAGTGTCGTTCGGAGCCCCGCCGTGCATCGCCGTGTTGTACCACGAACGCCCGCAGCGAGGTCGGCAGTCCCTGGACCCTCAGCCGCTCGACGTCTGCCAACGTCTGCCTTACCCGCGCGCTTACACCCGCTTCGTGCGAGAGCTCGGCCGCTCGACTAGGCTCGCCACGTGCTCGTTCCGACCGTTGCCGTTCGTCTCTACCGCCCCGTCGCGCTTGCGCTCGACGCAGCCGGCATCCCTCCTGCGCCCGTGTTCGCTGAGTTCGACATGCCCGACCCCGCCGTCACAGGCTGGGACGTCCGCCTCCCGCTCCCCCAGATTGCGGGCGTGTGGGACCGGCTCCTGCAGGTCACGAGCGATCCGTCCTTTGCGTTGCGAGCCGCGGAGCACATCGATCTCACCGTGTGCGACGTCATCACGTTCCTCGAGGGCAACGCCAAGACCCTGCACGACGCGCTCCAGGCCAAGTTTCGATTCCTTCCGCTGATCACGAACGCCATCGAATGGACTCTGGACACGGACGGCGACGAAGCGGCGCTCACCCTGTTCGAACGCCCGCCGCGTCCGCCGCTGGCTCCCGTCGCCGAGTACTTGATGGGGTCACGCAACGTCTTCTTGCGCCGCTTCGGGCCGTCCCCGTGGCAGCTTCGCCAGGTGAGCTTCCGGCACCCCGAGCCCCCGCACCTCGAGGCCTATCGGAGCGTGTTCGGCGTCACCCCTCAGTTCGGCGCCGCGCTCGACCGAATCGTCTTCGACAAGGCCCTGCTCGCCGCACCGATGCGCAGCCGCGACGACGCGCTCTCGGAGCTCCTCCGTCGCTACGCCGAACCCGCGCTCGCGAGCGCCGAGCGCACGGCCAGCGTGACCGGCCGCGTCGAAGCCCTGCTGAGCAGCGGCGTCTCTCCAGGTGTCGCCGCCGCAGCACGCCACCTGGGCCTCGCGCCGCGCACACTGCAGCGCATGCTGAAGAACGAAGGCACCAGCTACGCCGAGGTCGCGAACCGCATGCTTCGCGCCGCCGCCGAACGACTGCTCAGTCGGCGGGAGCTCGCGATCGCAGAGGTCGCTCATGCCTTGGGCTTCGGCGACACCTCGGCGTTCCACCACGCCTTCATGCGTTGGACGGGCGTCACCCCCCGCGAATTTCGAATCCGTGCGCTCGGCGACTCGTACAACGAGCCCAGCCACGGCCGACTCGGCCCGCGCACCGCCGCCGAGTAATTCACCCCCGAGGGTGGCGCGCTCACACAACGGATTGGCGCGTTCCCACAATGACCAAGACCCCGGCGCGAGCTAGACAGAGGCTGCTCGAGGCGCCCTGGTGGGCGTTGCACGGTGGGCTGATGCGCTCGGCCGCTGGGGTGCACGCGGGGCCGACTCAAGCGGCTCCTCCCACTGAAACCGGAGGAGCCGCTTGGGTTTCGGCTTCGGACACCGGGCTCACCGTTAAGCCACGGTGGACTCCGCTTTCGGTGGCTCGCTTACGATTGCGTCGAAGGCATGCGGTGGAGCCACGTGCGCGAAGTACCATTCCTCCGCCTCGTGCCATTGGCGCTCCCACGCGCCGATGCCCCCCTCACGTGCCAGCAAGCGAGCGACGCGCGTCGCTTCGCTGACCCGCAGCAGGACCCGTACGTCGACGAGATCGCTGAGCTCGGGGCGTGCCGTGTAGACGCCCTCGAAGAGCACGACGGAGCGAGGCTCGACAATGGTCGGTTCAGTTTCGAGGCGTCCGTCGAAAGCATCCCAGTCGAACGCAACGTAGTTCGCCTCGCGCCCCGCACGGAGGGCTTCAAGCACGGGGCGCTGTCTCTTCCAGTCGATGCAATCTCGGACACGGTCTTTCGGAGCGTCGCTTCGCACAGCGACGCCACCGGCGAAGAAGTCGTCACTCTCGAGCACGCAGGCGCCGAGCGCTTCCGCGATGTTGGCGGCCAGAGTCGATTTGCCGGCACCGCTCCGACCATCGAGAGCAACCACGCAGGGCCGCGCGAGCTCACGTCCGCGCTCACGAATGACAACGCTCAGCGCTGCCGCATCTTTGGCATCGAGAAGCAGAGTCTTTCCTCGATTTTCTGCTGTCGAAGGAGGAAGCCGACCGTCAAGTCAAGCAGAGTTCACCGCCCTCAGCGCCAGACCCGCGAGCCTTCAGGTCCGGAACAGGCGCGGCAGCATGCGCGGGTGCAGAATCGCGAACGGCGCACCATCCTCGTCACGGGCGGGAAGCATGAACGCCCCCTTGTTCAACTTCTTCGTCAGGGTTTGCCCGCCAGTGGAGTCCTCGAAATACAGCAGGAGCGTGTCGCGGCGGCTGTTAACGAACAGGAAGCACGTGGCAGCATCAGGCTCGACGCCAACGACCTCGCGGCAGAACGCGCCAAGCTTCTGGACGCTCCATCGGACGTTGATGGGCTCGAGGTAGACGACGACTCGCGTCGCTGATTTCGGAAGGAACGCTTCGAGCATCAGGTCCCCGTTCTTAAGCGAGGGGCCACGTCGGTTCAATGCAGAATAGTGCAGGGTTATGCGGGGTCGTCGTGGGCGGAGCGACGCGACCGTCACGTCAGCTGCAAACCGGAGTTGGGCAGCGCCGTCCACTACGTCGGCAGTCAGAGGCGCAACAGCGAGATCTGGCGGTACGGAGCTGCCAGTCGGGCCAAGTTCGCCGGGTCCCCCGATGCAATTACGGCTGAATCGAACTCGAGGGCGGTAGCCACTACGAAGGCGTCGATGGCGCTGGCCGACGACATCCGGGTTCGAGTGAGAAGGGCTCCGGCCCGTTGCGAGATCTCCCGAGTGAGATCCGCCACCGTGATCGCGCCGCGGTTCAGGACAGCATTTACGGCCGCGTCGAACCGTGTTGCCAGTCACTCAAAAGGGCGCAAATCTGGGCGCGTCTCGTTGGGCTTGAGCGCCTTTTTAGCCGCAGCGCGCTCTTTGGCCTCCTTGGCGCGGTAGCTCTGGCCTTCGATGTGTAGGACCTCGCAGCGATGGATCAGGCGGTCGACGAGCGTAACGACGCAGGCGGCGTGTGGGAAGACGTCGGGCCACTCGGAGAAGGGCTTGTTGGTGGTGAGCACGACGGGCTTGAGCGCCTCGTAACGGCGCGTGACAACTTCGAAGAGCAGGTCAGCGTAGCGGCTGTCGTAGGAGAGGTAGCCGACTTCGTCGATGCAGAGGAGCTGCGGGTGGGTGTAGTGTTTAATTCGACGGTGCAGGCCGGCGCTGCTGTCTTGCAGTGCCAGCTCGTTCAGCATGGCGCTCGCAGTCGTGAAGCGTACGGTGTACCCGCGCATCACCGAGTGGTGAGCCAGGTTCTTGAGCAGCATCGTTTTGCCGACGCCGTTCGGGCCGAGCAGCACGGAGTTGGCACCGTCTTCGAAGAAGCTGAGCTTGAAGAGCTCGTCGATTGCGGATCTGTCGATCTTTTTCGGCCATTTCCAGTCGTAGTCGGCCAGCGGCTTGAAGCGACCGAGCCGGGCGTCCTTGATGCGACGCTCGAGGCTGCGGCGCGTGCGTTCGGATTCTTCGTATCCGAGCATGGCCGCGAGCCAAGCCGCCTCCTTCACGTCGTCCCAGTTGGCGAGCAGGCCGTTCAAGCCGAGACGCAGGGCGCGTTCTCGCAGGTCGTGGTCACGATGGTCGGTCGTCATTGCGGTTCCTTTCCGATGTCGTCGTAGTCAGCGAGCGGGTGTGGCGTAACGATCGGGCCTTGCACCCGCTCGTCGGTGGGCAGATGACGGCCGGCGACGGGCGGCTGCCCGCGCTCGTAACGCCGTCGCTCGAGCACATGGCGCACGGCCGCCAGATGCGGCGTGCTGAGCTTGAGTGCCTCGGCGATCGCTGACTCGACTTCGGCGGCACCGTGCAGGTCGAGTTGCTTGATTAGTGTGATCGTCGCGCCGCCGAGGTTCTTGCCCTGCTGCGCCAGCGCTCGAAACAGCGCCCGCGACGATGGCGCTGCCCGGTACAGCCGATCCAGCCCGCGGTGCTCGGCTGCCTTGCGTTTGGCTTCGGCTAGCGCCTCGATATGAGCCGGATTCTCGACCGTTTGCCGCCGATCCCAGGACCGACCGTGCTCGGTCACGAGCTCGACGCCATCGAAAATGCGCACGCGCTTGAGGCTCGCCACGACCGTGACCGAGCGGCGCGTCACCGTGGCCGGCACGGAGTAGTCGTTCAGGTCGAAACGCACATAGGGTGTCTTGCCGACGTCCGCCGGGGTGCGCTCGTCGCAGATAAAGGCGTGTTCCGGCAGACCGAGCAGGCTGGAGCGCTCGCTTTCGAAAGCGTCGCGGACCAGCTGCTTGTCGTTCTCGTGCGAGCGTCGTTCGGCTGCCGTCGTCTGGCACCACTCGAGTGCCTGCTGGTTCAGGTCGTCGAGGTCACGGTACTTCCGAGCCGGAAAGAAGCTCGTGCGGATGTACTGGATCGCGCGCTCCACCCGGCCCTTCTCGTTCCCGCGCGCCACCGCCACGGGTCGCGGCTCGTAGCGGTAGTGCGCTGACAGTTCGAGCAGCGTCGGATGGAAGCGGATCGCATCGCCCTTTCGCTCCAAAACGGCACTTTTCAGGTTGTCGTAAAGTAAAACGCGCGGCACGCCTCCAAAGAAACCAAAGGCGGAGACGTGCCCGTGCAGGAAGCTCGGCATGGCAGCGCTCAGGTAGAAGCGCAGAAACACCATGCGCGAAAAACTCAGCACCATCACAAACGCCATCAGCTGTCGCTCGGCGCTGCCGACCACGTGCTTGCCGAAGTGGGCCCAGTCGACTTGTGCTTGTTCGCCGGGCAGCGTGCGCAGGCGCAAGTACGCCTCCGCCGCCGGTCGCGGTCGGTGCTGCGCCACCGCGCGTCGAAAGTGATCCGGGCTGCCTGGGTAGCCGCGCTCCTTCGCCATCGCGTACAGGCGACTCGCGGGCAGACGTGGGTACCTTCCGAGCGTCTCGATGATCAGCGGCACATACGGCGCCACGATCGATGGCTTCGGGACGCGGCTCGGCGCCGTCATGCCCTCGCGCGCCAGCGTGCGCCGCACTGTGCCGTGGTGGAGCCCGAGCTGCGCGGCGATCGTGCCGATCTTCCACTTCTCGGCGTGAAATAGCCGCACTACCTCCGCAGCTTGTTCCTTCGTGATCATCGCCCGCCTCGGAGCGGGACACGTAACCCACGAAAGTCACCGAGGCCGCGCAGCCGCTTGGGGCGGACGTGGCCGACGACCTCGTACTGCACGAGCTGGCTCTCGCCGGGCCACAGCTCGTCGCCGAAAAGGCCCGAGTCGAGCCAGCTCGGGCAGCCGGGCTCCGCAGCAATCGCAACGCTGAGCGGGCTGCCGTTCCAGAGCGACAAGCCCTCGAGCAACGTCAGGAGCGCTCGCGGATGGCTCGGTCGGAGCGGCAAGCGCGCCTTCAGCACGTCGCCCCGTTCCGCGCTCGTGCACAGCAGTCGCGCTTCCGAGCTCGTCGTTCGTAATTGGGCCGTCAGTCGCATCGTCGGTACTCCTCGGCAGGGCGGCCTCTGCGAGCCGCTCGACATCCGTGCCCGAGCTGTCCGCTTCCGACGAGGTCTGATGCGTCACTTTCGCCGCCCGCCGAGCGCGATAGCCGGCTTGGCGAGCCGCATGCCGTTGCCTACCGCGCAGCGTCCGCTGATAACGCTGCCCTGCTTCACGCACCCGCCGTCGACGGCTTATCGAAGCGCACTCGTGACCGCAAAACTCCTGCCCCCGATCGCAGCGCCCGCACAGCTTCACCTGCTTCCGACAGAGACGGCACTGAAATAGCCGGTAAAAGTCCTCGATCGCTGGCCCCGCCCAGCAGACTTTTTGGCTCTATCGACCCCGATCGGCGAAGCTTCCGCCACAACCGATCGCTGGTTGGAAAGGCTCGGATTCCTCCCGAGCCTTTCGTCTATTTGGGCATCGCGATCATCCGAAGCCCACGGCGATCAGGCCCAATTTTACGCCGTCTCGGACCGCGCGAATGTGGCTCTCGCCACAGCGCCGTTCCGGGCTCGACCGCGATGCTGCCCAGCTACGCGCCGTCTGGGATGCCCGCTGACAACAGATGCTGGCGATCCCCGGAGCCCTCGAACGTCCGGGTGACGTTTGCTCGCTGAGGGCAACACCCGCCTCCTACTTCTACAACCTCAAGCTCGCGACCGAGCGCCACGCTGCCAGGTCTGCCGAACGACTGGCATTC
>JAICQO010000202.1 GCA_025937835.1 Polyangiaceae bacterium
CGCGCCGCGCCTCGAAAGCGCGGGCCCCGCGGCGCTGCTGTTCTCGAACCTGCTCGGCCAATTGCCCATGCTCACCGCCGACGCCGAGCTCGGCGATGCCGAGTTCGCGCGCACCCGCGAAGCCGTCGTGGCAGCGCTCCAGGGCCGCTCCCACGCCAGCTTCCACGATCGCGCCTCCGGCGAAGTCCGCCTCGATTTCGCCCAGCCACTGACCGCCGCTACCCGCCTCAGCGATCGCGAAGTCCTCGACTCGATCTACAACGCGCCCGACGAGCCGACCCTCGAATCCTTCGGCCTCGTCGACCACGACACGAGCGGTTTCTTCGATCAAAACCAGCAACACGCTTACTTCCACTGGGAGCTCGAGCCCGGCTGGTTCCACCTGATCGAAGGCGTGCAATCGGTAAAACCCGGCTGATTGGGGGGCGCGCGCTGGGACGTGCGCGACGAACGGCGGAGAAGGCGAGGGGCAACCGCGAGCGGCGCGTGAAGGGTCAGCGGCCGCGCCTCGCCGGCGGTTCGTGGAGGTTCGGGGGTGCCCGCGGGAGTGATCTCGGATCGAAAGTCACAGTCAGAATTCTGACTGTGCGTCGTCGCGTCAGCGCGTGGATGACGCGAACTAGCTAGAACGCCGATCAGCTTGACTGCTCGGCGTTCTAGCCCTGTTCTCCGGGGCGGCACGCGCCGCCCCTCCCCGCCGAAGTGAATTCGTCGGGGCCCCTCCCCACGCGCTCACGCTTTTCGTCCGAGTTTTCCGCCAATCTCGGCAGATGCCTAACCGGTTGTCGCTCTAGTAAGAATTCTTCTGTGGTTCAGGGCGCCTCTGCTGGGGCGCGGGGCAGTCAGAATTCTTACTGTGAATTCGACTCGCGGAGGCCTCTGCTGGGGCGCGCGGGGCAGTCAGAATTCTTACTGTGAATCCGAGGTGGGGAGGCGCTGGCGGTGAGCGACATCAGGGCGTTCGAGGTCGCAGCACTGCGGGGACGAGCGTGAGCGCGGAGAGGAGAGCGAGGACGACGAGGGTGGGGAACAGCGCGGTCCAGCCGAGGGCCTTGCTGATTTGGGGGACGGCGAGGCCGGCGAACATGCCGCCGATCGAGCCGACGCCGTTGACGAGGCCGGTCGCCGCCGCCGCCGCGTGGGGGCCTCCGGCGTCTTGCGCGGCAGCGCCGGACAACAGCGCGTCCGGGCCGAACAACAGCGCGCCGATCGCGGCGAGGCCGGCGGCGTTCATGGCCACACCGTGCTCGGAGAGCGGTACGTAGGCGAAGAGCGCGACGGCGAGCCCGACCAGCGACAGCGCAGAGACCAATGCGCGGGAAACGCTGCGGGCGCGATCCGAGTAGGTGCCGAGGGCGATCACGCCGAAGACTCCGCCGATCTCGAACGCGCTCGAGACCCAGGCGGCGACGTCACCGCGATAGCCGCGGGTCGTGCTGAGGTAATACGGCAGCCAGAACAACAGCGCGTAGCGGATGAACTTGATGAAGAAGTAACACACGCCGTAACACCAGAGCTCGGCGCTCCGCAGCACCACGCGCTGCGCTCTCCGCACCTCCGCGCGCTCTTCGGCGGGCGACGCCGCAGCGAGCTCGGCGGCGCGCGGACCCGGCGCGAGCAGCCACAACACGAGGCCGCCCATCAACGCCAGCAGCAACGCGGGGCCGTAAAACGTGGCGCGCCAGCCGTAGCTCACGAGCAGCGCGCCCGCGACCCAGTTCGCGGCAATGCCGCCCACCTGGTAGCAGGTGGACCAGAACGCCATCACCGTTCCGCGGTTCTCCGGCGTCGTCCACTCGGCCATCGCGCGCGCCGTGCCGGGCCAGCCCGTGGCTTGAAACAGGCCGTTGACGAAGAACAGCGCGCCGAGAGCCAGCGCGCCGCCCGAGGCGCCGAGCAGCGCGCAGGCCGCGGCGCTGCCGAACAGCCCAATCCCGACCAGCTTCCTCGCACCGATGCGATCGCCGAGCCAACCGCTGCCGAACTGCCCGAGGCTGTAGGCCGCCAGATACAGCGTGTCGATCAGCCCGAGCTGCTCTTCGCTGAGGCCGAGCGCCGAGTTCAGCGTCTTCTTCGAGACGCTGAAGCTCTTGCGGCCCATGTAGTAGGTCGCGTACGCGAACCACGTCACGCACCAGGCCCGAAATGGCTTGGGCCCGGCCCGCTCGACCATCGACTATTCGAGCCCGCGCGCTTCGATTTCGTCGATCTGCGAGAGCGCGGCGGCCAGGGCGTCCTTGGTGCGCTCGAGCGAGATGCGGTCGCTCTGCCACTTGCCGCGCGCCTGTTCCATCTTGTTGCGCTCGGCGTTGAGCGTGCTGCGCGTCTGCTCGAGCTCGGTGCTGGTGGAGACCAGCGCGGCCTCCACGCTCTTGAGCTTGGCCTCGAGATCGGCGTGAACCTGGGCGAGCTCCCCGAGCTCGCGCTGCTTGGCTTCGGTCTCTCCGCGCGAGGCGGCGAGCTCGGCGTCGCGCTGGGCGAGCGTGCCGCGCAGCTGTTCGAGCTCGGCGTCGCGCTGGGCGGTCTCGGCGCGTGCGCGGTCGCGCTCGTCGATGCGCGAGGCAATTTCTCGACTGAAGTCGGCTTCGCGCTCGGAGAGGCGCGCGGCGGCGGCGCGCTCGGATTCGAAGAGCCGCTCGGCGGCCTGCTTTTCGGTCTCGCTCTGGCGCTCGGTGGCGAGCCGCGACGCCTCGGCCAGCTGCTCGGCGTGGGCGCGCTGGGTCTCGACGATGCGCTCGGCGTTTTCGGTGTCGCGGCGAGCGAGCAGATCCTCGCTGTTTCGCTTTTGCTCCGTGAGCTCCGCCTGGTGCGCCTCGGTGAGCTCGCGCTCGCGGCGCTCGACGGCGTCGTTCTGCCGCTCGGCGGCCTGACGCTCGGCCTCGGACAGCGCATTGCGGAGCTCGGCGCCGAGCTGCTCGCGCAGGGCGCCCAGGGCCTGCTCGGCGCGGTCGCGCTCCGCGTTCTCGGTGATCTGGATCGCCTCCTGGATCTTGGCTTCGGC
>JAICQO010000057.1 GCA_025937835.1 Polyangiaceae bacterium
CCCAGCAGCACGAGGAGGACCGGGCTTCCGGGCTTACCGGCTTACGGGCTTACGGGCTTACGGGCTTACGGGCTTACGGGCTTACGGGCTTACGGGCTTACGGGCTTACGGGCTTACGGGCTGATGGGCGACAGGCTGATGGGCGACAGGCTCCGGAGCCCGACAGCCCGTAAGCCCGTAAGCCATCAGCCCAAGCCCTGTGAGCCCATCAGCCCCAAGCCCGTAAGCCCATCAGCCCCAAGCCCGTAAGCCCCAAGCCCGTAAGCCCGCAAAAAAAAAGCGGCCCCGCAAAGTCCCATTGCGGAGCCGCTATCGTTGTGTGGCGGGGGAGAGTCGGAACGGAGGCCGATTCAGACCGACGCGACCAGCAGCTTCAGCCGCTGCATCGCGCGCGAGTGCAGCTGCGAGATGCGGGGCTCGCTGACGCCGAGCTCCACGCCCAGGTCCTTGAACTTCACGCCGCGGAAGTAGTGCGACGAGACGATGTGACGCTCGCGCTCGGGGAGCTTGTCCACGGCGCGAACCAGGCTCTCTTGCGTGAACTTGGCGGCGACCGCATTCTCACTCGAGCTCAGTTGGCTCAGGCAGCGCGATTGTTCCCACTCGCTGACGTCGTCCAGGCGGACCACCGCGGGCGGCGGCACGTACTCGCCGCTCTCGACCGAGGCGTTGGCGGCGGCGGCGCGGGCGCGGCGGGGCAGCCAGTCCTGAGCGCGCAGCTCGTCGAGGATCGCGCCGCGGACGCGGACGCGCACGTACCACTCGAAAGAGTCACCGGCGGTCTGGCCGTGACGACGAATCGCATCCCACAGGCCACCCATGCCGGCGGCGAGCAGGTCCTCGCGGAGCACGTTGCGCGGCAGCTTGCGCTGAAAGCCACCGGCGATCTTACGAACCAGCGGGGTGTACCGTTCGAGCAGGTCACGCTCGAGCACGCCCGACGGCTTCACGGCGGCGGCGGCGCGGGCCTTGGTCTGGCGGCGAGAAGCCGGCGCAGCGCCACGGCGGCGCGGGGTCGGCGCAGCGCCGGGTATCAAGGTCAGACGCGGCGGCGTGCTGGGGCGGGGCGCCTCCTGAACGCTGCTATCGGGACCGGCCGGACACGCTGCGAGATTCGTCAGTGCAGACATCAATTGCTCTCCGATTGGGACAGTTTGCACCCCACGTGCCAACGGAGTTTTATTCAATTTTTTCCATCAGTTAGCACGTTTTACCCTTTTGACCCCCGCCTGGGGGGGTATGCGGTGACCCGGGCGATTCCCAAGGCGACACACCGAGTTCTTCGCGATCGGGTGGGTTGGCTCCGGCGGACCTACCCGCAGGCGGAGTGGGTAGCGGCGGACCCATCCCCCCGGTCAGCACTCCAGACCGCTTCCCGATCGCGCTTTTCTCGTGGTTTTGGCGCCGGGTCCTGGCTGACTCAGTGTGAGACTGGCCGTTCGCTGGGTCCTCCTAGCCCCGTCGGCTGCGGCCCCCGCATCGAAACGAGACGCGCTGGGGCGGGTTGCTCGTTTCTTGGCTGCGGGATCGCGCGAATGCGACAGTTACAGGCGAAACAGCGTCGCTTCGGGTCGGAGAGTCCGCGCAGAGGGCGGCCGCCGCTCGAGAGGACTTGGGCCGAACATGGGCGAAGGTAGAAATCTGGTCGGCGTCGATATCGGGTCGGCATCCGTGAAGGTCTGCCAGGTCAAGGAGACCCGCCGCGGGCTGAGCCTGGTTCGATTCGGCTACGTGCCGCTGGCCCCGCAGGTGATCGCGGACGGCCAGGTGATGGACCAGGGGGCTGTCACCGCGGCGCTGCACAAGGCGTTCGCCGAGGCGAAGATCCGCCAGCGCGAATGCGCGCTCAGCGTCTCGGGGCAGTCCGTGATCATCCGCAAGATCGTGGTGCCGATCATGACCCCGCAGGAGCTCGACGAGCAGATCCAGTGGGAGGCCGAGCAGCACATCCCGTTCGACATCCGCGACGTGCACGTGGACTACCAGGTGTTGCGACGCCGGCCCGAAGCGAGCCAGATGGACCTGCTGCTCGTCGCGGCCAAGCGCGACCAGATAGAGGATTACGCGCAGCTCGCCCGCGCCGCGAAGCTGAAGCCGCTGGTCTGCGACATCGACGCCTTCACGGTGCAGAACCTGTTCGAGTACTCGCGGGGCTTGCCGGTCGATCGCACGGTGGCGATCCTGAATGTCGGTGCGAGCTTGTCCTCCCTCAACATCGTCGCCAACGGCGTGAGCGCTTTCACGCGCGAGATCGCCAACGGCGGAAACGCGATCACCGAAGAGATCCAGAAGCAGCTCGGCGTGTCGCACGAGCAGGCAGAGGCACTGAAATGCGCCGCGGGCGGCGCCCCCGAGTACCGCACCACCACTCCCCCGCCCCAGGTCTTCGCGGTGATTGACGGCGTCACCTCGGCGATCGCGGCGGAGATCCAGAGGAGCCTCGACTTTTACCTGGCGACGAGCGGCGAGGGCGAGATCGAGCGGATCTTCGTGACCGGTGGCACGGCCAACCTGGGCTCGCTGATCCAGGCCATCGAGCGCCGCGCCCGCGTCCCCGTCGAAGCCTTCTCACCGATGGAAAAAATCGCGATAGAGGCCAAAGACCTCCGGCGCGACCTGCTCGAACGGCACCAAGCCGAGCTCTCCGTAGCGCTCGGCCTGAGCCTCCGCAAAGAGAAGGAGGCGCGCGCAGCATGATCCGCATCAACCTGCTCGCGCAAAAGAAGAAGGCCCAGCGCGCCGGACAGGAGGCGAGCCAGGCCTGGCTCGTCGCCGTCTTGATCGCGCTCTTGCTGGAGGTCGTGGGGCTGTTCGTGTTCCACGGCATCAAGAGCGAGGAGCTCGCGGAGCAAGAACGCAAGAACCGCGCGGTGATTCAGCAGATCGAGCGCTCGAAGAAGAACGTCGCCGATCACGAGGCCGTGAAGCAAAAGCTCGCCGTGCTCCGCGCGCGCGAGGAGGCCATCGCCAAGCTGCAGAGCGCCCGCACCGGGCCCACGGCCGTGCTGCTCGAGTTCGCGCGGATCCTGACGCCGAACCGCGGCCCTAGCGTCAGCCCGGAGCGGCTCAGCCAGCTCTCGCGCGACAACCCCTTGGCAGCCATGAACGCGAGCTGGGACCCGCGCAGGCTGTGGATCACGAGCTTCCGGGAGGAGCAGCGTCGAGTTCGGATCGACGGCCTGGCGCGTGACGGAGAAGACGTGAGCGAGCTCGCGCGCCGTATGAACCTCTCCGACTATTTCAAGGACGTGCAGCTTCTGCCGGCGCATCGCGAGATCGACCAGGCGACCAAGCTCGAGCTGGTGCGCTTCGCGCTCCAGGCGGGGGTGAAGTACTGATGGCACGCGCCGAGGTCTCCCTGAATCGCTTGCCCGTGGCCGCCAAGTTCGCGGTCGGCATCGGGCTCGTGGCCGTGCTGGCGATCGCCTACGTGGTCGTGTTCTACGGCGATCTGTCGAACAGCATCAGCACCGCCGTAGCCGAGGAAGAGCGGCTGCGCCGCGACCTGGCGGAAGCGCGGAAGAACGAGTTCGTTTACGAGAAGGATCTGGCAGAGCTCACGCTCCGCCAGCAGCGCCAGCGCGAGCTCAACAAGGTGCTGCCGACGAACACCGAGTACCCGGCGTTTTTGAGCGCGGTGCAGAACGTCGCCAACGTCACGGGCGTCTCGCTCACGGCCTGGTCGCCGAACCAGGAAGTCACCGAGGAGTTCTACGCGCGCGTCCCGATGAAGCTCGAGCTCTCCGGCCGCTTCCACCAGGTCGCCAAGTTCCTGTACGGAATCGGCCAGCTCGATCGCATCATCAACATGGAGAACATCTCCCTCAGCGACCCGAAGCAGGTCGGCGACGATCTGATCTTGAGGGTGGAGGGCCTGGCCACGGCGTTCCGCGCCGTAGAGCACGCCACGGTGACCTCTGCCGACAAGCGCGGCGCGGCGAAGGGGGGCAAGTGAACCGCTCGCTCCTGCTCGGCGGGCTGTGCCTGATTTCAGCCGCTGCGCTCGGCTGTGAAGAAGAGAAGGTCATCCAGTCGACGGCCCGCGCCCCGAGCGCCCCGAGCGCCTCGGCGGGCACAGCCGCGTCGGCGGCGCCGCCACGCGCGCCGATCGACGAGTCCGAGTTCGTCGAGAGCGACAAGAGCCGCGACCCGTTCCGCTCCTATGCCCGCTTGTTTGCCGAAGAAATGAAGGCGCCGGACAAGGTCCAGCTCGACATCGTGCTGCGCGATTACTCGATCGACGAGCTGAAGCTGATCGGGATCGTGACGCGCCTCGAGCCGGCGCGGGCCATGGTCGTGGACCCGACCGGCAAGGGTCACGTGATCCGCCGCGGGCAGTTCATCGGTCGGCCGGATCTGGTCCGGCGAGAGGGCACTGCGACTGGGACCTATCAGGTCAACTGGCGCGTCGATCGCATCCGAGCCGGTGACGTGGTCCTGGTCCGCGAAGATCCCACGAACCCGGACGTCCCCGCCGTGTCGCGCGTGCTGCCGCTGCGCACCGAGGCGGACCTCGCCAGGTAGCGAGCGGGTCCGATTCGTGCCGGAACCGATCGCGCGTTTTTTGCCGGATTCAACCGGCAACGACTAGGCTCCTTCCCTAGTGGAAACGCCGAAGAGTCGCTGGTTTCGCTCGAGGGCAGCGCTTTCCGTGGTGCTCGCCGTGGCCGCCTTCGGGGCCGCGCCCGTGCTCCACGCCGAGCCGAACCGGCCCGCCGTGGCCACTCGAGTATCGGTCGAACCCGACGGCGCGCGTGGCGCGAGCCTGAAGGTCGAGTTCACGGCACCGCCCACCTACAACGTGCGGCTCGAACGCGGCGGCCTCCGCCTGGTGATCGACGTGCCGAACGCCGAGCTCGGTAAAGTTCCGGCGGCGTTCACCGATGCGGTGGGAGTCGTTGGCGGCGTGATGGCCCAGAGCTTCCAGAGCGGCGCCTCGAAGACGGCGCGCGTGCTCGTGACCCTGCTCGAGACCGCGAGCTATTCGGTCACCGTCGAGGGCACGACGCTGGTCGTGCGGCTCGTCCCGGGCGCCTCCGGCCCGATGCCCGCCGAGCGGCCCGAGCCGAAGGCCAAGGCCGTCAGCGGCGCCGCTCCTCGGGTGATGGACGTGCGCTTCGAGCACGGCAGCCTGGTCGACAAGCTGTGGATCGAGCTGTCCGAGGGGGCAGAGTTCCGCGAATCCTCCGGTAGCGGCGACAAGGCTCGGCTCGAGATCTCCGGCGCCAAGCTGCCGCCCGAGCTCGAGCGCTTGCTCGACGTCTCGGCCTTTCGAGGTCGCGTCAGCGCCGTGGCCGCCTACCAGGCGCGCTCCGGCGGCGCGGTGGTGCTCGAGGCCGACAAGAGCCCGGGCGTCCAATCGCGCGTCGAGCGCCAGGGCCGGTCTCTGGTCTGGTCGTTCTACGAGCCGGGCGCGCTGCCCACCAGCGTGACGGGCATCGCCCGCGACGGCAAGGTCGCGCGTAAGACTCGCACCGTGTACGTCGAGGACACGCTGTCGGACATTCCGGTCGTCCACTCGGGCTTCGATCGTGAAGCCAGCACCGAGTCCGAGCCCGTCGCCGGCTTCGCGCCGGGCATGCTCGGTCAGCAGCGCCAGGCGTTCGCCGGCAAGCGCATCGACCTCGACCTGAAGGACGCCGACATCCACAACGTGCTCCGGCTGTTGGCCGACGTCGGTCAGGTCAACATCGTGACCGCGGACAACGTCTCCGGCACGGTCACGATCCGCATGCGCAACGTGCCCTGGGACCAGGCCCTGGACGTGGTGTTGCAGTCGAAAAACCTGGGCATGGTGCGGCAAGCCAACATGATCCGCGTGGCGCCGCTCGACGCGCTCGAGAATGAGCGCAAGCTGCAGATCGCGCGCAGGCTGCAAGAGGTTCAGCTCGCGCCGCTCGAGACGCGGCTGATCCCGATCAGCTACGCGCAGGCCAACGCCATCCTCGACCGCGCGCAACCGTTGCTCTCGGAGCGCGGCACGATGGCGGTCGACGAGCGCACCAACGTGCTCATCGTCCGCGACATCGCGGGCAACCTGAACCAGATCGAGGAGCTCGCGCGCTCGCTCGACACGCAGACGCCGCAGGTCCTGGTCGAAGCCAGGATCGTCGAAGCGACGAGCCGCTACCTCCGCGACGTCGGTATTCAATGGGGTGGTGACGCCACGTTCTCGGGGGCCACCGGCAACCCGACCGGCGTGGCGTTTCCGAACTCGGTGGGCATCGTCGGCGGCGCGAGCGACAACAACACGCCGACCGCCGGCCTCAGCCCCTTCGCCAACACGGTCGCGAACCCGAACTTCGCGGTCAACCTGCCTGCGGCCGTCGGCGCGGGACAGGGTGGCGCGCTCGGCCTGACCTTCGGCTCGATCGACAACAACTTCAACCTGTCGCTCCGGCTCTCGGCCGCGGAAGCCAGCGGCATGCTGCGGATCCTTTCGAGCCCGCGCATCCTGACCCTCGACAACAGCGAAGCAAGGATCTCGCAGGGCACGCTGCTTCCGTACTCCCAGGTCAGCGCCCAGGGCGTGCAGACCACGTTCCAGGAGGCGAAGCTCCAGCTGCTCGTGAAGCCGCACGTGACGGCGGACGGCAGCGTGAGCATGCGCGTCAAGATCAACCGCGACGAGCCGGACTTCAACCAGACCTCGGCCGACGGCGACCCCACGATCTTGAAGCGCGAGGCAGAGACCGACCTCTTGGTGATGGACGGCCACACCGCCGTGATCGGCGGCATCTACACCCGCAACACCGGCAGGAACCTCGATCAGGTGCCGTTCTTCGGCGACATCCCGCTGATCGGCCTGCTCTTTCAGCGCCGCCGTGCCAGCGACACGCGCGGCGAGCTCGTGATCTTTCTCACGCCCCGGATCGTGAATCGCGCGGAAGCGCTCGGTCGTTAGCAGCGCGGGCATGCGCCGGGTGGTCTTCTTGGGGGCTGCCCTCGGCGCGTGCAGCAGCGAGGCGCGGGCCTACGACGCTTCGGTCAGCGCGACGCACGACGCGCAGTTCTATGCGGTGAGCAGCCCGTTCGGCAGCCCGGAGCTGTTGCGACGCCGGCACACCTCGACGTTGGGATTGTCGGTGCTCGACATCGGCAGCGCCGGTGGAAGCCGCGGTCGCGGTCCGGTGGCGCGCTTCGATTTCCGGGCACGGCTGCGGCTCGACGCGGACTTCGGGCAGTCGGCAGCCGAGCGCGATCCGGCGGCGCTGCGTTTCGTACCCGGCCTCGAGCAAGCGCCGTTCGACTTGATGTACGCCTACCTCGACGCCACCGGGCTTCTCTCCGGCGCGCTCGGCTTCCGCCTCGGACGGCAGCTGCTGGTGGATCCGCTCGGTTTCTTCGCGCTCGACGGCGCGCGGCTCGCGCTTTCGCTGCCGCTCGCGCTCGAGCTTGGTGGCTACGCGGGAGTCGAACCCCGACCCGGACTCCCGATGCTGGCCACCGCTCGCTACACCGCAGACGGCGTGGCGCGCGGCGACCGCGACGGCTTCGACCCCAACCAGGCCCCGTGGTTCCTCGAGGAGTCCGCGCTCGCGCCGGCGTTCGGGGCGTTCTTCGCGGCGCGACAGCTCGGCCCAGTCTCGGCCTCGCTGCATTATCGCAAGGTGCTGAACCGCAGCCACGTGCGAACCGCGCCGTTCACGACCGACCCGAGCGCGGCACCTGCGGGCTACGCCGAGACGCGCACGTCGAGCGAGCGCGTCGCCGCTGCGGCCGAGCTCCGGCTCTGGAGCGCCGCCACCGCCAGCGGGCGCGCGGTCTACGATCTGTATCGCGAGCAGTGGAACGCCCTCTTGGCCGGAGCGCGCGTGTTTCCGAGCTCGCGGCTCAGCCTCGGCGCCGAGCTCGACCGCACGCGCCCGAGCTTCGACGGCGACTCGATCTTCAACTGGTTCACACACGGGCCGACCACGCGGTTTCTCGGCCATTTCGCGTACGCGCCGTGGAAGCGGCTCCGCGCGAGCGCGAGCTGGGGCGTGCGCTGGTTCGAGACCGAAGGCGACCCGATTGCGTTCGACGGCACGAGAACCGTGGACAAGAACCATCCAGCGCTCGTTGGCTCCGCCGCCGGTACGCTGGACCTCGAGCTGACCGAGCTCTCGCTGTCGGCCGTCGCGGAAGCGGGGGATCGCGGTCACCTGACCGGTGCCGATCTGCGCGTCGAGCGCTCGCTGGGCGGCGGTCGCTACGACTCGCTCGCGGTGCTCTCGCTCTACGACTGGTCCGATCCGGCGCGGGCCGACCGCGACGCCACCAGCTTCAGCTACGTGCTCGCGGCCGGGATGCGCGGCGGCTCCCAGCTGTTCGGGCAGAGCCGGTTCGGACTCGAATGGGAGCACACCATGAACCGCCTGGTGGGTCAGCGATTTCGCGTGCTGGCCACGCTCGAGCTCGAGGTGTTCCGATGAGCCTCGAGCGCTCGTGGTTCGGCGCGTGCGTGCTGCTCGCCTCGCTGGTTTCGGCGATCGCCGCCTGCTCGAGCACGCGCGACCCCGGAGCTCCGGCCGTGTACCCGTCCGAGCGTCCGACACGGCCGCTGGCGCCGGATCCGCTCGACCACGGAACCAGCTTCGTGCACGGCCACGCCGAGCTCGCTGCCAACGACAGCCAGGCGTGCGCGCGCTGCCACTCGGAGAACGACTGCCTCGCCTGCCACGACGGCCGGGTGCGGCCGCGCAGCGCCCACCCCAACGACTTCTTGTCGCTGCATGCGGAGGCCGCGCGCCTGAACGGTCCATCGTGTGCGACCTGCCACCACAGTCAGAGCTTCTGTGTGAGCTGCCACGAACGGTCGGGCATCGCCGAGAGTGGCCCAGCGGGCGTCGCGGCGGGACGCGGCCGCTTCCATCCACCGAGCTCGGTGTGGAGCGGCGTCGCGCGCGGCCCAGGCCATCACGCCTGGGAAGCGGAGCGAAATCTTTCCGCCTGCGTCAGCTGCCACGTCGAACGCGATTGCGTGCGCTGCCACGCAACGCAAGGCGTCGGCGGCCCCGGCACGGGCCTTCCGGCCGGCGCAGGCCGCGCCAATCCACATCCTTCGGGTTTTGCGAGAGACTGCGCGTCGGCGCTGCGCGACAACTCCCGTCCCTGCCGCGTCTGCCACGATCCGGCGGATCCGCTCCTGGAGGCGTGCCGCTGAATGCGCATGCAGGCCGAAAATAAGCCGCGTCCGAACACGGGCCGAGCTTCCGACGTCGCAATCCGCTTGCGTGACCCTTCTACGCGTGGGTATAGCGGCAGTGCGTCGAGCTGGTCTCGGCCGGCGGCGAAGGAGGCCTTCGGTGAAGGAGCTTGCCCGGTATCTGTTCGAGAACCTGTACTTCGACTTTCAGGGCGATATCACGATGGAGAAGATGCGCGAGTTCTTGCGCGAAGACGACAGCAAGGAAGCGCGTGCCCTGCTCTCCAAAATCATCGAAGAACGTGGCATCGAGGATCTGTTGATCACACTGGCAGATTGCCTGAAAGAGCACCTCCGCACGGGGGTGAGCGAGAACATCATCCGCGATCAGCTGGCGACCTACTCGGACAGCTGAGCCACAGAAGTGCCCGCATCGCCCGCGCTGCGGCGTCGGCGATGCGGACCACACTGTGGGCGGTCGGGGCTGTCTCGGCGGTGACAGCGGCAGCCGGTTGTGACGTCGGGCCGCGCGCGGAGTTCGAGCCGCCACACGTCCACGTCGTCGAAACCCGCCCGGCCGACGGCGACGGCACGGACTGCGCCGATTCCGACCCGGATTGTGGGGTCTCGCGGCGCCCGCGGATCGTCGTG
Source organism: Polyangiaceae bacterium (assembly GCA_025937835.1). Lineage (GTDB taxonomy): Bacteria > Myxococcota_A > Polyangia > Polyangiales > Polyangiaceae > PMG-095. Next base: position 9,779 of record JAICQO010000057.1, read on the forward strand.
CGCTACGACCGTCCTCTGTGGCCGGAGCCCGAACGCTTCCGCGAGGTCTTGGTACGCACGGGCCGGGCCGGAGTGCGGATCACCTCGGCGCGCTACGACGTCCTCGACCGAACGCTGTCCTACGAGCTCGGGCCGAGGCTACGCCCCCGTACCCTGTATCGGGTCGAGCTCGCGGATCCCGCGGAAGGCTTCACCCCTCGGGCATACGACGGCGGTGAGGTCGCGCCTGGTGCCGTACCGCTGGAGTTCAGCTTCCTCACGCAGGGCGAGGACGCCGCAGCCGAAGAAGAGGTGCTGGAAGCGCCGGTGCCCAGCTGCTCTCGGATCGCCGCGCTGCTCGACCGGCATTGCGGCAACTGCCACGGCGCGGACCGGCCAGCCATGGGGTTGACCCTGAATTCTCCCGAAGGGCTGCGGGCGACGGCGATCCAACGCGTCGCGCGCCAGACCGAAACCGGAAACGACAGCGGCGTTCCCTCTTTGCACCCACCGCGCTTCGGCACGGCCATGCCGGTGATCGAGCCCGGCAAGGCCGCGGGCAGTTACCTCGTCTACAAGCTGCTCTCCGGCAGCGCCCCGTTCGAGCCTTGCCGTTCTGCCGAGTGCGCCGAGCTCGCCGATCAACCGGGCGCCGAGGCGTGCGAAGCCTGGACCGAGCTCGAGCGCGAGCGGCTGCGCGATTGGTTCGTGCGCGGCAGCCCGATGCCGCCCGAGTATTCCGAGCAGCCTCGCCTCGACTGCGCCTCGCTCCGCGCGCTGCTCCGCTTCATCGACGACGGCGCGCGCTGTCCGTGAGCCGGATCCGCCGCACGCTTCCACTCAGAGCTCGAGCGCGCCGGATGCGAGGCTCTGCGACTGGCGGCGTCACTGGAACATTTCAAGCTCAATGATCCACAACCCAGTTGACGGCACGCCGATCCGGAGCCTTAGTTTCTGCCAATGCGCGGGGTCGTAAGGCATGTCAACTGAGTTGGCAGTCGTCGGCGCGGGGGCAACCCTGGAGAGACTCCTCGGGCGGGGCGCGATCGGGGAGGTCTGGCTTGCCCGTGCAGCGGACCTGCGCGCCTTCGTCGTGAAGTTCGCGCGCGATCGCGGCGCGCTGCCGAACCTGATCGACGAAGGCGAACGCTTGCTCGGCATCGACTCGAGCTTTTGCTCGCGCTTGCTCGGCGTGGGTCGACTGCAGTCAGCGCTCACGCTGGAGAGCGCCGCGGGGTCACGGGCTTTCGAAGGCGGCGCTCCGTACCTCGTGCTCGAGCACCGCGAAGGAGCCGCGCTCGACACGTTCGCGCCCGAGCCCGATCCGGAGCGGCGCTTGCGGCGTGCGCTGGTGGTCGCGCGCGACATCGGCCGCGCTCTGTCGGACGTGCACGGCGCCGGCGTGGCCCACGGCGACGTGAAGCCCGCGAACATCTTGTTCGAGCCGGACGAGCTCTCGGCTCGGCTCGTGGACTTCGGGCTCGCCGGCGCCGCGAGCGTCGCGCGTGCCAGCGGTGGCACGCGGCGGTACCTCGCACCCGAAGCGCTCGAAGGGCAAGGCCGAGGCGACGCCCGGCTGCGCGATCTGTACGCGCTGGGCGTAACGCTGTCGGAGGTAAGCGGTGTCACCCCGACGCCCGCCGGGAAAACCGCCGATTTTCCCGCAGCATCCCGGCTGCGGCGGATGATCGCCGCGCTCACCTCGCCTGCCCCGGCGGCGCGACCCGACGCAGAATGGGTGGTCGGGCGCGCGCTCGAGTGGCTCGGCGAGGTCGAGCCGTTCGAGACGGCCCTCCGGCGGAGACGGAGCCGTATCCGACAGACCTACTTGTCGACGAGGCGGCGCGAGCTATCGCTCGCAGCGACGAGCTCCGAGGTGTCGCTCGCGGTCGACGGAGAGCCAGCGCGCTGGCTCGAAGAACAGCTCGCGCTGCTCCGAGCGCTCGAGGCGCTGCGCGGAACGGAGCTACGCCAAGCCCCGCGCGTGCTCGGAAACCTCGAGGGCATCGAGCGCGCCCGCTGGCTCGTCGAGCTCGTGGGTCCCGCGGCAGCGGCCTGGCCAGACCTCGGCAGCAGCGACGCCGAGCTCGCCGCTCGATTGCTCGACGCGGTGACGAGACGGGAGCCGCGACAGCTCGCCTTCCACGATCTGGAGGCGGGGCGCGACACCAACCGTCGTAGTCTCTCCGGCGAACAGCAGCTCGACCTGACCGAGCTTTCGCTCGAGCTCGGCCGCGGCACCCCGAGCCCGAGCGCGCTCGACCAGGCGGAAGCGCTCGTGCATTCGGGTAGAGCGCCCGCGCCGCTCGGCCTGGCTGTCGGGCGGGCGCTCCGGTTGCGCGGCGAGCTCGGCCGGGCGCTGGCGGTGCTCTCGGAGGTCCCCGGCGGCGCGGCAGACATCGAGAAGGCCGAGCTCTTGCGCCGTGCCGGCGATCGCGACGGCGCCCGCGCGACGCTCGATCGACTGACGGAAAGCGACCGCCAGCTGCCGCGCTACGCGGCCGTCTCTGCGCGGCTCACGCTCGACGCGGGCGACGCGGCCACCGCGCTCGCAGAGCTCGCGACGGCGAGCGACGCGCTCGGGCTCGAAGTCCGCGCGCTGTCGCTGCTCGCGCTCGAGCGCCGCAGCGAAGCCGAAGCCACGCTCGCGCGCGCCCGGCTGGTCTCCGAGGGGGAGGAGTCCCGAGCGCGGCTCGAAGCGCTGTCCGGTAACCTGGCCCACTTCGAAGGCGACTCCGAGCGCGCGCTGTCCGCGTTCCGTCGCGCCGCCGAGCACGCGGCACGCGCCGGGGCCGTGCTCGAGGAAGCGACCTACTTGACCGGCATCGCCGCAGAAGCCTCCAACGTGGGCGAGCTCTCGCTCTCGCTCCAAGCCGGGCTGCGCGCGGTGCTGCTGTTCGAGGGGCTCGGGCGCTCCCGCGAGGCGGCGCGCGCCCTGCTCTCGCTGTCGAGCGCCCACGCGGCGCTCGGCTCCGTGACGCTGGCGCGGGAGCACGCCGAGGCCGCGATCCGGGCCGCTCGCGCCGCTGGCGACAAGCGCTGTCGAGCCTACGCACACCTGGTGCTCTCCGACGTGAGCGGCGCCGGCGATCGCGACGGCCTCGAGCACGTCCGGCACGCCGCGTCCTTGCTCGAAGGCGACGCGGACGACGCGCTACGGGTTGCCGCCCGGCTCCACGAACGGGGCGCCGAGGTGTCCGTTGCGGAGCTCGATCGCGGCGCGAGCTCGAACGATCGCGCGCTCGACGTGCGCCTGGAGTGGTGGGCCGCGCGAGCGCGCTGTGCCGCTGCTGCGGCGACACCCGAGCGCCCCGACCGCGTGCTGGACGCGCTGCTGTCGCTCGCGAGCGAGCGCGCGCCGGTGGGCGTGCGCGGCCCAGCGGCGTTCGCCGGCGCGGAGCTCGCCGCGCGGATCGGCGACGGCGACAGCGTGCGGCGGCTGACGCTGATCGCGTCCGAGGCGGCCCGCCACTTGCTGGAGCGCAGCGGCCCCGAGCACGCGGCCCTGGTCCGGCTGCTGCCCTGGGTGCGGCTCGCGGAGGGCGGTACCGGTGGCGGCTTCTCCGCCGAACAGCTCGCCGACGTCGATCGGCTGGTGCGGGCGCTCGGTCAGCGCGATCGCCTGCGACCGCTGCTCGAGCAGGTCGTGGATGCGCTGGTGTTGTGGACGGGCGTGGAGCGGGGGCTGTTGCTGCTACGCGCCCCCGGCGGGCGGCTGCGGCCGCGCGCGGGCCGCAACTTGTTGCGCACGGACCTCACGGGCGCTCAGCTCAGCCTGAGTCACTCGCTCGCCGAGCGCGCCCTCGCGCAGGGCGAGCCCGTGGTGGCCGTCGATGCCTCGGGCGATCTGCCGGACGTCCACGAGAGCGTGCACGCGCTCAAGCTGCGCAGCGTGCTCGCCGTCCCGCTCCTGGCCCGTGGTGAAGCGCTGGGCGTGGTCTATCTCGACGATCGCGCGCGCCGCGGCGCCTTCGGCCCGCGCGAGCTCGGCTTCGTGCGGCTGGTGGCGACGCTCGCGGCCGTCGCCATCGCCGACGCTCGCGATCAAATCCTGTTGCGAAGGGCCGCGCGCCGCGCCGAGCGCGCCGAACAGCGCCTGGCCCGCTCCCTCGCCCGCCGCGAAGCAGAGCTCGACGTCGCCGAACGCGAGCTCGCGCGCGCCCGCGAAGCGCGCGAGACGCGCCACCGCTACGACGCGATCGTCGGCCAGAGCACGGCCGTGCGCTCGATGCTGAAGCTCGTCGATCGAGTCACTTCGTCGGAGGTGCCCGTGCTGCTCGTCGGCGAGTCCGGCAGTGGCAAGGAGCTCGTGGCGCGCGCCATCCACGACAACGGCTCTCGCAGCAAGCAGGCCTTCGTCGCCGAAAACTGCGGAGCGATCCCAGAGACGCTGCTCGAGACCACCCTGTTCGGGCATGTGCGGGGCGCGTTCACCGGCGCCGCTCGCCCGCGCGCCGGCCTGTTCGAGGTCGCCGACAAGGGCACGCTGTTCCTCGACGAAATCGGCGAGATGAGCCTGGGCATGCAGGCCAAGCTGCTGCGCGCCTTGCAAGAGGGTGAGATCCGGCCGGTTGGTTCGGACCGGGCGCGCAAGGTGGACGTCCGGGTGATCGCCGCCACGAACCGGGATCTGGCGGCGATGGTCGGCTCTTCCAAGTTCCGCGAGGATCTGTACTATCGCCTGAACGTGATCAGCGTGAAAATTCCGGCCCTGCGCGAGCGCGTCGGGGACGTTCCGCTTCTCGTCAAACACTTCGTGGAACTGCACGCCGGCAAGCGCTCCGTGCAAATCTCCAAGGCCGCGATGGACCGACTCTCCGCCTACTCCTGGCCGGGCAACGTGCGGCAGCTCGAGAACGAGGTGCGGCGCGCGCTGGTGCTGGCGGACGAGGTCGTGACGCCGGAGCAGCTGACCCCCGAGGTGGGCGGCCGCGCCGAGGTCAAGAGCGGCGACGAGCTCAACCTGCGGCAGCGTCTGGACGCGCTCGAGGTCGAGCTCGTGACGATCGCACTGCGACGGACGCAGGGCAATCAGACGCGGGCCGCGGAGCTGCTCGGGCTGTCACGCTTTGGTCTGCAAAAGATGATGAAGCGCCTCGAGATCTCGTTTACTTCGAGCCTCTCGTGACCGAAGCGCGCGGAACAGCGGCGCCCGTGCTCAAATGGGCCGGCGGCAAGCGCCAGATCGTCAAGCAGATCCTGGAGCTCTTGCCGACGAAGATTGCCACGTATTACGAACCGTTCGTGGGCGGCGGAGCGGTGTTCTTCGCGCTCTACAACGAACGCCGGTTCGAGCGCGCCGTGATCGGCGACAAGAACCCCGAGCTCGTCAACGTCTACCAGGCGCTCAAGCACGACGTCTCGGGCGTGATCCGCGCGCTGAAGAGGCTGAAAGACCAACACTCCGAAGAGCACTACTACAAAGTGCGGGCGACGATTCCGCGCTCGGAGACGGCGCGCGCGGCGCGCGTGTTGTACCTGAACAAGACCGGCTTCAACGGCCTTTACCGCGTGAACCGCAGCGGCCAGTTCAACGTGCCGTTCGGCCGCTACGACGCGCCCAAGATCGTGAACGAGCCGCGTCTGAAGGCAGCGGCCGAAGCCCTGGCGAACGTCGAGATCATCAACGAGGATTTCGAGGTGCTGGCCGCGAAGGCTGGGGTCGGCGACGCCGTCTACTTCGACCCGCCGTACTTGCCCGTCTCGGCGACCGCGGCGTTCGCGGAGTACTACGCCGACCCTTTCGGAATCGTCGAGCATCGCAAGCTCGCCAAGGTGTTCGACGGGCTGACCCGCAAGGGCATCGCCGCCGTGCTCTCGAACTCCGACACCCCGGTCACCCGCGGCCTGTTCGAGAAGTATCAGCTTCAGATCGTGTCCGTGTCGGTGCGCCGCGCCATCAACTCGGTGGCCACCCGTCGCGGCGGCGTCGGAGAAATTTTGGTCACCGCTCAGTCGACGCCGCCCAAGCGCCGCACGGCCGCGGCGCGCCGGCCTTTCGGGTAGCGCAACAGATAGCCCCGCGCGCGCTCGCGGGCGAGCTCGGTCTCACCTGCGCGTGACCAGGCTTCTACCTCGCGCGCCAGGGCGTCTTCGGCCATCGCGCCCTTGGAGTCCAGGCGGCGCGCCGAGGCGAAGGCCTGAGCGGCTTCACGCGGCCGGCCCAGCTGATCCAACAGCGTCCGTCCGCGCGTGAACTCCGCGAGCGGCGCGCGCGCGTCGCGCGGGAAGCGCTTCACGAGGCGTTCGAGGAACGCCACTGCGCGATCGGGGCGCCCGCCGAGCCGCGCCGCGTCCGCGGCGAGCAGCAGCTCTTCGGGCAGATCGCGCACGGACTTCGGACCTTCTCGATCGATCTCGGCCAGGGCCGCCGCATAGTTGCCGTCTTGCACGAGCGCCCGCCACGGCGAAACCGGTCGCGGTGTAGGCGCCGCAGGTGCAGCCGACGCAGGCGGCGATTCCGGCTCCGGCTCCGACGCCGGCTGTTCGACGGGGCGTACCTCCCTGAACTGCCCGGTCTCGCCGACCCCGAGCTCCCGATCGCCGAGCGGCGACGTCACGCGCACGCGACCGCGCTCGACGGAAACGGAGACGCGCTCCGCCTCGCGCGTGACGGTGAACACCGTCCCGAGCACCTGTACGGTCACGCTGCCCGCCAGCACGCGGAACACGCGCTGCGCGTTGGGGGTGACCGAAAAGCGAGCGCTACCGGAGTCGAGGCGCAGCGTGATCTCCTCGGCCGTCGACACGACCGGCTCGAGCCGCGCGTTCGCGGAGCGAGCCACCACCTCCGAGCCGTCGGCGAAGTGGATCAGCGGCTGCGGCGCCTGCGGAGCCGTGGTGGTTGCCACGGGCCGCTCCGGCTCGGACGACCAGCGCTGACCGACGAGCAGCACCACCAACGACACGACCGCGGCCAGCGCCACCACCAGCGCCCCGCGGCGGCGCCTCCGCGACAGCAGCGAGCGTTCGACGCGCGCGCGCACCCGGCGCTCGCGCTCGGGGGTCCAGCTCGGTTCGACCTGGCGCTTGAGCTCGGCGAGTCGGGAGACGATGTCAGCCATCGGCGAACGCCTCCTCGATCACCTGGCTGGCCGCGAGAATGCGGCGCTTGGCGGTGGCGAGCGAGCAGCCCGACAGCGACGCGACGCTCTCGAGCGGCTCGCCTTCGATGTTGCGGAGCGCCCAGGCAATCCGCTGGTTGGCGGGCATGCCCTCGAGCACGCGGTACACGCGGGCGAGCAGCGCTCGCTCCTCGGCCGTGGCCCCCGTGTCCGCCACGCGTTCGTAGACCGCCGGCTCGTCGAAACCGACCAGGCGGCGCAGGCTGCGCTTTCGCAGCCGCGCCCGCGCAGCGCGCACCGTCACGCGCGCGAGCCAGCCCTTGACGGCGGCCGGATCCCGTAGCTGGCTCACGCCGCGCACGGCCGCGAGGAACACCTCCTGCACCGTGTCGTCGACGTCGTCGTCCCGGCCGAGCAGGCGATGGGCCACGGCCGCGACGTACGGCGCGTAGCGCCGGAACAAGGTATCCAAGTCGAGCCCTTCCAGGCTCGTCTCGGGGGCGCTGCCGTCCGCCGCGAGCGGAACGACGCGCAAGGCGGGTTCTCCGCGCGGCATACTCCCCCTCAGTGCGCTTCGGTTCGCCAATCGGCTCATCCTGGCCTCGAATGAGCCGAAAAGCTCGCGCTTTCCCACCGATCGAGCATCGCCGCCACGCTCCCACTCCCACCCCCGCGCTGAGGGCGCCAACGCCGGATTTGACCGTGCTCCCGCGCGGTTCCAAGCCTCGAGCGTGAGCCCTCCCGCCTCCGGCCAGCAACGCCCCGAGCTCCTGGTCCAGCCCCCTGGCCCGCGTTCCGTCGAGCTCGCCGCGGTCCATGGCGCGGTGTCGGCGCCGATGGGTCCGCCGGAGCGACCAGGGGGCATCGTGCTCAGCCGGGGGGAGGGCGCCAACGTCTGGGACGTCGACGGCAACCGCTACGTGGACCTCGCCGCCGGCTTCGGCGCGCTGCTGCTCGGGCACGGTCACCCCGCCGTCGTGAGCGCGGTGCAGCGCCAGAGCGAGCAGCTGTTGCTGGCGCTCGGCGACGTATTCCCCGCCGACGCCAAGGTCGAGCTCCTCGAACGCCTGACCGCGCTCTATCCGGAGCCCGCGCAGGGCATCATCGCCCAGTCGGGGTCGGACGCCGTGAGCGCCGCGCTCAAGACCGCGCTGCTCGCGACCGGGCGACCCGGCGTGATCGCCTTCGGCGGCGCCTACCACGGCCTCGGCTACGGGCCGATGGCGGCGTGTGGTCTGCGCGAGAGCTATCGCGAGCCGTTCGCCGCGCAGGTCGGCCGGCACGTGCGCTTCGTCCCGTATCCGTGGAGTCCCGTGCTGCTGGCCGAGACGCTGCAGCTCGTCCACGCCGAGCTCGTTCAGGGCACGGCCGGCGCGGTGCTGGTGGAGCCGATCCTGGGCCGCGGCGGCGTGGTGGTCCCGCCGCCCGAGTTTCTGCCCGAGCTCGCGCGCCTCACGCGCGAACACTCGGCGTTGCTGATTGCCGACGAGATCTGGACCGGTCTGGGACGTTGCGGCGAGATGGCGCGCTCTTTCTCGAGCTGCTTGCCCGACCTGATTTGCTTCGGCAAGGGCCTGGGCGGCGGGTTGCCGCTGAGCGCCGTGATCGGCCGGCGTGAGGTGATGCAAGCCTGGCAACGCCCGAACGAGGTCGTGCACACCGCCACCTTCGCCGGCGCGCCGCTCGCCTGCCGCGCAGCGCTCGCGACCCTCGACGTGCTCGAGCACGAGCAGCTTCCCGAGCGAGCCCTGTCGCTCGGGGTCGAGCTCGAACAGCGGCTCGTGACGACGCTCGGCCCGCGCGGCTTCGGCGTGCGCGGTGCCGGCTTGATGCTCGGCATCGACCTCGGACCGCGCCCCGGCGCAGCGGCCACGCTGATGGGCGCGCTGCTGCGCCGCGGTTACCTGACGACCACGGGTGGTGGCCAGCGCGAGGTGTTGGTGCTCACCCCGCCGCTGGTCATCGACTCCGAGTTGCTGCTCGACTTTCCGCTGGCGCTCTCGGCCGCCATCGACGAGGCCGGACTGTGAGCCCCTCGGCAGAGCTCGTCCTCGAGTCCGACGCGCTCCATACCCGGGTTCGCGCCTTCGCACGCGGCGCGCCGGGCGAAGATTTCGAATCGCTGGCGCTCGCGATCGCCCGCTTTCAAGCCCGCTATTCGCCCGGGTTTGCACGCCTCGTCGGGTCCTCGCCACTCGAGCGGCTCGAGCAGATCCCGTCGGTGCCGACCGAGGCGTTTCGGCTCACGCGCGTGGCCGTTCACGGCGCAGAACAGGACGTGGCGCGCTTCGTCACGAGCGGCACGACCGGCTCGGAGCGCGGCACCCACGCGTTCCGCACCACCGCCACCTACGCCGAGCTGTCACTCGCGTTCGGACGGCGCGCGCTGACAGCGCACGGCCGCCGTCCGACCGTGGTGGCCCTGGCTGACCTGCCCGGTGAGCGACCGAGCTCGTCGCTCGGCTTCATGCTCGAGCACTTCGCGCGCAATCTCGATGGCCGCGCGCTCGACGGCGGCCCGTTTTTGCCGAGCGCTCCGGATCGCTACCTGTTGCGGGCAAGCGGCGTCGATCGCGAGGGACTGCGCCGCGCCGCAGCCATCGCGCGCGAACGCAACGAACCGCTGCTCGTGCTCGCCACCTCCTTTGCGCTGGTCGCGCTGCTCGACGGCCTCGGCAGCGAGCGCTTGGCTCTACCGGCGGGAAGCGCGGTCATGCAGACCGGCGGCTACAAGGGGCGGAGCCGGGAGCTCGACCCCCCGGTCCTGCGCCAGACGCTCGCCCGTGGCCTCGAAATCCCCGAAAATAGCCTGGTCACCGAGTACGGGATGACCGAGCTCTCGAGCCAGCTCTACGAGGGGACGCTCGATGGCGCCGAGCTCCGCGCGCCGCCGTGGACGCTGCTCGAGCCGCCGTGGCTGCGCGTGATCCCCGTCGAGCCGGAGACGCTGTCACCCGTCGCGCCCGGCCAGGTCGGGCTCGCGCGCTTCATCGATCTCGCCAACGTGGACTCGGCGGTCGCGATCCTCACGCGCGATCTGGTCCGCCGGAACGAGCTCGGTATCGAGCTCCTGGGGCGCGCGCCCGGCGCGCTACCCCGCGGTTGCTCGCTCGCGGTCGAGGCGCTGCTCGAGTCCGGCCGTGAGCGCTGAGCTCCGCGCACGGCTCGAGCCGCTGTTCGCCGCGGCCCGGCGCATCGCCGATCCCGGCGATCCGCTCGGTCAGCGAGCACGCGCGGAGCTGCCGGCACAAACCCGCCTCTCACCCCAGAACGTGGAGCTCGCGCTGACACGCTGCCTCGAGAGCTCTGCCACCGACGCCGAGCTCGCCTGGTTTTCGGCACGCACACCGAAGAGCGAGCGGAGCCACGTGCTGCTCAGCGCCAACGTGTTCACGGCGGCCCTCCGCGCGATCGCGACCGGCCTCGTCGCCTCACCCCGCGTGTTCGTACGAGCCTCGCGCCGGGAGCCGAAAATGGCCGGTCTCCTCGCCGAAGCCGCGCCCGGGTCGTTCGCCCTCATAGAAGAGCTCCGGCCCAGAGCGGGCGATCAGCTCTTCGCTTACGGCTCCGACGCCACGCTCGACTCGCTGCGGCGAACGTTCACTCCGGGGACGATTCTCCACGCCCACGGCTCGGGCTTCGGTGCGGTGGCCGTCGATGTCAGAACACTCGCGCCGCTCGAAGAGATCGAGCTCGCACGGGCCCTGTCGTACGACGTCGTGCTCTTCGACCAGCGCGGCTGCCTGAGCCCGCGCGTCGTCTGGTTCCAGGGTGCGATCGACGGCGCGCGCTCCTTCACGCGCTCCGTAGCCCGAGCGCTCGCAGAGCGGGAACGCGACCTGCCCGCGGGCGAGCTCGGTGCGGAAGAGCGCGCCGAGCGCGAACGCTGGCGCGCCGCGCTCACCTACGCCGGCCAGGTCGAGCCGGCAGGCGCCGGCTTCGTCGCCCTGCTCGACGGACCGCCGCTCGAGCTACCCGAGCTCGGCGCTCGCTCGTTGCTCGTCGTCGCCTGCGCCGACGCCGCCGCAGCGGCCCGCCCGCACGCCGCGAAAATCACGACCCACGCGACCCGCGGCTCCGCCGAATTTTCTGCCGAATTCGCGCGAGCTCTCCCGCGATCGCGCGCCTCGGGCTGGGGCGAGCTCCAGCGCCCCAGCTTCGACGGACCCGTCGATCTGCGCTCGCTGCCAGAGCTCGGCTGACGCGCGTTTACTTCTTCTTGGCGTCGGCCTTGGCCGCCTTCTCCTGTGCAGCCTGCTCTTTCTCCTCGGCTGCCTTGCGCTCGGCTTCTTCCTGTTCCTGGGCCTCGCGCGCCTCCTTCTCTTCGAGAGCCTTCACTCGCGCCGCCTCTTCGGCCTCTTCCATCTCCGGCGTCTTGCACTCGAGCGCCTGCCCGCCGATGAACACCTCGCGCACCGAGCTCGTGCCCGCGCGGTTGGAACGCTCGGCCTCGATCAGCGCGAAGTTCGCGTCGAGGCGCGCCGCCTGGTTGCGGAAATCGTTCTCCGCCCCCGTGCGCGCAGCCTTCTCGTCGTCCGAGCTCGACCTGCCACTGATGTCGCCGAGCGACTTGCAGTGCAGCGGCTTCGTGCTCTCGCGCACCACCTTGACGTTCTGCGCTTCGGGATCGAGCTCCTTCACGCTCCCGAACAAACAACCGACCACGCTGCCGGAAACCAGCAGAATCACCCCGAGCTTCGCGCACAGATGGACCATGTCGGGCACTCCTCTCGCCGCGCGAGACTACCACCAAACCGTCGTGAAGCCGGCAGCGCCGACCAGTCCCCCCCGGTAAACGGAGGCCGAGCAGGCCCTAGCCCACGAGCGGCAGCCGGCGCGGCGCATTCCGGGCGCGCGCGACCACGCTGATCGGCTCGTCCGACAGCGGTAGTGCCTGATTCTTGGCGTAAACCGGGTGTCGCCCGTGCGTCTTGAACCAGTCGGCGACGGTCGCCGTCATCTTCATCTTCTCGACGATCTGCCGGAACCCGACGCCCGTGTTGTAAGCGCAGAACGAGATCTCTCCCATCTGCGTGCCGTACGGGATGATGCACATCTCCGTGCGCCGGAAATCGTAGTTGAACAGATCCTGGAACCACATACCGGCGACGAACAGGAAGCGCCACTCGAACTTTCCGGCGTCGCCCTCGCTCGCACCGACGCGGTCCCCGCTCGCGCCGATCTGGCTCAGCAATTGGCGAGCGCACTCGATGACGCCGTAGCCTTCGGGCGCCCGCTCCGCTCGAAAATTACGAAGTAGCGACAACCCGAGCGCGATCTGCGTCTCGAGCCGCGAGCGGCCGCTGTCGGCGATCTCCTGCACGTCGGCGAGCAGCTGCTCCACGTCCAGAAATTCGGCGACCGGCACCATTTGCTTGGTGCGCTTGTGCACGAGCAGCACCGTGCCGATGCCGCAGTTCGGGTGACAACCGCATTTCAACGCGCCGAAGTCGGCGTGCTCGCCCTGCATCACGTCGACCGCGTCGCTGAACGGGTTCATCGCGCTGAGCGGGAACCAGTCGCGCATCGGCTCGGTCTGGCCCAGCTGGTGCGACAGATCGTGAGCCAGGTGGCTCAGCGTGTAGCGCTGGCGCTTTCGCTGTTCGTCCGAGATGTCCTCGTCGCGCCCCGTGAAGCTCACCGGTTGGAACGAGACCACCGTGACCTTGTCGGCGTTGTCGACCGCAAACTGGACGATCGGGCCGACCTGGTCGTTGTTCACACCGTTGACGACCGTCACCACCAGCACCACGTCGATGCCGGCGGCGGCCAGGTTCTCGATCGCGCGCAGCTTCACGTCGAACAGGTTGCCGACCTTGCGGTGGGCATTGGCCTCGTTGGTGACGCCGTCGAATTGCAGATAACACAGCCGGAGACCCGCCTCTTTGGCGGCCTTGCAGAACTCTGCGTCCTGCGCGAAGCGGATACCGTTGGAGGCGCACTGCACGCAGAAGTAGCCGACTTCCCGCGCGTAGTGGATCGCGCGCAGAAAGTGCGGGCTCAGCGTGGGCTCGCCGCCCGAGAATTGAACGCTGAGCTGGCGGCGCGGCTTGATCCCCACCGCGTCGTCCAGGATCTTCTGCACGTCTTCCCACTCGAGCTCGTGGACGAAGCCGACCTGGTTTGCGTCCATGAAGCACGGATCGCACATCATGTTGCAGCGGTTGGTCAGATCCACGGTCAGCACCGAGCCGCGGCCGTATTTGATCGTCGAGCTGCCGTGGTCGCGCAGCTTGCTCGGCGGCGACTCGAAGTCCCTGCCCGGGAACAGCCGCTCGATCCTGCCGAGGAACGCAGGGTCCATGCTGATCACGTCTTCGAACTCACCGTGCACGGGGCAGCGCTTGTGCATCACCACGCGCCCGTCTCGCTCCACGATCTGCGCTTTGATTTCCCCGGGGTGATCCTGGAGGAACTCGCGCAGGTCCGTCTCTCCCCGCAACACCTTGGCCCGCGTCTCCTTCACGCACTCCGGGCACAGGGAGTCCGTGCTCCTCGGCCAACCGAGCGGCGGCGACGTGCGCTGCGCCTTCCTTTGCAACGGACCTGGCGCCCAGCTCGGCTCGAGCGGGGGCCGCGAAAACCGCTCCGAGTAAGCTCGCCAGACCGGCCAGGCAAAACGTGCCGCGGCGCTCAGCGCCTCGCCGATGACGGAGCGATTCAGATTAAGCAAGTTCACGCGGCCGCTAGCATATACGAGCCGTCGCGACCGCGGGGCTCGCCAGCCGAAGATCGCAAAACCCCCCAGTCGACATCGACCCGCGGGCCAGTCGGGGCTCGGCGACGAGGATCGTCGCGCGGCGGCCCCGAACATGCCAAAGGATCGAGCGGCGCAGACCCCGAACCTTGGCACCTTCCTTCATCGTCTTGAGCGACCTGCACCTCTCGCACGGCGGCTCACGGTCGCTGGCACAGGATTGCGCCGCTTTGATCCAGGCTCACGCCGGCACGGAAATCGTGATCGCTGGCGACGCCTTCTCGCTCTCGAGCGATCCGGGCGAGCGCGACCCGGTCGAATCCGTGACCACGCTCGTGAAGAGCGAACCGCGCCTGGTTGCAGCGCTTCGCGCGCACCTCGCGGCGGGGTCGAAGCTCACGCTGCTCGCGGGCAACCACGACGCGGCCGTCGCCGACCCGCGAACCCGCGCCGGGCTGCTGTCTGCGCTCGAGCTCCAGGAACACGCTCCGCTCGCGCTCGAACCCTGGTTCATCCGCCGCGGCCAGGTCCACGTCGAGCACGGCCACCTCTGGGATCCGGACAACGCACCGGCGCATCCGCTCTCGAGTTGGAGCGGCCGCACCGAGCCGCTCGGCATCGCGCTGACGCGCCGCTTCATCGCCCGCTACGGCGTCTGGCAGTTCGCGCACGCGCACGAGACCACGGTCGCTGGCGGCCTTTCGCGCGCGTTCAATCTCTTCGGCCCGCGCGCGCCGCTGCTGATCGCACGCTACTTCCTGAGCTCGGGCAGGTTGTGCGCCGAGAGCCTGTTCGAACGCGGCCTCGCTGACGAGCGAGCGCGCGGCCAGGCCGAGCTCGAGGAGCTGTCGGCGCAGAGCGGCGTCGATGCCGCGGCGCTCGCTGCGCTGGTCGCGGCCGCGCCCGAGCCCACCCACCTACGCTTTCGAAATTTGTTTCTGCGCCTCTACTACGATCGCGTCTTCGCCTCGCTCGCCCTCGGCGCTGGCCTATTCGGCGTCGCGCTCGCCGCGTCACCGCTCAGCGCCGCCGTCGCGGTCGGCTCGGGCGCCTACCTCGGCTGGAACGTGCGCCACTCAGGCTCGCGCTACCAGAACCGCCCGATCCAGCGCTTGCGCGAAGGCGCTGAAATCGTGCGGCGATTCACCGACGCCGGCCTGGTCGTGTTCGGGCACACGCACGTGCCGGAGCACGCCGCGGGCTACGCGAACCCGGGCTCGTTCGGCTACCCGGCGCCGGGCACGGGCCGGCCGTTCCTCAGCGTCGACGCGGACGGAAACGCCAGGCTCGAGGCCTGGCCGCTCAAGGCCGGATGATCTGAGTCCCGGCGGGCGGAGTGAACGAGAACTCGCCCTGGGGCGGCTTGGCGTTCACTTCCGGATTCAAGAAGTCGAAGCGGTTCCGGTTGCGCTGAGCGTCGAGCAAGATCACGCGCCGGACCTGGTACGTCCCGCCGTCGATGTAGAGGAACATCTTCTGATAGGCGGGCGTCGCTTCCTTCGGCTCGCCGAGCAGCACGTAGCCGCCCTCCACGCCCATCTTCTTGGGATCGAGCTTGGTCAGCTTGAACGACTGCTTGAGGCTGCCGGTGCCGAGCAAGAACGCGAGCGCCGCCGGGTACTGGCTCTTCTCGAGCGGCTGCTCGTACATCTGCTTGTTCTCTTTTTCGTAGATCTTGATGATCTTGCCGTCGGACACGACGCGGTTGCCGTTGTTCGTGTAGCGCCAGCTCATCTTGCCGGGCTTCTCGAACACCACCGAGCCCGAGCTGTCCTTGGTCTTGCCGTAGGTCGGCACCGTGTAGCGCTGACGAAACCCGGCCTTGAAGGTCTTGGTCCGGTCGTAGAACGCCTGCACGCGATCGGCGATCTGCTCCGGAGTCGGGCCGCTCGTGACGGGCTTCAGCGCCGGGTCGTCCTTCGGCGCTGGGGGCGCGGGCGGCGCCGAGCTCGGCGGACCCGCGTCCGCGCTGAGGCCGATCAAGAGAGCGGCAGTCGCGAGCGCGAAACCGGAGGCGAGGCGGTGGAGCATGTCGGAGTGTCCTGTCACTTGGATACGTTCGGGGGCGGAATGTTCTTTCAGACGAGCCGGCGCCCCGAAGGATTCGCTTGGGCTTCTACGGGACGCCCTCTTCCTACGCAAGCCACCGAACTTTCCGGCGTTCGGCCCGCTGACCGGTGGCGTTCAGCGCGCCCCGCCCCGGCTCCTGCGCATTTTGAGGGCAGCCAGCAGGCGTGGCGGCAGGGATCTCGCCGGAGCGGAAAGGCGCTCGGCCATCGTCCCGATCCGCAAGTGCGTGATCGAGACGGCCAGCGCGTCGGCCGCGTCGAGCGGCGGCAGGGCCGAGAGCCCCAAGAGCGCCTTCACCATCATCGCCACCTGGCGCTTCTCGGCGCGACCGCTGCCGACGACGGTCTGCTTCACACGCGCCGGCGGGTATTCGCCGACCTCGAGCTCTGCGCGTCCGAGGCACAACATCGCGACCCCGCGCGCGTGCCCGAGCTTCGCCGCGGCTTGCGGGTCCTTGTTGTAGAACAGCGCCTCGACCGCGCCCACGGTCGGCGCGTACTTGGTGATCAGCGACTCGAGCCCGTCGGCGATGCCGACCAGGCGCTCCGAGAGCGGCGCCCCCGCCTCGAGCGCGATCACGCCGTGCGCCACGTGCACGAGCCGATTGCCGTCGCGTTCCACGATGCCCCAGCCGAGGTTGACCGTGCCCGGATCGATCCCGAGTGCTCGCATCGCGCTCATCCGCTGCTCGGTACGACGGGGGGCGCCGTGTTGGCTTCGGCCGCGCTCAGCTTGACGGGCTCGATCTTGAGCCCGCGCTCGATCAGCGCGTGCACCAGATAAATCGCCGGCGTCAGCCCGACCGCGATCAAAATCTTAACCAGGTACGACGACATCACCATGTTCACGATCGTGTCGAACCCGAGCAGCCCCGACCAGGCCACGAAATTGATCACGAGCGTGTCGATCAGCTGCGACACGGCCGTGGACCCCGTGGCGCGCAACCAGAGCAGCCGGTTCTGCGTCAGCCGCTTCAACGCGTGGAACACGAAGATGTCCACGAACTGCGCGACCACGTAGGCGATCATCGACGACAGCAGGATCCGCTGCGAGCCGAGGAACACCGTTTGAAACGCCTGTTCGGTGACGCCGCTCCAATCGGGCCGGGTCGTCAGCGGCGCGATCGGCACCGCGCCGGCGATGAAAATGAACGTGTAGGCGAGCACCGCCAGCCCGAACCCGAGCAACGTCACGAACCGTGCCGCGCGCTTTCCGTAGAACTCGTTCAACACGTCCGTCAAAAGGAACGTGATCGGAAACGGGATCATCCCGACCGTCAGCACGAACGGATGCCCGAACAGCACGGGCTCGATCAGCTTGCTGCCGATGATGTCGCCCACGATCAGGCAAGTACTGAAGATCCCTGCCAGGATCATGAACAAGCGGGTGCGGGGATCGGTCATTGGGAGCGGGTGAGCCGAGGCCCATCTTCGAGCCAGACCCCCTCCGGCGCAAGCCGTGTTACCAGTAGCCCTCCGCCATGCCCCCCGCCCTGACTGGCAAACAAAAGCGCTTCCTCCGCGCCCTCGCGCACGACAAAAAGCCCGTGGTTCAGCTCGGAAAAGAGGGGCTGACCGAGGCCGTTCGCAAGGCCACGGACCAGAGCCTCGAGACCCACGAGCTGATCAAGGTCAAGGTCGCCTCGTCGGACGAAGACCTGGACGCCCTCGGAGCGCGCCTGGCAGAGCAGACCCGCTCGTCACTCGCCGACGTCATCGGTCGCACGCTGCTGCTCTACCGCGCGCGGACCAAGAAGCCGACCATCGTGCTCCCCAAGGCCACCACCAAGACCGAGGGCTCCCCGTGACCGCAAAACCCACGAAAGATGCCCGCCCCGACCGCCGCCAGACCGAAGGCAACCTGGCCTGGCTCGACCTGGAAATGACCGGGCTCGATCCCCGAGAAGACGTGATCCTGCAGGCCGCGCTGATCATCACCGACTCGCAGCTCACGCCGCTCGAGGAGTTCGTGTGCGACGTCTGGCAGCCCCCGGCCGCGCTCGAACGCATGACGCCGTTCGTGCGCAACATGCACGAGAAGAACGGGCTCCTCGCCCGCGTCGCGGCCTCGCGCATCGACATCGGCTTCCTCGAGAAGCTGCTGCTCGAGCGTGTCTCGGCCTGGTGCCCGTATCCCGCGATCCTCTGCGGCAACAGCATCGGCCACGACAAGCGCTTCGTCGAACGCTGGATGCCGGGCCTCGCCGGCTACCTCAGCTACCGCACGGTAGACGTCTCGTCCCTGAAGATCCTCACCAAGCTCTGGTACGGCGACGCGGCCGCCTACGCCAAGCCGAACACGCAAGAGCACGATGCGCTGTTCGACATCCACCAGAGCATCGCCGAGCTTTCGCACTATAAGGCGAGCATCTTCAAGTAATGCTCCGGTCACGCCTTCGCGGGCCGTCCCAGTAACGACCAGCGGGGCAAATGGGCGAGCCAGCGCGGCACCCTCCCTGAGACAGCGACCCCGACCGGAATTGGGTCGGCCTTGATCCCGCCCAGAACAAGAGCCCAGGCGCCTCGCTCAGTCGGGGTAGGTGCCGAAGCGCTCCCAGCGCGGGCGGCTCTCGGCGAACGACGCCCAGATCAGCACCGCCCGACCCTTGACCGATTCCAGTGAAACGGCCCCGAACTGCCGTGAATCGAAGGAATTGTCACGGTTGTCGCCGAGCAAGAACAGGCTGTTCGAGGCCACGGTCACGTCCACGCGGTCTCGCGCGTCGAGCCCCGGGTCGTGCAGCACCCGGTAGCGGTGATCGCCGAGTGACTCCTCACCTAGCGCGGTTTGCAGCGCGACGCCGTTCACGCGCACCGCGCGGCCGTCGATCTGCACCCGATCTCCAGCCACGCCGATCACCCGCTTCAACAACACCTGCGCCGGGTCCCGCGGTGACTCGAACGCCACGATCTCGCCGGGCGACACCCGCCGAGCGCTCGGCCCCTTCGCGACAAACACGTGGTCCCCGGCGATCAACGCCGGCGCCATCGATTCCGAGGGCGTGCGGAACGCCTCGAGCAGCTCGCGTTTCAGCGCGAGCGCAGGCATGCGCTCCGGCCTGGGCAGGCGCAACGCCAGCGCGGCACCATCCGCCCGTGCCTCGAGCTCCCTGAGCTCGGCCGAGGCTCCGAACACTTCCGCCGCCCACTTGGCTGCCCGGGCGGCCGCCTCGGGGGAGCCAAGCGCGACGCGCGCCTCGACCTCGTGATCCTCGACGCCCCACGCTTCGTACGAGCCACCGCCGGGAGCGACATCGGCCACCAGCACGAACTTCGAACGCGCCGTGAGCTCGTCGAAGCGCCGTGTCAACGCCGGGGCGCCCCCGGGCCCGTCCGCTTTCGCCCCCGCGGTCGCGATGCGGATCCCGTGCTTCGACTGCGTCACGCCGAGCGCGAGCGGTCCGAGCGCGCCGCGTTGCTCGAGCGCCTGAACCACGCACTGTCCGGCCGCGACCGAGAGCGTGCCCGTGAGTTCGATGCGCAGCTCCTGGGGCTCCGAAATCGAGACCGCGACCTCGTCGAGCTCCCGCTTCAGATCGAGCCCGCACTCCGGCACCAGCGCTTGCAGCGCGCCGAGCTGTGCCGCGAGCTCGGTGTCGCGCACCACGAACCGCGAAAGGAGCCGCGTCCGCGCCGGCGCTCGCGCCGCAAACGAAGGCTCGCTCGGCGGAGCATCCGGAGTCGCCGCCCCAGGCTCGCTCGCAACCTTCGCCACGCGCCCCGAGCCGCCGCAGCCCAGCGCCATTCCGCACACCCAAGCTCCCAGCAGCCACCGCGAGATCACGCGCGGAGTCTACACGAGTCTCCGAATTGCTTGGGGTGCGCCCGCGGGAACGAGCGCGACGCACGGCGCGTGTTCGTCCCGAGGCAACCGATCTCGGCGCAGCCGGGAGCAGCAGCCGCGCCTCGCCGTCCCTGATGGTTTTGGGCCCTAACGCTCGCCCGCGGCCGCCTCGTCGAGCGAGCTCCAGAACGCCCGCACGATGCGGTTCTTTTTCACCGACGTCCGCTCGCTGCAAACCCCGACCCGCAGATCGCCGAGCCGAGGCTCGATATCCAGCAGCGTGAGCTCGGCGCGCAGCGGGCTGCGCTCGGCGACGATGCGCGGCACGACTCCGACACCACAGCCCAGGCTCACGAGCGACAACAGCGCCTCGTGGCCGGCGACTTCACCGTAAACGCGCGGCTGAAAGCGGCGGCGCTGGCACCAGCGATCGACGGCGCTGCGAACCAGCCCCGACGAGGGCAAGACCAGCGGGACCTCACTCCACGGGATGGGCCTCCGACGCGCGAGCTCCGCGGCCTCGGACTCGCTCGCGGGCGCGACGAAGATCAGCGGCGTGACGACGATCACCCGTGACACGAGGCCCGCGGGAACGCGCTCCGGTAAGGCCGCGACCGTGAGATCGACGACGCCTTGATCGAGCATCGCGAGCGCGTTGGCGGCGTAGCCGGTCTCGAGCTCGATGTGGATGTCCGGATACGCTCGCCGGAAGCTACCGAGCAGCCGCGGCAAGAACGTCTGCACCGCCGTCACCGAGGCGAAGACGCGCAGCGTGCCGCTGAGCCGCTCCGCGTCCCGGGCCAGCTTTTGCTTCAGCGCCTGGAAACGCGCGAGCGTGTCGGCGGCGTGCTCGCGAAACAGCTCCCCCTCCGCGGTCAGCGTCACGCTGCGGCGATCGCGCACGAACAGCGGGCGCCCGACCTCGAGCTCGAGCCGCTGCACCGTCCGAGAAAGCGCCGAGAGGCTGATGTGGCACTCGCGGCTGGTGCGCGTGTAATGCAAGGTCCGGGACAGGTGCAGGAACAGGCCGAGCGCGTCGTAGTCCATGGGAAAGCTCAGTGGTTTCGGGCAGATTCGCTCCAGCGCCCGTGTTGCAACCAGCGCAATACTCTGTGCGCATCTCGCGGATGGCGCAACAGCGGTCGGGGGCTATGCTCCGGCGCACCATGTCGAACCCCCAGCCGTTCAAGTCCAATGTGTTCCAGGTCGATACCCTCGCGCTCGCAGGGCAAACCGAGCAGATCGTCAAGGGCGGCCGGCACCTCTTGCCGCTGCTGCCCAAGGCCTTCGCGGGCATCAAGCAGATTGGCGTGATCGGCTGGGGCTCGCAGGGCCCGGCCCAGGCTCAGAACCTGCGTGACTCGCTCGAGGGCACCGGCATCCGGGTCAAGATCGGCCTGCGCAGCGGCTCGAGCTCGGCGAAGGAAGCGGAGAAGGCGGGCTTCACCGCCGCGAACGGCACGCTCGGCGAGATGCTCCCCGTCGTGAAGGAGAGCGATCTGGTGCTGCTCCTGATCTCCGACGCGGCCCAGGCCGAGCTGTTCTCGAAGGTGTTCGAGGCGCTGAAGCCGGGCGCGACGCTCGGCCTCTCGCACGGCTTTCTGCTCGGCCACCTGAAGAACGTCGGCGCGAAGTTCCCGTCGAACGTGAACGTGGTCGCGGTCTGCCCGAAGGGCATGGGACCGAGCGTCCGCCGCCTGTACGTGCAGGGCAAGGAAGTGAACGGCGCGGGCATCAACGCGAGCTTCGCGGTGCACCAGGACATCGACGGCCGCGCCACCGACATCGCGCTCGGCTGGTCGGTCGCGCTCGGTTCGCCCTACACGTTCCAGACCACGCTCGAGTCCGAGTACAAGTCGGACATCTTCGGTGAGCGCTGCATCTTGCTCGGCGCCGTGCACGGCATCATCGAGAGCCTGTACCGCCGCTACGTGGCGCAGGGCCGCACCAAGGAGCAGGCCTTCGTCGCCTCGAGCGAGGTGATCACGGGCCCGGTGTCGAAGACGATCTCGAAGCAGGGCATGCTGGCCGTGTACGAGGCGCTCGACGCCGCCGGCAAGGCCACCTTCGAGTCGGCCTATGCCGCTTCTTACCCCGCCGCCCGCGAGATCATCGAAGAGTGTTACGACGAGGTGGCGTCGGGCAACGAGATCAAGAGCGTGGTGCTCGCCGGCGAGCGCCTGAAGCGCCGCCCGATCGGCACCATCGACCAGACCGAGACCTGGCGCGTCGGCGCCGAGGCCCGGAAGAAGCGCGGCTCCACGCCGCCGCCGGTGGATCCGTTCACGGCCGGCGTCTACATCGGCACGATGATGGCGCAGATCGACGTCTTGATGGAGGCCGGTCACCCGCCGTCCGAGGTCGCGAACGAGTCGGTGATCGAGTGCGTCGATTCACTGAACCCGTACATGCACGCCCGCGGCGTCTCGTACATGATCGACAACTGCTCGACCACGGCGCGGCTCGGAGCCCGCAAGTGGGCGCCTCGCTTCGACTACAACCTGACGCAGCAAGCCTACGTCGCGATCGACGACAAGCAGCCGCTCGACAAGGGCCTCGTCGAGAAGTTCAAGAGCCACCCCGCGCACCAGGTGCTCGCCGAGTGCGCGCGCCTGCGCCCGACCGTGGACATCTTCGTCGAGTAAAGCTCTCGCGGATCCTGGGGGCGCCCGTGCTAGCCTCGGCTCGATGAGCGCGGCCGCCCCCACCGCTACCGACGACGAACAGCTGCTGTTCGACGGCCGCCCGGCGCTGATCCCGAGCCTCGGCGTGCTGCTGCTCGTGATCGTGACCGCGGGCCTCTGGCTCTTGCCCCAGTGGTGGAAGCAGCTCGCCTGCCACTACCGCGTGACGACGCGCCGGATCGTGATCGAGAGCGGCGTGCTGTCGAAGCGCATGGAGCAGGTCGACCTCTACCGCATCAACGACTACACGGTGGAGCGGCCGTTCCTGCAGCGCCTGCTCGGAACGGGCAACATCCTGCTCCGCTCGATGGACAAGACCACGCCGGAGCTCACCCTCGAGAACATCCGCGCCGACGTGGTCACCTTGTACGAGCAGCTGCGCAAGGCGACCGAGCTCGACAAGACGCGGCGCAACGCCCGGCTCGTCGACTACGAGTAGCCCAGGAAAGCCGCCGGTTCTGGCCGGAGCGCCCCGGATCTGCGAAACTCCGAGACCATGTTGCCGGAACTCAGCGAGCTCGGAGCCCTGACCCAGAGGTATGCCGCCGTCACCGCGGCGCTCGAGCTCGAGTCTGGCGAACAACCCCTGGTCCTGCCGAACGGCGAGTGGTTCCCCGACAAGTTCCAGGGTGACTTCGAGTCGGTGGAGCGCTTGCTGTGCCGGATGCAAGGCTACGCCGGGCTCGAAGCCACCGAGATCACGCTGTCGCTCGCGGGCCTCGGCCCGGAGGGCGCGAGCTGCTCTTCCGGCAAGGCCAGCAGTTGCGGCAGCTGCGCCGCGCCGACTCCGGGAAGCGACGAGGTCGGCCTCGAGCGCAACGCCTCGGGTTATGCGATCCGGCTTCCGGCCTCGTTCGTCTCGCACCCGATCGGGCTCACCAGCACGCTCGCGCGCTTGCTGGGCGGCATCCGCTTCATCGAGAGCGGCGCGGCCGAAGCGGACGCCGAACAGGCGGAGCTCAGCGCCGTCGCCCTCGGCTTCGGCGTGCTGTTGCTCGAGGGCTCGTACATCTACGCCAAGAGCTGCGGCGGCCCGAGCGTCGGCAAGCTCACCGCGATGGGCTGCGGCGAGCTGTCGTGGGCGTTCTCGTTGTTTCTGGCCACCGAGGGCCACGCGCCCGGTCCCGCCAAGAAAGAGCTCTCCACCACCCAGCGCGCTTTTTTCGACGAAGCCTGGGGGCTCGTGAGCTCGAGCTCGAACAAGAAGCTCGTGGAACGCCTGAAAGAGGACCCGGCCAAGGCCGCCAAGTCGAAGCTGCAAGTAGCGCCTGCCCGTTCCTGGCTCGCCGGTGTGTTCGGCTTCGGCGGCGCGAAAAAGCCGGCCGATCGCGAGGCGCTCGCGCTCGAGGCGCTCGAGCGCGGCGACGACGTCGACGGCATCGCTGCGCTGCTCGCCACGGCTCCCGCCGCGGGCGCCTCCGAGTCCGTTCCTGAAGCCACACGCGCGAAGCGGGCACGCCCGCGCGACGACGTCTCGGAGCTCGTC
Source organism: Polyangiaceae bacterium (assembly GCA_025937835.1). Classification (GTDB taxonomy): domain Bacteria; phylum Myxococcota_A; class Polyangia; order Polyangiales; family Polyangiaceae; genus PMG-095. Next base: position 33,542 of record JAICQO010000057.1, read on the forward strand.
GACGAGGCATTGCGCGAGCTGCGCGGCTAGAAGAGGCCGGTCGTTTCCGGGCAGGCTTCGGCGGCGGCCGAGCAGGCGTCCCAGGCATCGGCGGCTTCCACGCCGGCCACGGCCACGCTGTTGCTCCCTGAAGTGCAGGAGCAGTCCCAGCCGGTGTCGCTCTCGGAACATTGCACCTGGACGATCGCCTGCTGTGCGATCTCGAGGTCGCCGAGCGTGCCGGCCCGGGAGCAATTGAGCTCGGTGTTGCAGACACGCCCGACGACGCTCTGGTTTTGCGCGGTGCAGGTCACGTCGCCGCCCGGCTCGATCTCGTAGCGACGAGCGCAGATCTCCCCCGCTTCCGTGCAGGTGGCGATCGTCGCCGGCGTGTCCAGGTCGAAGGAGAACGTGCCTTCGTAGCCGCCGCAGTCGCAGCGCGACTGATTGCCGGTGATCGTGGCGCAGCTCGCGAAATCGGGTGAATAGACCGAGACGACCGTGCCGTCGTCGAGCTCGAGCGGCTGCTTGCAACCCTGGGTCAAGCCGCAGTTTCCGTCGGACGCGCTCAGGGACTCCGGCTCGCACTCGCGCAGCCCGGCCGGCTTGCGCTCCTTGGACTGGCACAGCGACAGCGCAGGCCCACAGGCTTCTGCGATGGGAGTGTCGAGGAGCGACTCGTAGCGCATTCCGTCATCCATACCGGCGCACGAGCAGGACACGCTGCCCTCGACCCCGCTGTCGCTGCACGACACCTCGGTGGTCTCCTCGATGAAGACCGCCGTGCCTTCCTCGAGCTCGATCGTGTGTTCACAGTGGAGCTGCCGCGAACACGACTGCGAATCGACCTTCTCCGTAGGCTCGCACTCCTCGGGCAATCCGCCGAGGTCGGGGCCCTTCCCTGCACAGAACGCGCTGGCGACGGCGCAGGCCGCTCCGCTGCTCTCCGCGCGCACGTCGTACGTCCCTTCGACGTTGCCCTTGCAGTAACACTTCCAGGCGTCACCCGCGCCCTCGTTGCAGAAAACCGAGAGGTACACCTGGTTGCAGGTAAAGCCGACGTTGCACGAACCGCTGCCCTGCATGGCGTTGTCCGGCTCACAACCCTCGGGGATTGGAATCGGATCCAGGTTCGGCATGCCCCCGGTCGCGACGCCCCCGGTAGCAACGCCGCCCGTCGCAGCGCCTCCGGTTGCCTTTCCGCCGCTCGCAGTGCTCCCGCCGCTGGCCGTCGCGCCGCCTTCGCCCGCGCCCGACGCATCGCCCGCCGCTCCCGGTGTGCCCCCAGGCTCTGCTCCGGAGGAGCTCCCCGCTGCACCGCCTTCGGCCTCCGTGGGCGCGGCGCCCGCCTCACCGCTCGGCTCGTCCCCGGACCGCGACGACTCGCCGCCACACGCCGCGGCCGCGATCACGCCCGCGCTCAAACCAACCAGAATAGTGATTGCTTTCATGATTCCACTCACGACGCCGGCAGAGCACACCCGACCCCACGAGGCCTCGTCGCCCTGGGAGCACGCGCCCCGGATCGCTCCGCGAACGCCGACCGCGAGCTCGCCGAGAGCGACGAGTCACGCACACCGGGGCTCACACAACCCAAGATCGCCCGAGCTCTCATACCCGCGCTGCGGAGCCTAGCGCGAGACCCAGCGCAAACCCAAGCCGGCACTCCCATACGCTTCGAGGCTCAGCGCAAAACTGCGCGCCCAAAAAAGATGACCCCAGCACGCCCGGGCATGATCGCGTTGCAGGACATCAGCTGGGCGCTCCATGCGGAGCCGCCATCACGCAGATCCCCTGAATTTTCGCGGCGATCGCCCGCCCCTGGCACCGGCTTCCGAACCCGAGTAGCTTCCGCGCCTCAAGCGCCCGTAGCTCAGCTGGATAGAGCGGTGGATTTCTAATCCACTGGTCAGGGGTTCGAATCCCTTCGGGCGCGCCCAGACAACCGCATCACGGCGCGGGTTCTCGCGGCGCGCCTAGGCATCCGCTTTGCGTCGCGACACGGCCGGGTGGCCTCGGCCCGGCGGGCCTCGGTACCTTATGTCTCAGCGGACTGAGTCGGAGGGCTCGGGATTCAGTGCAGTTGGAGCGGGCTCTGCGAGCCCGGTGCGAATCCCTCCGGGCGCGCTGAGTACCGGAATCTGCGTTCGCGCGGGCTACTCGGGTGTGCGTGGCCGCCCCGCATCGTCTGGAACGTGAACGCCCCACGCCTCGTACGGGCGCGATTCGCGCGCGCGGGCAACGAAGTCACTTCCGAAATCTTCTTCGGCTGCGAGGGCGTTGTGGGCGCGGCAGCGCAGAGTGACGTTTTCGAGGTGATGCTCGCCGCCGAGGGCGAACGCTTTCAGGTGATGCAGCTCGAGCCACGCGGTCTCACGACAGCGTTCTCCCGTTTCAGCCCTGTAAGTGCAGCGCCCGGTGTCGCGCTCGAAGACAGCGCGGCGGATTGCGGCGGGCACGTGTCTTCCGCGCTGGCGCGGAGCTGCGGGCGCCGGCTCGGTGTTCGTATCGGCAGCGGCCGAGCGCGGTCGGCCCGTGACGGCGTACTTCTCGCGCTCGAGCTCGGCAACCAGAGAGCGCATCGCGCGCAGATGCAGCGCCGCGAGGCCGGCGCTGGGAGCAGCATGAGAGAGCAGCGCCTTCGCTTTCTCGACGAGCTGCACGTACTCGTCGCCCGCCTCGAACTGTACTCGGTACCGCTCAGGCTGGAACCGATCCGGCGCGACGGGGTCCAGTGCTGCTTCGGTCGCGTCGTTCGCCGGCGCACTCTCCGTTTCGTCCACCGGCTCCGTCCAGTCGCGCGGTCGCTCGCCCGGCTGCAGCTCGCGAACGGGATTCAGCGAGCTCACGAACTGATCCCAGGTCGGCGAAGGAGGCACGAGCTGCGAAGGCTCGGGGCCGAGGGGCTCGATGCGCGGCAGAACATGCGGCAGCGGATCGAGCTGCCGGACGAGGCGAGCGATTTCCTTCTTGGTCCGGTGCTTGGCACGAAGCAGAACTTCAGCCAGGTTCTCGGCCGTTAGGTGCGGGCCGAGCATCAGCAGGCCCGTGAGAGGGAATCGGCGCACGAGTCGCGCGGCGGAGACGCGCCGGAAGGCTTCGTCTTCGGAGAACCGAAGCTCGTAGATGCAATAGGTGTAGAGGCTCGCGCAGGCGCGGGTGCGGTGGATGCCGCGGGCTTCGACCTCACCGAGGTGCGCGAGCAAGCTCGCCAGGAGCTGGTTCGAGCGCCCGATGAGCCGTCGCGTCGCGGCGAGCAACTCGCCGTCGGAAAGCTCAGTGTGGAAGGAGGCTGGACCTACCGAATCGATAGCATTCATGCGACGCAATCTACACCTGCGATTTCAAGGCTCCGTATTCGAGCGCCCGCGCGCGATCGCAGCCACGAATGGCGGCGAAGTCGTTGTTTGATGCGAACGCTCCGAGAATCGGCGCATAGCGCGCGTGCTGGCCATGAGTTAACCGCGCGACGGAGAGTGCCGACGGCGCGCCCAGATCGCTGTCAAGAGCGGACTGCGAAATCGACTCGCGCTGCGGCTGTTCTAAAAGCGGAAGCAACTGGCTCTTGGAGCGGCCGACGTGCCGCTGATGCGTTTGCTCTTCGACCACGGCACGTTGGTGCTCGCGGAAACACCGGATTGGCCGCTGGATTTCGTGCCGGGTTTGCTGTGGGACGAGCGGGTGGCGCTGTTCCGAGCGCCGGCCTGGCGCTATCCGGAGGTCGTCGCGGCGCTCTCGTCGCAAGCGCTGCCGCTGCGGGACGAGGTACGTCCGCCGGCTTCGCCAGTGCCCGGCCATTGGCGGCCGATCGAGCTGCGGCCTTATCAACAGGCTGCGGCGCTGTCTTGGGATCTCGCGCAGAAGCGCGGCCTCGTGGTGCTGCCGACGGGCAGCGGGAAGACGCGGGTGGCCCTATCGATCCTGGCTTCGACCGGAGCGCGGGCGTTGTGCCTGGTACCGACGCGCGTTCTGCTCGAGCAGTGGATGGCGGAGATCCGCGCCGTGTACCAGGGAGCCGTCGGGTGCCTCGGGGACGGCGAGCATCGGCTGGAAGCGGTGACCGTGGCGACGTTCGAGAGTGCCTATCGGCATATGCCGCGGATCGGTCGGGAGTTCGATCTGCTTGTGGTGGACGAGGTGCATCACTTCGGCGTGGGGGTTCGGGACGAGGCGCTGGAGATGTCGATCGCGCCGTTTCGGCTGGGGCTCACGGCGACGCCGCCGGGCGCTGCGTCGCTCAGCCGGCTCGCGGAGCTCTTGGGGCCCGTGGTGTATCGGCTGGGCGTGGGGGATCTCGCGGGCAAGTGGCTCGCGGAGTTCGACCTGGCGGTGCTGCAGCTCGGGTTGACCGACGAGGAACGGCAGCGCTACGCCGCCGACTACGGGCTGTTCTCCGAGTTCAACCGGCGCTTCCGGCGCTTCCATCCCGAGGGAAGCTGGCAAGAGTTCGTGGTCGCGGCGTCGCAGTCGCCGGAGGGCCGGGCGGCGCTCTCGGCGTGGCGCAGGACTCGGCGTCTGGTGGCCTTCACGCGCGGCAAGGCGCGCGCGGTACGGAAGCTCCTCGATCGCCACGCGGATGCCCGAGTGTTGATCTTCACCGCGGACAACGAGAGCGCCTATTCGATCGCGCGCGACAATCTGGTGATGCCGATCACCTGCGAGATCTCTCGCGCCGAACGGACGCGAGCGCTCGACGCGTTTCGCGCGGGCGAAATCCGGGCGCTCGTGAGCGCACGCGTCCTGAACGAAGGGATCGACGTCCCGGATGCAGATGTGGCGATCATCGTCGCGGGGACGCGCGGGGAACGCGAGCACGTGCAGCGCGTGGGCCGGCTGCTGCGGCCGTCCCCCGGAAAGCGCGCCGTGGTCTACGAGCTGGTGACGCTCGCCACGGGGGAGGCACGCCGGGCTCACGAAAGGAGGCGGGGCCTTGCAGCCGCGAACTTTGTTGGGGCTTAGCAGCAGGACGGGGGACGCGACCATCGTTCCGAATTACCTGACCGAGCGAGACCACCCCTGGTTGTGCGCCGCGCTCGACGAGCACGCTCGCTTCGTGGGCCAACGGCGCAGCGAGCTCCGCGCGCGGATGCGAGAGCCGCTCCCGACGCGGGCACCGAAAGGCAAGCTTCGCTTCGTCGCGACATTGCTGGAAACGCTCGGTACCGACCAGGCGGCGGCGCCCGTTCCACCTCGCGAGGCGCGCTGGGCAGCGTTTCGCGCGGCGACGGCGCGTCCCTTCGCTCGCGAAGCCGTGCTCGCCACAGCCGCCCGAGAGCTCGGGGTCGAGGCCGAAGCGCTCGAGGCTTCCCTGTTCGCAGATCTCGAGAGTGAACGTCGGGTGTCCCCCCTGCCGGACGATCTCACGCCGGAACGGCTCGCGCTGGAAGCAAATCTGATGCTGGTGCGCGCCTGGCTCCGGCGCGCGGTCCGCGTTCGTATCGCGGCCTGGGGCAACACGCGCGCGCTGATTCGCCAGGCGCAGCTCGCGGGTTTGCTCTGCGTCGTTCGAAGACAACCGCCCAGCGAGTCGCACGAGGGGATCGCGCTGGAGATTTCCGGCCCCTTCGCGTTGTTTCGACACACGGAGCTGTACGGCCGCGCGCTGTCGGCGCTGGTTCCGCGCGCCGCGTGGTGCGATCGGTTCGAGCTGGTCGCCGAGTGCGCGCTCGGTCGCGGTCCCGAGACCGCAAAGCTCCTGGTCCGGTCAGGCGATCCGATCGCGGTCGCTCACGAGGTCACGAAGAACGGCCGTCGCCTGGAGTCGCGCTTCGAGCGAGATTTTCGACGTCGCGCGCCGGACTGGGACGTCGTTCGCGAACCCCGCGCGCTGGAGGCGGGTGGGACGCTGGTCTTTCCGGACTTCGAGCTCATTCACCGCCGCGAACCGGAGCGGCGCTGGCTGCTCGAAATCGCCGGCTTCTGGACGCCAGAGTACCTCGCGACCAAGCTCCAGCGCCTGCAGAGCGCGGGCATCGACCGACTGGTGATCTGCATCGACGAGCGCCGGGGTTGTTCCGACTCGGGAATGCCGGATGGCGCCCGGATCGTGCGTTACAAGAACCGCATCGATCCCGAGCGCGTGCTCTCTATCCTGCGCTCCGGGTGATCAGTTCCCGCAGCCGATGCGCGTGGCAGAGACCGCGACGTCGTCGAGGTAAATGCTGCCCTTGGCCTCGCCGGTCGAGAAGATGCCGAGGCGGATGTGGTCGATTTTCTGCGAAACAGCGCCTTCGGTCGAGATCGAGGTGGTCATCGGCTTGCCGGTGGATTGGTAGCTGATCGCCTCGCCATCGATGAACGTGGAGACCGTGAGCGCGCCGGACTGCTGTACGTGGGCTTCGAAACAGAACCACTTGCCCTTCGGCATCTCGCGCGAGCCACAGCCCGTCGCCTCGCCGCCTGCGAGGCCGATGATGGTGACCTGTGGCCCCGCGTACTCCTCGCACGGCGCCTTGCTCCGGTATCCGAAGCGCACGGCCGGATCGTCGGCGGTGCGGAAGCCCGGCGTGAGGTCGATGTCGAGCGTCTCGCGGTTGCTGATGTCGAGCCCGGTTTCCCAGTAGCTGTAAGCGCGCACCCAGAAATCATCGACGGGCTCGAACTGCGCGGACAGGCGGCACTGTGCGAAGTGCTTGTTGGTGATCTTCAGCGACTTCGAACCGCTCTTCGCCTCCATCGCGGTGACGCCCATCGTGAATTGGCTCGCCTGGAACTCGCAGGAAGAGTCGAGCGCGTGCCAGGGCATCGCCGTCGGCACCTCCCCTTCGGCGACGCCCTCGAAGTCTTCGCAGAGCATTTCGCTGCCGGAGCAGCCGACACCACCTCCGGATTTGCCGCCCGCAGGCGCGCCCGCGCTGCCGCCTCCGACGCTAACGCCGCCGCTGCCGGTCATCCCCGCCGCGGCTCCGCCATTACTGCCCCCCGTGCTCGCACCCGCCTGGTTAGTGCCGCCCGTCGGGCCGCTCGTGCCGCCGGTCGAGATCGAACCGCCCGCCGCAGCTCCACCGGTCGGGGCAACGCCGCCGCGGGGGATGATGCTGTGCACCCCGCCGGTGCCCGCGTTGCTCGTTCCGCCCTGTGATTCGGCGCGACCGCCGGTCGCGGTGGGAACGCCCCCAGAGCTCGTGCCCCCGACAGGGGCGGGCTCCATCTGCGGCGTCGATTCGTCCGACGCGCTGCAAGCCCAACTCAATACCGCGACCGCACCGAATGTAGTCCAACGCACGTGCATCCAGTGACTCAACCCGCCCCGCGTGTCCAGTCGTGGCAAGGGTGAGCGCAGATCCAGCCTTCAGTGGAGACAGCCGTCGGTCATGCCCGCGTCGCGCGGTTCCTCTGAGCAGGGAAATTCGGCCGCTTGCGGCGCAGGCCCAACAGCGCAAGTCCGAGCGCAGCCAGCGCGACGGGAGCACGGCCCGCTGTCGAACGACCAGGCGTCACGCTACATCCGCCTTCGTCTGAAGCGTTGTCCATCGGCGCACCCATGGCAGCACCGGGAGCTCCGCCGGGGGGCGTCGCGGGCTGGCCACCAGAGCCGCTGCTCGGCTTACCACCGCTTCCGCCAGCGACCGGTGGTGCCGCGATCGGAGCGCTGCCGCCCGAGCTCGTCCCGCCCGTACTCACTGCTCCGCCGGAAGTCGGAGCGGTGGGCTGCGTTCCGCCGCTCCCCGAGCCGCTGGTTGCGGTCGTGCCCCCGGTCGGGGGCGAGCCGCCGAGGCCGCTGCCCCCAGCGCTCGTGGTACCGCCGCCTCCCGCGGCCGGCGTGCCGCCGATCCCGGTGCTGCCGCCGCCGCCGCTCGCACCGCCGCCGCCTGCACCCGCGCCGCCGCCTGGAGGGGCGTTGCCGGTGCACTCGGGATCCGTGCCGCCGGCTTTATCGAGCCCGAAGAACGCGAGGATCGACTCTTCCTCGTATGCCATCGAGTGCGAGCCGCCCTTGGCGGACCAGGCTTCGAGCACGGTGCTGCCGCAGGCGTTCTTCCAGAACTGCCGATCGTAGTCGCCGATCGAGGTCTTGCTCGTATCCGTGCTCGTGGGCATCTCCGGCAGACCGAGCACGTTCGTCCACTCTTTGATGGCCTCCTTCATGTTGTTGTAATCGATGGTCCCGTCCGCCGTCCCGTGGAAGAGCTGCATGCGGCGTCGCGGGCCTGTGTAGCCGGGGTTCATGCCGCGCACGAGGTCGCCCCACTCCATCGCAGTCTTGGTGGTTCTGCCGCCCGCGCAGTTGTTGCTCCACTGCTGGCCCTGATCGAACCCGTCCGCCCAACAACCAGCGGGAACGCCCGCGCGCGCCGAGCCGGCTTTGAACAGCTCCGGGTACACGGCGATCATCGCCTGAGTCATCATCGCGCCCGACGAGCCGCCCATGATGTACACGCGATTGGGATCGCCCTGGTACTGGTTCAGGGCGTACTTCACCATTTGCGCGACGCCCTGAGTGTCCCCGCCTCCGTCGTGCGTCAGCGATTTGGTAGTGCCGACGTCCCAGCAATTTCGACCGGTAGCTTCGGGCAAAATCACGATGAAGCCGTTGGCGTCCGCAGCGGCCAGGATCTTCTTGATGCTGTTCTTGTAGCCGTCGACGGGCGTGCCGCAGGAGTGACAGCCGACCAGGATCGGCGGGTTGCTCGCCACCTGGTCGGGCACGTAGATGTACATGGTCAGGTAGTTCGGCACGCCGCTCGCGCCCCAGGAGTTGACCTTGGTCACCGATGCGGCGTGCGCTGGCGCCGCCCCGAACAATCCCACGATCGTCGCGAACGCGAGCGCGTGCTTCTTCTCTCGAGTCATGCCCGTACCTTTGGCTAATCGCTTGGGTCGACGACGAGGGTCAGCCGACACACAGCCCATATCTCACAAACGCGAGACTGCAAAGCAACGCTGCCGCTCGACGTTCGCGGCGTTCAGCGCCCAGCCCGAATTGTTCCAACGCGAAGCTAAGGAACGGATCTTTAAATAGGAAGGCGCGTCCGTTATGAAAAGTTTGCTCGCGCTTTTGAGAGGTTGAACGCGATGCGTGCGCGAAAGCTCAGCGCGAAGCGTCGTCGGGATCGATCCACACGGGACGGAACATCACGGCCATGCGCGGCTCGGCGTGCGCCACTTTCGGAATGGCGTGCTGGTGAGTGCGCTGTGTCGTCCCGCCCATCACCAGCAGATCTCCGGGGCCAAGCGTCAGGCCCACAGAACGACCGCCGCCGGTCGGGCGCACCAGAAAGCGCCGCGGCCCCCCGAGCGAAACGCTCGCCACGAGGGCTTCCGGCAGCTTGCGCGCCACGTAGTCGCCATGGAAAGCGACGCTGTCGCGGCCGTCACGATAGAGCGCCACCGACACGCGCTCGAACGGCTCCCGGTAGCGCTTCTCGAGGATCGCCTGGATTTGCCACAGCACCGGGTGTCCGGGGCCGTCGGCGGGAAGCACCGCATAGACGCGCGGCACCTCGACCTCGCGCTCGTACATCTTCCGTGTCTCGCTACGGAAGCGAGTGGTGGCGAGCAGGTGCTCGAAGAGGCTCGCGTCGCCGCGCAGCCAGCCCGGTGCGTGCTCGAGCCAGGCGCCCGGCGCGAGCTCGATCCGCGTCGCCCTCCGAAATTCCGGGTCGAACGCCGGGGCTTCGTTGCCGAAGAATCCGAGCTGCCGCTGGAGCACACTCAAAGGTAGCTGAGGCCACCACTCTTGCCGCCGCCTCACTGCGACAAAGACACTCCTCGGTCAGGAGCGTGTTATCGTTCAGCCATGCGCGGTTGGCTCTGGGGTGCGGCAATTTTCGCGGCCGCTTGCGGCGGGTCGACGCGAGCGCAGGAGGAATGGGGGAACGACCAGCCCAGCGCCGAAGAGCTCGTCGGCGAGTGGATGAGCGTGTACATCACCGCCGGCGCCATCTCCCGCGACTCGCGGCTGTGGTTCGAAGAAGGCGGCGTGTTTCGCACGCAGACGTTGGATACCTTCAGCTTCACCGAGCCGCCGACGCGCTCCGAGGCCACCGGCGAATTCGAGGTCACGAGCCGCAGCACGGTGCTCCGCCGTTGGGACGGAACCGAAGCCGAAGACAGCCTGACCATCGTCTCTGGTCGCGTCCTCGACGAACCCCATCCCTGCTGCTCGGGCGTCGATGGCCCTCGCTCGTGGACGCACCTCGGTTACCTGGCGCAGGACCGCGAGCGAACGCGGTTTCACTCCGAAAGGTCGCAGAGAGCGCGCCAGGCGAACGAAGACTCGGACAGGACGGAGAGCACCCGCGTCGACCTCGCATTCTCCCGCTCACCGCTGCAGATGCGACCGGGCGACGACTGCGCGCTCGACCTGTCGATCGCCGTCGAAGCCTCGGGACCGGAGGGCGCCGCATCGCGAAGCGTGGAGCTCGCGTTGCCGTGCGTAGTGACGGAGCACACCCCTGGGATCCTGGTGATCCTGATCGCCGGGCATGAGACCGCCGGCGGTTTCTCGGTGCTCGAGTTCCCGCCGGCGAGCGCGACCGCGTGGCGGGAGCTGCTGGAATCCCGCGCGCCCACCGGCGACTGGCCGGAGGCGCTTCAGAAGCTCATCGTCCGGAGCTTTCGGCCTTACCTCGTGATGGATCGCCAGCGGCCCGACCTGATGTTTTCGTACTTCAATCCGATGGCGTTAGTAGCGGAAGGCTACGTCTCGGTGCCTCGAGAGCCGTAGGCGCCGGCCGCGGTCGCACGGTGGCCAGCACCGTCTCGAGCAGGGGCCGAGCGCGGCCCATCGCGCGCGCGCGGATCGCCCAATCCCACGCGGCCTCGAAGCGCTTCCAGCCCGTCGCGTAG
>JAICQO010000129.1 GCA_025937835.1 Polyangiaceae bacterium
CCACTCCGAATCGTGACTCTCCCGGGTCTCGGTCACGATGCGCACTGCGCGCTCGCGAACCTCCGGTGAGAACTTGCTCTTCCTTTCCATGGCTCCCATTCTCCCAATTCTTGGAGCCTTCGGGAAACCCGGGGCGATTCACCCCGGAGGTGTGTCGGATGCGTTCCCGCAGGTAGCTCGCCTCCTCCCGGGTCAACCGAAGACTGGCCGTTTGCAGCAGATCCTTCGGCGGGTCGGGCAGCCCAGAATGCCAATTGGGGCGCGGCGAGCCATCGACGATATCCGAGTCGTCGTCCAAGACCTTGACCAATCGGTCCGGACTTTTCAGGCGTTGGTGGTAGTCGTCCTGAGACCCGGGAAAGTGGCGGATGCCCCACTTTCCGAGCCCCAGCCAATAGATGTTGCTCGGCAAACGCTTGAGCTTATGGCGAGCGCGGGCACCGATGACTCCCTCCTGATAGTCGGACTGGCACAGGGCATCGATCAGCGCGAACTCATCACGGCGCGCCCGGGCGGCTGGGTCCTTGATGCTCCCGGCGTTCGTTTCGAGGCCGCGGTAGATCCAGGGAACGAACAGAAAGTAGCGCGCGCGCGTCTGGATCGTGTTCGTTCCGGGAAAGAAGAAATCCGACAGGCCGTCGCGGATCGCTCCGAGCCCGAGCTCGTCACGCGTTTCTTTCTCTGCAAGGCGCTCGATGGCATCGAGCATGCGTTGCCGCTCTCGGTCGGAGTGGTCGAGCCAGCTGAAGCTTGATGACATGGCAGAGTCCCCTCATATCAAGCTGCGACGCAAAGAGGGTACTCCTTCCTGCCCGTGAGCGGACAGGAACTGTCTGATGCGCACCTGTTCAGGCCAATGCCATTGGCATTGTTTGTCCGACCTTGAGCGCTGAGATCGACCAGGCTGGCTGAATGTCTCGAAAGCTCATTTGTCCTCAGTGCGGCGCCAAAGCAGAGCGTTACACGGCTGCGTTCGATCACTGCCGGAGGCCGGTCGATTACCGCGTACCGGTAGAGATTGCGTGCGAAGTAAAGGAAGGAAGCCCACTTTGGGAGTGTCGAGGGTGCGGCTTCCGGTTCGGCAACGTGAAGTCGCCTGGCGAAAAATTGACGCCCCGTTCGAACGACGAATGGGTGGCGCTGCTCTCGACGATGCTGCCGAAACCGGTGCGTCTACGTGAAGCCAACGAGGTCCTTGGCGGCGATCCGGTTGGCGTGGTCGCCCGGGTAGAGGCCGACGCCATTCTCGTGATGCGAGCCAAGGTTGCCTGGAAAGGGCCATGTTCTCCGTCGCTGGAAGAGACCCTGGTCGCCCGGATTCCGCAACGCTCGCCAGCTCGGCGCGTCGCGCGGGCGGTGATGCGCGCATGGAGCTTGGCGGTTGCTGGGCATGAATGGTGTCCAAGCTGTTTTCGGGTGACGGATCCGGGACATAGCTTCGGCTACATCTGTCACGGCTGCGCGGAACGCACTCGCGGAGTCGTGTTCTAGATGGCACCCAGCCGCGTGTTGCGCGCCTGTTACGAGGGCCGGTGCCATTGCTGCTTGCAGGAAAATTGGTGCTGACCCTAAGCTCGTCGATCCGATGGCGGCAGGAAAGAGGGCGGCTGCGCCCAAGACGCTCACGATACCGGCGGACCTGAAGGAGATCGTGCGGGAGACGATTCGCTCCGCGCACGGGCTGCGTCCCGCAGATATCAAAAAGCAATTGCCGAAGCCGTACCAGGCGTTCGACACGGCAGCCCGCACCTTCGCATCCGAGCTCGCGGATGCGGGCGAAGTGCATCGTGTGAAGGTGGGTAGCTCGTTCTGGTTCTTCGGCGACGAGCCCCTGGCGCGCCTGGACCGCCTGGTGCCGGAGCTCGTCGAGGAACCACTGACCGAGAGCGGAATCAAGGCTGCGCTCGAGGGAGCTTGTCGCGGCTATCAAGCCGTGCTGAAGGCTTGGCTGCCGACCGCGGTTCGGAGGCGGGTGGTGTTTCTGCACGGGCCCGCACCTGGAACACGGGGCAAGCGCTTCGGGGCTTCCCCAGACTTCAGGGGTTTGCTTGCGCCGACGATCAAAGCTCTCCTCAAGGTGCTGCCGGAGCTGGACTCGCAGGGCGTGACCCGTCAGCAGATCGCCGAGACGCTCCTCGATTCGCTGGGCCTTGCTGCGACGAGTGCCGGCCGCCCGTCGTCGACCAACGGCGGTAAACGAGAGGATGCGCGTTCAGCTTTTCTGGGAGCTCTCGGCGCGGTCAAGGCGCAACGTCCCGGGCAAGCCTTGCTCTCGCTGAAAGAGGTGCGAGCGCGAAGCGAGCTGGACAAGGCCACCTTCGACGCGACCGCTCTTCAACTTTCGCGCGAGGGAAGCGTCACGTTGCATCGCCACGACCACCCCGCGTCGCTGACCGAAGCCGAGCGCACCGAGCTCGTGAGCGATGACCGCGGCAGCTTTTTCATCGGCGTTGCGCCAAGGAGTGAAAGATGAGCGAGCTCGCTCTGGTTCCGAATCCGTTCCGAGACACCGTCGTCCAGGACGCTTGGCAAGAGCCCGTCGACTTGACGGACATCCACGCCGCCGCGTTCGATGCGTGCAGGAGCGGCATCGAAGCCGCCAAGCGCGGATCGGCGGGGTCGCTGCTCATCTACGGAGCCGCCGGCTCGGGAAAGACGCACCTCTTGGCGCGCCTCCAGCGTCACCTGATGAACGACGCCCGGAACGCACCGGACCGCGCGCTGAGCTGCGTGTTTTGCTTCGTTCGGCTGCAGACGAGCCCGCAGCTGCTCTGGCAGCACGTGCGCCGCCGCCTCGTGAACGACTTGATGCGGCGGGAGGAGGGGCTCACGCAGCTGCAGCGCCTGATTGCACATCAGCTGGGCATCGCCGCCGGACGATCGGCGCGAGCGGGCATCCTGGAGCTGCGTGTTCTGCGAGCAGCGGACAAGGACGCGCTCTCTCACCACCTGGATGAAGTGGCGCGCAAGCTCGACTTGCCACGTAACCTTTGTGTCGTCCTCGAGCATCTCGTGTTCAACGAGAGCGTCCGGGATGCCACGGCGTGGCTTGCCGGTGACGGGCTCCCCGAAGACCGCATGGCCGAGCTCGGCCTTGGCGTGGACGCTGAGGAAGACCGAGAAGACGCGGCCCGGCACGTGGTCACCGCGCTCTGCCGCCTCGCCGGGGAGACGCTGCCAATCGTTTTTTGCTTCGACCAGGTCGAGTCCCTGCAACGAACCGCGACCGATGAGGAGGCGCTGTTCCGATTCGCGCGAATGGCGGCTGATCTTCGGGACTCGGACGGGAACGTCTTCATCATCACCTGCTTGCAAACGGCCTATCTCGATCAGTTTCAGCGCTCCGTGCGCGACGCAGATCGAGACCGAATTGCCCAGCGGAGCGTCGTGCTCGAGCCATTGACCTCGTCACAGGTCGAGCGGCTGCTGCGCTCGCGGCTCGAGGTGGTTCCTGAGCTCCAGTCGCTGCGATCTCAGCACGCTTCTGAGCCGCTCTACCCGCTGAATGATCGCGTGCTGCAAGAGCTGATCGTGGAGCAACCCTGCGTTCCCCGCCGGGTCTTGGCGCTGGCGGCCAGAGCATTCGACGAGATCCAGCACGGCCGGCGCAGCGCGCCACCGACGACGCCCGAGTTCCTAGGCGCGGAATTCGCCGAAAGGCAGAAGGTGGCAGCCGCGTTGCTGGAGCCGTCGGAGACCGAGCGCATCGTGGTGCGGGGTGCGGAAATCATTGCGAATCTGGAGGGGGCGACGCTGAGCGATGACGAACCGGGAAAAGCCAACTTCGTGATCGCCGGCGAGCGGCGCGCTGCCGTGTTCGTGAGAAACGAGATCGATGGCCGCAAGCTGACGCCAAAGCTGAAAGCGCTGACCACCCAGGTGCCGCGCAAAGACGGAGCCAAGACCGTGATTGTGCGCGATGCGCGGCTCCCGTTTCCCAAGGCTGCGGTCAAGGCGCGTGAACACCTCGCCACGCTCCAGGCACGCGGCGTGAGCCTGCTCGAACCGAGTGTGGAAGCGCTGGCCGCGTTGGACGCGCTCGCCTCCATCCTCGGCGATGCGAAGTCGGGAGATCTCGCCAATCAGGAGAAGCCGCTCGAAGCCGACGCGGTGATCTCCTGGCTCAAGGGGCTGCGTGAAGATCTTGCGCTGGAGCCGATCGAAGAGCTGATTGACGCGATCTTCGACGAAGACAAAGGCGTTGGTGGCGACCTTCATCAGGATCTGGTGGATCTGCTGAGCCACGAACACGTCATTCCGCTCCAGATGGCAGCGCAGATCCTCGGCCGGGCCACGGAGCAGGTGCTGGACGCAGCACGCAGGGCGAGCGGGCATTGCCTAGTGCTCGAAGGCCCGCCGGCAGTGCTGCTCGATGTATCGGGAGTTCCGCAGGAAACGGAGGTTGCGTCGTGATTCAGCTGTCGGTTGCTGACGTCCGCGCGGCTCTCGCCAGGGTTTCCGGCCCCGATGCGTCCGGCCAAGGGGAACCAGCGACGTTGCTGCTCGGCAGGATTTTCCACGAGGTCTTCGCCGATCTGGTCGGGATCGATCCGGTGCGGAGCGGTCTCAAAGTCGTGGCGGAGGGCGGCGGGGACGAAAAGCGAAGGAGCGAGCAGCTGCTCGACCACGCCTGGCGGCACTTGCTGGCACCGCGGCTTCATCGCAACGCCGCGCTGCTTCAGAACTCCACGAATCAAGTGCTGATGACGTGGAAGGCGGTTCAGAATCTCGTCGGCTGGTTCGGGAACGTGGTCGGGGAATTGGTCGAGCACGCGCCGGAGCTCCGCGGGAACTGGGAGCGGATCGATCGAATGTTCCAGGCGGAGGTGCCGCTGAGTTGCGACTTGCAGTCCGAGAAATGGAGCGAGCAGGTTCGGCTCGTGGGCTTCGCGGATTCGGTAGTTCGCGTGCCGCGCAAGCAGGGTTTCTGCGCCATCGAGCTCAAGCTGGGCCGCGCGACGCCGACAGTCGATCTCGGACAAGCTGCGCTCTACCATCTAATGCTCGACCGCGCGGCTCCAGGGCTCGGGCCGTCAGGGCTCGCGCTGATGCGCTTTTCGCCGGAGATTGAAGAACACTTCGTCGATGCCGCTACGATTGCCCCTGCGATCGAGCGCCTCCTCGAGCTGATTGGCAGCCTCGCGGGCGTAGCTCGTGGCGGCGACCGACCCGCGCCGGGCACCAGTGTAGAGACGAAAGGATCCGCGAAAGGCTCGGAGGGCGCTCGGGTTGAGACTCCTGATCCCGTGCGCACCCCTTCGGCATCAACACCACCAGTGCCGGAGGTGTCGCAGTACGCTGAGCTCGGGAAGCGGCTCTTGCGCGCTTACCGCGAACACGGCGTCGGTATTGAGGTGCGCAGCGTTCCCGGGGTGGGGCCCCGGTTTCTTCGCTTCGATGTGCGACTGACGCCCGGTACCAAGCTCGACGGCGTGCGCAAGCGAACGCGCGAAGTCCAGCATCGCCTCGAGCTTCGAGCGGAGCCGTTGATCGTGCAGGAAGCGGGCCGCTTGTACATTGACGTCGAACGGCCAGACCCAGAAACGGTGTTGTTCTCGTCCGTGATCTCGAAGCTGCCCGCGATCGACCCGCTGTTCGGTTCGGCCAAGATCCTCATTGGTCTCGACGCGGCCCGGGAACCCCGGTTCGCGGATCTAGCAAGCTCTGGGCGGTCCCACGTACTGGCGGCTGGCACGACTGGCAGCGGCAAGAGCGAGTGGTTGCGGATGATGCTCGCCAGCCTGGTCGCGTCGAACACCCCGGACACCCTGCGCATCGTAACGTTCGATCCCAAGCTGGCTGCCTTCACCGATCTGGAGGGGAGCTCATTCCTCTGGAAGAAGGGCGCGTACTGGATCCCCGGCGACGGCCGATCCGCGAGTGAGCTCTTTCACGACCTGATCGAGGAGATGGACGAGCGCTATCAACGAACCCGGCAAACCGGCGCCGACAACCTGAAGGCGCACGTGGAGAAGACGGGCAAGCCCGTGCCCCGCATCGTTTGCGTCTGCGACGAGTACTTCGCGCTCGTCTCCCAGAACCGCGAGGAAAAGGCGCAGATCGAAGAGGCGGTCTCACTCCTCGGGGCGAAAGCGCGAGCCGCTGGCATCCACCTCGTGCTGGCGACTCAACAGCCGAGCCGCGCCACGATCAGCGGCGCCATTCAGTCGAACCTTCCTTGCCGAGTCGCCCTGGCGCTCGGATCAGTGATCGAATCGAACATGATCCTCGGCACGTCCGGCGCCGAGCGCCTCACGGGCGCGGGCGACTTGCTCTACAAGGACTTCGGCGACCCTGTGCGGCTCCAGGCGCCTCTGCTGACAGAGCAGCAACGGGCGGCGTACTTTCGCTCTTGAGGTTCCCGCGGCTGCCGGCCGTCCAGTTCCGTACGTTGTCCATTGGTAATGGACAGGCCGACGAACTGAAGGCTCACGCGGCTCGGATAGGCCGGTGGTGGAGCGCGAGCAGGGCGGCGGCGGGCACTGCTAGCTCAGCGTACGTCCGGCGTTCGTCATCGCTGAACTCGACCTCGAACACATCGCTGCTCAGGATCTCGACAATCGTCCCAACCTGTCCACGAACGAGGCCGTGCTGCGGCACGTCCGTCAACAACGCGACGACGTCGAGGTCACCCCTCGGGCGTCGGCACCCGTTGCTGGGCTAGCCAGGGGCAGGCGTACTTCGTGCTTGTTTCCCGGATCTGCGCGGGTATGATAAAAGTATGACCACAGCCAAAGTGGCAATCACGATCCCAGCCGAGGTGCTGAAGCTCGCGAAAGAGCAGGTCAAGGCCGGCCGAGCGAAGTCGTTGAGCGCACTCGTGAGTGACGCCGTCGACGAAAAGGTCCGCAGGAATGAGTTGCTCGACATTCTCGATGCCATGGATGCCCAATTCGGTAAGCCCGGGAAGGCTGCTCAGCGATGGGCAAAGCGCGTCCTGCGACGCTAGTCCTGGACTCGGGCGCATTGATTGCGTTCGAACGCGCCGATCCTCGCCTGCGCGCGCTGTTTCGCGAAGCCGTGCGCGTGGGTGCGCGGCTCGTGATCCCAGCGGGAGTGGTGGGTCAGGTTTTCCGAGACGGCTCGCGGCAAGTGCCGCTCAAGGCGCTGCTGAACGGACCAACCACAGAGGTGCCGTCCCTCGATAGAACGCTGGCTGAAGCTACGGGAACACTATGCGGCCGAATCGGGACCTCCGACGTGGTGGATGCTTCGGTTGTGCTCGTGGCTCGACGCGAACGCGCCAAGGTACTCACGAGTGACCCGAAGGATCTGCAAAGGCTAGACCCGACGCTCGCGCTCGAAAGAGTGTGAGCTCGCTGCTGAGACGACGCAAATCAGAGTCGCTAACTCTTAACCCTTTACCGGCCGCCGACGCCGAAATGGCCGCCCACGCCGAGGCCGTATTGCACGATCAGATCCTCACCGAAGAGCGATGGACTCGCGAAGGCGCGAAGGACAATGGGACCTAGGCGTGCGGCGGCGCCGAGGGTCCCTTCTGCCATGAAATCGAGATGGTCTTCGAAGTCGCCTCGGCCGTTCCAGCGTTGGGTGGGGCCGAGGCCGAGCCCGAGCCGTGCGTACGGCGTGATGGGGTAGTCGAAGAGATCGAACTCGGCGAAGGCAAGGAAGCGTTGCCCGCTCTTCAGCGTACCCGACGAGGAGGAGTGTCCGTCGGCGCCGTTGTTGACATAGAAGGCACCGAGCGAGACGCCGACGCCGTAGTGGAGCGACGGGAAAAGGAGCACGTCGAGTCCGAGACCCAGGGTGCCCACGCCAACGCCCTCGCCGTCAAACGCCTTGAGGCCGAGCTCCACGTCGGCCGCGGCGCGGGAGGGGGCGGCGGCGGGCGGCGCGGGCGATGCGGCCTGTGCGGCGCCGGGAGCGAGGCAGCAGCCAAGCGACCAAAGGAGCATCCAGGCGCGGCGTCGTACCGTGCGGCCCGAGCGGATCTCCCGGAACCA
The DNA here is from genome assembly GCA_025937835.1 of Polyangiaceae bacterium. Lineage (GTDB taxonomy): Bacteria > Myxococcota_A > Polyangia > Polyangiales > Polyangiaceae > PMG-095. Next base: position 7,965 of record JAICQO010000129.1, read on the forward strand.
AAGCACTACCGCACCCGGATCACGTGCCAGTTCTTCTTCCCGCGGCGTACCAATAGCAATTCGCCGTACAGTAGCGACTCCGTCGTGACTCGCTGTTCGGCGTTGGCGCGTTCACCGTTCAGGGAGATGGCGCCGCTTTGGGCGAACTCTCGGGCTTCGCGCTTGCTCTTCACGACTTGGCCCTCCACGAGCAGCTCCACGAGGTCGAGCCCTGCGCCGTCGAGCTTCGATTTCTCGAGGGTCGCGGAGGGCGCGCCGGCAAAGGCCTCTTCGAGTGCCGCTTTTGACAGGCCGCGCACATCGCCAGAAAACAGCGCGGCCGTCGTCGCCTCGGCCTCGGCGCGCGCGGTTGCCCCGTGCACGACTTCCGTAGCAGCTGCGGCGAGTGCCTTCTGCGCGGTGCGAGCTCCGGGGTTTGCTGCCATGTCGGCGAGCAGGTCCGCGATGCGGCCGGGGTCGTAAAACGTGAAGGTCTTCAGGTAGCGTTCGACGTCGGCGTCGGCGACGTTCAGCCAGAACTGGTAGAGGGCGTACGGGGACGTCCGATCTGCTGTGAGCCAGATGGCGCCGCTCTCGGTTTTGCCGAATTTGCCGCCGTCGGCCTTGGTGACGAGGGGCGCGGTGACGCCGAAGGTTTCGACGCTGCGCGTGCGGCGGATCAGGTCGGTGCCGGCCACGATGTTGCCCCACTGATCCGATCCCGCGATCTGCAGCGTGACGCCGTAAGTGTCGTACAGGTGGCGGAAGTCGTACGCCTGCAAGAGCATGTAGCTGAACTCGGTGTAGCTGATGCCTTGCTCGCGGTTGTTGAGGCGCTCCTTCACGGAGTCCTTCTGGATCATCATGTTGACCGAGAAGTGTTTGCCGACATCGCGCAGCATCTCGAGGAAGCCGACTTTGGCGAGCCAGTCGGCGTTGTTGACCATCACCGCCGCGTTACTGCCGCTGAAGTCGAGGACGTTCTTGAAGATGCGGCTCTGGCTCTCGGCGTTCTCGGCGATCTGCTCCGGGGTGAGCAGCGGGCGCTCGGCGCTCTTGCCGGAGGGGTCGCCGATCATGGCCGTTCCCCCGCCGAGCACGACGACCGGTGAGTGACCCGCGCGCTGCATCCGCGCGAGGAGCAACATCGGGACGAGATGGCCGATGGTCAGAGACGGCGCAGTGGCGTCGAAGCCGGCGTACAGCTTGCGCGGCGCCTTGAGGTGCTCGACCAGGCCCTCGGCGTTGGTCTGCTGGAAGATTTGGCCGCGGTAAGCCAGGTCGGAGAGTGCGTCAGTGGTCATGGGACGAAACCGGGAGCTCGAGGGCACCTGAGGGGGAGGGTGCTTCGCACGTCGAAGTCACAGTCAGGATCCTTACTGTGAACTCACGTTTGGTGAAGGGAGAAAGCAAAAACAGCTCGCACAGCGCGGTGTCGAAGTTGCCGAGCCTGGCCTGAGCCCTGCGCGCCCCTTCGTCGAGTTCACAGTCAGGATCCTTACTGTGAACTCACGTTGGTGAAGGAGGGCGCGCGGGCGTCGAGGGTCATGGGACGCAGAGGCTACAAAACAACAAAGCCCAGCGACCCGCAGGGGGGCCACTGGGCTTTCTCGGGTCAGAAAGCTCTCAGAGCCCCTTCTTGACCATGTACGTGAGCAGATCGATGCAGCGGTTCGAGTAGCCCCACTCGTTGTCGTACCAGCTCACCAGCTTGAAGAAGTTGGAGTTGAGCTCGAGGGAGGCGCCCGCGTCGTAGATGCTGGAGCGGGGGTCGTGCACGAAGTCGCTCGAGACGACCTCGTCCTCGCTGTAACCGAGGATGCCCTTCAGATAGCCCTCGCTCGCCGACTTCATGGCGGCGTTGATTTCCTTGAGGCTCGTGGCCTTCTCGGTCTTGAAGGTGAGGTCCACGACCGAGACGGTGGGGACCGGAACGCGGAAGGACATGCCCGTGAGCTTGCCCTTGACCTGCGGGAGCACGAGGCCCACGGCCTTGGCCGCGCCCGTGGAGGACGGGATGATGTTGATGGCCGCGCTGCGTCCGCCCTTCCAATCCTTCTTGGAGGGGCCGTCGACCGTCTTCTGGGTCGCGGTGTAGGCGTGGACGGTGGTCATGAGGCCTTCGGCGAGACCGAAACCTTCTTTGAGGACCACGTGCACGACCGGCGCGAGACAGTTGGTGGTGCAGCTCGCGTTCGAGACGATGTGGTGCTTCGCCGGGTCGTAGTTCTCGTGGTTCACGCCCATCACGACGGTGATGTCTTCGTTCTTGCCGGGGGCGGAGATGATGACCTTCTTGGCGCCGGCGCTGAGGTGGCCGCTGCACTTCTCTTTGTCGACGAACAGGCCGGTAGCCTCGATCACGACGTCCACGCCGAGGTCCTTCCACGGCAGCTCCGCCGGGCTCTTGGCGCTGACGACCTTGATGTCCTTGCCGTCAACCGTAAGGGTGTCGGGATCCGCCTTGTCGGCCGACGACTTCTTGGAACCGACGTTGCCCTCGAACTTGCCCTGAATGGAGTCGTACTTGAGCAGGTACGCGAGGTTGTCCGCGGGGACGATGTCGCCGACGGCCACCACCTCGATGTCCTTGCCGAAACGCCCCTGGGTGTAGAGGGAGCGGAAAACCAGACGGCCAATGCGGCCGAATCCGTTGATCGCAATACGAGTAGCCATGTCGTGGTCCGTTTTGTTTGGGCTAGCGCTCCGGCCCTGCGCCGGACGGGCGGTTTCCCCTTAGCACAGCGAAGCGCGTCCGCGTGCCGAGGATCTCACTGCGAGATGACGGGTGCCTGCCACAGCAGAGGACCGCTGGCCAGCGCTTCCGCTGACGCTGGCCGCGCGGCAAGCAGCACCTCGCCGCTGAGCGACACCGCGTGCGAGCGTCCAGAAACATTGCCGAGCCAGCGTCCCGTGCTGAGATCGACCACGAACGGGCTCGCGTGAACCATGGGGCCGGTTCGTTGGACCTCCACCAAAGCCTCGATTTTCCCCGGCAGCTCGCGCGTGCGATCGGTCTCCGCGTCGTAGAGCAGCGCCGTCCGCCCACGGCGGATCAGGGCGTGCGAATCGCTGAGGCCGAGGATCTGGTCGCCCGGTGAGAAGCGGCGCAACGTTTGACGTTCCGCGTCGAAGAGCATGGTTTCCGCGCCGGGATAGAGCGGGAAAAACCGGGTGCCTGGCCGAGGGGGCTCGTCGATCAACAGGCCCGCGACGTCGATTTGCAGCGGGCGCCGCACGCTGCCCGCGAGCAGCGTGACCTCGAAGCGCCACGGCTTCTTCGGCATCTCGCAGCCGAGCAGCAAGAGCTGGCGCGCGGGCTCGGCGAACAAGATGCGGCCATGACACTTGTCGTCCGCGAGCAAGCGCGTGTGCCCGTCGCGATCCCAGATCAGCGAACCGTCGCCGCGGCGTCGGATCAGCTCCTTGCCGAAGACGAGCGCGAGGTCGTCGACGCGCCGCGCCTTGCCACCACTCAGCGGGATGACGACGTAGCCCGAAAGCGAAGGCTCGCGAGCGACGCGGATTTCAGCGACAGGGCCGCGGCACGGCGGCGGGTTCGTGCTGCTCGGGCGGCGGCGGGCGATGCCGAGCACGACGTAATTGCCGGTGGGGTCGAGCTCGAGGCCCGCGAGCTCTTCGCGATCGGAGTAGATCGGGCGTTCGGTGCCGGTAGCGAGGGTGAGCTCGACGAGCTCTTTGTGGGCGTCGTGCTTTCGGAGGTAGAAGAGCGATGACTCGGTGAAGGCGGCGATGCTCGGCGTGGGGAGCTCGCCGCCGCCCGCGCTCTCGACACCGGGGAGCGCGCGGCGCTCACCGGTCGTGTTGTTCCAGAGCTCGAAGCGGGACTCACGCCGCACCACGAGAGAGCGGCCGTCGGCGCTGCTCGCGACGAGCTCGTCGATCGCGAGGCTCTCGCCGCTCGAGAGGTGGATGTAGCGCTGCACGCGATCGCCGGACAGCTCCCCGCGCGGCCCGACGCGCACGTCGATTGCGCCGTCGCCGTCCGTGTCTTCCCGCGCTTCGCAAACGACGGTCCAGCTCGCATCGGGGGCGGCTGCTTCGACGCTGATGGGGTTGGCGGCAGAGCTGGCAGCGAGCGGCAGACTGCCGGGAGTCGCGGTGCGCGCGGGCGCGGGCGGCAGCGCCGGGAGCGCGCTCGGAGCGGGTCGAGCGTTGCCGAGCAGCACCGGATCGACGCGCGGTGGCTCGAGCACCGCGAGCCTCGAACGCTCGCTGGCGCAGGAGAGCAGCGAGAGCACGAGCGGCGAAACGGCGGCCAGGCGCACGGGCCGCACCATAGCGTCAACGCGCGGGATTTTAGTGGTACAAATTGGCACCATGTTCGCTGATCAGGTCCGCTCGTTTTCGCTCGTCGCGCTGTTCGCGTTGTCGGCTGTCGGTTGCGGCAGCAAGGGTGCCGTGTCGCTGTTCGCGCGCGTCGACAACCCCGAGCTCTCGGTCCGCAGCAACGCCCTCACCCAGGTGCTGAACGGCAGCTTCGACCTGGTGCTCGAGCTCGGAGACCACGCCGAGGACTCAGCGACGGTGAACTGGGGCTCGGTGAGTATTCTCGGCGCGTCGGGGCCGATCGTCGATCGCGTCGATGCGCCTTGCGACGTCGAGTTCCCGGTCGTTCTCGGCGCAGGCGACGGCGTCACCGCCCACTGCACGCTCACCGAAGATCAGCTCATCGACTCGAGCGACGAGCTCTGCGCCGGCCCCGTGCGCTTGTCGGTCGTGCTCACCGATTCACTGAACAGCGGTCGCCCGACCGAAACGACCAGCAACGAGTTCAGCGTGACCTGCGAGTAGGGCCTCTTCTCTTACAAAAGTCATAGTCAGAATTCTGACTGTGATTCGGTGTTCGAGAACCCTCCTCCCCGCACCGAAGACGAACGGATGAACCCAGAGCGCCTTGCCAAAGTCGTTTCGCTGTTTTTGAAGCAGCAGGCGGACGGGGTTTTTCCGGGTGGCCAGCTGGTGGTGATGCGGCGGGGCGAGGTCGTGATCGACGAGGCCGTCGGCGTGGCGCGCGGGTTCCGGGCAGAAGAAGGCGAGCCGCCGCGGCCGTACACCCGAGAGCAACGCGCCTGCGTGTTCAGCGCGGGTAAGCCGCTCGTGGCCATCGCCATCGCCGTGCTCGAGTACCGCAAGCTGATCGACGTCGAGCGCCGCATCGCCGACTATTGGCCGGAGTTCGCGGCGGGGGGAAAGCTCAACATCTCCGTGCTCGATATCCTGACGCACCGCTCGGGCTTGTATCTGCGCGAGATCGAGCGCGATTGGCGAAACTACGGCGATTGGGACGGCGTGATGGCCCGCATCGTGAAGACGGAGCCTGCGCACCCGCGCGGCGCGCTCGCGTACCAGCCGATGGGCTTCGGTTGGATCCTGGGCGAGCTGGTCCGGCGCGTGACGGGCAAGCCCATCGACCGCTTCATCGAGGAGGACGTGCTGGAGCCGGCCGGGCTCGACGATTTGCGGCTCGGGGTTGCCCCCGAAGAAGTTCCGTCGCTCGCGCGCTCGTACTGGGTCGATGACAAACCGCCGAAGCTCGGCGGAGAAGAGCTGGTCGGCTTCGAAGAAGCGCAAAACTCCGTCGAACAGCTGACGGCGGTGTTGCCCGGAGCGGGCACGGTCGGCACCGCGCGCTCACTGGCGCGGTTCTACGCCTGGCTACTCGACGGTGCGCCCGCGAAG
>JAICQO010000159.1 GCA_025937835.1 Polyangiaceae bacterium
ACCCGACGAGCGCGCGTGTTCGACGAGCAAGCGCGGCATTTCGGCCGGCGGCAGGACGTGGTGCACGATGCCCGTCTCGCGCGCGCTGCGCGGCATCCCGTCGAACTCTGCCGTCGCTTCGTCCTGACACAGCACCAGCCCGCCCGCCTCGTGAATATCGCGGATCCCGCGCGACCCGTCGCTGCCCGCGCCCGAAAGCACGATCCCGACCGCGCGCTGTCCCATGTCCTGGGCGAGCGAGCGAAAAAAGATGTCGATCGGCAGCGTCAGCCCATCTTGCGACTCACCCTTGTCGCTCAGGAGTAGCCGCCCGCGTGAGATGATCATCTCCTTGCGTGGCGGGATCAGATAAATCCGATTCGGCTCGACCGGCATCGCGTCTTCCACGAGGTGCACGGGGATCCGCGTCCGCCGCGCCAAGAGCTCGTCCATCACGCTCTTGAAGTCGGGGGACAGGTGCTGCACCACCACGAACGCCATGCCCGTGTTCTCGGGCATCGCGCTGAACAGCTTCTCGAGCGCCTCGAGGCCTCCGGCGGACGCGCCGATGCCGACGACCTGGAACCCGGCGTCTTCGGGGTCGGCGACCGAGATACTGTCCGGCGCGCTGTCTTTCGCTACGCCATCGACCTTCGCTGCGGCGTCGAGGCTCGGCGAAGCGTGCGAGTGCGGTGACGAACCGTCGAGTGAGTGTGAGAGTTGCGAATCGTCTGCGAGAAGCCTGTCCATCTGTAACGGTCCAGTGGCAGGGGCGCACGCCCGAGCTTGGTCATTGGCCCCCATCGCAAACTCCGGGCCAGCTCGCGCACCCGGAGTTTTTTCGCGGGAACCGCGCTTTCCCGTTGCGAGCGGAGATCGCGCCCGCGTGAAGCGAGGTGTGGATTTTTGCCAACCCGTGCGGCAGGCAGCCACGCGTCAGCGCGGCACACCGAGAGCGGCGCACCGCTCCTCTCAGCTCGCGTTCGACTTCGTGTTCACCAGAATCTTCGCTCGTCGACGTCCGGCTTTGCGCCGGTGTCAGATCTTTGCAGCGTGGATGTGGATCGGACGGGAGTATCTGTGGAGACGCTCTCGCGCTTCCTCCGCGCTCGTCGTGGCCGCGCCGCCGGCGATCTGATAGCTGTGTGCCCGGCAAAAAGGAGCCTTTCGACCGGCGCAACGCCGTCTCGTGACGCGCAAAGCTTTCGCCGCTGACATCCCTCAGAAATGCCCCCCTGCTGCCGCCTGCCAAAACTACGATTCGTTACAGTATGAGCTCGAGCGGAGTTCCCGCTCTCGGTGCCGGCGTCCGCGCCGCGCAACCTCCTAGGAGAGTTCGATGGGCAAGAAGCGCAACGATTCAGGTGAACTTCTCGGCAAGGCGTTGAAGCGGCGCCAAGCCCTCGGCGGCATCGGCGCCATCGTCGCGGCCGCGCCCCTCGCGTGCTCCTCGGAGGACGGCGCTGATCCGGGCACCACCGGCACCGGCGGCGCGCCCACTGGCGGTGTGGCCCCCACGGGTGGCGCCAAGCCCACCGGCGGCAGCAGCTTCGGCGGCTCCCTCGGCAACCCCACCGGCGGCGCGCCCACCGGCGGCACCACCCCGACCGGCGGCTCGACCCAGATGACCGGCAGCGGCGGCACCACCGGAGGCTCCCCGGCCACCGGCGGCGCACCCGCCAACAACGGCGGCGGAGGCACTGCAGCTGGCGCGCCGGGCAAGGGTGGTTCAGGCGGCGTCAGCGGTGGCGCGAGCGGCGGCACCCCGGCCGGCGGTGGCAGCGGCGGTGGCGGCAGCGGCGCGCTCGTCCCTCCGGCGTGGGAAGACGTCCCGATGTGCACCGCGAGCAAGACCGACGGCGCTGGTCAGGGTCCATTCTTCATCCACGAAGGAGAGAAGAGCACGGACATGAGCATGATCCGGCAGGACATCCGCGGCCAGTACAACCCGGACGCGGAGAAGGGCATCGAGATGCACCTCCATCTGCGCATCCTCAGCTCGAAGAGCACCGACTGCAACGGCACGCCCGTGAAGGATGCCGAGATCTACATCTGGCACACGGACGCTCAGGGGTACTACAGCGGCTTCGGCATGCCTGGGGATCAAAAGCCGGATCAGCCGTACGCTGGGGTGCCCGGACAGAACGACCTCGACAACGACGATCGCTTCTGTCGCGGCGTGCAGATTACCGGCGAGGACGGCGTGGTCTCGTTCCGCAGCTATTATCCCGGTTGGTATAACGGCCGAGACCTGCACATCCACTTCGTAGCCTTGAAGAAGGGCTCGATGTCCAGAGGTCGGATGATGTACAGCGGCGCCGAACACCTATTCACGACGCAGTTCTACTTCGACCCGGCGTTTACCGACATGATCCACAAGAGCGCCGAGCCCTATCTGCGACGCACGAAGATTATGGCATATGAGGGCGCCATCAAGGGCGACGAGAACGGCAACAGCGGCCTGCGCGCCAAGGCGTCGCTCCAGAACAACATCGTCATCGCGCAGATGCAGATCTTGCTCGATCCAAAGGTCTGAGTCTTTTCGCGATCCGTTAAAGAGCCCCGCCCGACCGACGCGTCCGGCGGGGTTTCTTTTTGTTTTTGCGGGGGCGCCAGGGTAGGTTCTTGCGGTTTCTCCGTAGAACTCGCAACAGTCATTCATGAGGGTATTCGTGGGCTGGTAATCGTGGCTTCTGTTTCTCGTCTGCGTCGTCGCCTGTGAGGTCGATAAGACGAGCGACTACGACTACGGATCGAACGGCGTTCCCTCCGGCGGCTCGGGCGGCTCTGGAACCGGCGGTTCGAGCGCGGCGTCCGGGCTTGGCGGCAATCCGAGTCGTGGCGGTGCCGCTCCGGTGATCCGTGAGTCGGGAGGCGAGGCAGGAACCGATGCCATTGCCGAACCGCTGGGCGGAGCGCGCGGAAGCGAACCGGTCGACGGCGGCCCCGACAGCGCAGGTGATGAAGCCCCGGAGGCCCATGGCGGCGCTCCAGGGAACGACGATGAAGAACCCGTCGCCAGCGGAGGAGCGCCGGAACAGGCTGGTGGCACGACGGCGAACGGCGGCACTGCGGATTCCGGAGGCGGCGACGCTGAGGGAGGTACCCCGACGGGAGGGGGCCAGCCTTCTGGTGGGGTCAGCCAGACCGGTGGGGCTTCTTCGACCGGTGGCGTCACGGTCGGTCCTGGCTCCCCGCTGGTTGCCCCTCCCTTCGACAACGTGCCGACCTGCACCGTGAGCAAAACCGATGGATCCGGTCAGGGTCCGTTCTTCATCCATGAGGACGAGGTCGACAACGACGTCTCTCTACTGAGACAAGACATTCGTGGCCGCTACGACTCCGCCGCAGAGCCAGGCATCGAAATGCAGCTGTACTTGCGTGTCCTCGATGCAAGTAATCCGAGCTGCAACGATGCTCCCGTCCAGGGGCTCGAGGTGTACGTCTGGCATGTGGACGCCCAGGGCTATTGGAGCGGTTTTGGAAACCCCGGAGACCAGAAGCCCGACCAACCCTACGCCGGGGTACCCGGCAAGAATGACCTGGACAACCTGGATCGCTTCATCCGTGGGTACCAGATCACGGATTCGGACGGTGTCGTTGCGTTCAGAAGCATCTTCCCGGGATGGATGAATGGTCGCGACCTTCACGTTGAGGTGATGGTCTTGGCATCCGGCTCCGCTTCGCGTGGACGCGTGGTGTACAGCGGCGGAGATCATCTCCTCACGACTCAATTCTATTTCGATCCCGCGCTCACCGATTCAGTGCACAAATCCGCGGAGCCCTACCTGCGACGCACCAAGATTTCGGCATACGAGGGCGCTATCAAGGCGGACGAGAGCGGCAACAGCGGCCTTCGCGCCAAGGCGACATTGCAGAACAACGTCGTCGTCGCGCAGCTGACGTTGCTGGTGAATCAGTAGCGCGCTCGACGACGCACGCTACGGCGTCGGTGGAGCTGAATTCGGAGCCGATGGGGTTTTCGCGCGACCGGCGCAATCCGAGTCGTGTATGGTGACACACACCGACTGCGCTGACGAAGGCGAAGGCAACGGCAAAGCTCCACGCCGACACGGTTGTTCTGTCAGGGGGTCGAGTCAGAGGCAGCCGTTTCCGGCACTTCCAGCGAAATGCGGCCGAGCTTGCCCGAGCGGAACTCGTGGATGAGCACGTTGCCCGCCTTCTGCAAATCGATCCTGCCGCCCGGGCCGAGGCCGTGACGGCGACCGATGTGCTCGAGCAGCGCGCTCGGTGAGGTGGCGGCGGCGTCGATGCCGTAGCGCGCGGCGGCGGCGGCTGGGTAGCGCGCGAGCAAGAGCTCGACGAAGAATGCGCCGGCGACTTCGTAGTCGAGCTCGCTCTCGGGGATGGCTCCGCCGACGGCGAGGCGCATCAGCGAGGGTTCGTCGATGCGCGGCCAGAGCACGCCGGGGTTGTCGGTCAGCGCGACGCCCTCGCGCAGGGTGACGAGCTGGGTGACGGTCGTGACTCCGGGCTGATCACTCGCGCGGGTCACTTTTCGCTCCATGAGCACGTTGATCAGCGTCGATTTGCCGACGTTGGGGATGCCGACGACGAGGCCGCGCACGGGTTTGGCGCGCGTGTCGCGGCGCGGCGCGAGGGCTCGGCAGGCTTCGAGGACGCGGGTGCGCGTTTCGCCGGTGTTCGGTTTCAGGAGCGCGAGCTCGAGCACCTTGGGCGCGTCGGGGCCGGACTCGAGGTGACGGCGCCAGGCGCTCGTGACCTGCGGGTCGGCTAGATCGGTCTTGCACAGCAGCTTGAGACAGGGCTTTCCGCGGCAGATATCGGCGAGCGTCGGGTTCGAGCTCGCGAGCGGCATGCGCGCGTCGAGAACTTCCAGAACGACGTCGTTCGAGGAGATCGCTTTGACGATCTCCTTGCGCGCCGCCTTCATGTGCCCGGGGTACCACTGCATTGCGGCAGAGGTGTACCACGCGCCAGCCGTCCCTGGGCGGCGCGATGACGCGAGCTCTGCACCCGACCTGGTTGCTGGCTCGCACGCGCCGCCGGCCGTCGACGACGGTGTGCGCGCTGCGACCGAAGCTCCAGCGGATCTTGGATGCCGGAGGCGCCGCAGAGATCTGTCCTCGATGAATGACCTCGAGGTGGCACCAGGTGCAGAGGCTGGTCACGTTCTCGTCCGAGTCGTCACCGCCGTGCGACCGAAACCGGAGGTGATGCGGAGTGACATCGCGGCGGCCGCAAGCCATGACCTCCGCGTCTTGGCACGAACAGATCACGATCGGCGTGGGCGGCGGCAGTACAGGCGTTCCGGCGAGGCCGGCGCGGCCTGCTTTCGGCGGAGCGGCGAGTCGCGAGGCGTATCCGGCACCGGAACCCATACAAAACAAACCTCTGGCAGCGATGCCGATCGCGCTGGTAGATGTGCGCGTACTCGACGTCGGCGGTGCGTGGGCGCCAAGTGTCGATGAAGAGCTCGCACGCGAAGCGCAGAAAGCTCGTGCTGCGCAGCGCGGTCCCGCGATGGCGCAGATAAATGGTCTCCCGGTGTCGATAATCTTGCGCGGTGCTCGCGTGCACGCGGAGGCGCAGGGTCATGGTTGCCGCCGGCGCGTTTGCGGGTGTCCGCAAAGTAGGCGCCGCAGAAATCTGGCCGCTCACCACGGCGCGTTCCAACTCTTCCACGCGCCGCACGTCGGCGTCGCTGGGCGGGAGTACCGTCGTGTTCTCGGACCACCGTGCCAGCAACTCGCCGGCGTAGATCTCCTCGCGCAGGTGCTTCAGAGTGCGCTGGGTGGCGCGCGTCACCCAGGCTTCAGGCGAGCTCATGAGCAAGCCCGCGAAGCTGTCGATCGATCGCCTCGGGCGATTCCGGCCATTGTAACCGCTCGATGTGTGGACGCGGCTCCGCGTTACGACGGAAGTCGACTCGCAGCGCACTTCCGACTCGCTCCTCATGCTTGGGCCGCCGTCGAACACGACGGGCAAGCGCACCATTGGAATGCACACGGTGCAGTTCTCATTCTGACGCTCGCGTCGCGCGCTCCGCGTTGCGGAAGCCTTGCGGATCACGAGAGACGAAGGTTCGTCGAAACCGTTCGCTCCGATGCCCGTTCGCCGGGCTCCTGATCTGCGCTTCTTTTCTTGATTCAGTGCTTGACACGATTTTCGAGCCTGGCTCCGCAGAACACGAAGCGTCGCGATTCTTTGGGGTTCGCAGCGAACGTGCGACCGGTGACGGCGTCTTCACGAGGCGGGACACCTCGAACGTCGTCTCTGCACGCGCGACCTCGCGAGCGCCCGAGTCCGGAGCTCCGAAAACCAGGGTGTAGGGTGCAGTGCATGAACACTGCCGAGTTGCTCTCTCCCATGGCGACGCCCACCGAGCTCTCCGACGGCGAGCTGCTCACCGCGACGCGGCGCCTCGTGGGCCGCTCGAATCAGCTGCTCGCTCTCCTGCTCGCGCACCTCGCCGAGGTCGAAGCGCGCGGTATCCACCGAACGCGCGCCTGCTCGAGCCTCTACACGTATTGCATCTATGAGCTGCGGTTCTCGGAGGACGAAGCGTTCCGACGGGTCGCGGCTTCGCGCCTCGTTCGCCGCTTTCCGGCGCTGCTCGACGCGGTCGCCTCCGGCGAGCTCCACCTCACGGGCTTGTTGATGCTCGGTCCGCACCTCACGGCCGAGAATCTGGCCGAGGTGCTGGCTCGTGCCAAGCACCGAACCAAGAAGGAAATCGCGGGCCTCGTCCGCAGGCTCGACCCGCTGCCCGACGTCCCCGCTCGCATCGAACCGCTCGGACCCGCGCCAGCGCGGGTAACTCCCGCTGCGCCGACATGGCCCCGCTTCGTCGAGTCGCTGTGCCCGGTTCGCGAGCTCGACCCCGGCGACCGGCCTCGCGATTGGATTGAACCGACGGAGCACCTTCAGGACTCCCCCGAGCCCGAGCCCGAGCCCGAGCCCGAGCCCGAGCCCGAGCCCGAGCCCGAGCCCGCGGAGCGCGAGGCGGCGCTCCAGCCAACACCACCCGCCGAAGCACCCGCGCCTTCGCCGCTGGAACCTGAGCGCTACCGCGTTCAGTTCACTGCCGGTGCGGAATTCGTGGCGCTCGTCGAAAAGGCCCAGGCGCTGCTCTCGCACTCGGCCGGCCGCGTTCCGCTCGATGAGCTCCAACTCCGCGCCCTGCGCAGCTTTGTGATCGAGCTCGAACGAAAGAAGCGCGCCTCGACCACTCGCCCGGCAAAGGCATACGCAGAGCCGGAGCAGGCACAGCCGAAGCGGGCACAGCCGGAGCACCCGCGCCAGCGCGGACGACACATCCCCGCGGCCGTCCGCCGCGCCGTCTTCGAGCGCGACCAGGGGCGTTGTGCCTACGAAGACGGCTCGGGGCAGCGCTGCCGGGAAACGCACCGCCTGGAGCTACACCATCTGAAGCCCTTCGCGAGAGGCGGCGAACACACGCCGGAAAACCTCGCGCTTCGCTGCCGCGCGCACAACACCCTGGCTGCGGAGCACGATTTCGGAGCTGAGCGCATCCAGCGGGCTCGCGACTCGGACCGACATGAGTCGTGCGCCCAACACGCCGACCGATTCGCAAAAACGTAGTCCGAGAGCAGCCGAGCAGCCTTCTGGCCGACGCGGGCTCGTCCGGTCGGCGGCACTGCATCTGACGTCAGGATGAGAACTGCACCCAATGCCCAGGCGCGAGCAGCTCGGTGATCATGATTCATCTTCTATACACCCACGTTTTCCAAAGCTCTCAGACGCCGATAACGAGCCGATCGCGGCAGCGGAGAGCTTCGAAAGCAGTTTTTCTTCCAAACGCTGACTGCGTGCGAAGTCTGTGCCCCCATCGCCTAGTTCCGGAGCGACTCGCGCTCAGAACGCGATAGCGTCACAAAAACTGTCAATAGCGAAACGGGCGGATGTCAAATCAACCCGTCCCCGCCAAAAACGAACTCGCCGGGCAGGCGCGGCTGCTGCTGCGTGCCCGGCTGCCCGTGTTGCCTCACGCCGCTCTCGACGGTCTGCGCGCTCTTTTCCTCGCGGCCCCACCCAACCAGAAGATCCGTCAGTCGCTCGTGAACCCATTTCGCAAGTGGGTGCCGTCGCAGTAGGGCTTGTTCGA
>JAICQO010000103.1 GCA_025937835.1 Polyangiaceae bacterium
CAGATCCTGAACGTGATCGACGACGTCGCCGAGCAGACCAATCTACTCGCGTTGAATGCGGCGATTATTGCCGCGCAGGCCGGCGAGCACGGCAAGGGCTTCGCGGTCGTGGCCGACGAAATCAAAGATCTCGCGGAGCGCGCGGGCGCCAGCACCAAAGAGATCGCCGACCTGATCAAGACCATCCAGGCCGAGAGCAAGAACGCCATCCAGGCCGTCGAGCGCGGCGCGCTGAACGTCGATCGCGGCGTCGAGGTGTCCAACGAGGCCGAGCGCGCTCTGAAGAAGATCCTCGAGAGCTCGCAGAAGAGCACCAACATGGTGCGCGCGATCGCCCGCGCCACGGTCGAGCAGGCCAAGGGCAGCAAGCAGGTGACGGACGCGATCGGCCGCATCGCCGCCACGGTCCAGCAGATCGCTGCCGCCACCTCGCAGCAGGCGCGCGGCTCGGAACTGATCATGAAGAGCGGCGAGACGATGCGTACGATCGCGCTGCAGGTCGAGCGCTCGTCGCAAGAGCAGTCGCGCGGCAGCAAGCAGATCAAGCAGTCGATGGAGAGCATCAACGCCATGGTCGGGCAGCTGACGGCGTCGCACCGCACGCTGGACCGCGGCTCGGGGCGCGCTCTCGCAGCCTCGACGCAGATCGAAGAGGCGGCGCGGCGGCAGGAGAGCGTGCTCCGCGAGCTGCAGAGCCTGATCGGCAAGAGCAACCGGCGCGCGTGATGCCCGCTCGCTGCGCCGGGGGCCGGCGCTGGCTCGGCGCAGCGCTCGCCAGCTGTTCGCTGTTCGCCTCGGCCGTCGATGCGGCGGCCGCCACGGTGCAGGTCCCCCCGGGCTGCGGCAGCGAGCTCGAGTTCACGGTGGAGGTGCAAAAGCGACTCGGCGCGGGCGTCGAGCCGCTACCCACGTCGTTCCGCATCACGCCGGAGCCCGGCGGCTACGTGCTCTCGATGCAGGTCGGCAGCGAGCAGCGCGAGCTCCGCGATCCGAGCTGCCGCGAGCTGTTTCGCGCAGCCGTGGTCGTGGCAGCGACGATCGCGCTCTCGGAGGCCCGGCGCGCGCACCCCGCGCTCGGCGAGGAGGTCGCGCCGGCCCCTGGAGCAACGCCCGCCGAGGCGCCGCCCGCGGCCACGCCGACGCCCACGGACCCGAAGCCGGCGTCGCAACCCAAAGCGAGCGCGCCGCCCGTGGCGCGCGCCTCTATCACACTTAAGGGTGATGTTGCGGTTGCGCCCGTTCCTGAGTCGCCGAGTACGGCGCCCTCACCCGTCGCGCTATCGCTGGCGCTCGGTGCCGGTGTCTTCGCCGGCGTCACCCCCGCGCTCGCTCCGCGCTTCGATCTCGAGGCGCGGTTGACGATCGCAAAGTTCGGTGTCGTTGCGGGAGGCTGTTGGTTTCCGTCTTCCTCCGAGACCGACGCCGCGGGCCGCGGTGTCGAGGTCGGCGGGTTCCGCGCCGCGCTCGCGGGCGCCTGGCTGCCGCTCGAGCTCTTGGAAGCGCGACTCGGCGGCTCCGTGTACCGGCTCACCGGCACGGGAGTAGGGAGCTTCGACCAGCGCTCCGACGGGGCCTGGTCCGGCGGCCTGATGGCCGGTATCCTGGTGGCTCCGCTCCGCCACGGCCGGCTGTGGGCCGGGGCAGCGCTCGAGGGCGAATGGCTGCTGGTCCGGTCCCGCTTCGAAATCCTCAATTATCGCGAGGTGTTCCGCGTTTCTCGGTTCGCCGCGGCAGGCCTTCTGAAGGTCGGCGTTCACGCGTTTTGACGGATTCAGGGCCATCCCGGGATGAATAGGGGATGGCTGCGGGCACACTCGGGAACCGAGCGGAGGCGAAGGGCGCGCCCATGAGCGCTGCCCCTGTGCCCTTTGCGCCCCCGAGCATCGCCGCCGTCTACGAGGAGCACTTCCGCTACGTGTGGCGCTGCTTGCGCAGCCTGGGCGTGCGCGAGGCGTCACTCGACGACGCGCTCCAGGACGTGTTCCTCGTGGTGCAGCGCCGCCTGCCGGAGTTCGACGGCCAGGGTGAGCTCCGCACCTGGCTCTATGCGATCGCGTTGCGGGTCGCGCACAAATACTGGTCGCGCGCTCACAAAGACTCCGCGCGCCAGACGGAGGAGCTCGCCGAGTCTCCCGCGCCGAGCGCGGATCTGGAGCAGGGGGCAGAACAGAAGCAGCGCCTCGAGCTGGCGCGGGCTGCGTTGTCGGCGCTCGACGACGACAAGCGCACCGTGTTCGTGCTCGCGCGCATCGAGCAGATGTCGGCGCCGGAGATCGCAGAGGTGCTCGGCATTCCGCTCAACACGGTGTACTCGCGCTTGCGCGCCGCGCGCGAAGCCTTCGAGACCGAAGTACGCCGCCTCCAATCCCTACGGAGACCCCCGCCATGAAGTCCGAGTCCGACGAGATCCTCGAGCTCGAAGCAGCGCTGCGGGCGGACCTGCCCAGCGGGCGGGACGCGGCGCGGCTGCGCGCGCGCCTGGCAGGCCTCGGCCTCGGTATCGGCGTCACGCTGACGAGCGCGACGGCCGCGGCGCTGGCCGGCTCGAAATCGACCGCGCCCGCGGGAATTTGGGGTTTTCTGGGGTCGCTGCCCGTGGGTGCCAAGGTCGGTATCGCGACCGTCGTCACGGCTTCGGCCGTCGCGGGTCCCGTCTACTACTCGAAGAGCCACGCGCCGCTCGCGAGCATGGCGGCAACGCAAGCCTCGACTCGGGCGGCCACGCGCGTGACCGCACCTCCCAGCGAGGCAGCGCTGGCGCCAATCCCGGCTCCACCCGCGGTCGAGCCGGCCAAGCTCGAGCCGGCCAAGCTCGAGAAAGAGCCGCCGCCCGTGGCCCCCCCGGAGCGCGCCGCGCTCCGCGCGAACACTCCGCCGCCTCGCGAGGCGACGCCCTCGCCGCCCGCTGTCGCGGCCACCCTCGGCGAAGAGACGCGGCTGATAGACGCCGCCCTCTCCGCACTACGCCGCGGCGACCGCGCCACGGCCGGCGAGTTCATTCGCCAGCACGAACAACGCTTTCCGGATGGTTTGTTGCGGCGTGAGCGCGAACGCGCGCGCGCTGCGCTGATCGAGCACTTGGAGAACAGCCCATGACCCATGAGCCCATCGAAACCCCTGTCACGTCGCCGCTGGATCGCGCCACCGCGCAGACGCGCTGGTTGCTGCTCTTGATGCTGCTGTCGCCGCTCGGCCTCGGCGCAAGCTGTGACGACGACGCCGTGGTCGGCGACGAGTGCGCCGTCGGTAGCAAGAACGAGAGCTGCGGCGCTGCCGGCGACGGCGGAGATCCCGCGCCCACCGGCGGCAAGCCCGGCACGGAGCCGACGGGCGGCAAGGCCAACACCCCGACGGGTGGTATGCCCAGCGAGCCAACCGGCGGCAAACCGTCGACGCCCAGCGGCGGCAGCGGCGGCGCGGTCGGCGCGCAGATCTGCGGCGGGCTGCTGCCGAGCTCTTGTGACGAGGGCGAATACTGCAACTTCCAGCCCGACGCGGCGTGCGGCGCCGCCGACCAAACCGGCGTGTGCGAGTCGATCCCCGACGCTTGCGACGCGATCTTGAAGCCCGTTTGCGGCTGCGACGGCAAGACCTACGGCAACGCTTGTGAAGCCGCGCTCAACGGCGTCTCGGTTCAGGCCGAGGGCGAATGCGAGACCGATCCCGTCGGCCAGGCCTGCGGTTCCCTGGGGCTCGAGCAGTGCGCCGAAGACGAGTTCTGTTCGTACCCGCCCGACGCCAACTGCGGCCGCGCCGACGCCCCGGGAGTCTGTCGCAAGAAGCCCGAAGGCTGCATCGAGATCTACCAGCCGGTGTGCGGTTGCGACGGCAAGACCTACGGCAATTCGTGCGAGGCCGAGAGCAACGGCGTCTCGCCCGAGACCGAGGGCGAGTGCGGGAGCGAGCCGGAGCCCGGCAAGGCGTGCGGCCTGATCGGCGGCTGCGAAGACGGCGAAATCTGCTTCTACGACGTCGGGGATGACTGCGGCATCCTGGATGCGCCCGGCGAGTGCCTGGTTCCGCCCCAGGCCTGCACCAAGGAGTATCAGCCGGTTTGCGGCTGCGACAACGTCACGTACAGCAACCGCTGCATGGCCCAGGCCGCGAAGGCCAGCGTGGTTTCGGAAGGCGAATGCGGCGGCGCTCCGGCAAAACAGGTGTGCGGTGGCATTGCTGGACTCGCGTGCGAAAACAAGCGCGAATTCTGCAATTACCCGCTCGAGGCGAGCTGCGGCGCCTTCGACAGGACAGGCTTGTGCGAGCCGATCCCGGACGGCTGCGGCGGCGTCGTCGATCCCGTGTGCGGCTGCGACGGCAAGACCTATAGCAACGCGTGCATCGCCGCGACCGCCGGCGTCTCAGTCCAAGCCGTGGGCGCCTGCAAGTAACTTCTCTCCATCCCTCCCCACCCATGAACCCGCAGAGCGCCAAGAAAAGGCGCTCTGCGTCTTTGGACGGGGGATGCAACAAGAAGATTGAAAGATGGGAAGGCCGGACAATAGAGCCGCTATTCGCTCGCGCCGCAGCTCGCCGTGCCAGGCGTCGAAGCGCGGATCGTGTAATCGCCGACGTCGATGTCGAATGGGATCGTGACTCGGCTGTCGTAGCGCCCGTCGGCGTCCGTCGGCAGCGAGCCGATCAAGATCTCGCCGTTCGGTCCGTTCACCGACAGATCGACGCGCGCCTGAGCGCACGCCCCCGCGCCGTTCGAGACGCGACCCGTCACGCGCAGCGGCATGCCGCGCCGCACGTCCTCGCGCTCCAGGCTGAGCTCGACCCTCGCCGCTTCCGTTTCCGGCGCCTTGCTGCCGCTCGCAGGAGGCGGCATCGCTGCGCCACTCTGCGTGCCGCTGAACTGCGGCGAAGGCTGCAAAGAGCTCGGATCGCCGTTGCCATTGCCGTTCGCGTCGCCGCTACCAGTTGCGCCCGAGCCGTTACTGGGAGCGCCGTTCCGGCCGGGACCACCCGGCGCATTGCCGGCGGGCGAGGCCGATTCCACGCCGGAGTCCGCCCCTTCCGGCCAAGGAAATGGATCGGGTGGCGCCTGGTGTGGCGGTGCGCCCGGGCGCGTCCCGATATCGAAGTTGCCAGCTGCTCCGCCGAGATCGATCCGGTGCCACAGCCGTCCGTCGCTGACCTCGACCCAGGCGTGCGCCTCGTTGCGAACGAAGCGCGCAGGCAGCCCGAGCCCGAGCGCCGTCAGCACGAAAGCGTAAGCGCGGTGCCGGCACACCCCCTTCTTCGAAAGCACCAGCTCGCGATAGAGGCCGGGCCCGCTCGCTGCTTGCGGCAGCTCCTCGGACGGCGCAAACGAGCGGAAGTGCGCGACCAGACGGTGCAGCGCCGCGGCCGGCGGCATCGCCCGCGAAACCCCGAGCTCTACCAGCATCTCCGCGACCACCGCGCGCGCGGCCGACGGCAACGGCGAGAGCTTCGGCGCGAGCTGCTCGTAAGACACCTGCGGAAACTCCGAGCCGAACGCCGCTCGCGGCGCCGCCAGCTCCAGAATCAGCCGCACGCGCCTTCGCTCCGGACCTATCACGAACAGATTCTCCGCCCCGTCGCCCACCAGCTCGAGCTCCGTCGGCGGCTCCGCGCGCATCGCCAGCACCCGCGTCCCCGGTCCCACGCTCGGGATCCGCACCGGAGTCTTCGCGGCCAGATCGACGAACAGATCGCCGAAGAAATGATCCTCGCCCTCGCCGAGCGTCCCGCCCACCGGCACCCGCCGCGTCGACTTGTCGAGCACCACCAGCTCGAGCTCGCGATCCACCGCGTCGAACGCATACAGCCGCTTGAACGGCGCCACCGCCGGCGTGAACGGATCATCGTACTCGACCGACTCCGGCCGCGTCGTGTCCCGATCGATGCGATACGTCGCGTCGATGCTATCGGGCGTCGCACTGCCGCCGTATGCCACTTGCCGCTGCGGATTCTGCGACGGAAACCCCGGCGCGCTGATCACCCCGCTCGGCGTCCGCGCCGCCGCCGGCATCCTCCCATCCGGCGTCGTCGTCCCGAGCTCCAGATCCTCCGCCGCGTCCGCCTCGATGAATTCGTGCAGCACCGGCCCGTCCGCGAACCCTGCCGCAGGCACCGCCAACAGCAAACACAGCCAAAGACCAAACCGCCGAATTTTCACGCCCGCCGAGTGTAGCGCCCTAGAGCCAGCCGTGCCTCGAGGATTCGCACTGATTCGCGCCACTTGCGCCTCGCAAGCGCGGCATCCGAATTCGGTGGCACGGGCACGGGGTCGATTTCGGAAAGAGTTCGGCGGAGGCTCTCGCGATTCGAGCCCACGGAGTCGCCGTCCCAGGATTTGGCTCTGGTTTCGGAGCGCCCTGCGGCGGCCCGGAACCTGCCGGCATGACGACAGCCAGCGTTCATCTGAACAGGGTGAGCTTGCACCTGCAGGACCACCCGCTTCGTTACGGCCCGCCCGTCGGCCCCGCCGTCCGCTTCTCGGTTTACTACAACCAACGTGATGCTGCGCAGCCTGGGATCTTCACGTACTCGAACATGGGGCCGAAGTGGACCGCGTATTGGACGTCGTACATCCTCGACAATCCGCAGACCCCCACGTCAAATACTTCGCGATGGGCGGCGGTACCGACAACAAAATTGAGAAGGCCATGGGATCGGGCGATGACCGAGTGCTAATTAGCGAGATCAGGTCGCTGAGGCTGGAGCGGGTTAAGGGCGCGGTTTGGGGACTTGCGATGGTCCTGGGTGCCGTCGGTATAGTTGCTGCCGGTGACCGATTGCTCGTCGATACGCAGTATGGTTGGGTGGCGGTCGCCATTTTGATTCCCGTCGTCAGCGAAGGCATGTCGGCTGTGGCGTTGCTGGGTCGGGCAAGCTTTGGGGCAGACCAGGTCAGGCTGGACCGATGGTGGCGGAAGAGTCACATTCCTCTTGTTGACGTTATTGGCGTTTCCGCGCACGAGGACAGAGTAATGCTGTCCACCCGAGAGGGCACTTCGTATTCGCTACAATGGCCTTGGTATATGCCGCGGGAAACTCGGCAGCAAAGAGCCGCCGACTTCATTCGAGTACTACGAGCGAAACTGCCTTCTGCGGATCCGTAGCGATGAGCCTTGAACATCCCGCACTCCGTTGCGCCCAGGCTCGGGGTTTCCGGAATCCGCCAAGCATCTGCTACTACCGCCTGATCGAGAAAAACGGATAGCCCAGGGAATGACCGACAAGCGCCTTGTAGGATTTGCATTCATCAGCAGTGGCGCCATCGTCAGCGCGATGTACGGTCTCATGCTAGTGGCAGCGACGTTTCTTGACGAAGCTCACCCATTGGCTCAGTTCAGCGGATTGGTCTACGGCGCGGGAGTCCTCGTCGCGCCCCTAGTGCTGACGCTTTTTGTTGCGGGTGCAGGCTTCTTGCTCGACCGCCGGCCGCCACGCGGGGGGTCCTGATGCGTTCGAGAGCTACCTTCCAAGACGCGATAGCCGAGCCGAGCATCACGCCGAGCGTCGGCTCGGTACCTTCGCGCGTGGTAGCCCCCGTCCACCTCGACTACCAACCGGCGGGCAGGGGCCAGAAAATCTACGATGTACTCACCGAGCACCACTTGCCTGCGGAACGCGGCCCCGAGGCGGCCCCCGGAGAGCTGAGACCAAAGCCGCGCTTCCGAGAGCGTGGGCGCCGCGCGCATGACGCGGGCGCGTTCCTCGAGGAGTGCCGAGCGAGCCGAGTTTTGATGATGCGAAGACACGACGGACTCCTTGGCGCGGCGAAGTGGCCCGGCGCAGCACCTTGGAGCGCAGGCTGCGTGACCGGCCCTGGTCGCGGCACGCGCGCCGAGCCGGCGCCTGGCGCGGAGCGTGAGTGTCACCGATTGCCCTATGGGATCCGCGTGCGATCGGCAGCGCGGATCCAGTCAGGATCGGCCAAGCAGAGCCAGGTGAGATCGTCCAAGCGGATCCACTTGAAGGACGCCTTTGACGACCCTGACCCCAATACTGACGATGGGGGCAAGGGAGCCCCTTGCTACGACGCCGCTTGCCGGGCGTACCGATGAACTGCTCGCTTGTTCAAGATCCTTATTTGCATTGCTGTAGCCGTGGGATGCATTGTCGCGCTCAACGCGTACGAAGAGGCTCGACTGAGTCGCGAATCTGAAAAAGCTAGAAGACAATCTGTTGACACGATCAGATCGCTAAACGCGAGCGCCCGTGAGCGCTCGCGGTCGGTTCCTTCCACAGCCGCAAGCGGAACGCGCTGCTTTGGAGCGGGCGGGCGGCAGTGGAAATGCTACTGAAGATGAATTTGGCAGGTTATCGGGTTTACGATCCAACTACGGCGCGCTGGTTGTCCCCAGACCCGCTGGGGGAGCTCGTTGGCGGGAGTGATCGAGCCACCCTTGCGTGGGTGGATTCACGGGTTCTCGTCGCGTCCGGGGGCCAACCAGAATCTATTCGCATACGCAAATAGCGACGCGCTAAATAGCGCAGATCGAACACGCTGTACGTGTATTGGTGCAGCCGATGGGGAAATGGAACCGCATCATTTGTTCGGCATCAGTACCAATGCGTGTATGTCCCTGGAGATCCACAGTTGATCAGGTGCTTCGGCTGGGGCGGTGACGAAGAGGACGATGTCTTGGATTCTCGAAACTGCCGCGTGGTGGACGAAGGTGATTGCATGGACAAGTGTCTGCTTCAGCAGTTTTATGATCCGAGTAACTTTGAAGACTCTTGCAATCCATTCACAAATAATTGCTATCATTGGCGCAACGGAACATTCGACGAGTGCGTAACACAATGTCACTGAAGCGGGTGCTCCTGTTGGCCCTGGCGGCTTGCGTCGTGTCGTACGGCTGCTGGTTATATAGTGTTTACCATGGGCAGCTCAACAATACGATCGCTTTGCAGCGCTGCGCGCTGAGCGTCGAGGCGGGTCGCGCTCGAGGCGGTGGTTTGCCTGGTACAGTTCAGTGTCTGGACTACTGGGGAGGCTCTGTAAGTTACTACCGACACGGTGAAACGTACGTGCTCGTGAGCGGCGGACGTGACCAGAAACTGGATGCCCCGTATGAGCAGCTGGCCCCTACGTCGATCGCGCCGCGCTCTACTTGCCTTGATAGCACCCTGGACACGGTGTTGGTGGGCCGGAAGGCAGTGCAGTACTGCCTAAAGTAGGAACTGATCAGTGGCCATGCGACTTTCTCTCACGATCCACCACGGAGCGCGGCCCTGATGCGCTCGAGAATCATGGCCAGATCTCGCATGACGAGCTCAGCATCCCGATGCAAGACGCGGTAACCGAGCGCCCCGAGCCGAGCATCCCTGCGAGCGTCGGTCCGGCACCTTCGAGCGTGGTAGCCCCCGTCCACCTCGACCACCAACCGGCAGGCAGGCGCGAGAAAGTCTACGATGTGCTCACCGAGCACGACTCGAAGGGTTCGAGTCCCCGCTCGAGGCTCCTCGCCCATTCACCAGTCCGGGTGCGGCAAGGGACTACGTTCTTGAGTGCTTAGATGCTTGGCTGGAGAGTCATTCTAGAGGACCTGGGCCCCCGGAGGCGACGTCAACGACTATGGGAAGCCAGGAGATGGAACGCCTCCGGGGAAGGCGCCATGGTAAGCGTACAATTTGGATGAATGCGCTCGTGGCCATGTGTCGGCGGCGTGTGGAGGAAATGCAATCTGATGACCAGCAATCGTGATGTCGGAGCCTTGGATTCCGAGATAGCGCGGGTCCAGCGTTTCTCCTCGACAGGACGTGATTCTGAGGTCGTAGGTTTGTGTACCGACCTCATCGACGAATACCCCGGCCGCTTTGAGCCTTACTTCCACCGGGCGCTGGCAAAGCACAGCTTGGGGGACCGGAGCGGAGCGATTGCAGACCTAACCGAGGCAATCAGGCTCAATGCGTCAGAGCCGGCGTCATTATTCTTCCGAGGCCGATGGCAGATCGAAGTCGGTGAATACGTCCTTGGCATTTCGGACTTGCATCAAGCAATCGTCGCCGATGAGGCGCTCGGCTCTGAGTATTACACGGAGCCAGCCCGCTTGTCCGTGGCGGTGGCCTACCTCCTGCTAGGGGACTTTGCACAGTCAGAGTTGGCTTCGAGAGGACTTTCCTCGAGTGCAGCCACGTACTTGGCCGGCCGCCGT
Source organism: Polyangiaceae bacterium (assembly GCA_025937835.1). Lineage (GTDB taxonomy): Bacteria > Myxococcota_A > Polyangia > Polyangiales > Polyangiaceae > PMG-095. The sequence continues at coordinate 10,134 of JAICQO010000103.1, forward strand.
TGGACAGTCGGTGACCTTCGGCGTCGCTGAGCACGGAACCCGGCAAGCGTAGCAGGGGTTACGGCCACGGTGGGCAACCAGCTTGCCAAGTTCATTGACGAGCTCATCAGCTGCGACGGTAGGGTTCAAGACGCCAAACGGGATATTGACGAGTGCAGCCCTGAGGAAAGTCGGCGCGCCGGGCGCTGCGCGCGCAGATGCATACTGGGCATGTGTTCGTGACTTTATGGGCTTTAATGCCGGAGACGTAATCGAGGCCGCTTGTGCGGCTGCGATTTTTCGCGCCTGCGTGTAGGATTTGGACTGAGATGGCCTTGTCGGTATTTTCGATTCTCTTGATTCTTACTGGTTGGCTGCTGCTGGGAGCCGGAGCTTTTATTCTGGCTCTTTCTCACGTGAGGAAAGGAGCCTCATGGCGCGCCGTGTTCGAGCAGGAACTAGAGCGAGGACGATGGTCAGCAGATGATGAACGTCGCGCATTGGTGCTGAGGAGATTCGCCCGGTATTTCCTGCTAGGTGGCGTACTCGCGGCAGCGGCCGGCTACGTTCTTCGCGCCCTTCAGTAGCTTAACGGGTTGGAACCCTGCCCCGCAAGAGGCAGGTCGCTTTCGGCTTATCCCGAAGCGCTCGCAGAGCTCTCCAAAACTCTCCTCCCCCTCCAACATCGCCGCCACAAACCTCAACCGCTCGTTCATCGGTGACGTCTCTTTCCAAGGCATGGAGCGCAGGTTCAACGCCCATCAAGAACGTGTCACCTATGTTCCCGGTCTAATTTGTCACCTATGTACCCGGTCTGAACCCGCAATTTCGTTGACAGCTTTTTCGGCGACCGGTGCTTCTGAGCGCTGACTCGTGCGCAATTGCCGATTGCGGCGCCGACGTCACGCACCGTCGGCGTTTCGGCGAGAAATCGACTCGCGAAGCGTTTGCAGCGCTGATCGCCCCGCCAAGCGCCGCTCCGAGAGCCCGAAATCGTGGGTGTATAGGAGATACCATGCTCACGCAGCTGCTCGCGCCTGCGCGTCCTCAGGGCTCGCTCGCTGGTCGCGTCCGACGACGACCCGAGCGTCCGCAGGCACCGGGCTGTCCCGTGGAACGCCTGCTGGCACTCGACACAGAGCTCGCGCGTCGCGCTGGTGAGGCCGGACGATTGCGGTTCGAGATGGGACGCGGTCTCGACTTGCTCGAGCAGAGCGGCGGGCATCACGCGCTCGGCTTCTCGTCGATCGAGGCGTACGCGCTCGAACGCTGCGAGCGCTCCGCGAGTTGGACGCAAAAAGCGCGGAGTTTGGCGCGGCGGCTCGACAGGCTCCCGCCTCTGGCGGACGCGCTGATTTCTGGCTCACTGAGCTGGAGCATGGCGGCGGTGCTGGCGACGGTCGCGTCTCCGGACGACGCAGATTTCTGGCTCGCCGAGGCGTCGCGCCGGACCGTGCGCGAGATGAAGGCCCTCGTGCTCGAGAAGCGGGGTGTGGCGGAAGAAGGTGAATCCGAAGCCGAAGCAGAGCTGCGAACGCTGACGCTCACCGTGCCGCGCGAGGACGCCTGGTGCTTCGAACAAGCAAAGTTGCTTGGCCGGCACTTGGGGGAGCGGACGAACGCTGACTTCGTGCTCGGCCTGGTCGCGGAGTCGACCAGCACGTTGTGTAGCGAGCTGCCGAGCAACGCGATCGAGCTAACCGACGACGAGGCCATGAGCCCGCAGCGCGCCTGGGAGCGCGAGCTCGCGCGCATGCGGGGCAAAGCGGAAGAGCGCTGCGAGGAGCACTTCCGTCGCAGCCCCGAACCACGCCCGCGCATCGAGCCGTTGCTCTGGCCCGAGACGCCGGAGGCCGTCGATCGCCAGCTGCGCGAGCTCTCGCGCGAACTGGTCGTGCGCGAGGTCGCTTTTGGACGCGCGCTCGACGCCTTCTTTTCGGCCGATGGGTGGCGGCGGCTCGGCTATGCGACTGCAGCGCAATACGCGCGTGAGCGTCTGGGCACGAGCTTGTCCTCCGTGAAGGCCAAGCGACGGCTCGTGAAGCGGCTCGGTCAGCTCAGATTTCTGGGCGATGCCGTAGACCGCGGCGAGCTCGGGTACGAAGCAGCGCGCCTCGTCGCAGAGGTTGCGACCGGCGCCACCGTCGAAGCCTGGGTGACTCGCGCCAGCGAGCGCACGCTCCGGCACCTGCGCGAGGAGATCGACTCGGCCGAGCTGCTGGCGAGGTGGTCCGAGAGCACGGCTGTGCTCCCGCCGAGCGAGGCCGAAGTGCGGCGCGTGGAAGATCTGGAACGGGCCGTGGTTACGGGCCAGATGTCTGCGCCGCCCGCGTTGCCGTCAACGGCAGGTGCGCCGTCGGCAACCGTCACGCTGCACCTCCGCGTGAGCGACGACACCGCGCGGGATTTCCGGCACTGGGAGGCCATTTATCTGCGCCATCGCGGCTCGGCGCTGCGCGACACGACCTTTCTGCGCTTCGCGTGCGAGCTCTTCCTGGATACGTGGCGCCCGCGTGGTTCGGAGGTGGAATACGCTCACATCTACGAGCGCGACCGCCATCGGTGTCAGAGTCCGTGTTGCGGGCGCCGCGACGTGACGCCGCATCACCTCCGCTTCCGCTCGCGCGGCGGCGACGACTCGGACGAGAACCTGACCAGCCTCTGCACCTGGTGCCACCTCGAGGGCATTCATCGAGGACAGATCTCTGCAACGCCTCCCGCGTCCAACATCCGCTGGACCTTCGGGCGCAGCGCACACACCGTGGTCGAGGGCAGGCGGCGAACGCGAGCAAGCGACGACTGATAGCCACGCTCTCCACTGGCGCGGCGGCGACAGGTGCAGCCGTCGCTCCGGCTTTCGCGAAGGCTCGCTCCATCGCGGGTTGCGCCGCTTTCCGCGTCAGTGCGATGTGCTCGGCGATCATTGGCTCGATTCGGGCGCCTCAGCCGACGCTGTCGTTGGCTGGACGCCGTCAAGCCAACCCTGCTCCCGTCCGAGCCGCTGACGGCGTCGATCGCATAAGTGAGGATTTTTGCGCCGTCGCCGAAGGGGTATGCCCCCATATGTGTTTGGTGAGACTCGGAAAACAATGGAATTGTTCCCACTGTAAGCATTTGCGGGGTGATGCGGGCATAGGCAGGGTGCATGCGTCCCTCCCTGGTGCTCGCCTCATCCGTTACCTGGCTCGCTGTCACTTCGGTCGCCTGCTCATCCGATGAGTCGGCGCCTGCGGCTTCCACTGCTGCGGGCATGAGCGCGGTCGGCGTCGGCGGATCGACCGCGGGCGGCCAGGTCGGCTCCACCACGGGCGGTACTTCGGGCCCGACGGGCGGCGTGACCGGAGCCCCGTCGGGAGGATCCGGTGGCTCGACGACGGCTCCTCCGGCGGGCGGCGGCGCTCCTCCGAGTGGCGGCGCTGCGATCGGCTCTGGAGGCACAGCGGTCGTGGCCGGTGGCGGCGGAATGCCGAGCGTTGGCGGCGGTGGTGCGGCAGGTAGCGGCGGCGGGGCGAAGGCGCTGCCCGAGCCGAAGAACCTCGATCACTGTCTCTACGGCTACCCGGCGCACGAGACCGACAAGACGATGAAGTCGGGGCCGGCGCTGTACACGCCGAAGAGCGGCGGTCAGCCCGACACCATCCTGCAGCCCGAGGTGTTGCAATGGATGGAAGAGAACCGGTGGACGGGCGCGCACGTGGTCTGGCACGCGGTGCGCGGCTGCACGAGCGGCACGGCGGGCGGCTTGCTCGGCCCGCTGGGCTTCCCGAACATCTGCCGCGACTATCCGGTGCTCGTGCCGACGGACCAGAACTGCCGCAGCGCGGGCGACGGCTACCAATTCTTGCTCTTCCACCGCCACATGATCCAGGTGTTGAAGCAGCTGTGGCCGAGCCACGCGGCGGACTTCGACGGCTTCCCCAAGTTCCCGACCACGAAAGAAGAGTTGCCTGCGGTCTGGAACGAGAAGGATCCGACCTGGAGCCAGACGATCCTGGATGCCGCGGCGATCGGCGACAACATCGAGCAGCACCTCGACAAGTTCCCGAGTGAAGGCGCGCTCGGTTACTGGCTGCAGTGTCCGGTCGGTTCGCAGAAGCCGTCCTGGGCCGCGGACGTGCCGTACATCGGCCTGCACTTCAACCTGCACGATCAGTGGTCGCGCGGCGCGAGCAGCGATCACGGGTTGAACAACGGCCAGGTGAACATCACGAACTACATGTTCTGGAAGCTTCACGGCTGGATCGACAACGTCTGGGAGAAGTACCGCGTCGCCAAGGGCCTCACCAAGGAAGGCTCGCCGGAGCTCGCGAAGTACCGCCAGGACCTGGCCGCGCAGTGCCGCGAGATGGACATCGAGATCGAGATCTTGAAGCAGAACGCGGGTGAGGGGCCGATGCTCGATTGCCCTCCCGACGTCGACGAGACCGGCGATTTTCACACCAAGGTGCGGCCGCTGTTCGAGACCGACGCGAACCACTGCTCGAGCTGCCACGGCCCGGCGCAGACGTCGCCGTACGCGGGGCTCACCCTGGGCGGCTCCGTCTCGAGCAAGTGCGTGCTCGAGCGGCTCAAGCGCGAGTCGATCGGCGGCGGTCAGTACAAGCTGATCGAGCCGGGCGATCCGATGAAGAGCTGGCTGTATCTGAAGGCGGCGGGGCTGGCCGAGGGCGCCGGTTGCACGTCTTCGGATCCGAACAAGCCCTGCAACAGCGCGACCATGCCGCCAAGCGGGAAGACGTTCACCGACGCCGAGCTCAAGATCCTGAGCGATTGGATCACGGCGGGCGCGAACCCGTAGTCTCGGAGCGTGGCTCAGGGTGGCACACGTGCCGCCCGGAGCCTCTGGAACCAGCGCGAAATCCGCTGGAGCGTAGACGGCTTGGGACTTGCTTCCTCGGCCCGCCATGAGTTTGCAGCGTCGGGTCGGGAAGTCGTTGCTCGCGTTCTCGCTGGCTGGGCTCGCAGCCATCGCGGGTGCTTGCAGCTCGAGCTCCGAGCCTGAGCCGCCTCCGCGCTCGTGTTCCGAGGACGCAGATTGCGGTCCGGCGGAGCAGTGCCAGTTCGTGGCTTCGAGCCTCACGCAGCCGGTCGTCTTCAACCCGTGCGCGACGCTTCAGCCTTGCGTCGGGGCTGGCACCTGCGGAGCGGGTCTGGTGTGCGCGCCCTACGTGCCGCCGACCCCCTTCCCGAACTGTCCGCCGATGACCTGCCAACCGCCGTGTACGCCTGACAGTTGCGCGAGTGGCAAGGTCTGCGGCGACGACGGTGTGTGCCGCGTGCAGCGGTGCGACGAGAGCGGGGCTGAAGCTTGCGCCGCGCGCTACCGCTGTGACCCGAGCGCGGCGGCCACCAGCGTGAGCCGCTGGACGCTGCTCGGCGCCGCCGCTGACAGCGAAAACCCGGAGCTCGAGGCGCAGCGCGGCTGCGTGCGAAAGCTATGCGACGAAGAGGGCGGCTTCGCTTGTCTCGACACCTGGAGCTGCGATCCGGCGAATGCGGGGGAAGAGGCCTCGGGCTGTGTTCCGAAGCCGTGCACCGAGACCGGACACTGTCGCGATGACGCGACGTTCCTCTGCGAGCCGGGCAACGACGAGCGGCGGCCGGAGGGCATGGACCCGCACGGCTGCGTGCCCCGTAACTGCAGCGAAGGGCGACAGTGCAACTTCGTCCAGAAGGACGTCAACTACGCCTATTGCGACCTCGCGTCTCCCGCCGCGGACAGCGTCGGTTGCGTGATTCGACAGTGCGACGAAGTGCCCGAGCTCTGCCCGGACAACTTCATCTGCGACGTGGACGCCCGCCAGGGGACGAAGAATGCAGTCGGTTGCCGTGCCCGGAACTGCAACGATCCGGGCGGCCCCGCCTGCCAAGCCGGAAGTGTGTGTACCCCCAACGCGGTCGGGACTTGGTACTGCGGTTCGTCCACGGCCGGCAGCGGTGGTAGCGCCGGCAGCGCAGCCGGCGGAAGTGCCGGCGCCCGGCCGGGCGGGAGCGCGGGCGCAGGCAGCGGCGGAAGCGGCGTTCTCGTCGGCGGAGCGGACGGCAGCGCTGCAGCGCCGGCGACAGGCGGTGTCCGCGCCGTGAGCGGCGCCAGCGGTGGAGAGGGCGCTAGAACCCAAGCCGCCTCCGGCATCTGCGTGAATCGTCAGTGAACGGGTGATTGCGTCGCGCGACCGGGCGACCGGGAACGAGCGCGCAAAACGCCGCGGAACAGCGGTCTCGTGCGGGCGAGGGCGATCGGCTACGCTCCGCGCCAGCATGCCTTCTGACTTACACGACCCTCTCGAACGGTTGCCGGCGTCGGAGCTCGAACGGCTGCTGGCCGCGGGCCTGGATCGCGCTCGTTTCAAAGAACACGTCGCCCGCGTGCGCTCGGAGACGCCGGAGGACAACTTCGTGCGGGGCACGATCACCGCGCCCGCCGAGGGCGACATCGAGGAGCTGCCTCCGCAGGGTAGCGCGGAGTACCGCGCGCTCGAACAGCGCGGGCAGGAGGCGCTGTCGAAGGGGCAGGCGGCGCTGATCGTGCTGGCGGGCGGCATGGCCACGCGCATGGGCGGCGTGATCAAGGCGCTGGTCGAGGCTCTGCCGGGCCACACCTTCCTCGAGCTCCGGCTGAACGAGGCGCGCGCCCACGAAAAGCGCTACGGCGTGAAGCCGCCGCTCTGGATCATGACCAGCGAGGCCACGAACGAGGGCATCCAGAAGGCGCTCGCGGGCAAGCTCGACGGCGACCGGGTCGCCACGTTTCAACAGTCGATCTCGGTACGTCTAACCCCCGAGGGTGATTTGTTCCTGGGCGACGACGGCCAGCCGAGCGCCCACGCGCCGGGCCACGGCGACCTGCCGGACGCGCTCAAGCGCAGCGGCCTGGTTCAACGCTTCGTAGAGGGCGGCGGCAAGGTCGTGATGATGACCAACCTCGACAACCTGGGCGGCTCGCTCGACCCGGCGCTGATCGGTTGGCACCTCTCGCACGGCGCGGCCGTCACGGCCGAGGTGGTCGACAAGGTGGGCTCGGATCGCGGCGGCATTCCGGCGCGCGTCGATGGCAAGATCCAGATCCTCGAAGAGTTCCGGATCCCGCCGAGCTTCGACCCGGCGACGGTGCGCGTGTTCGCGACCAACGTCTTCACCTTCGACGCGCCGACGCTGGCGACGCTCGACATGCCGTGGACGTTCTTCCGCGTGACCAAGAAGGTCGACGGGCGCTCCGCGATTCAGTTCGAGCGGCTCGTGAACGAGGTCAGCTCCACCCTTCCGACGCGCTACCTGAAGGTGCCGCGTTCCGGCGCCGGCTCGCGCTTTCTGCCGGTGAAAGACAATGACGAGCTCGCAGCGCGCCGCGCCGAGAACGAGCTCGTCGCGAAGACTCGAGGCATGCTTCCATGATCCGCGTCCGCCCTGCTTGGCTTCTGGCATCGCTCACGCTCACCGCGCCGCTCTTTGCTCAAACCCCCGTGGCCCGGCCCACGCCGCTGCCGGCGTTCGGCCGCAGCCTGGTCGGTAATGAAGACACCACGTCGCTCGTGCAAAACCCGGCCAATTTGGCGTTTCTGTCCGGCGGCGAGCTCCGCTGGTCGAGCGTGTACCTGAATGAGTCGGCGCAGGTTCCGTATCAGGGGCACGCCTTCGCGTTCGGCTTGCCGATCTCGTTCTTGAACCTGGCCACGGGCCTGCGCGTCGATCTGGTCGACCCGCCGAGCGAGCTCGCGGCGTGGTCGCCAGCGTTTCGCGCGAACTACCAGCTGATGACGCTGGGCATGGCGTTTCGCACCTCGAGCACGTCGGCGCTCGGCTTCTCGTACCGCCACTCGTACTCGGATACGGGGCGCACGGACGGCATCGGCGCCTGGTCCGCGGGCGTCACGCTGCGGCCCTCCGACTACTTCGGTCTGGCAGCGGTGGTGAACGACCTCGGCGGGCCGAAGAGCGACGGCGGAGACGAGCTCGGGCCGAGCTACGACCTCGGCGTGGCGCTGCGCCCGTTCCGCAGCCGCGCCGTCGAGCTGGCTCTCGAAGGCAAATACGTGGCCGAAGAGGGCGGGTACTGGATCCCCCGCGCCGCTCTCGGCGTCGATATCCCGAACCTCGGGCGTCTGCGCGGAGACTTCGCGATCAGCGATCCGACCGAAGAAGTGCGTGAGCGCGCCTACGTCGCGAGCGCCGCCATGAGCTTCGCGTTCAACGGCAGCAGCGGCTCGAGCGAGCTCAGCGCGGGCTCCGTGTTCGGCACGGGGCTCGGCAGCGAGGCCTCGGACCGCGCCTACGAGAACCTGGCCATCGAGGCGGCGTTGAAGTCGTACCGCGAGCCCGCGGCCGCGCCGCCACCCGCGCACGCGCTCAGGATCCGCATCGAGGACACGCCGTCGACGCGCGAGCACGTCGCGTTCCTGCGGCGGCTCTGGGCGATCGCCGAGAAAGAGCCGTCGATCGCGGCGGTGGCGTTCGAGGTGCGCGCCTCACCCGCTGGGTCGCTCGCGCGCGCGCAGGAGCTCCGGGACGCGATCCACTACCTCAGGAGCCGCGGTAAAAAGGTGCTCTGCCACATCGAGGATGGTGACGGCTCTGCCCTCTACATGTGCTCGGCCGCGCACAAGATCCTGGTCAGCCCGGGCGGCGGCTTGCGCTTCGCGGGCCTCCGCGCGCGTTACTTCTATTACAAGACTCTGCTCGACAAGCTCGGAGTGCGCGCTGATTTCGTGCGCATCGGCCCGCACAAGAGCGCGCCCGAGGCCTTCATCCGCGACAACTCGACGGACGTGGCGCGCGCCGACAAGATCGACCTGCTCCAGCAGTACGAGCGCTTGTTCACGCTCGGCGTGGCGCGCGGGCGGAACCTCGATCCGGCCGTGCTTCGCGCGCGCATTGCCCAGGGGCCGTTTCTGGCATCGGAAGCGCAGCAAGCCGGCCTGGTCGACGCCCTGGTGTTCGACGACCAGATCGAGAAGGCCACGGCCGAGCTCGCCGGCGGCAACATCAAGCTGATCGACGACCGCCGCGCGCCGGTCGCTCCGAGCTACTTCGGCGCGACGCCGGGCGTGGCGCTGATTTACGTCGATGGCGACATGGTCGACGGCCGCAGCCAGAACATCCCCTTCCTCGGGATGAAGCTGGTCGGCTCGTACACCGTCGCCGAATCGATCAAGGCCTCGCGCGAGAACCCGATGGTCGCCGCCGTGGTGCTGCGCATCGAGTCGGGCGGCGGCTCGGCCCTCGCGGCGGACGTGCTCTGGCGCGAGGTCGAGCTAACCAGCCGCGTCAAGCCCGTGATCGTCAGCATGGGCAGCATCGCGGCCAGCGCCGCCTACTACATGGCCTCGCCTGCGACGCGGATCTTCGCGAATCCGCTCACGGTCACCGGCAGCATCGGCGTCTTCGTCGGCAAGGCCGACGTCTCCGAGCTCCTGCGGCGCATCGGCGTGACCGTCGAGGCGTACAAGACGACGCCGCGCGCCGACGCCGAGGCCCTGTACCGGCCGTTCACCGAGGACGAGAAGCAAGAGCTCGAACGCAAGGTGAAGAAGTTCTACGACCAGTTCTTGGCGCGGGTGGTCGCGGGCCGCGCGCGCGCCAGCGTGAAGCTCACGACCGGGCAGCTCGACCAGGTGGCTCAGGGCCGCGTCTGGACCGGCGAGCAAGCGCTCGACCGCAAGCTGATCGACGAGCTCGGTGGCTTGCGCCAGGCGCTGGATGCCGCGCGCGCCGCGGCGGAGCTGCCGGAGCACGCCCCGATCGTCGAGCTGCCGGTGCCGGAGACAACCCTCGTGGGGCGCCTGCTCGGGATCGAGGGCATGAAGGCGGAGCCCGCTGCTTCCACGCTCCTGCCCAAGGAGCTCCTGGATTACGCCCGCGCGCTCGCGCCCTTCGCGGTGCACCCGGCCGACAAGCTGCTCGCGCGG
>JAICQO010000070.1 GCA_025937835.1 Polyangiaceae bacterium
GCTCAGAGCCTGACGCGAATACTCGAGGACAGCGCGTCGTCCGCAGCACGCGCGAAGCTCGCGAACTTCGCATAGGCGTCGGTCTGGATCCGGCCCGCGGGGAGCGAGACCCTGCGATCCAGGACGAGCGCGCCGCCTTCGACGCGGTCCTGAATCACGATCCGCCGGTCGCCATCGCGGATTTCACCCTTGGTGACGTTGGTCGGCGTGTGAGCGCCGGCCGGCAATTTGAGGTTCAGCAGGATCTCTTGCTCGGTGGATTCGACCAGCAAGAGCGGGGTCTGGCGCGCCGGGAGCGCCGCCAGCTGACCGAGCCGCGGCGCGAACGGCGGCGTCACGAGCAGCACGCCGCCCGCCACCTGGGCGAAGGCCGGGACGTGCGAGGTGGTGCGGATCACGAGCGGTTGCTCGGGGGCGCCGAGGTTGACGATCGAGTGGGACTTGAGGCGCGCGCCGCGCAGCGCATAACCGACGAGCCGGCTCTCGACCACGTCGCGGATCTGTTGCTCGGACATCTCGGCCAGCGCGCCGCGCAGGCCCGCGGCGTAGCGGCCGTACAGGGTGTGCTCGAGCGCGACCTCGGCGCCGCCGTCCTTCTCTAGCTGGACGTCGGCCTTGTACACGACGCGGTCGACGATGCCGTCGGCCGGGACGGTGGCGGAGTCGGTGCCCTGGTCCGTGAAGACGCGCGCCGGCATGCCGCGGGCTTCGGCGGGGACGTAGCCGAAGGGCGCGTGTTTTCCGCCGAACGACAGCCACTGCGTGCCCTGCTCGACCCCGATCCGCAAGAGCGGCAGCGAGAACTGCAACGACTCGGAGAACGGGCCCGTCGGCGGCACGCTCAGGCGGCTCTTGGCGACCCCGTAGTCGATCGGGATTTCGAGCGCGCGGCAGAGAGCGATGTAGCCGCGCCACAGGTTGCCGTTCCTGCCGATGATCACGCGCCGGCCGTCGTTCTCGCCGCCCTCTTCGACGTTGTTGACGAGCCAGCGGTAGAGGCGGCGCGCGCGCTCTCTGCGTTTTTCTTTGGGAACCCCGCCCACGATCTGCTCCGCAATGCGGGTGATGCGCGGATCGCGCGGCGTGGGATCGAACGCGCCGTCGGCCATGGCCTGCACGGTGTTCTCGAGCGACATGCCCCAGCCGGTCTGCAGGCTGGGCAAGAACTCGACGACCGGCGCGCCGAACGGCTCGACCGGCGCCGCGGGGCTCGAATCCACGCGCCAGCGCCGCACGATCAGCGCGCCGTTCTCTTCGACGGTGGGCGCCGGGACGCCGTTGCGCGTCTCGATCGACAGCGGCCGGCTCTTGGGCGAGATCATCACGAACTCGCTGCGGGCGTAGGCGATGTTCTCTTCGCGGAAGTACCAGCGCGGGCCGAGGTAACGCTCGCCGCGGCCCTCGCTCGATTGGTTCTCGATGCGCTCGGTCTCGATGTAGTCGCCGACCTCGAGGTGCGGCAGCGTGAGCGTGGGTTTGCCCTCGACCGGCTCGGGCTCTAGGATGCGGCCGTCCTTCTTGATCACGCGCAGGTGCAGCACGAGCCCGGGCTTGACCTCTTGCTCGGCCATCTCCGCGATGGCTTCGGCGCTCTGGACGCGGATGATCTCGTGCTCGAGCATGCGGCTCGAGCCGTCGGCGTGAACCCAGACCACGGCATAGTCGAGCACCCGCGCGGCCGTCCCGGCTTGCTCCTTGCCGGAGCTCTCGTACTCCGCGATCGCCTGCTTTGCGGGGATCCGATAGGGCTCGAGCTCGCTCATGCCCTCGATTAGATCGATGGCTTCTTCGAGCGGGCCGGGGGCGGCTCCGGCCTGGATGGCGTCGAGCAACGCCTTGGCGAGCGAGTCCTTCTGGCCGCGCGCCAAGCCGGCGTCCGCGAACTCGAGCCGGGCGCGCGAGTCCTTGGGGTTCTTCTGGATTGCTGCTTCGAGCTTCTTCCAGGTCTCGCTGTCGTTGCCGGCGCGGACCATCACGTCGTACAGGCGCTCCTCGAAGTCGTCTTCCTTGCCCTTGGGACGGCGAGCGGCCAGGCGCTTCAGCTCCTTCAGCGCGAGCGCATAGTCCTGCCGCTCGAGCGCACGCCCGAGCCGGATCTCGAGATCGGGGTTCAGCTTCTGGATGCGATCGACGAGCGCGTCGGCCTCGGCGGTCTTGCCCTGCGCATCGAGCACCGCGATCGCCGGCTCCAGGGACTGCGGATCTTCGGGGAAACGCCGGGCGAGCTCGAGGGCGGTCCGGGCTTGTTCGGCCTTCCAACCGAGCTCGGCGTACAGACGGCCGAGCTCGCGCAGCACGGACGGCACCTCCGGGAACTCGTCGACCAGCTTGGCCACGGCCGCGACGGCCTCGGTGCGGCCAGCGCGCTCCGTCTGTGACAGGGCCAGCATCAGCCGCGGGTACCAGAGCGCCGGATCGCGCGCGACCGCGCGTTCGTCGAGCTCGCGCGACAGGTCCCGGCGCTGGCCGTCGGAAAAGATCGGATCGGAGCGCGTGAAGAGCGCGGCCGTCGACAGCGCAGGCCCGCTCGCCTTGTCCAGGCGCGCGATCAGCGGCTCGAGCAGCACGTTCGCGACGTCGGCCTGCGCCTCGAGGTTCGCGAGCATCGCCGCGATGTATCGGATCACGTCGTCCTCCGGCTCGTGCAACAGCTTGCCCTGGCCGAGGAAGCGATCGAGCACGTTGGCGTCGGGCAGGATCGCGGGCGGCAGCACTGCATACGGCCTGCGCGCATCGCTCGAGGTCTCGACCCCGAGCGGCCTCCCGTCGGCTTCGAGCAGCCGGATCGAGGTGTTCGGCTCGGCGAGCCGCGCCACGAGCCGGTGACGGCCCGGACCGAGCTCGACCAGCGCGCCGAAATGCGGCCAGGAGCCCCAGCTCCGCGGATCGCGCTCGAGCACGCGCTGATCGTCGACCCACAAGCCGTACGCACCCTGCGCCACGACCAGAACGGGGCGGCCCTTCGGCAGCTCGAAGAACGTCTCCGCGTAGTACACGCCCGGCGGCACGCGCTGGCTCGAACCCACGAAGCAGCCGTGGCGCTCGACTTCGCGCTGCGTCGGCGCTTCGGCTCCGCCGTCTTCCTCGGGCCATTGGACGGGCCAGGGACCGGGCGCCTCGGCCGCGAAGGAGCGCGTGATGTCCGCCTGCGCGTTACGCCCGAACGGGCCGGCCAGGCGCACCTCGCGCGCGCAGCCGTGCAGCGTCGCGCCCTGCTCGACGACGTCTTTCTGCGCCTCGGACCAGGCCTCTTCTTGCCAGAGATCGACGAGCTTGCTGCGCGCGCGCCAGCCGATCGAACGCGGCTCGCGGATCGCGTTCGACACGAACGGCTTCCAGCGGTCGAACAGCTTGGGATCGCTGTGACGGAAGGCCGCGGCCTGCTCGGCCGCGAACCAGGCGACGAGCGGCGCGTTCCCGTCCGAAGAGTCGCGGGCGGCGGCGAGGGCGTGGAAAAAATGGTCGGAGACCTTGAGCATCCGGCCGTGGAAGACATCGTCGAGGCCGCGTGCGAGGTGCGCGTACATCGCGCCCGGCCCGCGCCGATCGAGCTCTTTGCGTGCGCGCCGCGCGTGCCGCACCGTGCCGCCCTCGGAGACGAGCTCCGAGAGCAGCCAATGTCCGAGCACCTCGGGGTCTTGCGAGACTTCGGCCTCGCGCCGCACCTGCTCGGCGCGCGGGCTCTCCGCCGACTTTCCGGCGCCTGGCGTGCAGCTCGCGATGACGCCCGCGAGCCCCAGCGCAATCAGTCCACGGAACCTCACGGCCGCACCACCAATCGCGGCGCCATGGCCCGGTCGGATGCCTCGCAGAACTTGCGCCAGGCGGCGTAGTCCTTGGGTTGGATGCGGCTCGCGCTGACGACGATCCGGCTCTTCACGGTGATGCGGTCCCTGTTCCGAGCCACCTCCACCGAGTACGACCCGAACCGGCTGTCTTCCCGGGCTGGCACGGGCGCCGAGATGATCTCGGCTCCGGGCGGCAGCTCGACGGTCACGCTGTCTTCGGTGGTGGAGAAGCCTTCGGTGAGCACGTCTTGGGAGCGCTTCGAGAGCGACGCGAACTTCGGCGTCAGGCGCAGGTTGGTGGTTACGTCCATCGACAGCTCGTTGCCCTCTTTGCGCGCGAAGGTTCGGGTGGTGCCCTTGATCCGGATCCGCACCGGCGCTGCGTTGTCGTCGAGATTGCTGGTGGTCAGGCCGTCGCCGCCCTTGGCCATTTCGAAGCCCGGGTATTGCCCGCCGATGTCGGTGGCGACGCGGTCCCGCAGCGTCGCCGCGGCGTGGTAGCGGCGGCGCCACTCGGCCGAGACGAACCCGCCCGTCGCATAGTCGAGATCGAGCTGCGCGGCGCCATTGCCGGAGATCCGCGCGTTGACTGAGCGCTTCACGAAATTCTTCTCCGGATCGGCCTTCGGCAGCGTGACGAGCTCTCCGCTGTCGGCGCCACCCGGCGTCACCAGCATGCCGAGCGCGCCGAGGTCCATCCGCGGCAGCTCGTAGATGCCGGTGTGCTCGGCGGTGCCATCGAGATACAGATTGAGCGACGGCACGTAGGCGATGGCGTGGTCGAACGGCGCGAAGCTCGCCAGGTTCGAGCGGTAGTCGCCGCGCATGCGCGTGCGGAGCACCACGAGCTTCGAGGGGATGCCGAGCTCTTTCAAGAGCGTGACGATCACCGTCGCCTTGTCCTTGCAGTCGCCCCAGCCGCGCGCGACGGTCTGCACGCAGCGCCGCGGCTTGTAGCCGTAAATGCCGAACTCGAGCGCGACGTAGCGCGTGTTGCGGATCACCCAGTCGTAGACCGCGGCCACCTTCTCGACCTCGGTCTTCTTACCCCGGGCGATGCTCTGCGCGAGCTTCCGCGTCTCGTCGTCGAGGTCGAACTGATCGCGCACCAGCCCGGCGTACCAGCGGCCCAGGTCCTTCCAGTTCGCGTAGGTCGAGACCGAGATGAAGCCGACCACCTCTTGCAGCACGGGCATCTCGGGTTCCACGACCAGCGGCGGCACCGTCCTGGCGACGAAGCGGTGGATGCGGCGGTTGCCCGTGACGGTCGTGGTGTGCTCCACGCCCGCCATCTTCACGTCGGTGTAGATGGTGCGCGTCTTGGGCGTGTCGAGCACGTACTCGGCGTTGGAGACGGGCTCCGTGCTCTGCAGCGCCACCACCTCACCGAAGTAGTCGGCGAACTCGTTGCGCGGCGTCACGTCGTCGATGCGATAGCGGAGCTCGACCACGTCGCCCGCCTCGAGCCGCGGGAACTGCACGTAGATGACGCGCGCCGAGGTGTACATCGCGATCGACGGATCGTCGGCGTTGCCCTCGCCGCTCTCGATCGCCTCGTCGATCTTGCCGTTTTTCCGGTACACGCGCGCGCCGCGCAGCTGAGCGCGCTGCGAGTCCGCCTCGTACGCGAACACGTACTGGCGGTCTTCGGTGGCCGCTCCGTCGGTCAGCGGCTGAAACACGATCTGCCGGAATTTGGAGGACAGCCCGTTCTCGAACACGGTCGAGACGGTGAGGTCCCGCAGCGTGCGGCGGTTCTGCCCCGCGGGCGGCGCGTGCCGCAGGTACAGGAACTTCGACGGCTCCCACGCGTAGGCCTCGTCGGCGCGCGGGCTGTCGGGCTCGAGGTACTCGACGTACTCGCGCACGTCGGCGTCTTGCGGCCGCACACGCAGCGCGTTGCGGAGCGCCGCGATCTGCTCGTTGCGCTTGCCGAGCTCGCCGTACAGATCGGCCAGCGTGCGCAGGGTGCCCGCGTCTTCGGGCGCGAGCGACAGCGCGCGCTGATAAGTCGCGATCGAGCGCTCGTTCTGACCGAGCCGGCGGTAAGCGCGGGCGGCCGTACCGAGCGCCCACAGATCGTGCGGCTCGGTCGCGACCAGGCGCTCGGCCCAGCGCTCTGCCGCCGCGCGCTCACGCCGGTCGATGGCGAGCTCGAGCTGCCCGGCGAGGTAGCCGCCGTCGTCGAAGCGGAAGCCGTGGTAGCGCGCCTCGACCTCGGCGGCTTCCGTCGTGCGCCCGAGCGTGCGGAGCTGTGCGGCGTACAGGCCGAGCAGGCCGACCGAATGCGGGCTCTGCTCGAGCGCCCGCTCGATGCGCGACAGCGCGGTGCGCGGCAGGCCGACCAGGTTGTAGAGCTCCATCCAGCCGCGCAGCCCTTCGAGGCTCAGCGGGTCGATCGAAAGCGCCTGCTCGAAGTACGGCAGCGCCTCCTGGAAATTGGGGCTGTGGCGGCGGTGCCAGGCCTGCGCGAGCAGCACGTCCCGGTCCGGCTTGCCCTGCTTCTTCGCAAGCGCGTCGGCGCGCGCGATCCAGTCACCCGCCTGATTGCGATCCTCCGAGAGCTTTCCGGCGAGCAGCGCGCGCTGCACCGTCGGCTCTTTTTCGGCCGCTCTTCGCGCCAGATCGCGCGCCAGGTGCAGCGCCGGATCGTCCCCGTCGGTCTCGTCGAGATAGCGCGCGTAGCTCTCGAGCGCTGCAGCGCTCGGGTTCTTACCCGAGGCGGCCGCGCCGAGCGTCTCGAGCGGGCCCCTCGGTCCGGCGCGGTTGGCCTTGGGGTCGGGCTTGTTGGGCTGAGCGAGCTTCAGGCTCTTGGTGACGAGCTCGGCGGCGGGCTCGGCGTTCTTCAGGTCGTCCGAGTACTCGAGGTTCTCTGCGGGCGCGCCGCGCTCGTCCGCAAAGCGCACTGACAGGACCGGCGAGCCCTCGTCGCTGCAGACCTTGACGACGAGCAGGTTCGGCCCCGGCTCGAGCGCGAGCGGCACGGCGATGCGATCGAAGTCGTGCGCGCTGTAACGATCGTTGCTCTCCACCTCGACGCCGTTCCAGAACACCCGGAGCGCCCCGCCCGTGCCGATCCACGCCGACAATCGCCGCTTGCCCGGCTTCGGGCCGGCGTCCGAGACGTAGGTGGCGGCGAAACCGCAGACCTTGGCCTCGGGGCGCAGCAGCGCTCCGAAATCGAGAAAGCCGTAAGGGAAAGCGTCGGTCGCGCTTCGCCAGCGCACCGGCCGTTCGGAGCCCGGGTAGGTCTTCGACGTCACGATCGGCGTCGCGAGGTCGGCCTCCGGTCCGTGCGCCTGGGAGAGCCCGGTCTTCCCTTCGTTGTCGAACGGCCCGAGCACCAGCCAGCGATCCACGTAGCCAAGGCGCCGTAGCTTTCTCTGCGCCGTGGGAAGATCGCCGCGGCGCACGCGCGCGTAAGCCCACAGCGTGCCTGCGTACGCCCGTTCGGCCGGACCGAGCCTGGGCGACTGCTCGGCGAGACCGAGCGCTTCCTCGACCTGGGTCGGATCGGCACGATCCCAAGTGCTCCAGACCCGGCGCAAGGCGGCGTAGGCTTCGGCACCGCGCGCGCGGTCGAGCTCGGCGAGCGCGGCCGACAGATCGGGGTGAAAACGCGAGTCGGCGGCGCTGGCTTGCCCGACGACCATTAAGACCGAAAGCCACAGCGCCGTCAGAAACGACCAGCGCATGCCCCTGCCGAACCGGCGTTCGCACCGGAGCCTTCGACCCGACGATGCATGCGTGCTCGGGATGCCGTTCACCACTTTCGGGTACCCGCAAGCCCGAGCCCGCGCAAGCACCGCGGCTCGGTTCCTACCGGTCGCAGCCGCGACGGTCCCTGCCCGAACGCGGACCGCTTGCGTGTGGGATGGTGTCCGGACGCCCGAGCCGCCAGTAATCGGGCTTGCTGGGCCGAGAGCGGTCATATAGAAGTGTTGAGCGCTACGAGGCTTTTTGGCGACCATCCTGCATAATCCAGGTAGAGCGTGACCAGAGCGGCTCAGGTATTGGAACAGCGCATCCGGAGGCTCCGATGGTGAACCCCCAGATGGTGATGTACGAAGAGGAGTTCAACCAGATCCAGGCGGTCGTCGATCGCCTGGTTCGGGAAGCGAACGCCAAAGTCGTTTTCATCGTCGACAAAAACGGACAGCTCATCGCCGCCAGCGGCGAGGTGGAGAACATCGACACCACGTCGCTCGCCTCGCTGACGGCTGGCAACATCGCGGCTACCGGCGGCATCGCCAAGCTGCTCCGCGAGAACGAGTTCGCAACTCAGTTCCACGAGGGCGAAAAAGCCAACATCCACATCCAGCTGGTCGGCAACCGCGTCATCCTCGTGGTGATCTTCGACTCGAAATCCAGCCTCGGGCTCGTGCGCCTGAGGGTGCGCAAGGCGAGCGACGAATTGAACCGCATCTTCGAGGCCCTGTTGAGCAAGGTCGCAGAACCCGGCAGCGACTCGCCGTTCGCCGAGATCACCGACGAGGACATCGACAACCTGTTCAACGACTGAAACGCCATGAGCTTCATCAACTACATGGCGCGCGAGATCAACTGCAAGATCGTCTACTACGGTCCTGGTCTTTGCGGCAAAACCACGAATCTGCAGTTCATCTACGAGCGGACCAACCCCGACGCCAAGGGCAAGATGATAAGTCTCGCGACCGAGACCGAGCGCACCTTGTTCTTCGACTTCTTGCCGCTCTCGCTGGGTGAGATCCGTGGCTTCAAGACGCGCTTCCACCTGTACACGGTGCCCGGGCAGGTCTTTTACGACGCCAGCCGCAAGCTGATCCTGAAGGGCGTGGACGGCGTGATCTTCGTCGCCGACTCGCAGGTCGAGCGCCTGGAAGCCAACCAGGAGAGCGTCGACAACCTGCGCACCAACCTGGCCGAGCAAGGCTACTCGCTCGAGAAGATCCCGTACGTCATCCAGTACAACAAGCGCGACTTGCCGAACGCCCTCCCGGTGGAGGAGCTGCGCGCCGTGATCAACCCGCAAGGCGTTCCGGATTTCGAGGCCAACGCGCGCTCCGGCATGGGCGTGTTCGAGACGTTGAAGGCCGTGAGCAAGCTCGTGTTGAACGAGCTCCGCCGCGGCGGCTGAGGCAGCCGTGGCCCGGCGAGCCGAGCGCGGCGCGCCTTCCGAGCCAAAGCCGGCTCGCGCCGAGCGCAAGCGCATCCCCGTGACGGAGGCGGCGCTCGCCGAGGCCTTGCTCTCGTATCTCGATCGCTTCGAGGGCAGCCGCGAAAAGCTCGGAAAGCAGCTGGAGAAGTGGGTGAAGAACCGCGGAGAGCCGGCCGATCTGGTGCGCGCGCGCCCGCTGATCCAGAGCGTGCTCGCGCGTTACGAGCAGACGGGCGTGATCGACGACGACAAGCTCGCGGTGCGCACGCTGGACCGGCTGAGGTCGCGTGGAGGCTCGGCGCGCGCGATCGCGTTCAAGCTCAGGACGCGCGGTTTGAAAACCGACAGCGTCGATCGAGCCTTCGAACGCGAGCGTGAAGAGGGGCCGAACCCGGAGCTCGAGGCGGCGCGGGCGCTCGTACGGCGTCGCAAGCTCGGCGAGTTCCGTCCCGAAGCCAAGCGCGCCGAAGAGCGCCGGCGCGACCTCGGAATCCTCGCGCGCGCAGGCTTCGACTACGAGACGTCCGTGGCTGCCCTGGGCGCGCGTCGCGACGACGACTTCTGAGGCACGCTGCCTCGCGACGGGCCGAGTTGCCGCAGTTGGCCGCACGCCGCGCGCGAAGATCCACGGCGGAATTTGCGTGGTACGCGGCGTGCTTTAGCGGGATCGATGGATGCCGCGCTGTCGCAGCTCACCCAGGGCGCTACTCCCGGAGAGGTCGCGCTGCGACTCAGCGCGGCGCTCGCTGTCGGCGGAGCGGTGGGCTGGGAGCGCGAGCGCCACGACAAGCCCGCGGGCCTTCGCACGCACATCCTGGTTTCGCTCGGGTCGGCGACGTTCATGCTGCTGGGGTTCGAGGTCGGCGGTCACCTCGCGCCGCGCTTCGGCGAAGCCGGCCTCGATCCGACGCGCGTGTTGCAGGGCGTGGTCGGCGGCATCGGCTTTCTCGGCGCGGGCGCGATCATCAAATCGAGCGGACAGGTGACGGGCATGACCACGGCCGCGAGCGTTTGGATCGCGGGAGCGCTCGGAGCCGCCGCGGGCATGGGCGCGTACGTGGTGGCCGTGATCTCGACGGCGTTCTGTCTGGCGACGCTGATTTTCTTGATGCGCTTTCAGCGCCCGCACCCGCAACCGGACCCGGCGGAGGACCGCGGGCAACCTGCCGATGAATCGATGCCGCCTAAACCGCCGGACTGACGCCCGGCACGGATGGTGCACCGAGGTCTCGGCACCATGGCTCAGAACACTCAGACCAAGGGCAAAAAGTCCGCCCTCGAAGGTGAGGGCAGCTATAGCGCGACCCGCAAGTACAACGAGGGCCTCGCCAAGCACCAGAAGCAGGCCAACGTAGACGAGCTCGCGAAGCGCGCGCGCAAGGCCGTAGAAGGCCCCGAGGGCGGCGAGCTGCGCCGCGCCGAAGCGCAGGGCAAACGCGGTCCGCGGCGCTGACCGCGCAGGGCGACGACAAGCGGCTTACGCGAGCGACTTTCGCGATGCGGCGGAGCCCGCTCTCGACGCACGGGCGGAGCGGGCGACGACTTACTTCCTTAGGGCGCCGCTCACGGTTCGGACCCCTTGCCGGGGAACGTTTTGAGCCCCCGAGTGAGCTGCGCGGCCTTCCCGCGCTGTCTTCAGCGCCGACAATCCTATCCAGACTGCCCGTTCTCACTGGAGCTCCGGGTGCCGTCCTGTTTGTGGCCGCCGTGTAGCTGCGTGAAGCAGGCGTAGTCCGCGCCGCGGCTGACAAACGTTTCTCCGCGGCCTTCTCGTTCAACGCACGATGGCGCCTCAAGAAGAAGGTTCGCGTTGCCGCCCGCAGGCGGAACCAAAGATGCTGTGCCCCCCGCGCCCGGCTCCCAATATCCCGCTCAGCACTCAGGCGGACATATCGCGCCGGGACGCGCGCGTTTCAGGGAGCCCGGCCAGCGTCCGGTCAATTGGAACGAAGCCAACGACGACGCCTAGCTCGAGGCGAAATGTCCGCGTGTGGAGTTCCGCCGCAGGAACGATGGACGAAATCACCCGAAAACCGGTCGAATTCCGAAGCAGGGCTGCGCGTGCCGTCGGCATGGGCGAAAAACGTCGCAGAATGCCGCAGTTCCGGGTCCTGGCACGCCTTCTGCTTGATGTGGGAGCAAGGAGTCGCAGCTGCGATTCCACTGGAGGATCACATGCTGTACTGGGCTGCCGTATTTTTCATCATCGCGTTGCTCGCTGCATTCTTCGGCTTCGGCGGGCTGGCCGCTGGCGCTGCAGGCATGGCGAAGATCTTGTTCTTCGTGTTCCTGGTGCTGGCGATCGTTTCGCTGATCTTCGGTCGCCGGATCCCTACTTGAACGAGGCGCCGATGAGAGCGAATCACGTGCCGCGCGCGCTCCTCGTGAGCGTGTGCGTGGCCGCGTGGATCACCGCGTGTGGCGCAGACGATGCCGTGGATCGAGTCGTGGACTGCGACTCGATCTGCGGCCGCTACGCCGACTGTTTCGACGACTCGTACGACACCGCGGAGTGCGAGCAAAGCTGTCGCGACAGAGCCGCGGAGGACGAGGACTTCGAAGACAAGGTCGATGCTTGCGAGAGCTGCATCGACGACGAGTCGTGCACGTCCGGCGCATTCGAGTGCGCCAACGAGTGCCTCGGAGTCGTCCCGTAGCGCAAGCGCAGGGTGCGTCTGCCCTCGAGCTCAGGCCTCGAGACGCTTGTGACGCACCTTGTTCTTCGCCTTGATCTTGGCGCGGTAGCGCGAGGACTTGCTGCGGTTGGTTTTGCGCGGTGATTTGGTGCGGGCCAGGTACATGGCGCGCCCGATCTAGGCCAAGGCCGGCCTCGACGCAAATCTTGATCAAAAAGTCGCGGGATCCGCCGGTCAGCCGCGGACCTGGCCCGTGAGCAGGCGCTCGATCAGGCGCGAGGAGTAGCTGCCGAGCTCTCGGAACACCACGCCCATTCCGGGCGGATCGGTCTCCACGCGCACCACCTCGCCCAGTCCCTCGATCACCTCGAGCTGGTCGAGCACGACCGTGAAGCGGAGGTTGACCTCCGACCCCACGGGCAGCGGCGTCTCACTCTTGATGAAGACGCCCGACCGCGACACGTTCGTCACGTACTCGGTCACGAACTGATCGAAGGACTCGAAGTCCTTGTTGATCGTGACGCGCTGGTTCTTGCGGCCGGAGTCCATGGCTCGGCTCTATTTGCCCTGCAGGTCGAACTGCTCGATGTGGTACTCGCGGCGGGGGTTGAACTCGATGCGGCGCATGTAACGGCGCTCGGCGTCGGTGACGGCTTCCTTCTCTTCGCCCGTCATCAGGTCGACGACGGCGGGGTGTGCGTTCACCACCACGGAGTAACCCGGCAAGCCGTGCCGCTCACGGCGGATCTGCCGCAGTATTTCGTACGCGATCGTGGTGCGCGATTGGATCTGCCCGGTCCCGTCACAGTAGAAACAGGTCTCGTGCATGGTGCGCGCCAGGCTCTCGCGAGTGCGCTTACGCGTCATCTCGATTAGCCCAAGCTCGCTGATGCGGTTGATCGTGGTCTTGGCCTTGTCCTTGGCCAGCCGTTGCTCGAGCGCGCGCCAGACCTTTTCGCGATTGCCGTGCGCGTCCATGTCAATCAAGTCCAGGATCACCAGGCCGCCGATGTTGCGGAACCGGAGCTGGTACGCGATCTCGTCTACCGCCTCCAGGTTGGTCTTGAGCGCCGTCTCTTCGAGATCTTTGCTGCCCTTGCCCACGAAGCGGCCGGTGTTCACGTCGATCGCCGTCAGGGCTTCGGCCTGATCGATGATCAGGTAGCCACCGCTCGGCAGCGGCACCTTGCGGCTCAAGGCACGGGAGATCTCGTCCTCGATCCCGTAGGCGTCGAAGATCGGCTCGTCACCCGCGTAGTAGTGGACGTCCTTGACCCGGTCGGGCAGGAACATCTCCACGAAGCGGACCAGCCGCGCATACTCGGCCTTGTCGTCGATGACGATGCTCTCGATCTCGTCGGTGAACAGATCGCGAGCCGTCTTCAGGACCAGGTCGAGCTCGCTGTAGAGCATACACGGGGCCTTGGCGCCCTCGCGCTTGCGCAGCACGTCCTCCCACAGCCGAACCAGGTAGCCGATGTCCGCCTTCAGGTTCTTCTTGGTCAGGCCCTCGGCGACCGTGCGCACGATGATGCCGCCCGAGGCGGGCTTCATGGTGTCCACGACCTCGCGCAACCGAGCGCGCTCGCGCGCCGAGCCGATGCGCTTCGACACACCGACGTGCTCGACCGTGGGCAGGTACACGACGTAGCGACCCGCGAGCGACACGTGACTCGTCACGCGCGCGCCCTTGGTGCCGATCGGCTCCTTCGAGATCTGGACGATCACTTCGTCGCCTTCTTTGACGACCTCGGTGATCGGTACCGAGCGCGAGACCCGCGGGATCCCGCCCTTGGCGCTGCGGCTCTGTCCTCGTCCGCCTTCGCGGCCGCGCCCTCCGCGATCGCGATCCCGCCCTCGGCCGCCGCGTTCGTCGCGCGAGCGACGTGCGCTGGTGCTTGCCGGTCGAGCCGGAGCGGCCTTGGCGACGGGTTGCGGGCTCGCGGCCTGGCCCGAATCGGCGTCCCGGCCCCCGCGGCGGCGACGGCGGCGGCGGCGGCGGCGTCCCGACGCGTCCGCGCGCTGCCCGCCTGACTCTTCGGTGTTTCCGGTCCCGCCCTCGGCGACGACCGCTACGTCCTCCTCGTCGTCTCCGGCGTCGCGGTCCTCGCCCTCCTCTTCCTCCTCCTCTTCTTCTTCCGCGTCGTCGTCGTCCTCGTCGTCGTCGTCCTCGTCCTCGTCGTCCTCTTCCTCGTCGGAATCGTCGGAATCGGCCTCTTCGGTGACCTCGTCGTCCTCTTCCTCGTCAGAATCGGCGTCTTCGGTTTCGTCGTCGTCGTCTTCCGATTCGTCGTCGTCGTCGTCGTCGTCGTCGTCTTCCGATTCGTCGTCGTCGTCGTCGTCGTCCTCTTCCCCGTCGCCCCCTTCCGTCGCGTCGCTCGCGACGCTGGCTTGGGGCTCCGACGGTTCGGGAGCGTCCGTCTCATCCCCGTCCTCGTCCTCGTCGTCGTCGTCCTCGTCGTCGACGTCATCGTCCTCGTCGACGTGAACGAGCGTCGGTGCCGAACCAATCGGGGCGAGGTCGGAAGCTGCGGCGGCGGCTGCCGGGGTTCGGCGCTTGCCGCCGTCACCCTTGGCCGCGCGATCGTCTTCGGCGTCGCGCCGGCCACCGGCGAGGTAGGCCTCGAGATCGTCAGGACGGATCAGATCCTCGACGTGGAGGAACGCGGCGCGCTCCATCCCCACATCGATGAACGCCGCCTGCATGCCCGGCAAAACGCGCGTCACGCGGCCGAGGACGATGTTTCCGACGGTGCCGCGTGCGCCGGCCCGTTCGATCTGAAGTTCCGCGATGACCCCTTCTTCGATCAGGGCGACACGGGTCTCGCGTATGTCGCAATTGATGACCAGAGTGTTTTTCGGCATGGCTCGCCCGCTCGGGCGTCGAATCCGGGTCAGCCGCGTTTCCGGCCGTCCACGGTCAAGAAGTCCGTTGAACACGCGGGTCCTACCCGCGCGTACCGGCCAGGGGACCACGCCGGCGCCGGCACGTCAAGTGTTCATAAGTATTCAAATTCACTAAGTTTGTTGACCGTTCCCTGCGCCGTTGCGCAGTTCCCGGCCAGAACCGCGCGCGGACTGGCCGGCCGGATTTCGGCGAGGGCCGCGACGTCGGCAGTCACGGCATTGACCCGAAATGCCCGCGAGAGAATGCTCGCCCCCTGCCGCACCCCTTTCTCGTCCTGGACATCGAGACGGTGCTCGATCCCGAGCTGCCGATCGCGAGCACCGCCGACACCGAGCGGCTGCCGGCTCCGCCCCACCACCGCATCGTGGTGATGGGTGCGCTGCTCATCGACAGCAACTACGAGCCGAAGCGCCTCAACACCTTCAGCGACGTCAAGGGCGAGATCGGCATGCTCGGGGATTTCTCGCGCTTCATCGAGGAGCGCCGGCCCTGCCTCGTGACCTTCAACGGCCGGTCCTTCGATCTGCCGGTGATCGCCACCCGGTGCCTGCGTCACGGGCTCTCGTTACGCCACTACTACTCCTCGCGCGACGTGCGCTACCGCTTCACGGCCGACGGTCACCTCGACCTGATGGACTACCTAGCCGATTTCGGAGCCGCGAAGGCCTCGCGTCTCGACGTCGTCGCCAAGCTCTGCGGCATGCCCGGCAAGGTCGGCGTCGAGGGCAAGGACGTGGGGCCGATGGTGCACGCCGGCCGCCTCGCCGAGGTGCGAGACTACTGCCTGTGTGACGTGGCCCAGACTGCCGGCGTGTTCCTGCGCGTGCAGCTGCTGCGCGGCGAGCTCGATCGCGAACGTTATTTGACGGCAATGCGCGCGCTGATCGCGCTGATCCGCAGTGACAAGCGCCTGGAGCCGGTGGCACAGGCCATCAACGAACGCAGGCTCATGCTGGAGGAAGAAGCCCCGAGCCAGCCAAGTCAATGAGGAGGAGGAAGCGATGGAATCGATGCTAGCCAAGAAGCACTGCGCCGCGTGCAACTCCGAGACGCCGAAGGTCGGCGCCGAACAGGCGCGCGCGCTGCTCAGCGAGCTCCCCGGCTTCGAGCTGGCCGCGGGCGACACCAAGCTGATCAAGCTATTCACGTTCAAGAACTATTACGAGACGATCGCCTTCGTGAACGCGATCGCCTTCATCGCCCACCGCGAGGATCATCACCCCGACCTCGAGGTTGGTTACAAGACCTGCCGAGTCACCTTCAGCACACACGACGTCGGCGGACTCAGCGAGAACGACTTCATTTGTGCGGCCAAGGTGAACGGCTTGCTCGAATAGCGACCAACTGCCGAGTGGGTAAGAATTCGCAGTCGCGCTCGCAGCTTCTCTCTCGCGAATGCAGGTCTGATAGCCACAGGAGGACGGAGCACTGGGCTCCGTCGCGGGAAGCTCACCGGAGCTCGGGGCCACGGAACGGCTCGGGGAGCCGGTCTCGAGGGACGAGGCATGAGGCGATCATTCGTGCATTACGCGTGGTGGGTCTGCTTTCTGGGGACGAGTTACGCCAAGGCGGACGCGACGTCACTCGAACAGTTCAGTCCTGCGCCGCCTGGTGATTGGAGCTTCGGCGTCCAGTCCGCCGAGATCGAGGCGCGATCGTTCGCAGCCCACCTGATCATCGACTATGCGCATGACCCGCTGGTGCTCCGCGCCCGAGGCGAGCGCGTCGGCGCGGTGATCTCCGACCAGCTCCTCGTGCACGCCGGAGCCGCGTATTCGCTGGCCGAACGCTTGGTGCTCCACCTCGGCGCACCGGTGGTCATTCATCAAAGCGGCGAAGACCCGGTGGACGAGCCGACCGGGGTCACGGTGGCTTCGCCCGAGGGTGCCGAGCTCGGCGAGCTGTTCCTGGGAGCGCGGGTGAGCCTCTTGCCTCCCGCGACCACGACGAACGTCGCGCTCGCCGCGCGCATCTTCTTTCCCACGGGTCCCGAGGACTCGTTCATGAGCGACGAGTCGGTGCGCGCGCGCTTCTCGGTGATCGTGGGGGGCACGGCGGATCGCTTGTCGTGGGCCGTGGAGCCCGGGATCGGCGTGCGGCCCACGCGCTCGCTGCCCGCGACCGAGGCGCCAGCCAGCGGGACGGCGCTCACGTTCGGTGCGGCCGCCAGTTACCTCGTCGATCGGCGGCGCACGCTGTCGGTCGGCGCTGAGCTGCTCGCGCACAACGTGTTCGTCGATGGCGCGGAGCTATTCGCCGATCTGGGCGCAGAAATTTTGGCGCAGGCGCGCTTTCGTCCGGGGCGCGGCGACTTCGTTGCGGGGCTCGGTGCTGGACCGGGTCTCGCCACTTCGCCCGGGGTGCCTCAGCTGCGGGTGCTCGCGTCGGCGACCTACGCGCCGGGCAGCGGACACCAACCGGCCGTGGATCCTGGCTTCGCAGGAGGTCTGCCGTGAAGCAACTCCAAATCGCGATTCGGGTCTTCGTGGTCAGCCTGCTGGTATCGGCGACGAGCTTCGCGCAAACGTTCCCGGTCGAATCGGCCTGGGTCCCCGTCACGCGCGGCGGCATCACGATCACCGATCCGCTCGGCGACGCCCAGAATTCGCGCGACATCGTCGGCGACGGGACGCGGCCCGCCGCATACATCTCGCGCGACCCCAACTACATCTTCTTCCGCTTGCGGGTGAACGCGGATCCGAAGCAGACCGCCAGCAACTTCGCGGCCTTCGGCTGGGGCGTCGCGCTGGATACGGACGGAAACTCCGACCACTTCGAATACTTGATCATGCTCAACGGCGTGAACAACCCGGACGACGTCTCGCTGTCCAGGAACAACCCGCTGGGTAACAACGGAGACGCGCGGGATCGCGCCGAGCAAGATCTCGAGTTCTTCAACGTCGCCACGCACGCGCGATCCGACGCGGCAGCTTCGACGTTCAGCAACAACGCAGACTTCTTCGTGTCCTGGGGAATTCCCGTGAGGGCGTTGAGCGACGCCGGGGTGCTGCTGACCACGCCGATTCGAATGATCTTCGGCACGTCGAACAGCGCGCAAACGCTGGGGGCCGATCTGCTCGCGGTGGGCACCAGCGAGGTGATCTCGGAGATCATCAGTGACCCGATCAGCTGCAGCGGTACGTCTTGCGCCTCGTGCGACGACGCGTGCGGGGAGAACTGCGAGATCTGTGGCGGCGCTACGCCGATCTGTGACGAAGAGCTGGGCGGCTGCGTCTCGGCTCCCTGTGTGGGAAACAACGACTGCCCCCCGGAGTCGCCGATCTGTCTCGGAAGCGGCGTCTGCGGCGAATGTTCGGCGCAGGATCAGACGCTGTGCACCGGCAATGAGCCCGTCTGTAACGTCGGGTCGGGTCTGTGCGAGGGCTGCGCTGGGGACCAAGATTGCTTCGATCCGGACTCTCCAGTGTGTTTGGCGAGCGGCGCTTGCGGCGAGTGCTCTGCCGACAACGACTCCCTGTGCGTCGGCAGCACGCCACGCTGCGATAGCTCTCTCGGCGTCTGCGCCGGCTGCGCCGAGGATGCGCACTGCGCGGGCCCGATCGAGCCCGCGTGCCAGCCCGACGGCACGTGCGGCGAGTGCTCGGCGAGCAACCGCGATTCGTGCAGCGGCGCGAAGCCGGCCTGCGATACGGAGATGGGCTTGTGTGTGGCCTGTCGTGGCGACGCAGATTGCCCGTCCCTCGCCGCTCCCGCGTGCCAGCCGGACGGCTCGTGCGGCGAATGCTCCTCGACCAACGACGGCCTGTGCGTGCTGACCGAGCCGGTCTGTGACATCGCCGCCGGGAGCTGCATCGGCTGCGAAACCAATGACGACTGCCTCGACCCGCTGCGTCCGGTGTGCATCGCGGACGGCTCGTGCCGCCAGTGCTCGGAAGAGGACGCGAGCCTCTGCACCGGAACCACGGCCTTCTGCAACGCCGCGGAGGGTCTCTGCGAGGGTTGTGATTCGGACGCTGATTGCACGAACCCGCTCGCGCCCGTTTGTCGCGAAGACGGCGCCTGCGCCGAGTGTTCCGCGGAGAAGACCCAGCTGTGTACGGGCGCTGCCCCCGTCTGCGACGTCGAAACAGGCTTGTGCGACGCCTGCAGCTCGGACACGGACTGCACCAACGCGGATTTCCCGGCCTGCGAGGAGACCGGGGCGTGCGGCGAATGCTCGGCGACGAACACCAGCCGGTGCACGGGTACGCGGCCGATCTGCGGCGTCGAAACCGGAACCTGCGGCGGCTGCAGCACGGATCAGGACTGCGCGGACCCCGACTTCCCCGCGTGTCACGAGAGCGGCGCGTGCACCGAGTGCTCGGGCGACAATGACGTGCTGTGCGCGGGCGAGAGCGTGTGCCTGACCGAGCTCGGCAGTTGCACCCTCTTGTGCGAGACGGACAGCGATTGTGACGCGCCCGACTTCCCCGCCTGTCAGGCCAACGGCTTGTGCGCCCAATGTTCCGAGTCGAACCAGGACTCGTGCGTCGGGAGTCAGCCGCTCTGCAATGTCCAGACTGGCCTGTGTTACGGCTGCAGCAGCGACGCAGACTGCGGCGGCGAGACCCCCGCGTGCCAGCCGAACAACGTCTGCGGCGAGTGTTCCTCGACCAACGGCTCGCTGTGCGAGGGGCAGACACCGGTTTGCGACACGGTAGACGGCGAGTGCCGTGCTTGCCGGAGCGACGAGGAATGCACCGACCCCGGAGCGCCCGTGTGCGGTGCCACCGGCGCGTGCGTCCAGTGCACAGCCCTCGTGCGCGACGAGTGCGGCGGGCTGACTCCGGCCTGCGACACCGGAGAAGGCGTGTGTGTGGCCTGCCGGAGCTCGCACGACTGCACCGAGCCGAACGCCCGCGTGTGTCACCCGAGCGGCGTCTGCAGTCAGTGCTCGGCAAGCGACGACAGCGCTTGCCAGGGCGCGACGCCGGAGTGCAACGCCTCTGGCGGCTTCTGCACGACCGAATGTGCGAGCGACGGGGATTGTCCGGCGGGGACCCCCGTGTGCAGCGCAGGGTTCTGCGCGCAGTGCTCGGCCGAGAATCAGCGCGCGTGCCTGGGCACGACGCCGGTCTGCGAGGTCGAGTCAGGCGCTTGCAGAGGCTGCGTGACCGACGGCGATTGCCCGCTCGAGGCGACCCCGGCATGTCTTCCGAGCGGCGCCTGCGCGGAGTGCTCCGCGCAGAACGCCGAGCGCTGCACGGGGTCGAAACCGATCTGCGACGCAGCCAGCAACCGGTGTGAAGGTTGCCGCTCGGACGCGGATTGTCCTGCTAGCGCGCCGGCTTGTCAGCCCGACGGTAGGTGCGGTCAGTGTAGGCCCGACAATCGGCAGCAGTGCAGCGATGCGGCGCCCGCCTGTGACGAGGACAGCGGACTTTGCACGAGCACGTGCGATTCCGACAGCGATTGCTCGGAAGCGTTGCCCGTCTGCCTGCGCACGGGTCTGTGCGGCGAATGCTCGTCCAGTGACGAAAGCCGTTGCGGCGGACCGACGCCCCGCTGCGACACCAGGACCGCAACCTGCGCGGGTTGCAGGCGCGACGCCGACTGCCATGACCCGGCGCGGCCCGCCTGCCAACCCGACGGCTCGTGCGGAGAATGCTCTTCGGGCAACCCGCTGCGCTGCACGGGGGGTACGCCCGTCTGCGACGTTGGACGCGGAGTCTGCACCGTGGAGTGCGACAGCGACGCCGATTGCAAGCACGCAGCGCGGCCCGCTTGCTCGGAGCAAAGCGAGTGCGTCGAATGCTCTGCCAGCAACGACTCCCTGTGTCGCGGCGAGGAGCGGTGCAACGTGGACACCGGCGTGTGCGCCTTGCCTTGCTCGAGTGACAACGACTGTCGAGACACACCCGACGAGCCAGCGTGCCAGCCGAACGGCGTGTGCGGCGAGTGTTCTCGCAGCAACGACTCCGCTTGCGACGGCGATACACCAACCTGCGACGTGACCGTCGGGAAGTGCGTGCGGGAGCCGTGCCGTTCGGACGCGGACTGCGAGAGCCCGGCCCAGCCCGTGTGTAACGACGACGGCCAGTGCGTACAGTGTTCGGAGTCCGACGAGGGTGCTTGCGGCGGCGCGGTCCCGATCTGTGACGAGGAGCACGGGGTGTGCACGCCCGCGGAGCCAATCGACACAGAGGATCCGCCGGGCGTCGATTTCGAAGGCGGCGGCTGCGCTTGCAGAACGACGCCCGGGCCTCACCCGTCCATGGTGAAGTCGCTCGGCTTGCTCGCCGTTGGTCTCGGCCTCTGGTGGCGCCGCAGGCGCGCGATCAGAGCATGACACCGGGCTTCATTTCCCTTACCGTCTGGCCTCGATTCAGGGACGGACGTGACGAGACTCGGGGTAAAGATTGCGTGCGCGGCTTGGCTCGGGGCCGGGGTGGCGCGCGCGCAAGTCTTCGAACAGTTCACGCCGACACCCGCGGGTGACTTCAGTCTGGGCGTCGAGTCGGCAGGGATCGAGACCGAAGGCGTTGCCGCGTCGGTCGTCCTGGATTACGCGCGAGATCCGGTCCTCTTGCGTTCTGGCGGCGAGCGCGTGGGCGCGATTCTGTCGGACCAACTGGCGGCGCATTTCGGCGTGTCCGCGTCGCTGCACGGCCGAGTGGTCTTCTTCGTGAACGCGCCGTTCATCCTCCATCAAAAGGGCGACGATCCCTACGACGAGCGGAACGGCTTCGGCTGGGAGTCCCCGAGCGACAGGGAGCTCGGCAACGTGAGCGTCGGGGCGCGGGTCGCGCTGCGCCTGCAGCGTCCGGGGTCGGTCGGTGTGGCGCTCTCGAGCCGCTTCTTCTTTCCTTCGGGAGACCAGGAGTCGTACGTGAACGACGGCTCGGCGGCTTCGGTATTCAGCGCCGTGGTTGGCGCGTCGGAAGAGCGCTGGTGGTGGGCGATCCAGCTGGGGCTCGCGCCGCCCTTCGACCTCTGGGACGAAGACTGGGAGACGTTCGGTCTGAGGTTCGGCGCGGCCTTCGCCTACTTCCTCGAGCAGAGCCGGCGTGTGGCGCTCGGGGCGGAGCTGCGCGCGGCACAGCCGCTCGACCGTTACGGTTGGCACGAACCAAGCGTCGAAGCGCTGGCCGAAGGGCGTCTACGATTGGGTCACGGGGACTGGTACGTGTCTGCCGCGGCCGGACCTGGCCTCACTCGGCCTGTCGGTGTGCCCCTGTTTCGTGCAGTGCTCGGGTTGAGCTTTGCGCCCGGAGGCGAGCGACCATGACTCGTGCCGTGGTGTGGCTCTGGTGCGTCGCGGCGGTCGTCGCATCGGCGCCTCCGGCTCGCGCTCAAAATTTCCCGCGAGCCGACTCGCGCTGGGTGGTGGTCACCCGAGACGGCGCGGCGGTTCGCGATCCGGGTGACGACGCCGTGGGCGAGCGCGATGTGTTGGGTGGGCCGGGCTACCCGGCTGCTTATGTCGCGCGCAACGCCACGTTCCTGTTCTTTCGCTTGCGCGTGGCGGGAGACCCGATGGACGCCGCCGGTGCGAGCCTGTCTTCGGCTTGGGGGGCGGCACTGGACACCGACCGCGATGCCGACCATTTCGAGTTTCTGGCGACGGCGACGGAGCTCGACTCCGCCGGGCGCGTGGCTTTATCGGAGAACTCCGAGCCCGGTGCTGGCGACGACGCGCGCGACGTCGTGGAGACGCAAATCGCCGACTATTCCGGCGCGCGCGCAATGAGGGTGGACGTCGCGCCGCCGACCGTGAGCGGGGTCTCGAGCTACTTCGTCTCCTGGGCCGTTCGAGCCGACGAGCTGCCATTGGACCGTCCGATACGGCTGTTCTTCGGCAGCTCGAGCAGCCCGAATCGGCTCGACGGCGATTTGTTCGGCGGTGACTCGAGCTCGCTCTCCGAGATCCTGAGCGACTCGCTGGATTGCTCCGGAGAAAGCTGCGTGCCTTGCGCGGCGGCCTGCGGCGAAGAGTGCCTGATTTGCGAAGGCACGACGCCCGTGTGCAACCTCGACGCGGGCGCTTGCGAAGCCTGTGACGCGGACGAAGACTGTCTGGATCCGAGCGCGCCGCGCTGCGACTCGGACGGAGCGTGTCGCGAAGCGGACCCGAGCGATTGCGATCCTTTCACCAACACCTTCTGCGAGCCGGAGCAGCTGAGCACGACCGGCGGCGCTTGTGAGTGCCGTGCAGCACCTGGCTCCGAGCGCTCTGCAGCGTCGTTCGTCGCGCTGGCCCTCGCGCTCGGCGCTCTTCGGGCGCGGCGGGGGCGGCGAACGACGCTGCGAGACTGACGGCGGGCTACTTCTGTTCGCCGCTGCGCGTCGCGTTGGCCGGCGTCGTGCCTGGCTGCTGCTTTTCCGGGCGATCGGAGGTTTGCGTCGCGCCGCTGCGGTTTGCGCCCGCGTCCGTGTCCAGCACCTGGTCGATCGCGCGCGCCTCGGTGAGGTGAGCCTCGACCTTGGGCCTCATTTTCTGGAGCAGCGCCAGCAGCTCGGGATCCTTCGTGCTCGGAATCAGCGTCTTGTCCAGAAGGTCGAGCACCTTCTGGTGGGCCTCGACCTGGGCGTGGATGTACACGCGATCGAAATTCTGCGCCTCGCCCTCCAGCAGAGAGATCTGCGCGAGCGACTCCTCACGCAGCTGTCCCGAGACGTCGTTCTCGACCGGCGACAGCTTGAGCTTCTTCACGAGCTTGTCCTGGTCACTCTTGGCCTGCCCGTGGTGCTGGATCATCATCTTCGCGAACTTCTTGACGCGCGGGTTCTTGGCCTTGGTCTGGGCGATCTTGGCTTGGTCGATTTCCCCGGTGTTGGCGGCGTCGCTGATGGCCGCGATCTGCGCGTCTTCCAGCGGGGCTTGCTGGGCGATCGGTGGTTCGGTGACCGGCTCACCACCGGTCGAAGACGGCCCGCGCGCGGCAGCCGCGGCCTCGTCGGCGGACATTTCGCGCGACGCGGGCTGCAGGTTCGGCTGGTCCACCTCGGCGGTGTCGTGCGGCTCGCTCACGGGCTCCGCAGGAGAGCTCTGGTTACTCGCGCAGCCGGCGAGAGAAAAAGTAAAGGCCAGGATCGAAATCGAAAGGGAATGACGCATTGGGTTCCTCACGCAAAGGCTCGTTGGGTCGAGCGTGGTTGACAGATGGTGGCGAGCGTCGAGGCGACCTCGCTCGAGCTGACGTCGCTCACGCCACGACCGGCGCGGTCGCTGCCCCGCACGATGTCGGCGAGCGACAGAATGCCGACCAGGCGTCCCTCCCGGTCGAGCACGGGCAAGCGCCGGATCTGGCGGGATTGCATGAGCCTCTCGGCAACGGAGACGTTGTCGTCGGGCGAGCAGGAAAACAGCTCGCGGGACATGCTGTCGGCGACGCTGATCTCGCTCAGCGGCTGGTTCTTGATCCAGCTCGCCATGCAGATGTCGCGATCGGTGATCATGCCGAGCACGCGGCCGTCTCGCGTGACGGGGATCGCGCCGCAGTCGCATTCCCACATCATGCGCGCGGCCGAGCTCAAACAGTCGTCGCTCGAAATCGAGGCGACGCTCTGGGTCATCAGGTCTCTGACTTTCATTTCCAACCTCCGTGGCGCCGCTCACAGTGAGCCACCGATTTCGCGCATTCAACGAGTCGTTCCACCCAACCCGCGCGTCGCGGAGTTCCGCCACGCGTGGGACGCTTCGCCTCGCGATCGCGATCTTTCCTCGGCTTTTCGAGCCCGAAATCCGGCTCGCTCCGGACGGGCCGCGTCCGAGCCAGCGAATCGGCGCGAAAGTTGCTGATACGGGAGACACTATGTCTGCGCAGGTTCAGACCGTTCCCTTCATACTGACTCGGCGCTCGTCGCGCCCGCCGCTGTCCCCCGAGCTCGCGCGCTTTCGCGCACGACGCCACGCCTGTCAGGTCGCGTTCGCGGTCGTGATGGGCCTGGTCGTCACGCTGTTCACGGTCGAGCTCGGAGCCGTACACCTCGGGGCTCCGCTGCCCTTCGAGGTGCCGCGCTTCCCGAGCTTTTGACGGGAATCCGCGCGAATTTGCTGGTTCACGACACGTCGGATTGCTGCAATTCCGTACAATCTCGGGAGAGGCGAGGCGGATAGATTCGCTATCGATGCTGCCTCTCCGGAATATCGAACCCGATACGTCACCCGATAGCAGTCTGCGAAACGCGGAGCTTCCGACGATTCGCTGGCTGCGCGCCGTGCCCTCGGAGCGACCGAAGCTTTTGGGCGCGGATGGCAACCCGAGCGACTTCGACACCACGCCGACCGAGGCGCTGAAGCGACTGGCGGAAGCCTGCCGCTACAGCTCTCGCGAGCTCGCGCGGTTCCTCGGGATCTCTCAGCGGCAGCTGCAGCGGGTCTTCCGCTCGCGGCTCGGCTGCTCACCCCAGGCCTACCTGCGTGAGGAGCGCCTGCAGGCCGCCGAACGGCTGCTGCACTCGGCTTCGAGCGTGAAAGAGGTCGCGTACGCGCTCGGCTTCTGCCAGCAGTCGCAGTTCTCGCGTGACTTCAAGGAGCGCTTCGGCCGGCGTCCGTCCACGCTCCAGCGCGCGGCTCGCAAGAGCACCGCGCCTGCGGGCGAAGTCGACGCTGCCCCCGCGACCTGAGCGCTCGAGCGCGCCGCGCGGTCGAGCCTACGGCTCGCGATAGAAGTCGCGGCCTACGGCTCGCGATAGAAGCGCGGCACGCGCCGGGACACGCTGGTCAGCACTTCCCAGGGGATGGTGCCCAGATCGCGGGCGATCTCGTCCGCGTAGATGCTGCCCTCGCCGGCAGTGCCGCGCTGGGCACCGAGCACGACGCACTCGTCGCCGACGCGCACGCCGGGGATGTCGGTGACGTCGAGCATGGCCATATCCATGCTCACGGTGCCGACGATCGGCGCGCGGCGACCGCGGACCAGGACGAAGCCGCGGTTGGACAGCCCTCGGCTCAAGCCGTCGGCGTAACCCATGGGGATGGTGGCGATGCGGCTCGGGCGCTCGGCGCGCCAGGTGGCGCCGTAGCCGGTGGCCATGCCGACCTCGAGGTCGCGCAGCGCGATCACCTCGGTGCTGACGCGCATCACGGCCTTCAGCTCGGGACACGCGCCCTGGTGCGGCTCGACGCCGAACAGCGCGATGCCGGGGCGCACGATGTCGAGGCGCGAGCGCTCGCTCTTCAAGGTCGCGGCCGAATTTGCGGCGTGCCGCAGCGGAACTTCCAGCCCCTGACGCCGGAGCTCCGCGCACGCGGCGTCGAACAGATCGAGCTGGCGCTCGATCGAGTCGGTGTCCCACGAGTCGGCGCACGCAAAGTGCGTCATCGCGGCTTCGAGCTTCACGCCCGGGGAGCTTTGGATGAGCTTGCCGATCGCCGCCACGTCTTTGGGCGCGACGCCGAGGCGCCCCATGCCGGTGTCGATCTTGAGGTGGATCTTGACCGGCTCGGAATCCGAGTAGCGCACCTCTTCCGAGAGCGCCTGCACCTGCGAGGGCTCGTGGATCACGGGCTGCAGGTCGTGGCGGACGAGCTCGCCCCAGGCGCGGCCGTAGTAGCCGCCCATCACCAGGATCGGCAGGCGGATGCCCGCTTCGCGCAGCTCCACCGCTTCTTCGAGCAGCGCCACGCACACGCCGCTCGCGCCCGCGCGTTCGAGCGTTCGAGCCACCGCTTTGGAGCCGTGACCGTAGCCGTCGGCCTTGAGCACGGCCCAGACCCGAGCACCGCCCGCGGCTCGCTGCATCACGCGCAGGTTGTGGCGCAGGTGAGCGAGGTTGACTTCCGCCCGGGTCGGACGGACCGCGTCGGCTGGAAGAGCTCGCTGGGGTCGCAAGACGCGCGGGAGCGGGGTAGCGAGCGCCGCGTTACCGGCAGGGGCTGAAACGACTCCGGACGCGGTTCGCTCTCGGGTCATGGAGCCTTTGGCACGTACCGCCGAAGCCTGCTCCCCGTCAACTTTGTCGCCTTTCGAGCCACCCGCAGGCGCACTGAAATTATCTGGCAGCATCACTCGAAGCAACGCCGCATGCAGAGCTTGTAGTCCTCGTCGCAAGCACACGGTTTGCTCGGTTTGCCGTCGGATTGGGCGCGCCCTCCGGCGCCTCCGACGGCGACCATTTGGGTTTCTCCTGCGGTTCCGCCGCTCTCCGGGCACTTGGCCGCCCGACACTCGAGGCGCGAGCGTTGGCAAGCGTCCGAACATTCCGCCCCGGGCGCGGGCGGCGTTGCGGTGAGGTTCGGTGGTGGCAACGCGGGCGCGGTGCCGGCGGCGATCGGCGGTGGCGGTGCGTGCACGCTGGTCGGTGCAGCCTCCGGGGTTGCATACACCTCACCCGGCGCTGGATGCGCCGAGGGCTCGAGCCGCAGCGTGGGTCGCTCGAAGTCGCCGTTGGCGAACAGGCGCAGCCGCCGGCGCGCATAGTCGACGCGGTCCTTCGGCTGCCCGAAGCGGTAGTTCTCGAGCCATTGCTCCCAGCAGTGCCGCCGGTGTGTCGGGACGATCTGCAGATCGAGGTCGAGCCGGTAACAATGCTCGAAGCGCACGTTACCTTCGTAGATCGTCTGAACGCTGGGGCCGCACGCCGCCGCAAACAGCAGCGCAACACCGAGCAAGCTGCAAACGCTGCGCGCGCGGAACATGGCGCGGATCCTTCCTTACCGGGAGGGCGCTCGCAAGCGTGCTCTGCTATGAGGTCCCGAAATGTTCACCGGCATCGTCGAAGCGACCGGGCAACTGCGAAAAACCAGCAGCGCTGGTGATGGCTTTCGCGCGACGATCGAGGCGCCGTTCGTAGGCCTCGCGCTCGGCGAGTCGGTGGCGGTGAACGGCGTGTGCCTCACCGTGGCGGCGCTCGCAGCCTCCGGTTTCGCAGCCGATATCTCGCCGGAGACGGCGAGGGTCACGACGCTCGCAGGCTTGCCTTCCGTCGCGGAGGTGAACCTCGAGCGAGCGCTCAGCGCCGGCGGTCGACTCGGCGGTCATTTCGTGAGCGGCCACGTGGACGGCGTCGCGCGTGTGCGGAAGCTCGAGCCGGCCGGCGACGCCGTGCTCGTCGAAATCGAGCCTCCGAGCGAGCTCGTGCGCTTCATCGCAGCCAAGGGCTCGGTCACGCTGGACGGCGTCTCTCTGACGGTAAACCGCGTTCACCAAGCTCGCTTCGAGCTGATGCTCGTCCCGCACACGCTGGCCGTGACCACGCTGAAAAGCTGGCAGCCCGGCACGGCCGTGAACCTCGAAGTCGACGTGCTGGCGCGCTACGTGGTGCATTTTCTGACCTCCGCGCCCGACATCGCTCGCCCGCGCTGAAAGCTCGGCTTCGAAAGGTCGCTGCCAAACGCCGCGCCTGGGGTGCTAGATAGAAGCCCCTCGCCATGAGCGCGCTCTCCACTGGTCCCGATTCCCGACAGCTCGACATCGAGCCCGAGTCGCTGCGCCGCGTGCAGGCCGCGATCGACGACATCCGCGGCGGCAAGATGGTGATCCTGGTGGACGACGAGGATCGCGAGAACGAGGGCGACCTGTGCATGGCCGCGTCGTGCGTCACGCCTCAGGCCATCAATTTCATGGCGATGCACGGGCGCGGCTTGATCTGTCTCGCCCTCACGGATCAACAGGTCAAGCGCCTCGACTTGCCGCTGATGAGCGCGCCAGGTCGCGGCGGGCCTCCGCTCGGCACCGCGTTCACCGTGGCGATCGAGGCGCGGGAGGGCGTCACGACCGGCATCAGCGCCGCCGATCGCGCTCACACGATCCGCGTCGCGAGCGATCCCGACGCCAAGCCCACCGACATCGTCGTGCCCGGCCACACCTTCCCGCTGGTCGCGCGCACCGGCGGCGTCCTGGTGCGCGCCGGCCAGACCGAGGGCTCGGTCGATATGGCGCGCCTCGCCGGTCACAACCCCGCCGCGGTGATCTGCGAAATCATCAAGGACGACGGGACGATGGCGCGCATGCCCGATCTCGAGGCCTTCGCCGCTCGACATGACCTGCGCATCCTCACCATCGCGGACCTGATTGCCTACCGGCTGCAGACGGAACGCTTCGTCGAGCCCGTGGCCGAGGGGCGGATCGTGCTCGATCGCACCGGCAGCGAGTGGACGGCCGCGGTCTTCCAGGCGACCATCGATCAGCGACAGATCCTCGCGCTCGTGAAGGGCAACCTCGAGGGTGACGCGCCCGTGCTCTGCCGCATGCACTCGGGCTCGGCGCTGGGCGACATCTTCAGCTCGCCGCTCAGCGAAGGCGGGCGCAACCTCGGCGAGGCCATCGACCGCATCGAGCGCGCGGGGCGCGGGGTGATCGTGTACCTGCCGCCTCGCGGCGATCTGGCGGCCGAGCTCAAGGCCCTGCTCCGCAACGCCGATCCGCGTAGCGCTCCTGGTCACGCGCCGCCGAGCGTGCGCCCCCCGGCGAGCGCCGCGGACAGGCCCTACGCCGGCCCTCTCCGCGAGTATGGTCTCGGCGCCCAGGTGCTCGTGGCGCTGGGCGTGAAGCGCCTCAGCTTGCTCACCAACAACCCCAAAAAGATCGCTGGGATCCAGGGTTACGGTATCGAGTTGGTCGAGATGCTGCCGCTGGCAGCCACCTGAAATCGCGGCGATTCACGGTTGCTTAGGCTTCTGCCCGCGCGGTGGTAGAAAGGGCGGCCATGGCACAGACAGGTCAGCCCGAAGTCCTCGAAGGCGGGTATCAGGTACCGAAATCCGCGCGCTTCGCGATCGTCGCCTCGCGCTTCAACGGGCCGATCGTCGAGAACCTGGTGGCGGGCGCGCTCGACGCGTTTCGCCGCCACGGCGTGGAGAGCGAACGGATCACGCTCGTGCGCGTGCCGGGCTCGTTCGAGACCCCGCTCGTCGCGTCCCGGCTCGCCGAGAGCGAGAAGTTCGACGCGGTGGTCGCGCTCGGCGTCGTGATCCGCGGCGCGACCTCGCACTACGACCACGTCGTGGCCGAGGTCGCGAGCGGCTGCGCGCGTGGGGCGCTCGAGAGCGGCGTGCCGATCCTGTTCGGCGTGCTCACCACCGAGACCATCGAACAGGCGCTGGAGCGCGCGGGCACCAAGGCCGGCAACAAGGGCTTCGACGCGGCGCTCGGCGCGCTAGAGATGGCCTCCCTCGACCAAGTCCTCTCCGACGCGGGTTACTGATGGGCGCGCGTTCAACCGCCCGCGAGGCGGCTCTGCAAATGTTGTTCGCGCTCGAGACGAGCGGCGCCGAGGCCGAGCGCGTGATCACGGACTATTGGCTGGAAACGCCGGGCGATCCCGAAGACCGCGCCTACGCCGATGCGATCGTGCGCGGCGTGGCCGGCGAGCTCTCCGAGACCGACGCGCGCGTGCGTGCCGCGAGCAAGAACTGGCGCATCGAGCGCATGACGCGCGTCGATCGAGCCGTGTTGAGGCTCGGTGCTTACGAGCTCATGCACCGCCACGAGGTGCCGCGCGCGGTGATCCTCGACGAGGCCGTGGAGATCGCCAAGCGCTACGGCACCGAAGAGAGCGGCGCGTTCGTGAACGGCGTGCTCGACCGCGTCGCGGACGACTGCGGCCGCAAGGACGAGCCAGGCGCGCCGGGCAGCGGCGAGGCCTGATGGATCTGCGCTTCACCGAACCGTCGCTGCGCAAGCTCGACCTGCTCGGGACCGAGGTGCTGGTGGCCGCGCTGGTCGAGGGCGAGCGCCCGCCGCGCGGCCTGGCAGGCCTGGTCGATTTCCGCCTGGCCGGGCGGATTTCACGGCTCGTCGCGTCCGGCTTCGTCAGCGGCAAGCGCGGCGAGGTGCTGCTCGTCCCCGGGCGCCCGAAGCTGCCGTTCGACAAGCTCGTGCTGTTCGGCACCGGGTCGCTCGAGGGCTTCTCCGAGCTCGCGTTTCGTGGCGTGCTCGGCAAGGTCTTGAATACGCTCGAGGGCCTGCGCGCGCGCACGGCCGTGGTCGAGCTGCCGGGCCGTCACCGGGACGCGATCGCGCCCGAGCGCGCCGCGGACATCTTGCTCGAGATGGCGGGCTCACGCCCCGAGCACGACACCTGGACGCTCGTCGAGCCTGCTGAAGCCCAGCGCGTGATCACGCAACACATGATCCAGGAACGCCGCCGCGTGAGACAGGAATAGTCATGAGCCTCAAGGTCTATCAATATTCGAAGTGCAGCACGTGCCGGAAGGCCCTGGCTTTCCTGAAGAAGAACGACGTCGAGTTCGACTCCGTGGACATCGTGACCTCGCCGCCTTCGAAGAAGACCCTGAAGGACGCGCTGCGCTCGAGCGGGCTCCCGATCAACAAGCTGTTCAACACCTCCGGGCAGAGCTACCGCGACGGCAAATTCGGAGAACGCTTGAAGACCCTGAGCGAAGCCGAAGCGCTCGAAGCGCTCGCCGCCGACGGCAAGCTGATCAAGCGCCCGCTCGTGCTCGGGTCCGACTTCGCGCTCGTCGGCTTCGACGAGGCGGCATACAAGAAGCGCTTCCGGGGTCGCTGAGCGCCATGTCCGGCTTCGGCGCAGTGCTGTTCGACGTGGACGGCGTGCTCGTGGACTCGCTCGACGCACACCTCCGGATCCTGCGCGACAAGGCCGTTCAATACGGCGTTCGCGCCGAGGTCCCCGGGCCCAAAGAGCTGAAGCGGATGCTCAAGGCCGGGACCGTGATAAGCCCCATGTTCGAGTTCTTCCGCGTGGTCGGCTTCCCGCCCGAGCTCGCCCGGCGCGCGGAGGAAGACTACCGCACCGAGTTTCTGACCACGTATCCCTCGAAACCGTACCCCGGCGCGC
This sequence comes from Polyangiaceae bacterium, assembly GCA_025937835.1. GTDB lineage: Bacteria > Myxococcota_A > Polyangia > Polyangiales > Polyangiaceae > PMG-095. Next base: position 31,177 of record JAICQO010000070.1, read on the forward strand.
AAGCGCTGCTCGATCGTTTGAAAGACGCCAAATTGTCGCTCGGCATCGTGACCTCGAACACGCTCGAGAACGTGCGCGCGTCGCTCGGTGCGCTGTTCGACGCCTTCAGCCCCGAGCTCGTGTTCGACACCGATCACCCGAGCGCGCCGAACAAGGTCGTGGCGCTCGAGCTTGCGGCACAGAACCTTCGGATCCCGCGCGAGCACCTGCTGTTCGTGGGCGATCAGCTCTCCGACTACACCGCGGCCAAAACCAGCGGCACGCCCTTCCTCGGCGTGAGCTACGGCTGGGTGTTCGACGAAGGCGAGCCTGGCATGGACATCGCGCGCTCCCCCGCGGAAGTGGGTGACTACGTGCTCGGACAGCGCTGAGCTGGTCGAGCGACGACCTGGCGCGCGTGATCAGAGCAAGAACGGCCGCGCGCGCAGGGCCGGGATTTGCAGCGAGAGGCGCTGCGCCACCTCGGCGGCGAGGTTGTCGAACAGGAAGGCGACCGGGGGCGGTACGTCGTCGTCGAGGTGCCGCAGCGGCAAGCCCTGATGCGTCGAGTCGAGGAACGCAGGGTGACGGGGGATGGTCGTGTCGAACAGCCACTCCTGCGGCAGATCCTGCATTGCCTCCTGGAACACGCTGAGCGACGCGTGGTGGCGCGTCTGCAGCATGTTGAGCACCACGCCGAGCACCTTGGGCCGCTCGTTGTCGCGGAGCAGCTGCAACGCCTCGGCGAAGCGCGCGAACGAGCGCGCGGCGATCACCTCCGCCTGCAGGACACCGAGCACGTGCGTGCAGCCCTGGCAAACGGTGCGCGTGTGCCCGAACATGCCCGCGGGGGTGTCCACGAGCACGATGTCGGCTCGCTTGCTGACGTCGTGCAGGAGCTTGCGCCAGCGATCTTTCTGCTCCGTCGCCATCAGCTCCGGATCCGGCAGCTTCGAGCCGACGGCTGGCAAGATCTTGAACTTCGGCATCACCGTGTCGAGCAGGGCCTGGTCGAGCGGCGCGTCGTTGTAGACGATGTCGAGCGAGCCGATGTTCGCGCGGGACCGGGCGTTGATCGCCGACAAGATGTCGCCGTTCACGTCCGTATCGATCAGCACCACCGAGTGCCCGCGCCGCGCCATGCTGAGCGACAGGTTGAGCGAGATCGTGCTCTTTCCCGAGCCGCCCTTCGGGCTCACGATGCCGATGATCCGCGTGTCGGGCCCGTGAGGCGGCGCCGCCACGACCGGAGGTTGCCGCACGGAAGCCGGCTGCGCCTTGAGCGCGCTCGCGCCGATCGAGTGCATGCTCGGCGAAGCGTTGGGCGGCGGCGAGACGACCCCCGCCTGAGTCGGCAGCTCCCTCTCCTCGTACGCGTAGAGGGGCGCGACCGCAGGCTGCACCGGCTCCGACTTGCGCGGGCCTGGCGGAGGCACCTCCATCAACATCCGGTGAAGCGGCCCGAGCGGCTCGGGGAGGTCCGGGGGAGTTTCGGTGCGGAACACGAAGAAGCGCCCGTCCGCCGCCTGGAACAGGTTGAAGAAGGCGTTCGGACCCGCCGTGTCGTTGGCGGTCGCGCTCACGACCTGTCCGCTCTTCACGAAGATGGTGCCGACCACGCCGTTCGAGAGACGCAGCTCGATGCCCGTGTACTGGCGCCCGATGCCGACGACCTGCAGCACCTCTGCCAGGTCGAACTCCTTCAGGCTGCCCTGCATTACGCCGACCTTCATGACAAATGCTCCTGCGGCATCAGCGACTCTTCATCGACGCCCATTGCTTCCTTCTGTTGACGCAAAGCGTTTTCGCCCACGGCCTGCGTCTCGGCCACGGTCGGCATCGGCGCTTCCCGGTTCACGGTGGCGGAGGCCATTTGCATGGTCCGCGAGAGCAACGTGTAGATCTTGGTCCAGGCTGCCTCGACCTCCGGAGTGAACGCATCGCCGAGCCCGAACTTGAGCGTCCAGAGCAACGCTTCTGCGACCACTGCGTAGGATTCGTTGGGGATCCGATAGAGCTCGCTGTGCCGGCGACCGAGCGCCAGGATCACGAGCATCAGGTCCTGATCGGGTGAAACGTCGTCCCGCCAATCCGAGTCCTTGAAGTCCACGGATTTGACGGTGAACGCCAGCATGTGGAGAAGCTTGCGCTTCTGAGAAGCCATATCGATGCCGAACAGCTCGCGGTAGTCCGGGCGCAGCTCGAACAGGCGTCGATAGAAGAGATCGGCGGCCGTGTCGGCGATCGGCACGACCAGCCGCCAGCTTTGGCGAATCGCGGTTTTTTCGGTGTCGCTGAGCATGATCTGTTGGTCTGGATGGACGCCGCCCTCAACGCCCCGGTCGCTTCGACTCCGCACGTCGCGCAGGGCTCTGCCCTTCGATCGCGAAACCCGTGCAAGATGAGTCGACAATCAGCGACATGGCCGGGGCCCTCCGTGCGTCCGGGTCCCTTCGGACGCTTGGAGCAGGTTACCGGCAAACTCCAGTCGCTCGCAACCCCGCTCTGCTACTTCGATAACGGGGAGGGTGACCCACCTTGGCTGACACGCGTCCACGCGCGTCAGTCGGGGGCGGGTCGCTACTTCTTCACGGAGGTAGCCGGCGCGGGCGCCGCTTCCTTGAAGAGGATGATGCCCCCGACCACGAGGTTCCCGTTCTCGATGCGATCGTATTCGATGCGCATGCCGTTGTACTCGTGGACCTCGACGCGATCGGCTGCGCCGGTTCCCGAGGCGCTCGGATTGCGCTCCACGCGCTTCGGCTGGCCCAGGTGCTCCTGGATCGCGCTCGGGACCATTCCGAACTGAAGATCCGGCGGGATCGCGCCGTTGAAGAAGCCGTACTCCGCGTCCTTGCCCGCTGCATCTTTGCCGGCGGGGCGTCCCGCGCGGCTGACGACGATCGTCTTCGTCACGCCATTCTCAAGTTGAAACTCGACGGCGCGGGCGATGTAGCGGCACACGTCCTTGGTCTTCACGTCGCACGGCGCCGCCATGTGCCGTTCGATGGTCGCGACCGTGGCACCGATCCGGATTGGTCCCACCCCCTGGCCCGCAAGGATGGCCAGTACTGGACCCGACGGCAGCGCCCAGTTACGCGGCGGTCGCTGCGGCTGAGGGAGATGACTGCCGTACGGCGCGGTGAACGGCGACGGAGGAGCCTCCGGGCGCGCGACTCCGGATGCGGCGGGCGCCGCCGACGACGCAGGCTTTGCCGCGGGAGCATCGGACCCACAGCGGCAGGATGGGGCAAAACACAGCAAGAGCAGGAGCGGAGCGAGCTTTCGCATTTGACCTCGAGAAAGCGCCGGGACATGTACCATATGCCCGTGGCTATTCACGATTTCGGCGTGAGTGCCTGAAAAACCAGCCATGTCCGAGTCTCGAGGCCGCCGCTCTCTGGAATCCCAGCGCTTCGTGTTCGTGACGGGCAAGGGTGGCGCCGGAAAGACGACCCTGACCGCGGCGCTCGCGCTGGCCCTCGCCGCCCGCGGCAAGAAGGTGCTGGTCGCGACCAGCCGCGCTCAACACCGCCTGGCGGAGTTGCTCGGTACCCCGTCATTCACGACCGAGATCCAACCCCTGCGGAAGAACCTGTGGGGCGTGTACCTCGTGCCCGAGGTCGCGCTGCGCGAGTACGGCGCGCTGGTGTTGAAGAGCCAGCGGCTGGTTACCCTGTTGTTCGACAACCGCTACGCCGAGGGCCTCTTCCACGGCGCGCCCGGCCTTCGCGAGTGGGCGCTGCTCGGCAAGGCCTGGTTTCACACGACGGAAAAGGCTGCCGACGGCGCGCCGCGCTTCGACGTCGTGTTGTTCGACGCGCCCGCGACGGGCCACGGCGTCGACATGTTGCGGGTGCCGAAGGTGATCTTGTCTGCCGCGCCGCCTGGCCGGCTTCGCACCGACGCGGAGCGCGCTTACTCGGCCTTCCAGGATCCGAGCTTCAGCGCCTTCGTCGTGGTCACCCTGCCGGAAGAGCTGCCGACCAACGAGACGCTCGAGCTCGTCTCGGTGCTCGACCGCGAGCTCGGGCTACCGGTGGCAGAGATCGTGCTCAACTCCGCGCTCGAGCCGCTGTTCTCCGACGACGAGGCCCGAGCGCTCGCGAGCTTCGGCAAGCCGCACGGCGAAAGCGCGGTCGCTCAGGCGCTCTCGATCGCGGCGCGCCGGGCGCTCGCCGAGCGCGTCCAGGCGGCCTGCGTCGAGCGCCTGACCCAGGCCGGAAAACCTCTGCGTCGCATCCCGCGGCTCGCCGAGGGCGCGGCCAGCCACGAAGCGGCGCTCGAGCTCAGCCGCCACGCCCTCTGACGGAGCGCGCCATGGAAACACCCGAACGATTGCTGCGCACGTACCGGACGATCGCCGTCGTCGGCATGAGCCGGGATCCGGGCAAGGCCGCACACGGTGTGCCCGTGACGCTCGCGAAGGCCGGCTTCGACGTGATCCCGGTGAACCCCGGGGCGAAGTCCATCGCAGGTCTCGACGCGTATCCCACGCTCGCTGCCGTGCCGCGGCCGATCGAGATCGTGCTCGTGTTCCGCCCTTCCGAGCTTGCGGCGGGCATCGCGCGCGAGGCGGTGGCCGCCGGCGCGAAGGCCTTGTGGCTGCAGCAGGGGCTGTTCTCCGCCGAAGCGCGCGCGATCGCGGAAGCGGCGGGCCTCGACTACGTCGAAGACCGCTGCTCCGCCGTCGAGCGCGCGCTGCA
>JAICQO010000109.1 GCA_025937835.1 Polyangiaceae bacterium
CGCGCGCCTACACGCCCGACAACTCCGCGCTGATCGTGGTCGGCTCGCTCGACACGGCCAGCGTCAAGGCCGAGGCCGAACAAAAGCTCGGCGGCTGGCGCGGCAAGAACCGCATCGTCCAGGTGGCGGCGCCTCCTCGTGCCGCGGCCGTCCAGCGCGTGCTCTACGTGGATCGCCCCGACGCGGTGCAGACCGCGATTTCGGCGGTGCAGCCCTTCCCCGCCCGCGCCGAGCCCGGCCACGAGGCACGCGAGATCCTGATCACCACGCTCGGCGGGCTGTTCACCTCGCGCCTGAACACCAACTTGCGCGAGGAGCACGCCTTCACCTACGGAGCCTTCGCGCATTCGCAGGAAGGCCGGCTGCTGGGCACGTTGCTGGTCGGAACCAGCGTGCGCACCGAAGCCACCGCCGACGCGCTGGTCGAAATTCGCTCCGAGCTCGCGGCGCTGGGCGGACCCAAGCCCCCCACGCCCGAAGAGCTCACACGCTCGCGCGCGGATCTGGAGTTCTCGTTGGGCGCCACGCTCGAGCATCCGAGCAAGATCGCCGGAACCCTCGCGAGCCTCGTGACCGACGGTCTGCCGCTCGATTACTACACGCGCTTCCCGGCGCTGGTTCGAGCGGTCGCGCCGGAACAGATCCTCGCAGCGGGCAAGCTGTTGCAGCCGAACGGCCTTTTGATCGTGCTGGTCGGCGATCAGAAGCGCTTCTTGCCCGCGCTCGCGAAGGCGGGCTTCAAGGCGCAGCCCGCGCCGCCCGAGCTCGTCGAGTAGCTCGCGATCCGTCAGCGCTGCGAGTGCACGACCGGCAGCTCGTCGATGGACACGGTCGGAGGCTCGCCGCGCTTCGGAGCTTGCTCTTCCGGCTCCGCCTGCTGCGCTTCGACCGTCACGCGCTTCGCGGTCACGGGCAGAGGCAGCTGCTCGGCCTCGGCGGACGAGGGCCCGGAGCTCAGCCACATCGCCACCGAGGTGCCGACGACGGCGACGGCGATGCTCGCCGAGAACACCAGGACCCGCTCACGACGGCCACGCTGCTGCACCGCCGCCGCTCGCGCAGCCGCAGTCGCGAGGGCCCGCCGGTCACGAACCACGATCGTCCGCTCGCCCTGCGGATACGGCGAGTCCGGAGCCCGGTGAGACTCGGCGATCACGACCGAGGAATACTCTTGAAGCACTGGCATACGCGGCTGCGGCCGGTGCGCGCCATGCTCTTCACCCACGATGACGTCTGGCCCGAGCTCGACGATCTCCTCGTCTGCTACGGGAAGCGGCGCGCGGGACTGATACGGGTGCGTGGGCGCGCTTCGCAGCTCCTGCTCGATGATCGCGTCATCTGGCAGCTCCTCCAGCTCCTCGAGGCCGGGCGCGGGTGTCGGGGGCGAGGCCGCCACGCGGTGCGTTATAGCTCGGGCCGGACCGAAAACCCAGCGCCCAGCACCTGAGCGGCGGAAGGTGGTAGAGTTCGGCGGTTTTCGTGACCTCCGCCGAGACGATCCTGGTCGTGGACGATGACGCGGTCAGCCGGCACGTCCTCGGGGAGATCCTCGGGAATGCCGGGCTGCGATGCGTCTGCTTGCCGAGTGGCCGGGCGGCGCTCGAGTGGCTGGCGGGCGACGTTCCGCTGTTACTGTTGCTCGACCTCGTGATGGAGCCGCCCGACGGCTACCAGGTCCTTTCGCACGTGCGCAGCCGGCCGGAGCTCCGCGAGTTGCCGGTGGTGGTGCTGACCGCCCTCGAGTCCGACGAGGAGATCGCTCGCATCTTCGCTTCGGGCGCGGACGACTACGTGCACAAGCCGTTCCGCGCCGCCGAGCTCGTGGCGCGCATCCGCGGTCAGCTTCGGATGCGCGAGTACGTCGATCAGCTGAACCAGCGCGAACGCTCGCAAGAGACGGTGCTCGAGCTGACGCAGAAGCTCGCCTCCACGCTCGACCTGCGCGACATCCTGTTCACCGTGGTCGAGCGCCTGGCACAGCTCACGCGCGTCGACCGTTGCAGCATCGTGTTGTTCGGCGAGTCCGGCAGCGTGGGCTACGTGCTCGCCTCGAGCGACGACGAGAAGCTCCGCGATCTGCCGATCGACCTGGCGGCCTACCCCGAGATCCGCGAGGTGCTGACGAGCGGACAGGCGCTCGTGATCCGCGACGCGGAACGCCATCCGTTGATGGAGATGGTACGAAAGGCCGAGCCGGCGCGCGGCTTCGTGTCGCTCGCGATCGTGCCGATCCTCCACGACCAGGGCGCGATGGGCGCGCTGTTCTTGCGCGCACGCACGCGCAACGAGTTCTTCGATCACGATCTGTCGCTGGTAAGCACGGTGGCGAACGCCACTGCCATCGCCCTCCGCAACGCGCGGATCCTGAAGACGCTGCGCGACCAGAGCGAAGAGAGCACCTTCGCGCGCGTCGAGGCCGAACGGCGCCTCGAGCTGTTCCGTCGCTACGCCGACTTCTTCGAGAGCGCCACGCACGGCATGCTGGTGATGGATCGCAGCGGCGCGGTGTTGTTCAGCAACCCGCGGGCCCGGCGCATCACCGGCTTCAGCGAAGCGGACCTGCTCGCGCGCCGCTTCCAGGATCTGGTCGATCCCTCGGAGCGGCGCCGCGTCGAGGGCCTGCTCGCGGACGTCTCGCTGTCGATCCACCCGCAAGACGCGGACTTCTTGCTGCGCTGCCGGAACGGCGAGGTCCTGACCGTGAACCTCGGCACGAGCTCGGTGTTGCATGAAGACGACGCGGTCCTGGTCACGTTCCAGGACGTCACCCTCGAGCGGCGCACCGCGATCGAGCTCAAGCGCACCAAGGAGTTTCTGGAGCGGGTGATCGACAGCTCGGTGGACGGCATCGTGTCCGCGAATCTGCGCGGCACGGTGGTGCTCTTCAACCGCGCGGCGGCGAGGATCTTCGGGTATGCGCCCGAAGACGTGATCGGCAAGCTGCGCGTGGAGCGGCTCTACCCGCCCGGCGTCGCCCACGACGTGATGCGCAAGATCCGCGATCCGTCGTTGTCCGGCTACGGCCGCCTCGAGGACTACCGCGTCGACATGCTCGGCGCGAACGGCCAGAAGATCCAGGTGCTGCTCTCGGCCTCGCTCGTGATGGATGCGGGCCGCCCGATCGGCTCGGTCGGCATCTTCACCGACATCCGCGACAAGCTCAGGATCCAGGCCGAGCTCGAGCGCGCGCAGCACGAGCTCAGCGAGCGTGAAAAGCAGGACCTCGTGGCGGAGCTGGCCGGCGCCGCCGCCCACGAGCTGAACCAGCCGCTCACCAGCGTGATCGGCTACGCGGGGCTGCTCCGGCGAAGGCTCGCGGCTTCACCCGAGCACCTCGCCGCGCTCGACGTGATCATCGACCAGTCGGAGCGCATGGCAGAGATCGTGCGCAAGGTCGGACGCATCACCAAGTACGAGACCATGAGCTACGTCGGCGAGGCGAAGATCCTCGACCTCGAAAAGGCGAGCAGCGAAAAGGGGTAGCCGCCTCCCCTGCTCGGGGACCGTTCAGCGCACGACGCGGATCACGAGCACCAAGATCCCGTGCTTGTGGCTCTGCCCGGCGACGATGAACTTTTCGTCCAGCTTGGCGCGCACCTCGAGCAAGGGCAGAAACTCCTTGCCGCTCGGCTGGTTGATGCTCGCCGAAAACTTGAGCGTGTCCTTGGAGAGGACCTGCAAGAGCTGGGTGCGGAGCACGCGGCCGTTCGGCAGCGTGAGCGTGCTCGACGCCTTCTGCTCGAGCGGCAGGCGTTTGCGGTCGAGCAGCGCATAGCTGTCGTAGGAAGAGAACGGCGGCTTCGCGAGCTCCGGCATGTCGCCGATCCGCGCATCGACGCCCTTCTTCGAGTTCGTGGCGTGGAGCACCATCACGTCGGCGAAGAACGGGCTCTGCTCCGGCGGCTTCTCGCCCTTGCTCGGAGCGCCCGAGCCGAGCGGTGCCGGCTGGGACGGCAGCGCCTGCGCGGGCACGGCGAGCAGCAGCGACATCAACAGCGCGCGGCGGTTCATCGAAGCTTTCCGTGGGGCGCGGGGTCGTCCAGAGTCCAGACCACCATGGTATCGGTCACCCCCGCCGACACCAAGAAGATAGCTCCCTGCGTCGCACCGAAATCGACGCTCTCGATCGCGACGGGCGGCTCGACGGCGGGCTCGGTGTCTCGAGCTTCGGCGAGGCTCGGCGCGCTGCCGGGAGTAAAGGCCTGCGCCGAAGCCGCGCGGCTCGAGTCGGCGGCGGGCGGCGGCACGCGCAGCCACAGACTCACGAGCGCAGCCAGCGCCAGTGCCGAGGCCGTCGCCGCCGCGAACCGCGCTGCGCGTTTTCCCTTGGCCGGCGGCGCCTCCAGCGCGACGCGCTCCATCACCCGATCGCTGAAGTTCGCGGGCAGCCGGCGGCCGCCCTCGGCTTCGCGCAGCAGCGAGCCGATCAGGCCGAGGCGCTCGAAATGCTCGCGGCTCTTCGGGTCGGAGGCGAGCAGCTCGCGAGCGCGCTCGGCCTCCGCCTCGTCCGCCTCGCCGTCGTAGTAGCGCTCGACGAGCTCTTCGGGCTTCACGGCTCGCCCTCCTCGCGCGGTTCGTCTTCGCGCGGTTCGTCGTTGCCGCGCGTCGCGCCGGCTCGCCCGAGCTCGCTCTTGCATTGCTCGAGCGCCTTCTCGAGCTTGCGTCGCGCGTGGAACAGCCGGCTCATGATCGTGCCCTTCGACACGTTCATGGCCGCCGCCATCTCCTCGTAGCTCATGCCCTGGATCTCGCGCATCACGATCACGCCGCGGTGATAGGGCGGTAGCTCGTCGAGCGCGCGCTCGATCACGCGCCGCAGCTCGCTGCGGTGAAGCTCGACGAACGGATCCGACGCGTCGAAGCCGCGCACCAGCGCCGGGGCGGCATCGAGCTCGCGCTCGAGCTCGTCCCCCAGGGGCTGCTCACGGCGCGCGGGACGCCGGATCACGTCGATCGAAAGATTGGTCACGATTCGGTAGAGCCAGGTGAAGAAGCTCGAGCCGCCATGGAACTGCGAGAGGCCGCGGTAGACGCGGATGAACGCCTCCTGCACGACCTCGTGGGCGTCCTCTTCGTCGCGGACCAACCCGACCGCGATCCCGAACGCCCGCCGCTGGTGACGCTCGACCAGACGGCGGAAGGCCGCCTGATCACCCGCCTGGGCGCGCTCGATGAGGCGTAGGTCCTGCTCGGCTTCGGCATCGGAGGCTGCCTGATTGGACGCCCGCGGCGACTGGCTATTCATGCCGCGGCCCGATTGGCGCGGTTCCAGCGGCGCCGACTCCCGCGCCCGCTCCTTGGCCGCGAATACCCACGGTGCTCCAAACACCGACAGGCGACGGGCGGAGGCAGCCATCGGCCAATCTTACGCCCGCGCGAGCCGGCCATTCCTCCCACACTTTCCGTTCTGCACGGAATCCGGCCAGCAGCGCCGGAAACAATTAGGGGAAAGGCAGCCCCCGCGGTGCCGAGGGCGCCGACGGCAGCTCGACGAGCTTCACTCGGAGCTCGAACAAGCGGGCGCCCCGCGCAACCTGGATCGGCACCTCGGCGCCGATGCCGGCCAGGCTCGCCAGCCAGCGCAGCCGTTCGGGGCCGGGGATCGGCTTGTTGTCGAAGGCGGTGATCACGTCGTCGACCTTGAGGCCCGCCGCGTCGGCAGGCCCGCCCGGGACGACCAGGCGCACCAGCGCGCCCGCGGGGCTGGCGAGGCCGAGCCGCTCGACGTCGTCGGGGAGCACGGACGAGACCTGCACGCCCACGGCGCTGCGGCGGATCCTGCCGTCCTTCAGCAATAGCGGCAGAATGTCGCGCACCATGTTGATCGGGATCGCGAAGCCGATGCTGTTGGCCTCGGCCCGGATCGCCGTGTTGATGCCCACGACGCGGCCGCCCGTGTCGAGCAACGGTCCGCCGGAGTTGCCGGGGTTGATGCTCGCGTCGGTCTGCAAGAACTCGTAGTAGCCGCTCTCGTCCAGGCCCTTCACGTCCTGGTTGGTGCGCCCCTTGGCGGACAGGATTCCGGCCGATACGGTGTGCTGTAAACCGAAAGGGTTACCGATCGCGACCACCCAGTCGCCGACGCGCACGCCGTCCGAGTCGCCGAGCGGCAGCGCGGCGAGCTCCTTGGCCTCCACGCGCAGCACCGCCACGTCGGTGTGCGGGTCTCGACCCACGACGGTCGCGCTCATCTCGCGGGTGCGCCCGAAAATCACGCGAATTTCGCTGGCATTCTCGATCACGTGGTTGTTCGTCAGGATCAGGCCATTGGGATCGTAGACGAACGCGCTGCCGAGCCCCTCGCCCACCACGCGGCGACCGGTGAGCACACGCCGTTCCTGCAGCGTCTTCACGAACACCACGGCAGGGTCGGCCTTCGCAGCCAGATCCGCGAAGCTCCTCGGCGCGGCGGCGCCAGGCGCGGCGGGCACGACGGGCGACGGCGCGATCGGTGGAGGCGGCGGGACGCTCAAGGCGACTGCCCCCGACGGCAGGCCCGTCGGCGTCGGACGCGAGCCCCCGAACAATCGCTTGTCACAGGCGGTGCCGGCCGTGGCGGCCAGCGCGAGCAGTGCGCCGCGCCGAGAGAGAGCGCCGCCGGACCGGGGGTCGTCGCCGGGCATCAGCGAGACTTCGCGACTTCGACGTAGCGCATGCGCAGGTCGTAGAGCGCTTGTGACAGCGTGCGCTCCTCTTCCCCGGTCAGGTTGCCGCGTGTCTTGTCCAGCAACATCGAGATCAGGTCGATGCTCTGGCGCGCCATCGGCAGGTCGACCGAGGTCGCGCCGCTGGCGGGATCTGGTGCGTCACCGAGGTGCAGGAGCGCGGAGTGACTGAGCGACAAAACCAGCGTCGTGAAGTCGATCGCAGGTAAATCTGGCCCGCCCGTCGATCGCGCCGTCTCGTAGGCGGACTCGCCGGGATCCAGCGGTCCGTCGTCGTCCCGCGCGCCCCCGCTCACTCAGCCCTCCCAGCCTTCTTCGTCGGAATCCTTCTTCTTCTCGGCGCCGGCCTCGGCCTCGCCCTCGCCGACATCGGACTTCTCGGCCTTCTCGCCGTCATCCTCATCGTCCTCGTCGTCCTCGTCCTCGTCGTCGTCGTCGTCATCGTCGAGGTCGTCGTCGTCCGCTTCAGCAGCGGCGGGCGCCGCAGCCTTGGCCGGAGCCACGGAGGCAGGACGCGCGGCGCTCACCGCGCGAACGACGGGCTTGATGTCGTCGTCGTCGTCGTCATCGTCGAGATCTTCGATCGGCGTCGGCGCGACGATCACGGGACGGGCCGCTGCGGGACGCACGATCACGCTGTTCTCGGCGCGCTCGGCTTCGGTCTGCAGCGCGGGCTGCTTGAGCTCGACGTCGGCGGCGTTCGCCGACACGTCGGGCAAGGAAGCGATGTGCTTCTCGATCTCGGCCTCGTTGAGCTCGCCTCGGCGGCTCAAACGTTCGCGGACACGGACGTCGTACTTGAAAGACTCGGGCAACGGCATCGCTTCATTCCTCGGGCTGGTCGTTCGCGCTTTCGGGGGCGCTGGGCTCCCCGGACTCGCGGGGGTCCTGTTCGTAGCGCTTGGACCCGCCTCTAAGCAAGCGAGCAGCTGGAATCAGCGGCTCAATGGCCGGTTCCCGGTCTTCCAGCGCCGCCTCGGCCCGGGCCAGCTCTTCGGCGCTCGCCGGCCGAACCTCGAGCAGCTCCAGGTGAAAAGTCACCGATTGCCCCGCCAGGGGGTGGTTGGTGTCGGCGATCACCGCGTCCGGATGCACGTCGAGCACGCGCAGCACCAGCACCTTGCCGTCGTCCGACTCGACGTCGAAGCGGTCACCCGCCTGGACGTCCTCCGGGAATTCGTCGCGAGCGACCTCGATCACGGCGTCCTCGTTGCGCTTGCCGAAGGCGTCTTCGGGGGGCAGCCGCGCGATCAGCCGCTCGCCCGCGCGGTGGCCGTCGAGCGCGGCCTCGAGCGACTCGAGCAGCGCGCCATAGCCGTGGACGTAGCCGAGCTCGGGCTCGAAATCCTCCACGAGCTCGCCGTCCTCGTCGCGCGCGGCGTAGCGAACCCGAACCCACATGCCCGGGCTCACCTGAAAAGCCGCATCACCCGAGCGGCGGGATTTCTTCTGTTTCGTCATCCGGGAAGGTCCGAGGTTCTCAAGTGTCCTGAAGGAGTCTTGCTGGACGGGTCAAGAGACATTCAACCTTCCAGCGCATCTGGGCCCGCGATGCGACCGAGCACGGCGCTCGCGGCGACCACGGCCGGGCTCGCCAAATACACCCGCCCGGGTCCGCTGCGTCCGGGATAGTTGCGGTTGGCGGCGCTGACGGTGACGGTTTCGGCCCGGCTGGAAGCACCGGGACCGGCGCCGATGCACGCGCCGCACCCGGGCTCGAGCAGCTCGGCGCCGGCGCGCATCAAGATCTCGAGGTAGCCCTGGCTCTCGGCGTAGCGCCGCACCGCGCTCGAGCCGAACTGGATGTAGAGCGAAACTCCGGGAGCGACCGACAGCCCGCGCTCGAGCGCCTGACCGAGCACGCGCGCGTACGCATCGAGGTCGCTCGGCTTGCTGCCCGTGCACGAGCCGCCGTACGCGACGTCGATCGCTACCGGTCCGCCGTGCTCGCGTTCGAGCTCCCGCAGCGGCACGCCGTTCTTCGGATCCGAGGGCAGCGCTACCATCGGCTCTACCCGGTCGAGCTCGAGCGACAGCTCGGCGGCGTAGCGCGCGCCGGCGTCGGCCGTGACGCGCCGAGCCCAGAGCTCGCGCGCATCGACGCCGCGGCTCTCCGACAGCTCGCGGCAAGCGCGCTCGTCGAACTCCACGATCGCGGTCACGGCGCCGCCTTCGACGGCCATGTTGGCCAGCGTCGCGCGCTCGTCGAGCGGCAGCGCCGAGAGCCCCGCCCCGCCGATCTCGAGCACGCGCCCCGCGAACACGCCGCGCTTCACGTCGTCCTGCGCGAGCAGCGTGAGCCAGACGTCCTTGGCGAACACCCCGGGAGCGAGCGCGCCGGATAACTCGAGCCGCACCGACTCGGGCGCGCTGATCCGAAAATCCCCACTCACGAAGCCCGCTGCCATGTCGGTGCTGCCGACGCCGAACGCGAAGCAGCCGACGGCGCCCGCCATGCACGTGTGCGAGTCCGTGCCCACAATCACCTCGCCGGGACGCGCGAAGCGCTCGAGCACGAGGTTGTGACAGATGCCGGTATCCGAGCCGTGCCCGTGCCCGAACGAGCGCAGGCCGTGGCGCTCGGCGAACGCGGCTTGAACCGCCGCGAGCTCGTTCGCCTGATCGAGCAAGCCGAGCCGCCGCTGGCCTTCGGGCATCACGCGATCGAGGAGGGCCAGGTGATCGCGAAACACCAGGATCGACTTAGGCTCGAACAGCGGCTGCTCGGCACCGAACGCCGCGCGCAGCTCGGCGTCGACCATGGCCGTCGTGTAGTCGTGACTGAAGCGCAGATCGGCGCGCACGAACAGCGCGTCTCCCGGAGCAATCCCGGGATTGTCGGCGTCGGAATGCGCTACCAGGATTTTTTCGACCAGCGTCCGCGGACGCGCTTCTCGCCGAGGGCGCAGGTAGGCAGCGCGCCCTTCGCGTCGCGCCCGTGCATACGGGCCGAGCCCGCCCGCGAACAACACCTCACGGCTCAGCGGATCGAGCTCGCGCGTGAGCTCTTCGCGCGCGATCCGCTCACCGCGGGCGATGCGCTCGAGCAAGCCGAAATCGGTGCTCGTGTAGAGGCCGAGGTTGTGGCAATTCTGGCGGTAAATCTTGGCGAAGCTCCGCGCCACGACCAGCCGAATGCCCGCGGCGCGCTGCGCGAACGGCGCGGTCTCGCGCGAGCTGCCGCAGCCCAGCCGCTCTCCGCCGACCAGCACCGAGAAGCGCCCTCGTGCGACGGCACCCGTCTCGACAACCAACCCCCGAAAACCGACCAAGCAGTACTGCCCGAGCCGCTCATCGTAGAAGTAGCAGGCCCAGGCCGGGCACATCTCGTCGGTCGAGACATCGTCGGCGAGCTCCACGTCGGTCGCGCACGGGCCGCCGGAGAGCTGGCTGCGAACCGCCTCCGGATCGCGCGTCAGGTACAGCGCGCGTCCGAATTCGAGCGCGGTCAAGCCGGGCGCTCCCCGCCCGACGCGAGCGCGAGCACGATCGCGACGGCGAGCCTCAGATCTTCGTCGCTCGTGCGCTGCGCGCGCGCTCGTTCGATCACGCCGTCGATCTCGTGACCGAGCTCCGCTGCTCGCGGGTGAGCCGCGATGCGCTCACTGAGCTCGCGACCGAGCCGCTGGGAGATTTCCGGGGAAAGCACGCGGGGCCAAGCTTACTCGCCCCGGACGCGATATCTACCCCGGCGGAACGGCGTGCCTCGCATCTTCCCGCCCGACACCAACCTCGACGAGCAGCGTGTACCTTCCTACACCTTGCCGGACGCGCTCGTCTGCGAAGACGGCAGCCCCGTCCGCAGCGCCGAGGATTGGACCGCGCGGCGGCGGCCGGAGCTCATCGAAGCATTCAGCCGGTACGTCTACGGCCGCGCGCCGAACGGCGCTTCGGTCAGCGTCCGTGAAGCTTCGCGCAACGAACGCGCGCTCGACGACGCGGCGACGCATTTCGAGCTCGACGTCGTGCTCGAGGGCTCGCTTCGCGTTGGCCTTTCCCTGTGGACGCCGAACGCGGTCTCCCGCGCGCCCGTGATGCTCGGTCTGAATTACCTCGGGAATCACAGCGTGCATCCCGATCCGAAGATCCGGCTTCCCGAAGGTTGGGTCCCGCGAGAGCCCGAGCTCGGTCATCCCGCTCACCGCGCGACCGACGCCGCGCGCGGCGCGCACCGCGAACAATGGCCGCTCGAAGCCGCGATCGCGCGTGGCTACGCCGTCGCCACGCTGTACGCGGGCGAGCTCGATCCCGACTTCGACGACGGCTTCGAGAACGGCGTGCACGGTCTGTATCGCGTCTCCGGGGCCGCACACGCAGCCGACGCTTGGGGTTCGATCGCGGCCTGGGCGTTCGGGTTGTCGCGCGCGATCGATGCTCTGGAGAACATCGATGAGGTCGACGCAAGCCGCGTGGCAGTGCTCGGTCATTCGCGGCTCGGGAAAGCGGCGCTGTGGGCGGGTGCGCTCGACCAGCGCTTTGCTGCAGTCATTTCCAATTGCACCGGTCACGGCGGCGCCGCTTTGTTTCGCCGCCAGCTCGGCGAGCGGCTGCACCACCTGACCGCGCGCTTCCCGCATTGGTTCGCCGGTAACCTGCGAAAATACGAGCGCGCCGAAGCCGAGCTTCCGGTCGATCAGCACCAATTGCTGTCGCTGATCGCGCCGCGCCCGCTGTTCGTCGGAAGCGCGGAAGCGGATCTCTGGGCAGACCCACGCGGCGAATCGTTGAGCCTGGCGCACGCCGCTCCGGTTTACGCCCTCTTCGGAGCTCCCCATCGCACGGCGTATCACCGCCGCGCCGGCGGACACGGGCTAACCGAGGCGGACTTCCTTCGCTACCAGGAGTTCGCGGAGCGCTGGCTCCGCACCTAGCCACCGCGGAATCAGGTCGGATCGGTTTGACGCGATGCCCGCGCTCGTGTGCCAGCTGTGCCGCGCTGCCAGCTGTTTCTCAGGGATTTTTGGGTTTGATTTAGCGGCACGGGCGTTGCAGCTTTTCCAGCCATGCGCCGCTCCGCCATGGGCCCGGACCCGCTCTTGCTGCTGATCCTGTCGACGGTTGGGCTCGGACCCGGCGCCGCGTGCGGCGGAGAATCGAGATCCGGGGAGACTCCCGAAGCGACTGGCGGCGCCACCGGCGGACGCGACACGGGAGGCAGCAGCTCAGGCGGAGTCAGGACGACCTCGGGAGGCACGACGGGAGGAACGACCATCAGCGCGAGCGGTGGAACCTTGACGGGCGGCGCCATCGGAACCACCGGCGGTGCGGTCACGGGGGGAGCTGCGCCGATGACGGAGGGCGTACTCGGCTGTTCGAATCCGTCTTATCCGTTTGGTGAAGAGTCGGGTCTCGTGGCTTGCGACGGAAACTTCTCCCACCGCGAAAAAGCCGGAAAGTGCCCGCAGACGCCGCTCCGGCCGGGCGAGCCGTCGGGTGCCGGAGTAGTGGGGTGCGTCACCGACGCCGACTGCGCTCACTTGCTGAACGGTCGTTGTCTCGTCGCCCTCGGCGCCAGCCCGCAATGTGTGTCCAGTTGCGAGACGGACGACGATTGCGTGGCGGGCTACGTCTGCTCGTGCGGACCGGTCGCGAACGAGTGCGTGCCGTCCAACTGCCAGACCGACGCCGACTGCGGCGAAGGTCTTCTGTGTACGGCGTACGCGGAGCTGAGTGGATGCTTTAGCCTTCGCGGGTTCGCGTGCCAGGTGGAGGGCGACCAGTGCACGAGCTCATGCCCCCCCGATCAGTCCTGCAAGCTGATGGGCGCCGGGGACCAGCTCACCCGCGCCTGCGTCGCCGTGGGCGGGGCGGGCGGCAACTGTGGTCGGCCGTTTCTGGTTTCCGGGTCGGAGCGCCGTGCGCGCCCCGCGCTGCGCGACGACTGGTGCGAGCGTTTGGTGGGAGTAGGCTCGGAGCTGACCGACCCAGAGAGAGCAGCGCTCGCGGCGTACTGGGAGCAAGCGGCGCTGATGGAGCATGCTTCGATCGCGGCGTTCGCGCGCTTCACACTCGAGCTCTTGGCGCTCGGCGCGCCCGCGCAATTGGTCGCACAGGCCTCCGCCGCGCTGTCGGACGAGCAGCGCCACGCGACGATTTGCTTTTCCCTCGCCAGCGCGTTTGCGGGGCAGCCGCTCGGCCCCGGCAGCCTGTCCCTCGACGGGTGCCTCACCCGCGTCGAGCTCGCCGAGGTCGCCGTGACGACGTTCCTCGAAGGCTGCGTCGGCGAGACGCTCGCAGCGGTGGAAGCGCGAGAGCTCGCCCGTGATGCACAAGAGCCCTCATTGAGTCGCACGCTCGGCCTGATCGCCGAGGACGAAGCGCGGCACTCGCTGCTCGCGTGGCGCTTCCTCGATTGGGCTCTGAGACGCGGTGGCCCAGCCCTGGCAGCTCGCGTGAAGGACGCGCTGCGCTCGACCCTGGCGCGAACGACCGAGCCTTTAACGGGCGTGACCGGGCTGACGCCCGAACGAGAGGCGGCGCTGGGCCTCCCCTCCCCGGCGTTCCGAGCAGCGCTGCGACAGCGTGTTTTGAACGAGATCGTGATCCCGAGCCTGGACGCGCTGCTCCGTGCGACGCCGGAGCCGCTAGCAGGCGAGCTCGGCGTTCGGCCGAGCTCCGACGACGACGGCGCGCTGCCCGTTCAGTAGCGCTCGCGTGCAGGGCGCGCACACCTCGACCAGGGCGAGCCGCCGTGCCTGCGCGACTGCGCGCGCCGCAGCCAGGCCGTGCTCGGGCGCTGTGACGCCGTCGAGCTGCGGTTCGGACGCGCGCGCCGACAGAGCTTGCTCGAGCGACGCTTCGATCGCTGCCGACAGCGCCGCGCGCTCGTTCGCTGGCAAGGTATCGAGCAGCCACTTCACGAAGCGGAAGCCGAGCTCGGCGTGGCGCGCTTCGTCCTCGACGATCCGCGACAGCGCGCTCTGGACGGCGGGGTCGGTCGCGCCCTCGAGCGCGGCGCGGGCTTCGGCCACGGCTTGAACCTCGCCGAGGCAAGCCTCGAGAAACGCGGTGTGGCCGATCTCGACGGCCGTCTTCGGGTCGAGCGCGCCCGCGATCGACAGCGCCCCGGGCGCGATCGGCCGACCCGCGTAGCGGCTCGCCAGCGCAAAACACAGCTCGGCGTGGGCGATTTCGTCTCCGAGCGCCCGGTTCGCGTCGCGCACCAGCTCCGCGGGAGCTCCGAGCGACAAGAGCTCGAGGATGAAGCGAGAAAAGGCGCCGACCGAGGCGTGCTCCATCAGCGCCATTTCCGACCAATGCGTGACGAGCGCGCTGCGCGCTTCCTCGGACAGCTCTCGCGAGGGAAGAGCGCAGGGCTCGGCCCACGACACCGCGTTGCGCAGCCTCGCCTTGCGCGCGCTCCCGCCCACGAGGAACGGTCGTCCGCAGACCGGCAGCGCCTGGCATTTGCGAACACCGCTCTGCGCTGTGCACTGAGAGCCCGCCCCGCAGTCGGCGTCGACCCAGCATTCGTCTTCGGGCGCCGCGCAGGCAAACTGCCAATTCGTGCCGCAACCGTTGTACGGCTGCGAGCCCAGACACACGCTCCCCGGGCAATCCTCGTCCGTGTTGCAGAGCGCGAAGTAGCACTCACCGATCACCGGACCGCACACGCACACCGCTCCCTCGGCGCAGTCCGCGTCGGTCTCACAACCCTTCTGGCAGTAGGTCCCGCCGGGAAGGCCTTGGGCGCAGTACTCGAGCGGGCCCTCGCAGTCGGCGTCCTTGTGACAGGCACCGGGGACGTCGGGATCGAACTCTTCATCCCTCGGGATCTTGGAGGTGCAGCTCGCGGGCTCGGGCCGGTGCGCCCACTCCTCGGCGCAGCGCACGAGACCACCTTCGCTGTCCGCCGTCTCGGTGCAGGTGAACTCCCGGCCGGACACACCGCCGGTCGGACTCGCACCGCCGGTCGGACTCGCACCGCCGGTTGGGCTGACGCCACCCGTTGGAGCAACACCGCCGGTTGCGTCGACGCCTCCGGTCGTGCGCGTGCCGCCGGTCGCGCTCGTGCGGCCACCCGTGCCTGCGCCGCCGGTCTCGACGTTCGTGTCGCCCGCCGAACCGGAATCCCCGTCGTTGTCGTCCGAGCCCGTCTGCTTCCCGCCGCAACCCGCCGTGATGCTGAAACCCAGCCCGGCCAACAGACTCACCCGCCAGAAAACCAGCTCGCGCCTCATGCGTGAGGAGTTTGCAAGCCGCGTACCGCTAATCCCGCCTGCAATCCGGCTATTCCGCCGCTGCCTGTCCCCCCTTCGCTGGCACAGCTTGAGCCATCCGCGACGTTCCGGCCAGCTTGACCGGCCATGCCCGCTTTGCTTCCCTTGCGCGCGTGAAACCGGCGGCTGCCGAACCAGGATGAGCGCGAGCCTCTCGGCCGCATTCGGCCTCCTTTTGCCGCGCACTCGGACCAGCCTCTGGCAAGCGCTCCGCAGCGACCGCTTCTTGCTCGCCGCGACCTTGTTGCTGTTCGTGACGGCGTGCATCCCGCTCGCGGTCACGCCGTTCCTGCCGTTCGCAGATCTCGGCCTCAACACCGCGTCCACCGAGCTGATGTGGGACGTGCTGCTCGGCCGTGAGCCAGCGGCGACTTATCACCGGATCAACTGGGCACCCGTGCCGTACTGGGTCGGGTACGGCGCCGCCTGCTTGCTCGGGCAGGTGTTCGGGCCGCTGCTCACGGCCAAGCTGCTGACGGCATTCGTGTTCGCCCTGCTGCCGCTGTCGACGATGCGGCTGCTCCTGTCGCTGGGTCGCGACCCGCGCCTCGGGCTCTGGTCCTTCGCGCTGATCTGGCAGCTGAACCTGTATGCCGGCTGGATCGCGTACATGATCGGCATCGCGCTGGTGTCGATCGTCTGTGCCTGGATCCTCGAGGCCGAGACGATCGCAGACGGCTTCCGGATCGCACCGTGGAGCGCGCTCGTGGCGCTCACTCATATCCAAGCGACGTGGCTGCTCGCCGTCTCCGGCGGGCTGCTGTGCTTGACGACGGGACGCCTCGGGCGGCGCGTGCTCGTGCACTTGGCGGCAGGCTCTGGCGCCGCCTTGCTGACCACGATCTGGTTGGCGGGTCAGCTCGCGGGAAAGTCGGGGCCTTCCGGGTCATTTCATTTCGGTTGGCACTCGCCGGGGTATCGGCTGTCCCAGGCGTTTCACTACGTGCTCGACAACTACTCCGAGCCGTTCGCAGAGCGCATCGCAGCCATCGCGTTCGTCGTGCTCGTGCTCGGCCCGCTGGCGCTCACGCAGCTCGGGCAGCGTCCGCTCGTAGACCGCCGCTCACCGCTGCTCTTGGTGTTCGGCGCGGGGTGCCTGTACGCCCTGCTGTGGTGGGAGGTCGCTGGACCTATCAACCATTGGTACACCTACCCGCGATACGCCTCGGTGGTCGCGGCGTGGCTGCTCCTGATCCCCGCGCCGCGCAGAAGCTGGGCCTTCACGCTTTCGCTGCTGCCCGGGATTGGGCTTTCGCTAGCCCTGAACCTGGTCGCCGTTCGGCAGTTCGCGCACTTCGGGGAGCAAACCCGGCCGTTCCTCGAAATCATCAACGCGGTTCCTGCGCGTGCCAAGGTCTTGCCGTTCACCTTCGACGATGGCGATCCGGACCCCGATTTGAAGCTGCCGCCATACAAGGGGATGTACTCGTACCTGACGGCGGTCGGACACGGATACACGCCTTACCTCTGGAACATCCCGTCGCATCCGTTCTCGAACCGACCGGTCTCGTTGCCAGCGCCCGGATGGAGCGGCAAGTTCTCGCTCGATGAACACGGGCGCTTCTACGACTACTTGCTGGTCCAGGGGTTCCAGCACGCAGATCCCGTTCGAAACGCCCGGTCTGCTCTCGGATTCGGCGCGGAGCTCGTGCTCGAGCGCGCCCGCTGGCGACTCTACCGTGTGACCAAACCAGGAAAACCATGACCGACGGTGATGAACCCGTGAAGCCCGCGGCACGAGCGCCGGGCAAGTTGAGACGGGCGCTCGAGTGGCTCACGTTGTCGGCGCGCATCGCCGAGGCAAAACGGGCCGAGCGCCGAAACGCCGCGGAGCTCTTGCTCTTGGCGCGCGCGATCCGCGCCGCCCGCGCGGCCGATCGGCTGCTCGACTCGCCGCACGCGCTCCAAAGCGAACCGGAGCTTGCCCTCGACCTCTACGCCGAAGCTGCTTACTGGCTTGGGCGCCTGGCTCGGCCCGAGGCGCCGCCCGAGACGCCGCTCCGAGAGCTGCTCGCGCCCGAAGCCGAAGCGAAGGCCTGGTTGCTCCCGGAGGACGTCGAGGTCACCAAGACGCTCGCCGAGCCGTTCCACGTGCGCGCCGAGGGATCGCGCGACGAAGCGACGCGGAGAGCACGCGCAGCGCAGCGCTGGCTGCGGCCGGCAATCGAGCGGGCCAGTGAGCGCTTTTCGAGCGCGTCCGATCTGCGGGCGCGCCGAGCGCTGCGCCTCTACCCTGCCCTCGTCGCGCTGCTGGGCGGCTTGCTTCTAGTCACCCTGCTCGTGGCGCGGGCGGTACGCGGGCCCGACCTGGCCGCCCAGCGGCCGTGGCGGGCGAGCTCGAGCCTGTACACCTGCAATCCGGCCGCGCGCCAGTGCGGCGGAGTCACCACGGCAATCTTCTTTCATACACGCGAAGAGCAAGATCCGTGGGTCGAAATCGACCTTCAAAGCGTGAGCCGGATCAGCCGCGTCGAGGTCGACAACCGCAGCGACGGCGCCGCAGAGCGCGCGGTCCCGCTGCTCGTCGAGGTCAGCACGGACGGCGCCAAGTACACCAAGGTCGCCGAGCGCTGGGAGCTGTTCGGCACTTGGGAAGCGAAGTTCGAGCCGATCGAGGCGCGCTACGTGCGCCTGCGCTCGCCGCGCAAGACCATGCTGCACCTCGAGCGAGTCTCGGTCCGCCGATGAGCCGCTCCGACGCTAGGGCCTGGATCGCGTCTGCACGCAGCTGGGCGCTCGGGGTTGCGCTCGTCGGTTCCGCGCTGTGGCTCGCGTCGATCTTCGACCAGCACTACCCGCTGCGCGAGTGGTTGTTCTTTCGCTATCTCGTGTCGTGGGCCGGAGCGCTCGCGTTCGGGCTGGCCTCGCTCAGCGTCGGCAACCTGGTGGTGACCGCGCTGAGCCGCCCCGGCGAGCGCCAGGATGGGCACGTCACGCTCAGCTTCGCCACCGGCGTCTACGTCTTCTTTTTACTGACGTTCCTGGTTGGACTGGTCCACGGCTTCGGCCCGCTTTCGTTCGTGCTGATCCCGGTGGCCTTGTTCGCCGCCGGCGCGAAACAGCTCGTCCGCGATCTGCTTGCCTGGCGCGTTCGCCGCCGCGGGCTGCCTTGGTTCGAGCCGCTCTCTTCGGCCGAGGCCGTCGCGTTCGCGTTCGGCGCCGTCGCGCTCGTGTTCCTGTACGTGCCGACCTTGATCCCGGACAACACCGCGTACGACGCGCGCTGGTACCACCTGGGGCTGGCGGAGCACTACGCCGCCGCCAAGGGCATCGAGCGCTTCCCGGAGGGGCCGGTGTTCGCCGCGGTGCCCCACCTTTCGAGCGTGCTCTACGCCTGGGCATTCTTGTTGCCGGGCTCGGAGCTCTTCGATCGGGTGGAGCTCGCCGCGCACGTCGAGTTCTTGATCTTTCTGTTCACGTTGCCCGGTATCCCGGCGCTCGTCCGCTACCTGGTGCCGGACGCGCGGGCTCGGGCGACCTGGATCGCGCTGTTCTTCTTCCCGGCCATGTTCCTGTACGACGCGTCGCTGTTCGTCGCGTCCGACCACATCGCCGCGCTCTGGTCGATCCCGACCTACCTGATGATGGCCCGTGCCTGGCCGGATCTGCGGCCGAGCAGCTGCTTGCTGTTCGCGCTGCAAGCAGCCGGGCTCGCGATGTCGAAGTACACCGCGCCGCTCGCCGCAATTTTCCCGGTCTTCGCGCTGCTCGGTCGCGCGGTCTGGCTCGGGGTCGCGCGTTTCCGCCGGACCACGCCGGGCAACGCCTGGCTGCTCGGTCCCGCGACGGCGTTGATTGCGGGGCTCGTGCTCACCGCCCCGCACTGGCTCAAGAACTGGTGCTGGTACGGAGACCCGCTCTACCCCGTCCTGCATCGTCACATGAACCCGCGCCCGTGGGTCGCGGAGGGCCCGCTCTGGTACGCGATGTACGACGTGGAGAGCTGGTCCGTGAAGGGGCCGCTCCCCATCAAGCTGCAGGCGGTCTGGCGCGGGCTCCGAGAGTACTCCTACGGACTGTACAACTGGGCCGACTTCCACGGCACTTTTCCGATCGTCGGTTCACTCTTCACGTTCGGTCTCGTCGCGTTGCCGTTCCTGCGCGGCACTCGGCGCCTGTTGGCGTTGATCGCGGCCGGTCACGTCGGGATCGCGGTCTGGGCGCTGATGTTCGCTCACGATCGCTATCTCCAGCCGCTGATCCCCTACATGGCCGCGGCGATCGCCGCGATGGCGATCCTCGTCCACCGCACGGGTCGCGTCGCCCGCGTCGGGTTGTGGCTGCTCGGTGGCGTTCAGCTCGTGTGGGGGCTCGACATGGTCTTCTGGCCGCTCCACAAGATGACCGGAAAGTCCGGGATGGCTTTGGCCTCGGACTTCTTCGGACAGTCGTATCACAAGCAGTTCGAGCCGCGGACGAAGCCCTTCGAGGAGTATGCGAGGATCGGCGAATCCTTGCCCGACGGCTCGAAGATCTTGCTTCACCACGAGCACGTTCGGCTCGGCCTCAAGCACCGAACGATCTGGGATTGGCCGCACTTTCAGTTCGGCATCAGCTACGGCTCGTTCGGCTC
>JAICQO010000044.1 GCA_025937835.1 Polyangiaceae bacterium
GAACTGGCAGACGCACTAGCTTGAGGTGCTAGCGGGGTTATTCCCATGGGGGTTCAAGTCCCCCCCTTCGCACTAAAAAGCCCTCGAAGCGCGTAGCTTCGAGGGCTTTTGGTTTTTGGGATCGCTTGCGCTTGTGCTTGCGCTCGGGCTCGGGGCTGATCGCTGATCGCTGGGGGCTAGAGGCAGATCGCTTGGGGCTGATCGCTAGAGGCAGATCGCTAGAGGCAGATCGCTTGGGGCTGATCGCTAGAGGCTGATCGCTGAAGGCAGATCGCTTGGGGCTGATCGCTAGAGGCAGATCGCTGAAGGCAGATCGCTGAAGGCAGATCGCTTGGGGCTGATCGCTAGAGGCAGATCGCTGAAGGCTGATCGTGGGAAGCGCTGCCGCTCGCGGGGACGGCAGGTTGGCTTGCCGGGATCCTGATCGTGCCAGCGTGCTCGCCGGTGTCGAGGCCGCTGCGCGCCGGCTGCGCCGGTGCCCCTGCGGGGCAGCCCCGACACCGGCTGCGCGCGCTGACCTGGGGGCGGGTGCTGGCGTTCGCATCGGGCGGGCGCGCGGAACGAGGCAGGGAATCATGGCTCTTCAAGTTGCAGCTCTGAGTTTCGAAGTGATCGAGAATCTTCGGCCGTTGGTGGCGCGGATCCGGCGGCATGACCGGTCGCTCGCGGATCAGCTGATGCGCGCGGCGACGAGCGTCGCGTTGAACATCGCGGAGGGGGACGTGTCGGAAGCGGGGAATCAGCGGTCGCGGTTCTTCACGGCGGCGGGGAGCGCGAATGAGTCGCTCGCAGCACTGCGGGTCGCGATCGCGTGGGGCTACCTCGGCGCTGACGAAGCGGGGGACGCAGCGCAGTTGCTCGGGAGGGTGCTCGCGATGCTCAGGAAGCTCGCTCGGCGCTGACGCGCGCAGCGAGAACGGCACGCGGTCGCGGTGCGGCGGCCGCGTGCCGGTCAGCAGCGAGAACGTGCGGCCGGGTCTCGCGGCGGAGCGCACGCTCGGCGCGACGCGTGATCTCCGCTGCCCAAGCTTTTTCGATGTCCGGATCGGCTTGGTGAGTTGTCCAACAGGCTGTTGGACGAACGGCGTTCGCGTTTCGGCTCGCGGGGACGGCAGGTTGGCTTGCCGGGATCAAGATTTCGTCGTCGAGCCCCAAGTATACGATCGAGTAGGGAAACTTCGCGACGAGACGCCGGCGCACCGGGATCCGCTTCGGGACGCCGCGAAAGCTCGACGAACGCGGGGGACGCAGCGCAGTTGCTCGGGAGGGTGCTCGCGATGCTCCGGAAGCTCGCTCGGCGCTGACGCGCGCAGCGCCGGTCAGCGGCGAGAACGTGCGGCCGGGTCTCGCCGTGCAGCGCACGATACGATCGAGTAGGGAAACTTCGCGACGAGACGCCGGCGCACCGGGATCCGCTTCGGGACGCCGCGAACGCTCGACGGACGCGCGGGCGCCTCGCAAATGGAAGCGATCGTTGCGAGAACGTGCGCGAAATCGCTCGGCAAGGGCGATGTCATGCTTCCGGTACCAGAGCACGGCCGCGGCGTACTCGGCGGCGGCATCAGGATCGAAACGGTCCGCCTTCAGTTGTCTTCGATGATGCGACGTATCTGGGCGTCCACCTCGGGACCAGGGATCCCCTGCGTCTCGCCACGCAGCGCGCGGTCGGCGCGACGGGTGATCTCGGTTGCCCAGGCCTTCTCGATGTCCGGATCGGGCTGGTGCTCGCCGAGCATGTCCACATCGGTGACGGGGTCCTCGACGCTCGCGAGAAGCTGCTCTGCAAGGTCGGCGCGCTCCTCCTTAGGAAGAGCGAGCGCTGCTTCGAGTAGCTGGCGAGCTTGGTTGCCCATGGCGGGTCGAATACCGCAAAGCAGTCGGGCTGGCAGGTGACCTCAACGTCGCGGGAGCGCGGCCCAGGTCGCTTCGTCAACGATTTGCTGCTTGAAGCGGGCGTGGCACGTGGTGCACGTGCTGAGGGTTTCGGCGAGGGCGGCGGAGACGGCGCTCGGGTCGCGGGACTGGGCGGCGGTGGCGATGGTGTCGGCGCGGTGGTGGAACTCGAGGGCGAGCTCGGTGAAGCCAGGAGTGGCGCTGCCCATGTGTTCGCACATGCGGCCCATCTGCTCGGAGTAGCCGATGCGTTTGACGGCGGTGGCGACGGCTTCGAAGTCGCTGCGGGCGACGGCGGCGGTGATTTGCTGAACGGCTTCGAGGTGGTCGCGCATGTTTTGTTTTTGGTGGTGCGCCATCATCGGTAGCAGCGGGAGCGGCGTGCGCTGATCGAGCGAGTCGTGCGCGGCGTGTGGGGCGTGTGGGGCGTGTGGGGCGTGCGCGGAGGTCGCTGCGGCCGCTGAGGGAGCGGGTGCTGGCTCGGTCTTCGCGCGGCAAGCAACGGCCGCGAAGAGCAGGGAAGCGACGGCAATGGAGCATCGGGTCACGGGTTGCTGTCCTCTCTCAGGGTTTCGACGGCGTCGTTGAGCAGCGCCAGGGCTTCGAGCACGGTGGCGCGCTGAGCGCGCGGCAGGGCGGCGTGGATGCGGGCGAAGCGGTCGCGGCTGGCTTCGGTGATGCGTTGGGCCATGCGCCTCCCGGGTGCGGTCAAGCGGACGAGGCGGCTCCGCGCGTCGTCGGGGGCGGGGCTCTGTTCGGCGTGGCCGGCCTCTTCGAGGCGGCTGCACAGGCGCGCGACGTTGCTCTTGTCGATGCCGAGCGCGGCGCCGAGCTCGGTCTGTGTGGTCGGTGCTCCGGCAGAGTCGCGCTCGAGCAACACCATCAACGCGTGGGCGTACGACGGCGACACGGGTTGGCCACACGGTGTCTGGCGCGTGACGAGCAAGCCGAAGCTGCGGACGAAGCGCTGGATCTGCTCCCGGAGCACGCCGGCGTCGGCTCTTGAAGGGGTCGGGGACACGGGTTCGCCGAAGGTAGCTCCATTGGTTGCGAACGCAACTATCGCGTTCGCGGGTGCGGTTGTCGGGGGAGGGGAGGCGCTCCGAGCGGAAGTCACAGTCAGGAACGTGACTGTGGCTTCGCGTTCGAGAGGCACCCTCTCAGCGCGGCGCGCGGAAGTAGCGCGGGCACCCGGAGAGCTGGTTCGGCGAACCGCGGGCCTCGAACCGACGGCGCGCACCGACCCGCGCGTCATGCCAGGCGCTTGATTTGGCACAGACGGGGGCCACCTGTGCCACGGCAGCATCGGGCTGCGACGCCAGCAAGTCGGCGAATTGATTCGGCTCTCTGCCGGGGCTGGCGCGCGCTCGGGGTTGGCGCCGAACCTGCATTAGTCTGGCGGCGGAGGAGAACGAGTCTTGGTTACTCTCGTCTTGTGCGGCGCTTGTCACCGGCATTTCCGCGCCCGCGACGCGGTCTGTCCGTTCTGTGGGGCGAGCGCGGCTTCGGCGGTCGCGCCGCGCGCGGTGACCGGGCTCGTGCCGGGAGCCTCGCGGTCGCGGCGGTATGCGGCGAGCGCCGCGTTCCTCGCGGGCAGCGCGCTGTTTGCCTGCGGCGAGACGTCGGACGGCGGCGACGCCAACACCAGCGCGGGAACCGGCGGCGAACAGTCGCAAGTCACGACCGGCGGCGCGAGCTCAGGGCAGGGCGGGTCGAAGTCGAGTCAGGGCGGCTCGGCAGCGGGTTCCGGCGGAGCGAGCGCAGGGGCCGGTGGCGACGACACCGGTGGAGCGGTCTCGAGCGGCGGAAAGCTGCAATCGACGGGCGGCGCGCTCGGCAGCGGCGGCGGAGCTGAGGGCGGCGCCGCCACCAAAGCGACCGGCCGCGCCTGCGAGGGCTTCACCGATCGCAGCGGCTGCCACAGTGTGGACGAGTGTTCATCGCAACCGGCGGGGATCGGCTCGGTGAGCTGCGTGCTCGTCGAACCGCCGCGCTCTTGCGGCAATCCGCAGTTTCAGCCGCGGTGCCCAGAAGAGGGCTGCGGTGACGGACAGGTTTGCATCCAACAGACGTGCGGCTCTCTGTGCATGCCCGCCTGTACGGAGACGTCGTGCGCGGCGGGGAACGAGTGTGTCGATGGGCAGTGTCAGCCGCTGCCCTGTTCGGAGACGCAGGTTGCTTGCCCGGATGGCTTCGAGTGCGATTTCGACGCGACAGGGCCCGGCAACCACTGCGCGCCCGTGCATTGCGAGACCGGCGACTACGAGTGTCAGCCCTGGCAAGACTGCGCACAACGGCCCGGTGTCGACGCCCACGGCTGCGTCGCGCACGAATGCGCCGCGGATGCGGACTGCGGTACGTGCGGCTACTGCGTGAACCGTCAGTGCGCGCCACAGCTCGGCATTTGTTTCCAGATGATCGCCATGCCCTACGGCTGCGTGTGGCCCGACGAGGAGCTGATGTGACGGCGCCAGACGCGCTGAGTGCGTCCGAGCGCGAGCTCTTGATGCGCGCGCCGCGCCCGCGCGTGGCGCTGCCGGTGTTCCGCGAGAGCGCGTCGCGCCGGCTGCCGCTCGCGGGCAACGTGCGCGCGGTCGATCGCAGTGATCGACCCGTCTACGTGGTCTGGGAGCTCACCCTGAAATGCGATCTGGCGTGCCGGCATTGTGGCTCTCGCGCCGGCGCGCCGCGTTCCGACGAGCTCAGCCTGGACGAGGCGCTCGGCGTGGTGCGCCAGCTCGCCGAGCTCGGCGTGAAGGAAGTCACGCTGATCGGCGGCGAAGCCTACCTTTACGAAGGCTGGACCCAGGTGATCGCGGCGATCCGCGCGCACGGCATGCAGTCGAGCCTGGTCACGGCGGGCCGCGGCTTCGACGAAACGCGCGCGCGGGCGGCGAAGGCCGCGGGGCTACAGACGGTGTCGTTCTCGCTCGACGGGAACCGGGCCACGCACGATCGGCTGCGCGCGTTGGACGGCGCCTACGAGGCGGCGCGCTCGGGCATGCGGGTGTGTCGAGCGATCGGCTTGCCGTTTTCGGTCAACACCCAGGTCAACCGCCTGAGCCTGCCGCACCTCGAGCACGTCTTCGAGAGCCTCGCCG
This sequence comes from Polyangiaceae bacterium, assembly GCA_025937835.1. Classification (GTDB taxonomy): domain Bacteria; phylum Myxococcota_A; class Polyangia; order Polyangiales; family Polyangiaceae; genus PMG-095. Next base: position 4,995 of record JAICQO010000044.1, read on the forward strand.
AAGCGGGCGCCCACGGCTGGCAAATCCAACTCACGGTTCCCGCGGGGCGCGCTGCGGACGAGCCCGAGGTGCTGCTGCAGCCCTACGATCTGCTGCGGCTGTTTCCGGTGCTCGCCGAGCTCAAGCAGCGTGCGGAGCGCGCGCGGATCAAGTGTTTGATCGGCAACAACCTCGGCTACTTCGGGCCTTACGATCACGTGCTGCGCGATCTGTCGCCGTGCGGGCACAGTCAGAGCTGTCAGGCCGGACGCCTGGGGCTCGGTATCGAGGCCAACGGCGACATCAAGGGCTGCCCCTCGCTGCCCACGGATCGCTGGGTCGGCGGTAACGCACGCGAGCGCACTCTCGAGGAGATCTGGGAGCGCTCGGAGCCGCTGCGTTACAACCGCGATCGCACGGTCGATGATCTGTGGGGTTTCTGCCGGAGTTGTTACTACGCGGACGAGTGCCGCGCCGGGTGCACCTGGATGGCGACGTCGTTGTTCGGCCGCCCCGGTAACAACCCGTATTGCCACCACCGCGCGCTCGAGCTCGAGAAGCTCGGCCAGCGTGAGCGCGTCGTGCAACGCACGCCGGCGCCGGGCTCGCCCTTCGATCACGGGCTGTTCGAAATCGTGCTCGAGCCTACAGCCGCGCCCGTAGCCAATCGACAATCGCGGTAGCCAGCGCAGGCGCAAGCTTCGGGCGCGCCGAGCCCGGCGGCGAGAGCTGGTGATCGATCGCCTCGAGCTCCAACGCCGCGCCGCGTCCGCCTGCGGCTTCGGCGATCGCCCGCGAATCGTCGAGCGTCGTGATCCAGTCGTCGCTGCCGTGTATCGCGAGCACGTCGCAGCCGACGCGCGACCACGCGCCGCGCAAGCCGGCGCGCTCGAGCTGATGATAAAACCGCACCACCCGCTGGTAGGCCTGATCGGCGGCGAAGTGCGCCGGGGCCGCGCTCGCGATGTCGGGGCGCTCGGCGAACACCTCGGCCGGCGTTTTGCCGGCGCAGACCAGCCGCACCAACTCGCTCACGAGCCCGGCACGGCGTCGGGCGGTCTCGCGGTCCGGCTGCCGCTCGGCGTGCCGGACCAGCGCTCCCACGAGCCCTTCGGAGATCGGCATCGCGCTCGCGCCGAAGGTCACGATGCCAGCGACTCCGGCTGACTCCGCCAGTAACGGAGCCACCATCGCGCCCAGGCTGTGCCCGAACAAGAACACGCGCTGCGGGCTGGCCCAGTCGCTCGCGAGCAGCTGCCCGAGCCCTGCCCGGTATCCGGCGAGCTCGGTCTCGAAGTCGGTGCGCGAGCACGGTGGGCCCTGACTGTCACCGACGCCGCCGCGCTCGATCCGCAGCGTCGCGACGCCCGCGGCGCTCAGCGCGCTCGCCAGAGCCGGCACCGGGTTCTCGAGATCGAGCGGGTACTCTTCGGAGGCCCAATGCGCTCCCGGCAAATAAACGACCACCGGGTGCGGGCCCTGCGTGTCGGGGACCACGGCGAGTGTTCGCAGCCAGACTCCTCCGCTCTGGACCTGCCCGAGCAGGATGCGGGCCGCCGCGTAGCGCTCCAGCGGAAACTCGCTGAGCTCGAGCTCGACCTCGAACGCTCCCCCCGCCCTCGACAGCTCGAGCAGGAGCGGATCGCCCGCACGCAGCGCGCGCAGGAGCGTGCGCACTTCGACGAGGTCGGTCGCGGGGTTCCGGTCGAGGGCGAGCAGCAGATCGCCGGCCTGGACCCCCGCGCGCTCGGCGTCCGAGCCGGACGCGACGCTGCGGATCGCGAGCCCCTGACCTTTGGCCGCGCTCGAAGCCAGCGTCAACCCCAGGAACGCGCGCCGAGGCAGCTGAAAATCGGACACGAGCGGAGGATACCCGACGAAACCGAGTTACACCTCGGGAATGTCGGACGTCGCGCGCGCTCACGTCGCCCTCGAGCTCGGGGACGCGGAGCGGCGGGCGTGCAGCGAGGCGCTCGCCCGGCACGGCTTCGAACCGAGCTTCGTCGGCAGCACCGAGCAGCTCGCGCGAGCCTTGCCCGACTGCGAATACTTGCTGCTCGGCCGCCCTCCGCGCTTCGACTGGAGCCCGGCTACGCGCCTCGAGCTGCTTCAGATCGCCGGAGCGGGGGTCGATCCGCTGTTCCCGAGCCAAGGCCTCCGCGGCGCGACGATCATCGCCAATTGCCGCGGCCTGCACGCCAATGCCGTCCGCGATCACGTGATGGCGTTGCTGCTCGCCTTCGCGCGCGATCTGCCTCGCGCCCTCGCACAGCAGGCGCGGCGGGAGTGGCGGAGCTTCGCGTGCGCGCCGCTCGCCGGGAAGACGCTGGTGCTGCTCGGCCACGGCGCGATCGGTGCGCGCGTTGCCCTCGCCGCGCGCGGGTTCGGGCTGCGAGTTCTTGCGGTGACCCGCTCCGGAAGAGCCGCGCCGGGGCTCGAAGGCGTCTTCGAAAGCGCCGAGCTCGAGCACGCCGTGCGAGATGCCGACTATTTCGTGCTCTGCGCCCCGCTCACCTCCAAGACCCGCGGCTTGGTCGATGCCCGAGTGCTCGCCGCGCTGCCCGCTCACGCGGTCGTCATCAACGTTTCGCGCGGCGCGCTGCTCGACCACACCGCGCTGGAAGCCGCGCTTCGCGCACAACGCCTGGCCGGGGCCGCCCTGGACGTCATCGACCCCGAACCCCTGCCGCCCGCGAGCTCGCTCTGGCACTGCCCGGGGCTCTGGATCACGCCCCACGTCGCCGGCCACGAGCCGTTCTACCTGGCGAAGGTGTTCGAAGCGTTTGCTACGAACGTTGCGCGGCTGCGACGTGGTGAGGCGGCGTTGGAAATGGTTTCACGGGAGCTCGAATACTGAGGAAAAGCCCGGTTCGCGCGCGGGACAATCGAGTACGAAGCGTGTACCGTGGCCGCCGTGAATCCCGGCTTTCGCCGAGCAGTGCTCGGCGCGTTCTTGCTGCTGCTGCCCCGGACGATCGCCGCCGCTCCCCCCGGTCCCGGCCCTCAGCCTTTGCCGCCCGAAGCGGCCCCCGCACCCGAGCCGAAGCACGAGCCCGACGACTGGACCCGGCGCGTGCGCATCGCCGGCGGCATCGCGCTCTACTACTACCAACCGACGAACGGCTGGGACAATCAGTTCCTGGTCTATTCGAACCTGCGCTTCGACGCGGCGTACGAGGGGTTCGGTCTGCACTTCGAGCCACGGCTCAGCAACGAGAAGATGCGCCCCTTCTACGACGGCCTCGCCTGGATCCAGGAGGCGTATCTGTACGCGGGGGACGATGCGCTCAGACTCAAGGTGGGCAAGATCTACAAGCAAGTGGGGCTATTCTGGGACAACTCGTTCTACGGCAACATTCAGGTCTACGAGGGCTTGAAGTTCGATCCAGGCGCCGGGTTTTCGCTCGAGGCGAAGCTCGGTGAAAAGCTGGGAGTCAACGCCTTCGCGCAGTTCTTCGTGGTCGACGGCCACACCAACGCCTCGCTGGTCGGGCGCGACACGATCTCGATCCCGGGGGCGCGGCGCCGCAACACCGTTTCGGCGCGGCTTCAGCCGTTCGCCCAGCTGACGCGCGCCGCGCGGCTCGAGCTCGGTTTTTCGGGCGAGCGCTTCGACGCCGAGCTCCCCGAGGCGACGCACTCGGTGCAACGTCTCGCGGTGGACGCGAAGCTCAGCTGGGGCGCGCTGGGCTTCTGGGGTGAGGCGCTGCACCAATCGGGCGCCAACGTGAACGCTTATCCGCTGCCCGGCGTCGCTTCGTCCGACAACACGTTCTTGCTTGCAGGAGGGGAATACGCGGTCGCGCCGCTGGTGTTTCGCTACAACCTGAGCCTCGCACGCTACTCCGATCTATCCGTGGACGAGGTGTTGCATCTGCCCGCGATCGGCGTTCGCTTCGAAGAGCACGTGTCGTTTTTGGCAGAATATGCCTTCTGGCATCAGTACACCCCGAATGGACGGAGCGACGTCGACGAGAGTCTGAATCTCACGTGGCTCGGCCATTTTTGAGGTCGAGCTACATCGGCTCGAATGCTGAGCGGGGCTGAGCTGGAGTAGGTTCGTGTAGCGCGCTTGCGCGGAGTGTCGCGTTGCGAACGAGGTAGCGCCTGCTAGCGTCTTAGTCCGTAAGCCACGCCGATGAGCGAGCGCCCATCGACACCTCCAGCTCTGCACCTCGTCTCGGGCGAACCCGCACCGCCCAGGCGCAAGACCGTCGCGGTCTTGCTGGACTACATGAACTTCTTCGGCGGAGGGTACGAGGCAGATCTCCGCCACGCGCTCGACGAACGCGCGCGTCAGCTGGACCTCGACATGCTTTTCGTGTTCGGGCGTGCGCTCGACGAGCCGCGGCAGGGCGCGGTCGCTCACAACGTCGTCTTCGATCTGCTCGACGGCGGAGCCGTGGACGGCGTGATCGTTGCCTCCACGTTGCTGTCGGGGCACACCGGTCCGGCCGGCGTGATCGAGTTTTTGGAGGCGCGCTACCGGGGCATCCCGCGGGTCAGTTTGGGAATGCCCGTGCCGGGCGTGCCGAGCGTGGTCGTGGACAACCGCTTCGGCATGAGGGCGCTGATCGATCACCTGATCGAAGCCCACGGCTGCCGGCGTGTCGCCTTCATCGAGGGCACTCCGAAGAACCCCGAGGCCGAGGAGCGCTTCTCCGTGTACCGCGAGGCGCTCGAAGCCCACGGCTTGCCGTACGACCCCGGCCTGGTCGAGCCGGGTCTGTTCAAGAAGCGCTCGGCCGTGGGAGCGATGCGCGCGATCCTCGCTCGGGCCCGCCCGGACGCCGTCGTCGCGGCCAACGACGAGATGGCGCTCGGCGCGATCGAGGCCTTGCGCAGAAACGGCTGCCGCGTGCCGCACGAGATCCCGGTCACGGGCTTCGACGACCTCTCGGTGGCGTGGCTCGCCAATCCGCCGCTCACCACGGTGGCGCAGCCGTTCCAGCGCATGGCGGAGCTCGCCATCGAGCTCATCCTCGCCCAGCTCGCGGGCGAGCCGGTGGAGCCGGTCACGCACCTGTCGACCCTGCTCACGATCCGACAGTCCTGTGGCTGCGGCCTGCGGCTCTCGATGCGCCCCTCGGGGGACTCGCGCGCGCCGACCAAGGGCGCGCTGCTCCAGGATCTGGAGCGCCGACGTCCCGAGCTCGAAGCCCTGCTGATTTCCTGCCTGGGGCGGGAACGGCCGGCCTCGGAGACTTCGGCGCTCGAGCTGCTCGACGCGCTGGCAGCCGAGCTCGGCGGTGAGGTCGAGGCGTTCTCGCGCACGATCGAGGCGCAGCTCGAGCGCTGCGGAGACGACAACGAGAGTTACCGCGGCCTACAAAACGCGATCGGCGCGTTGCGCGGTGAATTTCGGCGCAAGGAGACGCGAGAGCTCGCCGACGTCTGGTACAACGCGCTGTCGCTCGTGGCGCTCGCCAATACCACGGCGCAGATGCAGCACCGCCTGGCGGTGGACGAGAGCTATCTGCGGCTGTTGAACGCGAGCCAGGCGTTTTCGGTGGCGTTCGATGCGGCCTCGCTGCGGCGGATGTTGGTCAAGGGGCTGCCGGCTGCCGGGGTGCGTAGCGCGGTCGTGGCGCGGGCCTGCGACGGTTCGTTGACCGAGCTCGAGCCGCTCGTGTGCCTGCACGAAGGGCTGCCGGTGCCGTTCGAGGCAACGCGCTATCCAGGCCGGGCGATCTTTCCTCCGGGCGGTCACTGGGCGGATCAACGCCGCTCGTTCCTGGTCTTTCCGTTGGCGTTCGAGACCCAGCAGCTCGGGCTCGCGATCTTCGACCTGAGCGAGGGCAGCAGCGGTCAGCACGTGCTCCGGGATCAGCTGAGCGCCGCCCTGAAGAGCATCGAGCTGCACGAAGCCGTGCTGCTCACCACGACCCAGCACGAGCGCACCTTGCAGGAACGGCTCGCCGCGTCCAAGCGCATGCAATCGCTCAGCGTGCTGGCGGGCGGGGTCGCCCATGATCTGAACAACGCGCTCGGGCCGCTGGTGGGTCTGCCCGACATCATCCAGCGCGAGCTCGCGACCTCGGCCAGCCCGCTGGCTCGCGACGTGAGCGCCGACCTCGAGAGCATCAAGGCGGCGGCGCTGCGCGCCTCGCAGACCATCAAGGATCTGCTCACGCTCGGGCGCCAGGGCCACATCCGCAAGGATCCGCTCAGCTTGAACCAAATCGTCTCGAGCTGCGTCAACGGCGAGCTCCAGCGCAAGCGCGGCGCGGACGGCCCGCGCGTCCAGGTCGAGCTCGAGCTGTGCCCGGACCAGGTCGTGATCCGCGCTTCGGAAGCCCAGATCGCGCGCGCCATCAGCAACCTGGTCCACAACGCGATCGAGGCCATCCGCCGTGATGGGCGGGTGCGGATCAAGACCTCGGTCGTGAAGCTCCCACACGCCGTCTCGGGCTACGAGCTGATCGAGGCCGGCGACTACGCCGCGGTGACGATCTCCGACGACGGCTCGGGGATCGCGTCCCAGGAGCTCGGGCGGATCTTCGAGCCGTTCTTCAGCACCAAGCGCGCCGGCGATCGCAGCGGCACCGGGCTCGGTCTGGCGATCGTGCACGGCGTGGTCAAGGAGCACGAAGGCTTCGTCGACGTCACGAGCGCACCGGGCGAGGGCACCACCTTCACCCTGTATTTCCCGCGCACCCCCGAGCAGCCCATGACCTCGGAGCGACCCGAAGCCCCGCGCCGCGGCCGCGCTCGCGTGCTGATCGTCGACGATGATCCCGTGCAGCTCCGGACCGGCAAGCGCATTCTGAGCCACATGGGTTATGAGGTGCAGACCCAGAGCCGCGGCGCCACGGCCTACCGCTTGTTCGAAGAGGCTCAGGCGAGCGGCGCGAGCCCCTTCGATCTCGTGATCCTCGACATGTCGTTGAACGAAGAACACGACGGGCTCGAGATCTTCGAGCGCATCCAGGCGCTGTTCCCCGACCAGCGCGCGATCGTCGCCAGCGGGCACGCCCTGAACGAGCGCGTGGAGCGCGCGATGGCGCAGGGCCTGGCCTGGCTCGCGAAGCCGTACACGGCCGATGCGCTGTCGCGCACGGTTCAGAGCGCGCTCGCCGACCGCGCCCAGGCCGCGGGCTTCTGAGCGCCGCTCAGTCGGTGTTCTGGCACGTGCATCGAGCGCTGGAGATGCGGGCGCTGGCATCCGCGACGCGCTCGCGCGCGCGGCGGCAGCGTGCGTCGCCTTCGCCCGCGATGGCGCAGATCCGATCTGCCGAGCGCTGCATGGAGCCGAAGGCGCGGCAGGCCAGATCGCAGGCGTTCTCGACGGGCTCGGACTCGGACTCGGGCGCGCTCGCGGGAGCTTCGGCCGCTGCGGAGTCGGCGGGGCGCTCCTCCTCGGCGCGTTTCCGCGCGGGGCGCGGCGCGGCCGCCGGCGGGGGTTGTGCATAGCCGGCCCCTCCCGATGTCGCCGAGCCCTTCGGCTTCTCGGCTTTCTTGCCCTCGTGGTCGTCGCGCAGCGTGATCGCCGTCTGCCTCGGTTCTTCTCGTCGCGCGAGGTACTGATTCAAGCGCTCCTCGCTCACGGACAGATCGCGCTCGAGCGCGTCGAGATCCGTGCTCGCCGACTCTGACGCAGCTACCGGCGCTGGGGGCGGCGCAGCATCGAGCATCGGCGGGCTCGCTGGCTCGGCTGCCCGACCGCAACCCGCCGCGAACAGCAGCAGCGTGACCAGGACTCGAGCGCGAAGATCTCGGAGCATCCGTCGCAGGATACTCGGAACCCGCAGCGCTTTCGGAGCTTGGGTCTTCGGCTCCGCGACAGGTCTGGATTTGAATTCGCTCACGCGCTCGCCGATCACGACTCGAGAGCCAGCAGACCGCTCTGCTCCGCACGGCCGACTCCTCGACTACGGAACGAGACGGCAGGGCCTTCCTTACAGCCGTCGGTCACCGGGCCGATTCGAGCGCCCGGGAATGTGGTTCGACGTCCGACATTCTCGCACTACTGGATCTCCTCTTGATGCGGCTGACGACTCGACGCAGTCTTGGGGCTCGGGTTTCGATGTCGTCACGAGAACCACTCACGGCAGCGTCCGAAAACTCAGAGCCGCGGCCGCCGCAGGACTCCGACGACGCACCGCGTTCAACGCTGATTTTCTCGGGCGACGAACCACCGCTGAGCCTGCCACCGAACTCGCGCCGTCCGATGGTGGTGGTTCGGTCGGGTGACGGCGCCAACGTTCCCGACTGGTCGTCGGAGTCGGCGACTCCTCCGGCCGCTTCCGAAATCACGGCGATCCCTCCGGTTTCGACGGCGGAAGCCGCGCCGCCGAGCGTTCGCGAGCCGCTGCCCAGCGAGCCCGCGCCGAGCGAGCCGTTCCCGCTGGCTCGCGATCTCGAGCCGCCGCCGAGCGCACCCGAGGCGATCGATCGAGCCAGCGTCGGGGGATGGGAAGATCCACAGCTCGACTCCCCGGAGTTGGAGTCGGGGTCGTTGCCACTCGCACGCCCAGCCGAGTCCGCATCGGCGCGCGTTGCGAGGGTGACTCCAATCCCGAGCGCCGCCTCAGTCCCTGCCCCGGCCGCGCCCAGCGTGGCGCCTGCTTTGCTGCAGACACCGGCTCACACACCGGAACGCGCGTCCAGTCGCGGCTGGCTGTGGAAGGTCGGAGCGCCTCTAGCCATCGCGGCCGCCGCGCTCCTGTTCCTCCGCTCCGGGGGCGCACCGGAGCCCGCCGCGCCCGAGCCGCAGGCTGCCGTCGAAACGACGCGGAGCGAAGCTGCACCGGTCGTCGCGCCGCCGGCCCAAACAACCCCGAGCCAGGCGGTCGCCGCGAAAAAGCCGGACGAACCCCCGCCGGCTGCGAGCGAAGCGGCCCAGAAACGAGCCGAGCCCGCGCAGCCCGCGGCACGCAAATCACCCTCGGGAGTGACGACCAAGCCGGTCCCGCCGGGAGCGACCCGCGTGCGCCTGGAGGTCCACCCGCCCGGTTCCAAGGTCGGGCGCCGCGGCGTGACCCAGAAGCCGCCGTACGAGTTCGACGTGCCGAAGGGCAAGAAGATCGTGCTCGAGGTGCTTCACAAGGGCTACACCACTCGCAAGGTCACGCTGGACGGCTCGAGCAAGCGCGTGGTCGTCGGCCTCACGCGCCCTCGGTCTCGCAACTCGCGCTGACGGGTTCGGTCTCGTAACTCGCGCTGACGCGCTCGGTCGAGCGGCTCGCGCTGGCGTGCTCGGTGCGAGCCGCTCCTACAGGCTTCGGGAAATCAGGGCGCCGCGACGCGCAAAGGGTTGTAAGGTTCTAGAGTGCGCGAGCAACGCAAGGCCCCGCGCGCGCGCCCGCTCGACGCGGAGCCCGTGCGGATCGACATCATGGGGGACGGCTTTCTGGAGGTCCTGGTGGCGCGGGACATCAGCGTCGGTGGCGTGGGCGTCTTCGTTCGGCACGACTTCCAGGGCTGCGACATCGACAGCGAGGTCGAGCTGATCGTCAAGCTGGGAGCGGAGCGCCCATTCAAGGCCCGGGGAGTGATTCGCCACGGCGTGCGCCAGGGCGCAAAGCACTTCTTCGGCGTGGAGTTCGTCGAGCTCGGCGAGCAGCACCGCGAGCTGGTCCAAGGCTATGTCGAGCGTTGCCTGAAGGAGGGGCGCAGGCTGCCTTGAGGAGGTAGTGCCGGGGTACCGTGCTGCGCTAGGCTGCGCCGAAAATGCCCGAGCTTCACGACACACCCCAGCCGCTGAAAGCGAGCGGCCCCGAAGTGCTGCTCGAGGGATGGACCAGCTTCGCCCAGGGCTGGCTGTTGCTCGACATGGTGGTGGTGCTCACGCTGGCGCTGGTGCTGGGCGCGGTGATCGCCTATCACCCCGCGACTCGGCGAAGGCTGTCTACCCTCGAGCATTTCGAGCAGCCGAAGACGCTGCTGATGTACGCCGTCGTGGCGGCGGTGGTGGCGCTGATCGTCGAGGTGCAACCGGCGATGGCGTTCGTGATCTTCGGCATCGGCGGGCTGCTGCGGTTCCGCACGATGGTCGGCGAGGCCAAGGACACCGGGCGCGTGATCTTGGTCACGGTGGTCGGCCTGTGTTGCGGTCTGAAGATCTTCATCGTGGCCGTGCCGGCGACGGTGATCGGCTGGCTCCTGATTTTCGCGCTCGAGCAGCAGATCGCGGGCATCATCCGCGTCTCGGGCGTGGGCGAGCAGCAGATGCACGACGCCACGCGCGCCTACCGCGCCATGATTGCCGCGGCCGGCTGCAAGATCATCGGCGAGCAGACCAAGTTCATCAAGCGCGAGTTCACGTTCGTGGTGAAGGCCCCACCGAGCCTCGACCGCGAGGGCTTGCAGGCCCAGTTCGACTCGCTGCCGCCCGAGGTCCGTGGCGTGGTCGATTGGGAACGTCTGTAGGTCCGGCCGTGAGCTCCAAGAAGCCCCTGGCGTGCTTGATCTTGCACGGCTTCACGTCGAGCCTCGACGCCGTGCGCCCGCTGGTTCCGCTCGTGGAGCGCCTCGGCTTGCCCTACCGCATGCCGGTGTTGCGCGGCCACGGCACGCGCCCGGAGGACCTGCGCGGGGTTCGCCACGAGCACTGGTACGCAGACGCCGAAGCGGCGCTGCTCGAGCTGCGGCAGGAAGCCGAGCAGGTCGCGATCTGCGGCTTGTCGATGGGCGGCCTGGTGGCGCTCGAGCTCGCCGCGCGTCACCCCGACGACGTCGCCGCCTTGATCACGCTCGGAGCAGCGCTGTACATCAAGAGCCCGCTCGTCCACGCCAGCAAGCTGATCGCCAGCCTGGTGGACATGTGGACCCCCACGCCGGGCCGGGGTTACGCCGATCGCGCGCTGGCCCGGGGCAGCACCAACTACAAGAGCTTCGCCACCGACGCCCTGGTCTCGCTCCACGCCTACGGCGGCGTCGTGCGCGGCTTGCTGGGCCAGGTGCGCGCCCCGATCCTGGTGCTGCACCCGCGAAACGATCGCGTGATCAAGCCCGCCTCCGCCGACTACATCTACGAGCACGTCGCATCTCGTGAAAAGCAGCGCGTCTTCCTCGAGCGCTGCAACCACGAGATGCTCTTGGACTGCGAGTCGGAGCGAGTCTTGGGCCTGGTCGAACGGATGCTCCGACAGACCTTGGAAGCGCAGCTCGCGCCTAGTACGCCGAATAGTCCACGAAATTCCCGGTCATCATCAAGCCCGTGAACATCGCCCACGACAGGTTGTAGTAGCTCTCGGTACCCGCCTGGAGGTCCATCGCGACCTGCGCGTACGCGTCGTTGACGAGCAGCGTCTGATTGGCGGCCATGCCGGCGACGCCCGCGGGCCCGATGAACGTCGAGTTCTTGTTGTCGCTGAGCTTGGTGCCGTCGAGCGCGTAGCCGTCGCGGATGTTCTCGACGCCGACCATCGCGAAGAACGCGCTCACCTTCTCGGCGTAGGCCTTGGCGCGCGGTTCCTCGTTCCAGCAGGCGTCGAGGCCGATCCGGTACGGCGTACGAGCCGCGTCGTACTTGTAATCGTTGCCTCGCCCGTTCGTCCAATCGGGAACGAGGCCCGTCATGTCGTGGGCGGAGCCTTCGAGGATCTCGTACGACTTGTCGATGATCTGGTTCCAGCGGTTCTCGCCGGTGTACTTGGCGAAGGCGCGGTAGAACGCCGGCGCGAGGTAGGACGGGTTCACGTCGTCGTAGTAGTCCCCGCCCTTGATCGTGCCGTCGCTCTGGAAGTCGTTGGCGAGCACCTTGCCGAGGTAGCTCTTGGTGACGTCGCCGTAGCCGCCCCACTGCTTGTCCGCCATCATCAACGCGAAGCCGATGTCCTCGTCGCTGTCGGTCGCCGAGTTCCGGCCCTGGATGCTGCCGTCGGCGCGGATTTGCCAGTGCATGAGGCCTTTGTCGTCGAACTTCGACTGGGTATAGGCCCAGAGTTTGTCGAACGTGTCCTTGTCGTTCATGAACACGGCGAACAGCATTCCGTACGACATGCCCTCGGACACCGTATCGTCGGAGTTCTCCGGGCGCCGTACGCGCAAGCTGCCGTCGCCGCCGTCGACGACCAAGAGCTCCTTGTACTTTTGCCAGCCGACGCTGGCGTCCATCGCGTCGCAAGCGGTCGGGTAGATGCATGCGTCGCTGAAGCGGTGCTGAGGGAAGGGGAACTTGGCCGTGTCCGTCGCGGGCGCCGTGACTCCGCCCTTGCAGGGACCGATCGCGCCGCCGGAACCGCCCACGCCCGTCGACCCGCTCGCACCGCCGGCGCCACCAGCCGGCGCTCCGCCGGCAGCGCTGCCGCCCGTTGCGCCGCCCGTCGCGGCTCCTCCCGTTGCCGTCCCGCCCGTCGCCATCGAACCCGAGGTGCCGCCCTGGGCAGCCGTCGTTGCGCCACCGGTGGCCGTGCCGCCCGTGCTGGCGCCGCCAGCGCCGGGCATTCCGCCCGTCGATTGCGGGGGTTCCCCGTCACTGGAACCGGTTCCTGAGTCACACGCAAAAGACGCCGTCGTCGCGGCGGCGCAGCAGAGCAGCAGGGCTCGGACGCCAAAGCTACGGTCGATGTGGAGGTGATGCTTCTTCATGCACGTTTCTCGCGGAGGCGAGAGACTATCCCAGGATTTCGCGCGCGCCCGCGCCGCGAGCATCGAGCTGCGCGCCGGGCTCCGATGCATTACTGTGCCAGGGTGGTTTTCCGTCGTGCCGGTGAAACGGCCGCCTCGAGCGGTCCCTCGCTGCGGATGATCGTCCAGGCGGCGAGTTGGTCAACGATCTTTCTCGTGAGCCTCGCGTCGTGTCGCGGCTCCTCGGACCCCTCGTCGGATGGAGCGGGCGGTGCTCCACCGAGCGCGAGCGGCGGTGCTGCGGGCGGGCCGAGCTCGGGTTCGTGGTCGTGCGCAACGACGCTGGGGATCTGCAGCTGCGTCGAGGTCGGGGCCGAGACTCAGAAGCGCGACGAGTGCCCGCGCTCTTCTTGTTGCTTCGAGAGCGGGCCGGGGCGCTGCAATTGCCTGGTAGACGACGAAAAGCTCGGCTGTGAGGAGCTCGGCAAGGCGCTCGACAAGACCAAGGCCGTCGAACGCTGCCCATGAACGGCGTCACGGAGCGCCGGGAACGCGGACCTTACGCAACACGAACCCGTCACCCACGGCGCTGAATCCAGCGGCGAGCAGCGCCGCTCCGAACCCGGACTGCCGCGCGGGTCTGCCGTCGATCCCGCCCAACACCAGCGCGCGGCGGCGCAGGCCGTCGACCGAGCGAACCAGCGCCTCCGCCAGGGCACGCTCGGCTTCCGCGCGCTTTGTCCCCGCCTGCTCGAGGAAGGTCAAGAGCACCTTCTCGCCGCGCGGCACGTAACCGAGCAACAACCCGTCCCAGATGATCACGAGCGCCCCGGCAGCGCGTTGCGGGCGGAGCTCCGTTTCCGGCCACGGCAAGACCGAGCCGAACGGGTTCGCGGCGTCGGTCGCGGCCAGGATCGCTGCCCGCGCGGAGGGCTCGGCCTGGCGTGACGCGCGCAGTCGGTCGTCGGCGCTGGGCCGCGCGAACTGCACGGCATCGAGGTCCGCCACGAAGTAACCGCGGCGCAAACGCCCGGCCTCTTCGAGGGCGCGCAACACCGGATACAGCTCCGAGAACGAGCCCAGACAGTCGCTGTTCGTGGCTTCGCGCGTGAGCACGCCATGGCGCTCCAGCAGCGCCTCGACGCGCTGGCGAGCGCGCTCGGTGTCGCTGGGCGGCGTTTCCGGATGCCAGCGCTCGAGCAGCGACCAGCGCCCTTCGCTGCCCGGAAGCACGACGCGGCTCGGCACCGCGCGCCCGGGCCGTCCGCGGCGCTTCTCTGCGGCGAAGCGCGAGCGCAGTGGGGCGAGCGTGTCGTTGGTGAGCTCGCCGGCCCAGACCATGCTCCAGAGCGTTTCCAGCAGCTCGCGCGGAAAGGCCCGGGTGCGCGCCACGAGCTCGGCGAAAAACGAGGCGCCACTCCTTCGCAGCTGCTCCCGGAGCTTGCCGGCGAGCGCGCCCTCGACGGGCGTCACGTTCGGCGCGAGCAGCGCGTAGCGGTGGCCGCGATAGAAGGCGATCCGCCCGTCGTTCTGGCCGAGCGAATCCAGACCGCGCCAGACGAACTCGCCCGAGCTCGTGAGCGCGTCGAGCTCGGCCGGCGCGTAGCTCTCGAGCCGCGCCGGCAACAGCTCGCGCTCGAGCGAGGAGGCGACGAGCGGCGCCCCCTCGAGCTGTTCGAGCGCAAAGCCGAGCGCTCCCGGACCGCGCCTCGGCCGGCCCACGCCCTGCCAGCCCAGCGCGAAGCGCGCGAAGGTGCGCGGCGGCACGGGCTCGATGTCCTGACGCAGGCGCCGCAAGCTGTGCTGGCGGATCCGCGACAGCACGCCGGTGTCGCAGTATTCGGTGCCCGAGCCGCCGGCGAGGAAGGCGCCGCGTGACACGCGACCGGCCGCGACGAGCTCGTCGAGCGCTCGGACGAAGACCGCCTCGGGCGCGCCATAACGCTCGACGAGCTCGAGCGTGCGGAACGGCCCGTGGCTGCGCGCGTACCGAGAAACCAGCTCCGTCAGAGCATTCGGCGCGGGCGCGAGCAAGGCCTCGGGGAGACTCGCCGGCAAGACACAGCCGAAGGCGTCTCGGTAGCGCGCCGCGTCCTCTACCGCGACGGAGTAGAGCGCGCCGCCGAGCTCGAGCGCCAGCACTCGGCCTTCGACCTCGAGCTCGTCGAGGAAAGCGCGGACCGCGCTCGGATCTCCATGCTCGCAAAGCTCGGCGGGCGTGCGTTCGCCGAGCGACAGCAACAGATCGTGCACGCGATCGCGGTGGTCGAGGACGCGCTTTCGGAGCCCGACGTCGCGCTCGACCTGGGCGATCGCTTCGGGATCGAGCAGGCGGCGCAGCTCGGCCTCTCCGAGCAGGGTTCGAAGCTTGTGCGCGTCGACCTGGAGCGCCTGGGCGCGGCGCTCGGCGGCGGGCGCGTCCGCCTCGTACATGAAGTTGCCGACGTACGAGAACAACAACGCCGAGGCGTACGGCGAGGGCGTCCGGCGTTGGCTCTCGTGGATGCGCACGTCGCGCCGCGCGATCGCCTCGAGCAGATCCCGCAGCGAGGGCACGTCGAACACGTCCCTCAGGCACTCGCGATAGGTCTCGAGCACGATCGGAAAATCGGCGTGCGCGGCGGCGGCGCGCAGCAAATCCGCCGAGCGGCGGCGCTGAGCCCAGAGCGGCGTGCGCTGGCCCGGCCTTCGTCGCGGCAAGAGCAAGGCGCGCGCCGCGTTCTCCCGGAAACGTGCCGCGAACAGCGCGCTCTTGGCGAGCCCGTCGAGCAGCAAGTCTTCGAGCGCATCGGCCGCCGGCAGCAACAGCTCGAGCTCGAGCCGCGCCGCCTCGGGAAAGCGGAAGACGATGCCGTCGTCCGACCAGACCGGAGCGGTCTCGATCCCGAGCGCCCGTCGCTGGAGCTCCTGGGCGGCGAGCGCCCACGGCGCGTGCACGCGCGACCCGAAGGGCGACAGCAGACACACGCGCTGGTCGCCGAGCTCGTCCACGAACACCTCGAGCACGAGCTCCTGGTCGCTCGGCAACGCCACGGTCGCCTCGCGCTGCTCGATCAGGTACGTCCGCAGGTTCCGCGCAGCTCGCGCATCGAAGCCGACCCGCCCGAGCCGCTCTTCGACGGCGAGCTCGTCGAGCTCCACGAGCTCGCGGCCGAGCCGGCCGATCGCCGCGCCGAGCTCATAGCGGCGCCCGCTCTGATCGCCGCGCCAGAACGGCATCTTTCCCGGCTCTCCGGGCGCGGGGGAGACCAGCACGCGGTCGGTGGTGATATCGTCGATGCGCCAGGAGCTCGCGCCGAGCAAGAAGACCTCGCCGACGCGCGACTCGAACACCATCTCTTCGTCGAGCTCTCCGACGCGTACCGGCTTGCCCTCGGGCGTGCCGCTCAGGAACACGCCGTAGAGCCCGCGATCCGGGATCGTTCCTCCGTTGACGATCGCGACCTGGCGCGCCCCCTGACGCGGCGAGAGCCGGTGGTTCTGCCGATCCCAGACCACCCGCGGCCGGAGCTCGGCGAAATCGGCCGAAGGGTAGCGCCCGGAGAGCAGGTCGAGCACGGACTCGAACGACGACCGCGACAGCCCTGCGAACGGCGCCGCCGAGCGCACGAGCTCGAACAAGCCCTGCTCCTCGATCGGGCCTGCCGACACGATCGCCACGATCTGCTGCGCCAGGACGTCCAGCGGGTTGTGGAGCTCGGAGGTGACCTCTACATCGCCGGCCAGCATCCGCTCCGCGATCGCCGCCGTGGGCAACAGCTCGCCGCGGAACTTCGGGTAGACGACGCCGCTCGAACGTTCACCCACCGCGTGCCCGGAGCGCCCGATGCGTTGCAGCGCCGACGACACCGACGGAGGGGCGCCGATCTGCACGACCAGATCGATCGCTCCCATGTCGATGCCGAGCTCGAGCGACGAGGTCGCGACCAGTGCCCGGAGCGCGCCTTGCTTCAGCGCTTCTTCGAGCTCGCGCCGCCGCTCCTTGGCCACCGAGCCGTGGTGGGCGAAGGTCAGAGACTCGCCCGCGGATTCGTTGAGCGCGGCGCTGAGCCTCTCGGCGAGCCGCCGGCTGTTGACGAACAGCAGCGTCGAGCGGTGAGCGCGGATCAGCTCGAGCAGCGGGCCGTGGAGCGAGGGCCAGATCGAGCGCTCCTCGTTTTTGGCTACGGCCTCGGCCATGTCCTCGATCGGCACCTGGATCGAAAGCTCGAGCCGCGGCTTCGAGCCGGTGTCGACCACCCGTACCGCCCGCGGTTCGACCGTGTCGCCGCGCAGCTCGCCCCCGCCCAAAAACTCTGCAGCGCGCTCGATCGGCCGGACCGTGGCCGAGAGCCCGATCCGCTGCAGCGGCGACTTTTCCGCGCGCAGGCGCTCGAGTCGTTCGAGGCTGAGCGCGAGGTGTGCCCCGCGCTTGCTGCCCACCAGGGTGTGGATCTCGTCGACGATCAGCGTGCGCGCGGAAGAGAGGTGCTCCGCGGCGCCCGAGGTCAAGATCAGGTACAGCGACTCCGGCGTGGTGATCAGGATCTCGCTCGGATGCTTGCGGAACCGCGCGCGCTCGGCCGCGGGCGTGTCGCCCGAGCGTACGGCGATGCTGGGCGCGCGGGCGGCGACACCGAGGGCCGCCGCGGTCTCCACGATGCCCGCGATCGGCCCGCGCAGGTTGCGCTCGACGTCGGCGCCGAGTGCCTTCAGCGGCGACACGTAGACGAGCTCTACACCGGCCGACGGCGCCGCGAACATCAGGCGATCGAGCGCCGTGAGGAACGCCGCGAGCGTCTTGCCCGAGCCCGTGGGAGCCAGAAGCAGCGCCGACTCGCCCCCGGCCAGCGCTTGCCAGCCGCGCTCCTGGACCGGCGTCGGCGTGCCGAGCCGCTTCTTGAACCACTCGGAGACGGGTGAATGAAAGCGCGCGAGGGCGGACGACACTCGCTCTACTCGCGCGATACGGCGGCTTCGTAGATGTCGTGATTGCCGTCGCGATTGGAGGTGAAAAACAGCCGCCTGCCGTCCGGGCTCAACCACGGGTCTCGCTCGTCGTGCTCCGTGTTGACGGTGCCTTCGTCGAGGGGCACGGGAGCGCCGAACGGCGAGTCGAGGCTCGCCCGCGTCGTCAAGTACAGGTTGCCCTCGTCTTCGCCGCTTCCGGAGCTGAAGAACAGCGTCAGGAGATCCTGGGTCAAGAAGCCATCGATGACCCGCGCTCCGATCTCGAGCTCCGGGATCGCTACCGGCGTCCCGTACTCACCACCACGTTCGCTGACCGCGAAGAAGGTCTGGTACTCGCCTCCGTTGCGCTGTGAACCGAGGGGCATGATCGTGAGCTCGAACGTCCCGGCCGGCTGTCGCGGGATGTCCTTGGCGCTCGAGTTCAGGCTCGTCGCGTTCTGCAGCGCGGACCAACTCTGGTCCGGCAGCCGCGTCGAGAACCAGATATCCGTGTCGTCGTCGTCGCCGGCGTTCTGGCCCACCCACAGGATCTGTCCGTCGAGCGAGATCGCCGGGCTCGCATCGTCCTTGTCGCTGCTCGCCGCGTCGAGCCGCACGGGGCTTCCGAAGGGTTCGTCCACGGAAGCGCGGGTGGCGACGAACACATCCGCGTCCCCGTCGCGCGTCGAAAGCAGGTAGAGCTCGCGCAAATCCGCGGTCAGCGTCGGGTTGTCGTCCTTCCCGTCGGAGCTGACCGCGCTCAGCCGAACCGGCTCGGCGAAGCGATAGCGCGGCATTCCCGCGGGCGGGTCGCCCGGGACGTCGCGCGGCAGACGCCCGAGCGTGACCAGCTCGCTGTCGCACCCGGCGACGAGCAGGGCGAATGCCAGAAGGCCAGGTGCACGGCCCATCGAGGCCGCAGCCTAGCCCTTTTCTCCAGGGCGGCACGCGCCGCCCCTCCCCGCCGAAGTGAATTCGGCGGGGCCCCTCCCCACGCGCTCACGCTCTTCGTCCGAGCCTTCCGCGTACTTCGGCAGATTCCTAACCGTCTGTCGCTCTAGTATCCGACGTCGGGCTCTTCGCTCTTGCGCGGACCGCTTCCGGTCTTTGCCTTGGGGCGGGGAGCCGGTGCGGCCCGAGGACGCCATCGGGCAGGAGCGCGAGCGGCGGTGGAAGCCTCGGCCGAATCTTCCTCGTCCGCCGAAGCGGCGGGCTTGGCTGCGGCGGACTTGGCCGGAGCGGCCGGCTTCGCCACCGGCTCGGCTTTGGCGGCAGCCACCGCGGACACCGTCGGCGCCGGCGCGGCCGTGCCCGCGGCGACCGCGTGTTCGGGCGCTTCGGGCGGAGCGCTCGCGGTTTCGGAGCGAGCGCTGAGCTGCCAGTAGGCCACGCCGCCTGCCACGAGCAGCGCCGCAGCGGCCATGAAAATGGCGCGGTTCGAGCGCCTCAGGTTCGGAGGAATGGACGGAATCGGCGAGACGGCGGCGGGCGTGCTGGTGCTCGCCGGAGCGGCGCCGCTCGTGACCGCGGCCTTGGCGTCGCTGGTCTGGCTCGGCGGAGCAACGCTTCCGATCTCGATTTCGGCCGCCGGCAAACCGGCGTCACGCAAAAGGTAGCTGCAGCGCTCCGCCGAGATGCGGGCGCGGCGCGGCGCGAACGGGTACAGCGCAACCGCCAGCTCGGCGATGTTCTGGAAGCGCTTGTTCGCGTCCTTCTCCAAGCACTTCGCCACCACCGCTTCGAGCTCCGGGGGGCACTCCGGCTGCAGCTCGCGCAGGGGCGTCGGATCTTTTTCGAGGATCGCGGCGCTGAGCTGCATCAAGGTCGGCGCATCGAAGGCCGTGGTGCCGGCGATCAGCTCGAACAGCACGCAGCCGAGCGACCAGATGTCGCTTCTCGCGTCGACCTCGCCGGCCGTACGGATCTGCTCGGGCGACATGTACGTCGGCGAGCCCATCGGCAGCATGGTTCGGACGAACTGACGGCTGCCCTTGGATGCGGGGCTCGTCAGCGCGAGCTTCGAGATCCCGAAATCCAGAACCTTGATGATGTCGACGCCCTGGGCGTGGCGCGTCAAGAACAGGTTCTCGGGCTTGATGTCGCGGTGGACGATGCCGTTGGCGTGGGCGCTGGCGAGCGCCTCGCAAGCCTGCATCATGTACTCCACGGCGGTGCGGATCGGCAGCCGGGTTTGCTCGGCGAGCACGTCCGCCAGATCCTTGCCCTCGAGGTGCTCCATCACGATGAACGGAACGCCGTCGGGGAGCGTGCCCACGTCCATGACGCGGGCGACGTATTCGCTCTTGATGCGTACTGCGGCGCGAGCCTCGCGAGCGAAGCGCTCGACCAGCTCTTCTTGAGCCAGCGCCTCGGGGCGCAAGAACTTGAGCGCGACCATCTCACCGAGCTCGATGTGCAGCGCGGCGACGACGTAGCCCATGCCACCGCTGCCGATGAGCCCCAAGATTTCGTACTTGCCGGCCACGACTTCGCCGACGGCGAAGGGCATCTCGACGATGTCTTCTTCGGCGAGCGGCACCAGCCCACTATTCGGTGAGTCTGCCGAAGCCTTGGTGCTCACTGCTTTCCCTCGCGCATGACTAGTTCCACTCATCGGTGAGCGAGTGGCGGTGGTTCGATCCCGGTCGGCTCGTTTCGGGGCGCTCATGCAATAAAGTCGGCTCCGTCTCGCCGCTGAGCGACGCTCATCGGGTAACGACTATCATGCCGCAGTTCTTTAGAGCTGTCTTCACACCCCCGCGTGTGAGACGCGAGAACGCGGGGATTACGGAGCACACTGTACGTACGAGCCGGACTCGGTGTTCGTCGCCAGATCGAACAAGAGCGTCGAGCTCCTGTAGGCGGGCGTGCCACTTCCGGGTGCGGAGATACACCACATCTCCAGCGTGCCCCCGACCACGGTCCCGTTCTCGTTCCACTCGAGGGGGCCGAACGTGCCGATGGCGCGGATGCGCTCGCCCTCGCTCAGCTGCTGGAAGGCGCGGGTCACGTCCTGCCGCCCCACTTCGATGGTGGTGGCACCGCCCGCGAGCTTCCGCAGTTCCCGCGACACGGTCGCTCCGGTGATCGCGTCGTCGCCCGCGGCAGCGATCGCGTAGGCGATCGAGTACGCGGCGTCGTACGAGGGACCCATGCCGGAGATCGAGGCAGAGCTCCCCGGATAGACGGAGAGGTAGGCCTGCTTGAAGGTTTCGTAGACGCTCGCGGACTCCGACCCGGGGACGATGCCGGTGCCGCGGACGCGCTTTCGGAGGTCGTCGTTGCCGGTGACGAGCGTGAGCAGCTCCGGCACCTTGGTCGAGTCGATCAGCACGTACTGCGGGCGCGTGCCGGCGGTCCAGGCTTCTTCGAGCGGCTTCATCACGTAGGTGATCGCTTCCGCCGTGCCCGCCAGCACCACGATGTCCGGGATGAACGTGACGTGCTTCGAGATCAACTCCTGGTTGGGCTCCTTGATGCTCGGCTCGTAGGTGTCGAGCAGCACGGTCTTGTCGGTGCCAATCTGCTCCGACAGCGGGCGATCGTTGAGCCGCAGC
The DNA here is from genome assembly GCA_025937835.1 of Polyangiaceae bacterium. Lineage (GTDB taxonomy): Bacteria > Myxococcota_A > Polyangia > Polyangiales > Polyangiaceae > PMG-095. Next base: position 25,973 of record JAICQO010000044.1, read on the forward strand.
GAATTCAGCGACGTGCGCGTGCCGATGCCGAGCGCGTCGCCACGGGTGATCACGCTCAGCTTGACGGGGTTCATGCCCCGCTGCTCCTTGATCTGGCGCTCGATGTCGTTGATCTGGCGGATCATCAGCGGCGCGCGCTGCACGTCGCTCGGAACCATCAACCACGTCAGATCGTCGTCGGCCAGATCGCCGATCTCGGAAGCCACGGCGCTCGGCGTCATCATCACCGTGCCGCCGGGGACCGAGATTTGCGTCGAGACGTCGATCGTGTCCTGGCTGGTGTTCGGACCGACGATGGCCGGCACGTGCAGCTCGTTCACGAGGTGATCGCCGGCGCGCTTCCAGGCGCCTTCCGTCTCGTTGCAAGAGACCATCACGAGCTCGCGCGTGCCGCCCGAGGGGCTCGGAATTCCGCCCAGCGAGTTGATTTCGGTGACTGCGAGCATCGCGGACTGCTGGCGCTGCTTGTTGGTCTCTGCCTGGGCGCCCTTGGTGGAGAACAGCGAGCCCAGAACGATCACGTTTTCCTGGCGCGGATCTCCGGTGATGGTGTCGCAGTCCTCGCTGAGCAAGGCGACGCACTTGCCCTCGGGCTTCACGCACACGCCGAGGGTTTCCATGCCCGCTCCGGCGCTCAGCTTCTCGATGCACTCGGCGTTGGTTTCGCACTCCTCGGCGGGTGCGACGGGGGAGTCGTCGACCTGGAGATCGTTGAGGCCGATCACCGAGTTGCAGGCAGAGGTGCAGACAGCCAGCAAGAGGAGGGCGGTCGAGCCGGACAGCGTACCGAGGCGTTGCGTAATCATCTTTTCATCCGCGAAAACGCGCGAGAAGGCGCGTTAAGGCCAGCATTTCTAGCGTATCGCCTGCGGGGCGTCTACCAACGCGCGTGTGCGAAGTCGATGACGCGCGCTCGTGCTCTCGTCACGTGGCGCACGCGCTGACGTTTATTGAAGCGACGCGCGCGTTCACTCGCTGATGTGCGCAAACGGGCTCCGGCCTGGGTCGGTTCACCACATCGAAGCACGGCGAGGTCACGATGCCGCGCACGGTTGCAGCGCGCGCAGCGATTGAAGTGGAGATTTCGGGGTGATAGGTTGGCGCCTCGTCCGAAGGGTTGGATTCGAGATGACTTTTCCCCGACGTTTCTTGACCGGCACCGCGCTCGCCTCGGTGTTTTCGGTTTGCTTGGCTTCCGTTCCAGGGTTCGCGCTCGCTCAAGACGACACATCGGCGGCCGAGACCGCGGCCGCGCGCTCACTCGCCATCGACGGCTTGAAGCTCGCTCAGGCGGGCAACTGCAGCGAGGCCATCGACAAGCTCGAGCGCTCCGAGAAGCTCCGCCACTCGCCGATCGTGCTCGGCAAGCTCGGGGAGTGCCTCGTCAACCTCGGCAGGCTGGTCGAGGGCACGGAGGCGCTGCGCAGGATGCTGCGTGAGCCGCTGCCGCCGGAGCCCACGCCGGCCCTGCAGCAGGCCTACGAGCGCGCCCAGGCCGCGCTCGACGCGTCGAAACCGCGGCTGGCCGGCCTCACCATCAAGGTGAAGGCACCCTCCGATGCGAAGGTCGCGGTGACCGTCGACGGCGAGCCCGTGCCGCCGGCCGTGGTCGGCGTCGAGCTCCCGGCGGACCCGGGGGAGCACGTGATCGAGGCGACCGCGCCCGGCTATCTCAAGGCTTCGACCCGTGCGCGCATGGCCCCGGGCGAGAAGTCACAGGTCTCACTCGAGCTCGAGCGCGATCCGAACGCGCCGCCGCCCGGCGCAGAAGCCGACGCCGAGAAGGCCTCGCCCGCGACGGACCAACCGCCCGCGTCCCGCGCCGATTCGCACGCACGCGAAGGCATGAGCTTCGATTCCGACGCCGTGCCGCCCGAGCAGCCGAGCAACGCCCCGGCATACATCGCCTACGGCGTCGGCGCCGTCGGTCTCGGCATGGGCATCGGCTTCGGCCTCGCCGCCATGTCCGCAAAGAACGACCTCGACTGCAAGAACGACCTCTGCCCGCCGGAAGAGGAAGATCGGCTCGACTCGGCGAAGCTGAAGGGCACGCTATCGACCATCGGCTTTGCGGTGGGTGGCGCGGGCATCGCGCTCGGCACCATCCTCGTGATCTCGAACTCCAGTTCGAGCGAAGCCTCGCAGGGGCGTCACCGCGGCGCCAAGGCTCCCGCGATCCGCTACCGCGCCGCGATCGGCCCGAGCCAGATCAAGGCCGCGATCGATTTCTGAACTGCGCGGCGAGAGCGTCGCGCCGGCTCGCGTCAGCGCACGATCACGTCGAACGTGGACCAGGCCGCTCCGCCGCGCTGGTCGTTGACCGTGACCCAAATCCGCGCCGTTCCCGGCCGCTTCGGCGGCTTCCACTTGGAGGCGAACTCGGAGACCCAGCCGCTCGCGCGATCGTTGACGAGCTGCGCCTCTTTTCCGAACTCCCCGGCGTTGGCGAAGAAGTTCGCCCACACCACCTCCGTATGGTCCTCGTTCGGCAGGCGCTCCGCGCTTTCGGGCGCAATCAGCGGCAGCACCTGGTGCCCGGGGCAACCCTCCGCGCAAGCTGGCACGACGGGCGCGCAACGCGAGGACGGCGCGCAGGCCATTTCGAGCTCCGGCGCGCCGTCGAGCGGCTCGCAATCGGCGTCCAGCTCGCAGCTTGCCTCGGTCACGAGCCCGCCGTCGAAGCGGAGGCCCATGAGCTCCGGGTTTTCGTTGGTCGCGCCCTCGAGCGTGTACAGCGTCGAAAACCCGATCACGAAATCGTCCTTCGAAACCGGCTCGCCGGTGCTCTTCGACACGCAGCCCAGCGGAACGCGATCGGTGAGCTCCGGGCGCGGCACGAGCTCGCCCGCGCAGACCGCGAAGAACGTGAACGAGGGCGCGAAATGGACGGAATCCGTCTCGAGCCGTGGCGAGCGCTCCAGCACGTCTTCGGGGATCTCGATCTGGAATCGATCGCCGCTCCCGAAAATGCCGCTCGGAAAGCGCGCCTCGGGCGTGTCGAGCACACGCGGCTCGAGCCGCTTCGCGATCTCGACCAGCAGCGGGTAACAGTCGAAGAACTGCCGGCTCGGAGGGGCGTGGCAGCCGCCGAGCCAGGCCACCTCGACCTCGCGCTCGGCTGCGCCGTCCGGTTCCTGGCGATCGCCGCGCAAGAGCTCGAGCGTCGCGCTCTGTCCCGGAACACCCGAGGCCGGCTCGGCGCGCACGGCGAACGCGCGCAGGCCCTGGACTTTCGACGGCGAATCGAAGCCCTCGCCGCAACCCGCGAGCGAGCCGCACAAGAGCGCGAGGGCGCCGAGCTCGGAGGCCCTTTGCATCAGAATTCTCCCCGCAGACCGAGGCTCGGGACTATCGGCAAGCTGCCGGTGACGGACTGGCTCTGCGTGTAGTCGTAGTTGTAGTCGATGAAGTCCGGGTTCGACTGATTGTAGGCGTTGATCAGGTCGAGGTACGCGCCGAGCGTGAAGGCGTCGAACACCCAGCGCTTGTCGATGCGCACGTCGAGCTGGTGGAACGGCGCGAGCCGCTCGCTGTTGATGGAGCCGTTCAGGCACTGGTAAGAGGCTGCGAGCGCGCTGTAGAGGCCGCCGGTGCAAGGCGTGTACAGGTTCCCGCTCACGTAGCGGAAGCGGGCGCCGAACTCCCAGCCGCGCCCCAGATCGAGGCTGCCGAGCACCGTCAAGATCTGCGGCTGATCGAGGTAGAACAGACGCGACGGCTCGCCCGGGATCCAGGTCCGCTCGGAGCGCGACAGCGTGTACGAGACCCAGCCGAAGAAGCGCTCGTCGGCCTTGTAGCGCAGCATCAGCTCTGCGCCGAAGATGCGGCCGGTCGCGCTGTTGTCGTAAACCAGAACGCCACGCTCGTCCGGGCGGCGCGTGACCAGGTTGTCGAGCAGGTTGTAGAAGCCCTCGACCGACAGCTCGAGCTGCTCGGTCAGCTCTTGCTCGACGCCGAGCGAGTTCTGCCAGTTGCGCAGCGAGCGCAGCGACTGGTCGGCGCTCAAGACCACCTCGGCGAGGCCCGGGGGTTGGAAGAATAGGCCCGAGCCGCCCTTCAGCGTGGTTCCGGGGAAGCCCTGGACCAGCTCGTAGCGCGCGGTGAGGCGCGGGCTCACGTCGAAGCGCCCGGTGTCGTGCGTGTAGTCGAGGCGTACGCCGGAGACGACCTGGGTGCGCGAGCTCGGCGAGAGCTCGAACTCGCCGTAGATCGCCGGCTGGAAGAAGACGTTCGATTCGTCGAAGCGGCGCGGCGGGCTGGTCACGAACGGGCCGACCGCAGGCGCGCTGGGGCCCGGATCGTCCGGCACCTGACCCTCCACCGAGTAGGGCGCGATCAAGAGGTCGTAGCCGAAGCGCAGCTTGGCTCGGTCCCAGAAGCGCCATTCGAGCTCGCTCCGCGAGATCGTGCCGTAGGCCACGGTGTCGACCAGGATCGTGCTCACCTCGAAGCGCTGGTGCAGCCGGGCGAGAGAGGTCGTGAGCTCGAGCGACAGCTGATCGCTCAGGCTGTTCTCGTAGATCGTGCCGACGCCCCAGGACGAGTCGATGCTCGAGATCTGACCGCCGGTCGCCGAGCTGGCGTCGATGATCCGGAAGCGGTCGTCCGAGCCCACTACGCCGATGCGGAAGTAGCTCCGCTCCGTGGGCCGCGTGTCGGCGAGCAGCTGATAATCGTAATAGACCGGCGCGGCCTTGATCTGCGTGTCCTCGCCCTCCAGCAGCGGCGTGAGCCAGGCGTCGACGTGACTGCGCCGGAAACCGCCGATGAAGTTCCAGCCCGGCAGGCCAGGGATCGGGCCTTCGGCCACCGCACGCACGTCGATCAGGTCGAGCTGCAACAGGCCGTGGTAACGGCCGTCTTCGCGGGTCTCGCGCAGGTGTGCGTCGACCACGCCGGCCAGCGCGCGCCCGTACTTCACGCTGAAGTTGCCGGGGTAAAAGTTGACCTCGTCGAGCATCTCCGTCGGGATCACGCTCGACAAGCCGCCGAAGTGATAAATGCTCGGCAGCCACAGGCCGTCGGCAAACACGGGCGTCGTCATTTCAGCGTTGCCACGCACGATCAGCAGGCCCGACAGCGACGGGGGGCGCGCCACGCCGGGCAGGTTTTGCAGCGCGCGCAGCGCGTCGCCCGACGTCCCGGGCACGCGCGAGAGCTCGCGGCGGCTCAGCGGGCGGCGCGTCACCTCGCGCTGCGGTCGCGTACCGTGCACGACGATGTTCACCATGTCTTCGGGAGCCGGCCGCTCCAGCCGATAAGTGGCCTCGAGCTGCTCCTCCGCTGCCAGGCTCTCTGCCGTGTCGAAGGCCGTGAAGCCGTCGCTCTCGATCTGCACGCGGTAAGCGCCGGGCGCGAGATCTGCGAAGGAGAAACGCCCGTCCGCGGCGGTCCTGCGCTCGGCCACGGCGCGGCCCTCGGAGCTGAGCCGTACCCGCGCAGCGACCAGGGGCTCTCCTGCGTCGTCGAGCACGCGCCCGTCGATGCGCGACGGTGCCGGCGGCGCTTCGGCCGCGGGCGTCGGCTCGAAGCGGAAGGCGTACCGATACAGGATCCGCGACTTGACCGGGTTGCCGTTGCGGCGCGCCGGTTCGAACTCGAACTGTAGCGCGGCGGCCTGGGCGGCTTCGTCGAAGCCGTTGCCGGCCGGCTCGACCACGTCCGCCACCGTCACGTGGCCGAGGGCGTCGATCTCGAGCGCGAGCACGACCTCGGCTTCGAGCTGCTTCTGCTCGGCCGCCGGCGGGTACACGGCTTTCGCGAACTTGACGAGCCTCGGCGGGGTGACCGCCCGCGTGTCTGCCGCAGCGTCCCGCGCGTCCGTCCCGACCTGCGCTCTGGCCTCGCCCGCAGCCAGCAACGCGAGCACGACGGTCCCGACCAGCCGCCGCTTCGATCTGCCCGACACCATCGCGGGCAGCGATATCTCAGCGCATGCGGCGGCGCAAGTAGTTCAAGACGTCGATTCTGGTGATGAGACCGAGGAAGGTCGAGCCGTCGCAGACGATGGCAACGAGGCCGCGGTCCAGGAGCGTGAACAGCGACGACAGCGGAGCGCTGCGTGGCACGGTCACGAGCTTCTCGGTCATGCTGTCCCGAACCGGACGACGGAAGGCCGACTCGTCGTCGTGGATCGTGAGCAGCACGTCCGACTCGTCGAGGATACCGACGATCTTGTCGCCTTCCAACACGGGCAGCTGCGACACGTCGTAGAGCTTCATCCGCGAGTAGGCGACGAGCAGCGTGTCGTCCGGGGCCACTGACACGACCGCGCCTTCCTTGCGCGCGATCACGTCACGCAGATCCCCGTAGGTCTCGCCGCGCAGGAAGCCCTGATCGCGCATCCAATAATCGTTGTACATCTTCGACAGGTACTTGTTGCCGCTGTCGCAGACGAAGGTCACGACCCGCTTCGGAGTCTTTTGCTCGCGGCAGTAGCGGAGCGCTGCGGCGACCAACATCCCGGTCGAAGAGCCCGCCAGGATGCCTTCGTGGCGCAGCAGGTCGCGCGCCGTGATCAGGCTCTCTTCGTCGGGGATCGTGTAGCTCTTACCGACCCGCGACAAGTCGCAGATAGCCGGCACGAAGTCCTCGCCCACGCCCTCGACCAGCCACGAGCCGGCCTGTCCGACCTTGCCAGTCTTCACGTAGTCCGCGAGCACCGAACCCTGCGGGTCGGCGAGCACGATCTCGACCTCGGGCGCGGTCTTGGCGAAGAAGCGGCTGAGCCCGGTGATGGTCCCGCCCGAGCCCACTCCGCACACGACGGCGTCGAGCCGTTCCTCGGTCTGACGCCAGAGCTCCGGACCGGTCGTGGCTTCGTGCGCGCGCGGGTTGTCGGGGTTTTCGAACTGGTTTACGTAGAACCCGCCGAGCTCCTCCGCGAGGCGCTTGGCGAGATCTTGATAGTACTCGGGGTGTCCCTTGCCCACGTCGGAGCGGGTCACGCGCACCTCGGCGCCCATCGCGCGCAGGTGCGACATCTTCTCCTGGCTCATCTTGTCGGGCATCACGAGCAACAGCCGGTAGCCCTTGCGCGCAGCCACCAGAGCCAGGGCGAGCCCGGTGTTGCCGGCCGTCGCCTCCACGAGCGTCATGCCCGGCGTGAGCCGCCCGTCGCGCTCGGCGGCCTCGATCATCGACAGGCCGATCCGATCTTTGATTGAGCCTCCCGGGTTCTGTTGCTCGAGCTTCAAGAACAGCGCCGAGCCGGCGGTGTCGAGGCCGCTGACCTCGAGCAGCGGCGTGTTGCCGATCAGCTTCAAGACGTCGTCGGTGGCGGCTTCGAGGTTGGCCATGTTTTCCTTATGCGAGCGCCTGCTCGAGATCCTTCCACAGGTCACGCTCGTGCTCGAGCCCGACCGAGAGCCGCACCAGCCCGTCGCCGATGCCGATCGCCTGGCGCTGCGCGGCCGGGATCGACGCGTGGGTCATCGACGCCGGGTGCTCGGCGAGGGACTCCACCCCCCCCAGGCTCTCCGCCAGCGTGAAGATGCGGAGCCGGGTCAGAAACTGCCGCGCGCGCTCGGTGCCGCCCGTGAGCTCGACGCTGATGATCCCGCCGCCGCCGCGCATCTGCTTCCGGGCCAGCGCGTGTTGCGGGTGCTGTGCCAGCCCCGGATAGTGCACGCGCAGCACGCCGGGGTGCGCCGAGAGCCGTTCCGACAACGCTCCGGCCGTCTCCACGTGGCGCTGCATGCGCACGGCGAGCGTCTTGATCCCGCGCAGCACGAGGTAACAATCGAACGGGCTCGGCACGGCGCCGAGCGCGTTCTGAAGGAACTTCAGCTTTTCGGCGAGCTCGGCGTCCGAGGTCAAGAGGGCACCGCCCACGACGTCCGAATGACCGTTGATGTACTTGGTGGTCGAGTGCAGCACCACGTCGGCGCCGAGCTCGAGCGGCGTCTGAAGCGCAGGAGAGGCGAAGGTGTTGTCCACGACGACGCGCGCCCCGGCCTCGCGGACGCGCTCGGCGATGCGCGCGATGTCGGCGAGCTTCAAGAGCGGGTTGGTCGGGGATTCGAGCCAGACCAGGCGCGTCTTTGGCGTGAGCGCCGCCAGGAACTGCTGGGTGTCGGAGGTGTCGGCGAACGTCGTCTTGATCCCGAGCCCCGGTGCCACCCGCGTCAAGAGCCGGTACGTTCCGCCGTAGACGTCGTCGCCGCACAACACCTCGTCGCCGGGCGACAGGCAGTGCAGCAACGTGGTCGCCGCAGCAGAGCCGCTCGCGAACGCGAAGCCCGACGAGGCCTTCTCGAGCGCCGCAAGGCATGCTTCGAGCGCCGCACGCGTGGGATTGCCGCTGCGCGAGTATTCGTAGAGCTTGGGCTTGGCCGGCTCCGGTTGAGCAAACGTGCTCGCAAGCACGATAGGCTCCATCACCGCACCGTGGCTTTCGTCGGGGGCTTGCCCGGCGTGGATCGCGAGTGTCTCGAACGCAGCTTCGTGGTCGGATTTCGTCACGTTCCGAAAGTTTGCTGGAAGGTTCGCCGCGGCGCAATTTTGCCGAGCACGGCGGGCCACTCTCACCTTTCGCGACCGCTGGCCGTTGCTTGAAATCGCCCTGGTCAGGGCTCTGCCTCGGTGCGCCGTCGGGCGAGCTTCGTCCCGGCGCTTCCGCGCCGCTCAGCGGTGACCGGCGGATTCGAGCCGTCGTAAGAAGCGCCGCACCTCGCGGAAGTCGCTGAGGCTGAATTTGGCGAACGAGAACGGGCTGCCGACGCGCACCGTGAAGGCGTCCGCCGGGCACGCGCGAAACAGCTCCTCGTCGGTCTGATCGTCGCCGATCGCCAGCACGAAATCGGGCTCGACCTCGCGGATGATGCGCAGCGCCGCCGCCCCCTTGTTCACGCCGGCGTTGCGGATCTCGACCACCATCTTGCCCTCGAGCACCTGGACGTCGAAGTTCGCCGTAAACTGCGTGACCTCGTCGATCAGCTCCTTGGCGCGCTGCGCGCCGAGCTCCGGCTCGCAGCGCCGGTAGTGCCAGGCCAGCGCGAAGTCCTTCTCTTCGAGCAGCGAGCCCGCGACGCGATCGACGTACATCTGCAAAATCGGACGGATCCGCGACTTCCAGTGCGAAGCAACCGGCTGGAGCAGGCGCCAGGAGCCGTTCAGGTCGCGGAGCGATGCGCCGTGCTCGGCGGCCATGCGCAGCTTTGGATTCGGGAACCAGGCGTCGAGCACGGACCGATCGCGGCCGCTGATCAAGAACGTCGCGTTCTGCGGTTTTTGGAGCAAGTCCATCAGTAACGACGACAGCTCGTTGTCGGGTGCCGCCAGGTTCGGCTGCATCGCGAACGGCACCAGCGTCCCGTCGTAGTCGAGCAAGATCAGAGCTCGGCGCGCGGAGCGGTAGTGTTCGATGACGTCGTCTTGCAGCGCCGGGGTCAGGTGCTTGGTCGCGAGCTGGCCTTGCTTGGCCTTGACCTTGGCGAGCGAGGCCAAAAAGTGGGTGGCCCAGCGCTGGGCGTCGTACGCCTTGAGCCGCTCCTGCATCGGCCGGTTGCGACGGATCTGCTCCTCCGGTTCCATGGTCAGGGCCTGATGCAGCGCGTCCGCGATCTCGGCGTAGTGGTTCGGGTTGATCAGGATCGCCTCGCTGAGCTCGCGGGCGGCGCCGGCCATCTCGCTCAAGATCAGCACGCCCGTACCGTCGGGCTTCGAGGCCAGGTACTCCTTGGCGACCAGGTTCATCCCGTCGCGCAGCGGCGTGATCAGCGCCACCGGTGATAGCTCGTACAGCGCGCTCAGCGTTTCGAACTCGAGCGAGCGGTACTGGTACACGATCGGCACCCACTCCATCGTCCCGAACAGGCCGTTGATCTGACCGACGCGCTCGTCGATCTCGTGCTTCATCGTCTGGTACTGCGCGATCTCGGCGCGCGACGGCAGCACGGTGAGCAGGAACACGACCTTCTCGCGCCACTCGGGGTAGCGCATCAAGAACTCTTCGAAGCCGCGCAGGCGGTTCAAGATGCCCTTGGTGTAGTCGAGACGATCCACCGAAAAAACCGCGGTTCTGCCGCGGATCCCGGAGAGGATCTCGTTCTTCCGCGCCTTCACCGCGTCGGACGAGGCGGCGCTCATGAAGCGTTCGAAGTCGATGCCGATCGGGAACGTGTCGGCGCGGCGCACCTGGTCCTGCATCGCAATCTGGCCGAGGTGGTGGTCGTGGCCGAGCACACGGAAAACGCAGTTCAAGAAATACTGCGTGTACTCGTGGGTGTGAAAGCCGACGAGGTCGGCGCCCAACATGCCGCTCAGCAGGTCGCGCTTCCATGCGTTCGGCATCAGCCGGAAGATCTCGTGTGCTGGAAACGGCACGTGCAAGAAGAAGCCGATCGTCGCGTCGGGCACCGCCTCACGCAACATGCCCGGCAACAGCAAGAGCTGGTAGTCGTGGATCCAGATCTCGTCGCCCGGCTCGATCAGCTCGAGCAGCGCGCGCCGGAAGCGCTGGTTCACCCGCACGTAGTTCTGGAACGCGCGCGGGTCGTAATCGACGTGCGAGGGGAAATAGTGAAACAGCGGCCAGAGCGTGCGATTCGGGAAGCCGTGATAAAAATCTTCGGTGTCGTCCGCCGTCAGGAACACCGGGTACGCGCCGTGTTTCTCGAGCGCCGTCTGCTGAATCGTGGCTTGCTGGGACTCGGGCACCGCGCTGCCGGGCCATCCGACCCACACGTATTGGAAGTCCGGTTCGGCTTGTTTTCTCCGCTCCAGGTAGGCCCCGAGCGCGGTCACCAAACCGCCCGAGCTCGCCACGAACTCGAAGCGCGCGCCGTCCTGACGCAAGGTGAACGGCAGCCGATTCGACACCACGATCAAACGACCCATTTCGCGACGCAACTCCTCTCGAAGCGGACAGCCTAGCTCGAACGAGTGGCGGCTCTCCGGTGCTTTACGCTACGGGTCAGTGTGACACGCTACGGCTTTACGGGGCTCATTTTCGGAACTAGCGTCGCCGGCCTCGGACGAATCGGCAGAACTCAATGGAAAACAGCAGCGGAACCTTCGAAGAAAGCGTGCGACGTTCGGCCGCGATCTGGCGCGACCTCCCCGAGCACCCGCAGCGCTATCGCGTGCTCACTGGAGACCGGCCGACGGGGGCCCTGCACATCGGTCACTACTTCGGCTCGCTACGAAACCGGGTCAAGCTCCAGAACCTGGGCGTCGAGCTGTTCGTGGTGATCGCGGACTACCAGGTGCTCACCGATCACGACTCGGTCGACAAGGTCCCCGAGCACGTGCGTGAGATCGTGCTCGACTACCTCTCGGTCGGCATCGATCCGGACCAGCGCTCCACCTACGTTTTTCCGCACAGCCACGTTCCGGCGCTCAATCAGCTGCTGGTGCCGTTTCTCACGCTGGTCGGCATGGGCGAGCTCGATCGCAACCCGACCGTCAAAGAGGAGATCGACGCGGCCGGGCTCACCAACGTGAACGCCGCGATGTACGCCTACCCCGTGCATCAAGCGGCCGACATCCTGTTCTGCAAGGGCAACGTCGTGCCCGTCGGGCGCGACCAGCTGCCGCACCTCGAGTTGTCGCGGAAGATCGCCCGCCGCTTCAACAACCGCTTTTGCAAAGGTGGTACCGACGTGTTTCCGGAGCCTGCCGCGCTGTTGTCCGAGGCACCGAAGATCCTCGGGCTCGACGGCACGCAGAAGATGAGCAAGAGCCGAAACAACGCCGTCTATCTGAAGGCCACCGCGGACGAGACGGCCGCGCTGATCAAGTCGGCCAAGACGGACGCCGAGCGTCGCATCACCTTCGAGCCGGAGCGCAGGCCAGAGGTCGCGAATTTGCTGACCCTGATCGGCCTGTGTACGGGCGAGGAACCGGCCGCCATCGCCGAGCGCATCGGAGACTCGGGAGGGTTCGCGCTCAAGCAAGCGCTGACCGCCGCGCTGAACGACACCCTCGCGCCGATCCGTGCGCGCCGCGCCGAGCTCGCGCGCGACGCGATCGCGGTCGTTCGCAGCGTCCTCGGTCGCGGCATCGCCGAGGCCAACGCCCGCGCCGAGCGCACCCTCGGCGAAATGCGCGCCGCCATGAACATGGACTACGCGCTCGGCCCGTCCTGACAGCTGGTCAGCGGACGGTTTGGCCGCCCTGGGGGCTTCCCCACCCTGGCCCGATCGTGCCGTCTTCCGCTCTCTGTCCTGTAATGCTACGCCAGCCAATCCCCGCCCGGGCGGGGCCCAGCAAAGCCATGTCAATATGAGCGGCCATTCCAAGTGGGCGACAATCAAAAGGAAAAAGGGCGCGACCGATGCGGCCCGCGGTAAGGTGTTCACGCGCCTGGCGCGCGAGCTCACGACGGCGGCGCGGATCGGCGGTGGGGACCTCGACGGCAACGCGCGCCTGCGCAAGGCCGTCGCCGACGCCAAGGCGCAGCAGATGCCCGGTGAAAACATCAAGCGGGCGATCCAGCGGGGCACGGGCGAAATCGAGGGCGTCTCCTACGACGAGGTCCTCTACGAGGGCACCGGCCCCGCGGGGACTCTGTTTCTGGTCGAGGGCATGACCGACAACAGGAACCGCACCGCCGCCGAGATCCGCAAGGTGTTCGAGAAGCACAGCGGGACGATGGGCGGCTCCGGGACCGCTGGCTGGGCCTTCGATCGCATGGGCGTGATCACCCTGGAGCGCGCGTCCGTCACCGAGGATCAGTTGATGGAAGCCGCCGTCGGCGCTGGCGCGGACGACTACCGCGACGAGGGGGAAGTGTGGACCGTCTACACACCTCCGAACGACGTCGATCGCGTGACAGCTGCGCTCGAAGCGGCCAAACTGCACGTGCAATCGAGCAAAGTCGCGTTCATCGCCAAGACCAAGAAGAACGTCTCCGGACGCGAAGCGGAGGTGTGCTTGAACCTGGTCGACGCGCTCGACGAGCACGACGACGTGCAGAGCGTGCACACCGACTTCGATATCTCCGAGGAGGAGCTGCAGCGGATTGCGCAGCTCGGTTGAGCTCTGCCGCGAGGTAGCTCGAAATCAGGCACCAACCATGCGTGTCGCTTCGGGTTCTCTCGGTAAACAGAAGCTCTTGCTGGCGGCTCTGCTGCTGCTTCTGCCGCAGCTCGGCGGCTGCCAGTACCTGTTCGGAGATTTCAGCGAAGAGCCGCTGAGCGAACCGGACGGCGGGAGCGGCGGCGACCAGGGGACGCCCGCTTTCTGCGACGAAGGCACGTCTGAGTGCGAGGGCTCGCAGCTCCTGGCTTGCGTAGACGGCTTCCTCAACTTTCAGGAGGACTGCGTGACGGCGGAGCGCTGCGACGATAGCGGTGCCGGCCGCTGCCTTCTCTGCGTCGAAGGCGAGTTCGAATGCATCGACGAGAAGAGCTCCCATCGCTGCGCGGGCGGCGGGTGGGTCGCAGAGCCCGATTGCGAGGACGGCTTGCGCTGCGACGAGGAGCTCGAACAATGCGCCGCGTGCCGGGTGGGCGACGGCGTCTGCGCCGCGGGCGGCCTCGCCGTGTGCCGCTGCCTTCCGGATCAGAGCGGCTGGGAGGTGCACACCTGCGCGCTCGGCTGCAAAGACGAGGGGTTGAACGACCACTGCATCGACGGCATCAGCACTCTGGGCGGTCCGCTCGATGCCTGCAGCGGCATCGGCGACTGACCGAGTCACATGCCGGGCCAGCGAAACTGCACGGCCGAAAAATAGGTGAAGGCCATGTGCGAAAAGATCGCGGGCGACAGCCGCCCGAAGCGCGCCGCCATGAAGCTCCAGACGATGCCGCAGCCGAGCGCGGCGATCATCAGCAGCGGGTTCAGCCCCGCCACTGGATCGCGCAGCGCGAACAACGTCGGCGCGAGCGAGAGCGAGTAGCAGAGCGCCGACAAGATCCAGCCGCGCCGCGAGCCGAAGCGCTCCGAGAGCAGATCCAGCACGAGGCCGCGCCACACGAGCTCCTCCAGGGCCGCGGCGAGCAGCAGCGCGGCGGTGAGCAGCACGCTGTGCTGGAGGGTCTCCGGATCGCCGAGCTGCAGGTAGACGCGGTAGAGCCAGGCTTGCCGCTCCGTGCCGCTCGGCGTCAGCGCTCCCCGCGCCACGAACGACGCGAGCAGCAACGCCGCGGCGCTCAGGGCGCCGATCGAGAGGTCGCCCCAGCGCGGCGTGAAGCGATCGACCAGCGTGCCGCTCTCCCAGAACCGGTGCAGGGCCACGGCCGACAGCAACAGCGAGGGCAGCAAGATCCACAGCCAGAACAGCGAGCTACCCTGGAGGCTCTCGCGAAACGCGAGCGCGTTGCCGGCGGCGCTGACCAGGATCGCGAGCGCGACGCGCTTCATTCCGCGAGCCTCTCGCTCAGCCAATCCAAGAGCCGCTCGGCAGCCTGGGCCTTGGGCGCGGGCCCGAACGGAGCGGCCGTGTCCGGGCCGACCAGCGTGAGCCGGATGTCGTCCCGCCCGATCGACTCCGCGGCGTGATTGGCGACCACCAGATCGACGCGCTTCTTCGTCAGCTTCTCGCGCGCGCTCGCGATCAGCCGCTCGTCGCTGTCGGTCTCGAGCGCAAAGCCCACCAGCACGGGGCGTGCACCGGTTCGGCGCGCGCCGACCTCGGCCAGCAAATCCGGGTTCGGCTCGAGCTCGAGCGTGAGTGGGCCCGAGCGCTTGAGCTTGCTCTCGCTCGCGGCCCTGGGGCGGTAATCGGCCACTGCGGCAGCCATGATCAGCGCGTCGGCCCGCGACAGGTCCGCGCCGAGCGCCTCCCACAGCGCTTGCTTCAGCGACAGCGCGCTCTCCACGTCGACGCGGCGAACGCCCGGCGGGGTCGGCAGCGCCACGGGGCCCGCGATCAGCGTCACCTCGGCGCCACGGCTTCGTGCCCGCTCGGCGAGGGCGAACCCGAGCTTGCCGCTCGAGCGGTTCGTCAGTGAGCGCACCGGATCCAGCGCCTCGAGCGTGGGGCCCGCCGTGATCACGAGCCTCTGCCCCGACAGCGCGCCGCCCGAAAACAGCCCAGAAATCGCGAGCGCGATCTGCTCCGGCTCCGCCATGCGCCCGAGGCCGCGCTCGCCGGAGGCGACCTCGCCGTCCACCGGTCCGGCGAAGCGCACGCCGTCGGCGGTGAGCGTGCTCACGTTGCGCTGAGTCGCCGGGTGGCTCCACATGTTCGGGTGCATGGCGGGCGCCACCAAGACCGGGCAGTGCGCCGACAGCGCGATCGCCGCGATCAGATCGTCGGCGCGGCCGGCGGCCAGGCGCGACAGACAATCCGCGCTCGCTGGCGCGATCACGAGCGCGTCGCTGTTCCTGGCGAGCTCCACGTGGAGCTCGCCGCCGTGAGCGCGGTCGAACAGGTCGCTGAGCGGCGGCTTGCCGTTCAAGCCCTGAAACGTGGCGGGCCCCACGAACTCGAGCGCTGCGCGGCTCAATACCACCTCCACGCTCGCGCCCGCCTTGCGCAGGAGCCGCAGCAACGCCGCCGCCTTGTAGGCCGCGATGCTCCCGGTCACGCACAGCGTGATGCGGCGGCCGGAAACGGGAGGCGGCGGTTCACTCATCGAGACGGGTGTAACCTTACTTCACCCGGGCCACTCCGGCGCGGCGGAACGGCGAGACGTAGCGGCTGTCGGGGTCGTAGAAGCGGTACAGCCGCGCGGCCCACGGACCCGCATAATCCACGCCGATCCGCGGCGAGCGCGCCACCTTCGAGGCCGGGCCGTCGAGCAGGTAGAGGGGGCTCTCGGGGCTCGTCAAGTCCCTGCCGTAAGCGGCCCGGTCGATCGCGAACGCGCGGCAGAGCTTGCCGGGCCCGTTGGTGAGCTCGCGCCGCGCCGCGGCGATGCCCCGGCGCTCGGCCATCAATTCGATGCCTTCGAGCGG
Organism: Polyangiaceae bacterium; assembly: GCA_025937835.1. GTDB lineage: Bacteria > Myxococcota_A > Polyangia > Polyangiales > Polyangiaceae > PMG-095. Next base: position 41,819 of record JAICQO010000044.1, read on the forward strand.
CTCGACGGCGCGGATCAGCACGGCGTGCGGTAACCCAGCCGCGGTCGTGACCAGGTTGAAATTCCAATGCATGCCGTAGACGAAGAAGACGTAGGCGTGGCCCGGCGGGCCGAACATCACCTCGGTCCGCGCGGTGCGCCGCCCCCCGTAGGAGTGAGCGGCTCGGTCTTCCGGCCCGCTGTAGGCCTCGGCCTCGACGATGCGCCCGCTGACGCGGCCCTCCGGGGTCTCGTGCACCAGCAGCTTGCCGATCGCGTCGCGCGCCACCTCGAGCACCGGCCGCGCGTAGAACGAACGCGGCAGGCGTTTCACAGCCCGAGCAGCCGCCCGCCCTGGTAAACGACGAGGCTCGCGACGTAGGCGAGCACGGTCATGTAGGCGAACATGAACGCGGGCCAGCGCCAGCTTCTGGTCTCGCGCCGCACCACGGCCAGCGTGCTCATGCACTGGCAAGACAGCGCGAAGAACACCATCAGCGAAAGGCCGGCGAGCGGCGTGTACGTCGGCGAGCCGTCGGGCTTGCGCTCGGCCTTCATCCGCTCTCGGAGCGGCACCGCCTCTTCGTCCAGATCCTCGAGCCCGAACACCAGCCCCATCGTCGCCACGAACACTTCGCGCGCCGCGAAAGCGCCGACGATGCCGATCCCGAGCTTCCAGTCGAAGCCGAGCGGGGCGATCAGGGGTTCGATGGCCTTACCGAGCCGGCCGCCGATGCTGTACTCGATCGGCGTCACCGGCGCTTCGGCTGCCGGCGCGGGCGCCGCTACGGCTGCCGCCACTTCGGCTGTCGGCGCTGGCTCTCGAGCGTGCTCGGGCGGCTTCGGAAACGAGAGCAGCGCCCACAGCACGATCGTGCAGCCGAGGATCACGGTGCCCGCTTCGGTCAAGAACACGCGGGCCCGATCGCGCACCATGCGCAGCGTCGCGGGCAAGCTCGGCACGCGGTACGGCGGCAGCTCGAGCAAGAGCGGGATGCGCCGCCCGCGCACCACGGTGCGGCCCAGGATGCCGGCGGCCGCCAGCGTGGTCAGCATCGCGAACAGGTACATCGCGACCATCAGCCCCGCCTGGACCGGGACGCCGCCGAAGCTCGCCGAAGCGGGGAACAACGCGGCGATGATCAAGCTGTAGACCGGGATCCGCGCCGAGCAGGTCATCAGCGGGATCACCAGCATCGTCAGCAGCCGGTCTTTTTGCCGCTCCATCGTGCGCGTCGCCAGGATCGCCGGCACCGCGCAGGCGAAGCCCGAGAGCATCGGCACGAAGGCGCGCCCGTGCAGCCCCAGGCTCTTCATCACGCGGTCCATCAAGAACGCGACGCGCGCCATGTAGCCCGTGTCTTCCAGCAAGCCGATGAACAGGAACAACAGCACGATCTGCGGCAAGAACACGACCACGTTGCCCACGCCGCCGAGCACGCCCTGCACGATCAGATCGGTCAGCACGCCTTCGGGCAGCGTCGCCGCGACCACGCCGGACAGCCAGGCCATCCCGTCTTCGATCAGCGAGATCGCGGGCTCCGACCACGAGAACAGCGCCTGGAACACGGTCAGCATCACGGCCACGAAGGCCAGGAAGCCGAACACCGGGTGCAACAGCAGCTTGTCGACGCGCTCGGAGGCTCTGCGCTTGGGCGGGTGCGCCTCGATCACCCGCGCGAACAGCCCCGGCAAGTGCCGGTCCACGAACGCATAGCGGCTACCGACGATCTCCAGATCGAGATCGCGGCCGTTCTCGTTGGCCGCCTCGCGCACCCCGAGCACGCGCTTTCGCAGGCCGTCGGGGATGCCTTCGAGCTCGTCGTCCGGATCGATGCTGGTCAAGGCCCACAGCGCGAGCGCTTGCGGGTCCCGCTTGGTCTCGAGGAAGGGCTCGGGCAGCTCCGCGCGCACGGCGTCGAGGTCGGAGAGCAGCGCGGCGGGATAGGCGATGCGGGGCCGCGCCACGGGCTCGCGCGCGAGGCCGTCCGCGATCGCGTCGAGCAGCGCGTCCTTGCCGCGCCCGCGCCGCGCGTCCGTCGCCACGCACGGCACCTCGAGCAGCTTCGACAGCGCCCGTAAGTCGGGCGGATTGTCGCTGACCTCGTCGATCATGTTCACGGCCACGACCACGGGCGCGCCGAGCTCGAGCAGCTGCACGGCGAAATACAGGTTGCGGCCGAGCTGGCCGGCATCGACCACCACCACGCACAGGCTCGGGCGCGGGTTGCCGGACAGCCCCAGGATGGCCTGGAGCGCGATCTGCTCCTCCGCCGAGCGCGCCGACAGCGAGTACGAGCCGGGCACATCGACGACCTCGAACTGCTTTCCGCGGTGCAGGACCTTCCCCGAGCGGCGCTCGACCGTCACACCCGGGTAGTTGCCGACGCGCGCGTTCTGCCCCGTGAGGCGGTTGAAGAGCGTGGTCTTGCCCACGTTCGGGTTGCCCACGATCACGACCAGCGGCAAGGGCTCGTGGCTCGCGGCAGGTTCGCGTCCCGCTGCGACGGATGGAGTCACGGCTCGCCCCCGAGCCGCGCCTCGTCGAACAGCGGCGCGGTTTCGGCGGCGCTCGCGGCCTCGATGGGCGTCACCTCCACCGAGGCCGCCTCGGCGCGCCGGATCGACAGGCTCGAGCCGCGCACCAAGAGCTCGAGCGGATCGCCGAGCGGTGCCACGCCGATCACCTCGACGCGGGTGCCGGGCAGGATCCCGAGCTCGAGCAGGCGGCGGCGGAACGAGCCCGTTCCGGACACGGCGGTGACGCTGGCTTCGGTTCCCACGGCAAGCTCGGCAAGGCGCATCGGACTATCGGGGTGGCTCTAGCACGCCTGGCGAGTATGAAAACGACATTCAAATTCACGCGGGCTTCTGGGCCTCGGCGGCCCGCTCCCGCTTCAGCGCCGCGGCGCGCTGCACGCTTCTGCCGAGCGCGGCGGCGTCCACCGAGTGCGGCAGCACCCGCAAGATCTCGGTCAGCGCCTCGAGCATGGCCCGGGCGCTCGCGAAGCGCTGCTCCGGCTCGCGCGAGAGCGCTCGATGCACGAGCTCGGAAATCGCGAGCGGCAGCCCCGCTCGCTCGCGCGACAGCAGCGGCACGTGCGTCGTCTGCACCTTCTTCACGACGTCGAGATCCGTCGGCGCGTCGAACAGCCGCTTGCCCGTCAGCGCCTCCCAGAGCACGACGCCGAGGCTGAACAGATCGGTCTGCACGCTCGGCGGTTTGCCCGTGAGCAGCTCCGGCGCGAGGTAGGCGAGCTTGCCCTTGACCACGTTCGGCCGCGTCATGCGCGCGCGATCGCCGGCGCGGGCCAGCCCGAAGTCGGCGAGCTTCACCACGCCCGAGACGTCGAGCAGGATGTTCGTCGGCGTCACGTCGCGGTGCAGGATCGGCGCGCTCGAGCCGTTCCCGTCGAGGTGCGCGTGCGCCGCGTCGAGCCCGCGCAGCACCTCCACGCCCACCGCGGCCACGAGCTCCCAGTCCGGCAGCTCTCCGTCGTCGCGCAACAGGTTCACCCACTCGCGCAGGTGGATGCCGCGCACGAGCTCCGTCACCAGGTAGCGCTCGCCGGTCTCGTCGACCCCGAAGTCGTAGACCTGCACGATGTTCGGGTGTTGCAGGCGCCCGCCGACGCGCGCCTCTTCCACGAACATCTCGAGCACCTCGTCGAAGCCGCGGCACGAAGGGTCGATGCGCTTGATCGCGACCGGACGCGTGAAGCCGTCGGCTCCTCGCACGATGCCGCGCCAGACGACGGCCATGCCGCCTTGCCCGAGCGGCTCGATCAGCTCGTAGCGCCCCGACAGCACGCGACCGGCCCGATCTTCCACGGTTTCGCTCATCGGCAGAGCTCCGCTCGTGCCGGGTAAGACCTAGTACCCAGGGGTGAGTGGCGTCCAATCGAGCGTTGGAAAAATACGTCCCGAAACGATCTGCACCGCAACGCGAATGTCGGTTGAAGCGGGAACGACCGGGAATCAAGATCGGTGGGCATGTTTTGCGAGAGTCGTGCGCTGCGGCGCGCCGTCGCGCTGTTCGTCGTGCCGATTGCGTTCGGAGCTGCCTGCGCGTCGAAATCCGACGCCGATCTGTTTGATAGCACCCCCAAGCCGTTCCCCGGCAGGCCGAGTGCCGGCGGCGCAGATTCCAGCGGCGGCGGTGGAGGTTCCCTCTCGACCGGAGGCACTCCCGCAACCGGGGGATCGGTTCCGGTCCCTGTCCCGGTTCCGGCCAAGGGCGGCGCTGCGGGCGCGGACCCGGGAGAAGCCGGCGCGGGAGAGCCGGGCGAGCCGAGCGGCATGGGCGGCGCGGCCGCAGCCACGGGCGGCATGACCGGCAGCGCGGGCAAACCTGCGCCGGCCACAGGCGGAAAAACGGCCACCGGCGGCGCGGGCGGCCACGGCGGCGAGAGCGCCGGCGGTAAGAGCGCTTCGGGGGGCAGCGCGGATTCGACTGGCGGCAAGGCCACCGGCGGCAAGTCCGCCTGCGAGCCCGAGCCCGAGCTCTGCGACGGCGTCGACAACGACTGCGACGGCGAGCTCGACGAAGACGCCTGCTCGAAGGGCTGCCGCGGATTCACCCTCGAGGGTGGTCGGTACATGTTCTGCGGTGGCCAACGCAGCGAGACCCGGGCTCACGAGAGCTGCCGCGACGAGGGCATGCGTCTTTCCTGGATCGAGTCCGCGGAGGAGAACGCGGCGCTGGTCGAAACCATCGCCGAATTCATGGGCGTCGATCCCAGCTCCGACGGCGACGATGACCAAGCGCAGGTGCGGATCGGCGGCAGTGACGCGGAGGACGAGGGCGTCTGGCGCTGGGAAGAGCCCGGCGAGGGTTTCCCCTTCTGGGAGCACGTTTCCGGCGGCAAGGTCTGGGAGGGCGTGGCGATCGACGGCTTTTTCGTGAACTGGGCCGACGAGCGTCCGAACGGCAGGGGCGACGCGGACGAAGACTGCGTGGTCTTGAACGTCCAGGGCGGCGACGACGGCGACGCCGGACAGTGGAACGACATCTTCTGCGACGATGAGTACCCGTTCGTTTGTGAGCAGTGACGGCTGCGATCGGTCTTACCCAATCAGCGACGGCGAGGCGCGGCAGCTGCCCTCGAAGGGACGCGCTCGGTTGCCCACGGCGCGCCGCGGCCGGTTGCGCGCACTTTTCCTCGGGCGCACCCAAACCCGATTCGCCTCAAGTGACGGCTCGGCGAACGGCGGTGACGGTGTCCTTTCGCATTCCGAGGACCAGCACGAGCAGCCCCAGCGTTCCGAGCGCGAGCGGGAACGCGAACACCCAGGGCCAGCGGTAGCCCCCGCCGGGCAGGGCGTTGGCCTCCAGCAGTAGGCCGCACGAGATTTGACCGAGTAGGCTGCCGGCTCCGGCGGCCGTGGCCGAAAGCAGTGCTTGGGAGCTGGCGCGTGCGTCGGCGGGGGCGAGGCGATCGACCGCGACCTGGCTGGCGATCTGGCCGAAGACGACCGTGACGCCGTGGAGGGTCTGCATGCCGATCACGAACGACGCGGGGCCGCCGAGCGCGTAGGCGGCGTAGCGGAGCGGCCACGCGAGCATGCCGAGGGCGAGGACGCGGCGCATGCCGAGGCGCGCGACGGCCGCGCCGAGCAACGGGAACAGGCCGACTTCGAGGAACTGCGCGACGGAAGAGGCGCGGCTGGTGGCGGCGAGGTCGAGGCCGAGCCCGGTGACGCGGTCGCTGTAGAACAGCGGGTTCAACACGAAATGAAACTGCGTGCAGACCGCGCCGATCGCCGCGGCGATCAGCACGGCGCGAAACTCGCGGTTTTTGAGCAGGCGCGCGGCGTCGAGGAAGGCGAAGACGCGGGTCGGGGAGCGCGCGGGCGGGGTGTGCGGCAGCGTCAGCGCGTAAACCGCGCTCACGAGCGCGAGGCCGGCGCCGAACTGGAGCAGACCGCGCGTGCGCTCGATTTGCTGGGTGACACCGGCGAAGCGCTCGAAGTACGCGGACCCGAGCCACAACACGGCGATCCAGCCGAGCGTGCCGAACACGCGCGTGCGGCCGATGCCGTGTGGGTCGTCGCGCAGGTGGTGGAACGCGATCGTGAAGTCGAGCACGCTGTTCGGCGCCGTGGCGAGGCCCACGAGCAGCACCGAGACCAGCACCTCGGGGAAGGTCTGGGCTTGCGACAGCAGCAGCAGCGCTGCGGCGCGAGCCACGTTCACCATCGCCACGGCGCGCTCCGCTGCCAGGAAGCGGTCCGCGACGCCCGCCACGATCAGCGGCGCTACCAGCGTGGCGAGCGGAAGCATCGCGAACACGAGCCCGACTTCGCGCGGCGCAAAGCCGAGCGTCTTGGTCAGGTGCACCGAAAGCAGCGGGAAGTAGGCAGCCGTGACCCCGATGTCCAGGAAGAACATCAGCGACAGTCGGGGTCGGAGCCAGCGCGGCATGCGCGCGCAGCGATAGCACGCGCTCAGTGCGCCAACTTGCTCTTCAACACGTCGTAAAGTTTCTGGTTCACCTTCGCTGGATCCGGCAGCGCGCCCTCGCCCACGAACAGACCGAACGAGAGCTCGTGGTAGTCGTGGTAGGTGAAGTGCAGATTGCGCTCGCGCAGCAGGTCGAGCATGTCCCCGACCCAGCGCTCGCCGCCGCGATCGTCCTCGAAGGAGCTCAGGATGGTGCCGAATTCACCGAGGAACAGCGGCACGCCCTGGCGCTTGCCCCAGCTCACGTAGGCGTCGAGCTCTTGCGCGAGGAAGGCCTTGTCCCGATTCTGAACCGGGACCTGCGCGCGGCTGAAGTCGAGGCGGATCTGGCAGCTGGCGTTGGCCGGTACTTGGTCGCCGCGCATCCAGCCGCTCAGCCGGTAGGTCTGCCCCTGAACGGGACGGAAACGCAGGAAATCAGCGCCGAGGTTGGCGTCGTCACTCGTCTGGGTGACGCTGATCGCGCTGTCGTCCGTGTGGCCCGTGCGCTCGAGCGCGTGCTTCCCGCCGCCCGACTTTTTCCAGAAGTACCAGCCGCGCGCCGTGTCGAGGTCTACGCGGTAGAGCTCTTCCAGGGGTTTGCCGGCGGCGTCGACGCGCTCGAGCAACAAGTCGTCGAAGTGGCACTTGCCGGCGCCGGTGAGCGACGCGACGAGCGCCGGCTTTCCGATCACGAGCGACGGATCGCTGACCGTGAACGGCTTGCCCTCGTAGTAGGTCCAATCGCTGTTGCCGGCGGCAAGCTTCGGGCTGCCGTAGCTGCCGACCGCGAACGAGCTCAAAAACCACTCGACCTCGGCCACCTTCGGGTCCGGGTAGCGCTGGTTTTGGGCCGCGAACTCGACCCACGGCGCGCCCTGGTGGGTGAAGTGAAACGGCTTGTAGAAGTGGAACTCGTAGACGACGTTCGGATCGCTCACGCGGAAGAAGTTGCGCTCGGCGTTTTCGGCCCACTCACCGCCCACCGAGTTCACTCGCTCCACGAAGATCGCGTGGTTCGGGTCGACCTCGCGGATCGCGGCGATCGCCCGTTCGGCGAGGCCCTTCCACTCGTCGATGCTGTTCTCGACCACGGGCTCGTTGAGCAGGTCGTAGCCGGCGATGGTCGGCTCTTTCGAGTAGCGCTCGGCGAGCGCGCGCCACAAGCCGATGAAGCGCTGCTGATTTTGGGGATCGGTCCACAGCGCCTTGCCTTTGCCGAGCGACTGAAAGCCGCCCGGCGGGACGTGCAGGTTGAGGATCAGGTAGATGCCATGCGCCTTGGCCCACGCGATGTTCTGGTCGAGCCAGGCGAAGCCGTCGGGCAACCACTGGCCCGGAGCCGCGTCGCTCTCGAACGTCTGGTAGTGCATGTAGAAGCGGACGGCGTTCATCCCGAGCTCGGCGAGCCGCGCGTAGTCGCGCTCGTCGTGGTGCGTGCGCGGCAGCCGATCGTCCTGCCAAACGCGGTTCCCGAACGCCATCCCGCGTAGCAGCAGCGGCTGCCCGTCGGGCCCGACCAGCTTGTCTCCGACCACGTGCGCGACCGCAGCCGTCGGAGCCGCCGCTTTCGGCGCTTCCGGCGCTTCCGGCGCTTCCGGCGCGACGGCCGCACCCGGCCCCGCAGCGCAACCGAGCACCGAAGCCGCCAAGACCCACGCAGAAGACATTCGCAAAATCATCGGCCCCTCAATGGCACGACGGCGTCGCTTCGATCCCATTTTCGCCGCCCTGATTTTTTTGACAGGAAGACGGGAAGACAGGACGTCCGGAACAAGAGTTTTTTGGGGTTCCTGCGGGAGGCGTTCACTCGAGACCAGAGACCTCAGGTCCCGCGTGACGCGTTAGCCAAGACCAGCGGCCCCCCAAGAAAATCTTTGTCCGGCCCTTCCTGTCTTCCCGGTCTTCCTGTTGCCCCCGCCCGAGCGTGCCTCGACGAGCATCGTCGTCGCTTCGATCCCATTTTCGCCGC
>JAICQO010000080.1 GCA_025937835.1 Polyangiaceae bacterium
CGACGGTGGCGCCGGTCGCAACCTCTGCGACGAGGCGCGCTGCTTCGTACCCGAGCTCGCCGCGGTCTACGGCGTCGGCCAGAAATCTGAGCTGGCCGAGGCGCTTCACGAGCCGTCGCTTGGCCTTGATTGAGGACAAGCTCGTGCCCAGACGCTCACGCGCGTATTGCGCCGCGGTCGCATAACCGAGCCGCCGCCAGCCGTCGGCCGAAAAGAAGGCGTCGAGCGCGCGCCCAAGGGCGACCTCGCGCCCCACCAATTCGCGCGAAAGCTCGCGCAGCTGTCGATCAACGGCCTCTGGCTGTTCGGGCCAGTGCAATGGCTCGACGTGCGGACGTGGTTCGGGGCCGCGACGGAAGTGGGATTCGCAGCGCTCTTCTGCTTCGGCCCGCATGCGCGCGAGTTCGCGCTCCCACGCGCGATGGGGGGCCATGGTCTCGTCGTCGGGCAGCTCGATCGCGCGGCCCGGCAGCTCGCTGCACAAGGTGCTGGTCGACTCGGCGACCAGGCCGAGCACGAAGTCGGCGTTCGTCCGCTCTCCGAGGTGCCGTCCGAGCAACTTTGCCTGCTCGAAGCACCAGGCGTCCTCACGGGGCACGGTGAGTGTCAAGGTGCGTAGCTCGGCTTCGGCTTCGAGAGCGTCGGCTTCGCCTGCAGCGCCTCGCCGCTCTAGCACGAGCGCCTTCATCTCGCGCACGGTCCGGCGGGACGCCTCGCCGAGCCAGAAATCTGCGTCGTCCAGAGACGCGACCGTCGCCAGCACCGCCGCCATACTCCAGCTGAGGGAGCCAGAAATCAGCGCGTCAGCCAGAAGCGGAAGGGCCTCGAGCCGCCGCGCCAGGCTGCGTGCCTTCTGTGTCCAGCTCGCCGAGCGCTCGCAGCGCTCGAGCGCGTACGCCTCGATCGACGAGAAGCCGAGCGCGTGGTGCCCGCCGCTCCGCTCGAGCAAGTTTAGACCGCGGCCCATCTCGAACCGCAATCGCCCCGTCTCGCCAGCGCGACGCGCGAGCTCCGCGTCGAGCGCCTGCAAGCATTCGACGGAACAGTTTGGTGCACGCGGACGCTCGGGTCGTCGTCGAATGCGCCCGGCGAGCGAGCCCTGAGAATGCGCAGGCGCGAGCAGCTGCGTGAGCATGGTGTATCTCCTATACACCCACGATTTCGCGTCTCCTCAGGGGCGCCTGGCGTGGCGATCAGCGCTTCGGAGGCGTTGCGAATCGATTCTCTGCTGAAACGACGACGGTGCGCGACGTCGGTGCTGCAATTGGCAATTGGACACGAGTCAGCGCTCAAAAACAGCGGGCGCCGCCAGAAGCTGTCAACGAAAAAGGAACGTATTCCACCGCTATTCCACCGCTGGTCACCGCAGCCAGCGCTGGACGCACGCTGGTCGTCTCCCTGCGAACGTCGGTCCGCTCGCCGGAACATCGATCGACGCCTCGATTCGCGGGCTCTTACGCCCGAGAGGCGTCAGCGCACCAGGCGGCGAACGGTACTAAGCCGTCAGATGAACCGCCCTCGAACCGCCCCTCCTCGTCGATCAAGCCAGCTTCGAGAAAGACCGGAACTCCTCCGGTGAGGCCAGGACCATCGGCGATCGCGGGACTCGGTCGCTCTGTCGCTTTATGAACTCGCGAACTTCCTCAAGTGTGGGTGGGCTACCGCGCCCGTGCACGTCAGCCATGGGCCAGCGAGCTCAGCGCTTCGTTCACGAGCTGCTGATTCGGGATGCCTCGGAGAGTCTGCGCGATCAGCGCTCGGTCACCCCGCGCGGCGAAGCTGGCGCGCCCGATCAACCCGCCGGCTACCCTGTCCTCGAGTTGCCCGGTTTCTTTCAGGTACTCGATGAGTCTCGGCAGCCGGGCGAGCTCGCGTCGATCCGGCTCGCCGGGTCTTGGCGCCGGCAAAGGGACAAGGTCCGGCCGAAGCTTGGCCGCTCGAGCTGCCACCGCCACGTGGTCTCGGACGGACATGATGAACGACTCGCCGAACGACTCGTCGTTCAGGCCCGCCTCTCGGTAGCGGTTGAGCAGGCGAGCGGCGGCCTCCACGTCGTCGTAGGGCGGGTCACCAAAGACAAAACCGAGCCTTGCTATGCGTCTGTAATCTACTTCAGGTTGTCAAATGCGTCGAAGACGTCCGCGGCCACCGCAAACTGGCGCTCCCTCGACATGGGAAGTTGGTGCGTCAGGACGTGGATCTCCACCGGGTCTCGTAGCCCAGAGGCAGGCGTTGCGCGTCCCGGCGAACCATCCGACGAGCGCTGACAGCGCGCATCCTACAGCGGTGTCGTGACTCCCGACCCGAACCCAGTCCCGCTACAGGACCTGCAACCGCTCCCGCACCCGCTCCCGAACCCAAAGGCGAATTCAAATCCGCCGGGCTAGCGCGGCTGCTGCTGCGTCACTTCGGGCTCGCGCGTTGCCTCACGCCCGCTGAGCGCCGCTCGTCGCGCCCGTATCACCGGGGCCCCCCAAAAAACCAAATCTCGCTAAGCGAGCGCTTCGGCCTTGGCGACCGGGAAGCCTTCCGGCTGTTGCACGGCGTAGGACAGCGCGAGGATTTCGACGAGCACGACTCGGTAAACGGCGTGGACGTCGTCGACATCGATTTCTTCGGCGTGGCTCTCGAGCGTGCCGTCGATGTGCTCGTGGACGAAGGCCACGACGTGCGGCTGCTCCATGGCGATCACGTCGTCGCTGTCGAGCGATTCGGCGGGATCGGCGCGGCGAAGCTCTTCGTCGAGGGTCAAGAGCTCGTCGGTCGCGACCAGCTCGTCTTCCGTGACCTCGTCGATGTGCTGGCCGTGGGCGCGATCGAACGCGAGCCAGACCGTCAGCGCCAGGAAATATCCGAGCGCGAGCGCGGTTTCATCGAGGGGGCGCCCGAGCGCCTCGGCAACGTAGGCCGCGAGCGCCGGCTGCGCGCGCTCGAAGCGCTCGAACGCGTCGTCGAGCTGGGCTCGCGCTTCTTCGTCATCGTCAGCCAGGCCGTCGCGGACGCTTTCCAGGGCGTGCAGGGGGACCGACGCATACGACGGGACTGGACGAATGGCCGAGCGACGAACCCACAAGGTACTGAACCTTGTAGCACGCTCTCCCCACCAGGGGTCTTCGGATTTCAGCGCTACGGGAAGCTGCGGAATTCTGCGAGTCGGCGGCTCACGGCTTGGTGTTTGGAAAAATCAGAACGAACGACGCAGGGCCGGTCGTGATCAGGCGTGCCGAAGACGACGTCGGCGCTCGGGTGAATGCTTCGTACCAGGGCATCGCGCGCCAGGCTTCGGTGTCCTTCACATACTCCGGCACGATCAGATCGAGCTCGACGTAGGCGCCGCCGCTGCGCTTCGAGAGCTCCGGTCCGAAGCTCCAACTCTCGCGACCGGCGCGCGGCGCAACGTCGTTGTGGATCGCGCCGCCGTAGGTGACGACCATCGCGCTCGGGCTGCGCGCGAGTAACGACGCCGCTTCGCGCTCGGTGATGCGGGCCACGGTTTCGAGCAAGAGCTCCACGTCCGCCGCGCCAGCGCGGCTCACGGCGGCGTACTCCTCGCAGGTCGGGGTCAGCGGATGCGGCGCTATCCCGAGGGCTTTGGCGCGATGACCGAGCGCCACGAACTCGTTTTGAGCGGTCGCGGTCTGGTTCTCTGTCACGGGGCGCTGCTGTTGCTGGACCTTCTGCTCGGCGCGCCCGCACCTGCCGCTGGCGATCAGGAGCTCGATCACGAGATCGGTCGCTCGCCCTTTCAAGCGCGGTAGGAGCCGTTCGCCGAAGCGGCGTGTGGCGCTCTCGATTGCCTCCGTGCCTTTCTGGGCGTGCGCTTCACCGACGGCCAGCACGCGCGGTGCCTGCGCGAGGACGTGGTCGAACGCTTCTTCCGGCGTCGCGAACGAGAGGCAGTGCTCGCCGCAGCTCGCGGGCGCAGTCGGAGCGGGCGCAGCGGGAGAGGGAGCGGGCGCAGCGGGAGTGGGAGCGGGCGCGGCTGAGGGATCGGGTGCGGGAGCGGGAGGAACGGGAGCGGGCGGCAGTGGCGGGCTCGTGGCGCATGCGCCTGCAAACACCGAGAGCAAGAGAAACGTGCGCATCGTCAGCGCTCGCCCACCAGGCGCAGCTGGGTGGCATCGACCTGGCCTCGAATGCTGCCCCATTCGACGTCGAAATAGGCGTCGCGACGGCCGTGCACGTAGACGAGAGCGCCCTCGGGGATGACGTTCGGGTTGTTCGCGGTCTGCGGCAGCGCGCGCCCCTCGGGATCGTAGAGTCGCGCTTCGGTGGCGACCACGACGGCCGGCTTCGACGTGAGCCGGTAGCGCTGCGCGGCGCGGGTCATTCCTGCACCGAGCAGGCCCAGCACGAGCCCTGAGACGATCGCGGTTGCTCCGGCGATCTCGGCGCTGCGCGCGCGCAGGGTGCGCCGCAGCAGGAGCCCGAGCGTGAGCAACGCAGAGCCGACCACGGCGAGGATCGCCCAGACCTCTTCGGAGACGAGCCCCACCACGGCCCGTCCGAGCGGCGTCCCTTGATCGATTGGCGAGCCGCCACGCCGGGCGCGCCGGCGGCCGAGCTCGGCGCGGATGGTCTCGAGCGCCCGGTCCACCTGAGCTTCACCCGGGCGCAGCCGGCGATACTCTTCCAGGGCGGCGACGGCGCGTCCGAGATCGCCTGGACGCGCGCCGCGTGACCGCGCCCGTTCGAGGTAGGCGCGGGCGCGCGCGTAGCTCGCGGCCGGGTGGGAAAAACCGCGATCCGACAGGGCCTCGAGCTCGTTCACGGCCTGATCGAAGGCCCCGCGCTCCACCGCGGCGGTCGCGATCTCGAGCGTCTTTTCAGGTGCGTCTGCCAGGGCGGGCAGCGCAAACGTCAGAGATGCGGCGAGCACCAGGGCCCGCTTCATGACTTCCATCTGCCTCGCGCGAAGGCGTGCACGATCTCGCTCGCGGCGTCGACCACCTGGTTTGCCACCTCCGGCGGCGCGCCCGAGAAGCGCAAATCTTCGCAGCGATCGAGCAACTCGACGATTTGCGACGACAGCTCGGGCTTGACCTCGCGGCGCTCGAGCTCACGGCCGAGCTCGCTGCGCAGGACGCCGCGGGCCTTGAGCGCCGTGGCGCTCTCGATCGCGAGCAACACGGCGCGCTCGGCGCTTGCCGCCGCTCGAGACGGCTCCTTCGCGCGCGCGGCCTTGGCCCGATCGAGCTCGCGCGACGCGCGCTCCATCGGTTGCTCGCGGCGTTGCCGGCGCTGTTCGAGCAGCCGTCGCCCGAGGCGCGTCGCGGCGCCGAGCCCGAGCACGGCGAGAGGGCCGAAAAGCAGCGCCAGCCAGAAACCGGAGCGATCGGCGAGGTGGCGCACCGGTTCGGCGCCTTCGCCGAGCTCGGCGCGGGCCGGCAACAAGCCCCGCAGCGGATCGGCTTCTTCCGGCGGAGTCGGGCGAGTGGCCTTGTTCGGATCGGGTTGGACCTGGACCTTGCCGAGCGCCGCGCGCGTCACCTCGTACCGGCGCTTTTCGGGGTCGTAATACGAGAGCGCGATCTCGCCGAGATCGACGCTGCCCACGCGGTCCACCTTCACGACGTAGTTGAACGTGCGGTAACCCTGGACCTTGCCTTCGATGGCCTCGAGGTGCTCGCTCTTGGCTGGCTCGGCCCATTCCACGCCGTTTTGTCCCGGTAGCGGCAGGCTCGAAGGCACGTTGCCGGTTCCCTCGAGCTTCACGGCGACCGATACGGCGGCACCTTCGGTGATCGTCCGCGGTTCGACGCTGGCGGTGATCCGGAAGCGTCCGACGTCGCCGAGGCGGTAGCCGGCAGGCCGCCCCTCGAGCGGCGGATCGCGGACGATGATCGTGATCGGTTCGCTCTCGCGCTTGAGGCCGACCCCCTTGCGCGGATCACCGTAGTTTCGGCCCAAAAACTCGAAGCTCGCGGACCCGATCTTGAGCGACCCGGTTCGCAACGGAAATAACACCCAGGAGTTGACGCGCTTGGCGACGAAGTGGTTGCCGCCGATCGGCACGATGTAGCCGCGCGAGTCGTCCTTCGAGTCGTAGGCGATGAAGCCGTCGCGGCTGGGTTCCGTGGACTGGATGCCCTGGTAGTCACCCCTGCCGCCGTACGCGATCACATCGACGCGCAGCCCTTCACCGAGCACTACCTCGGTCGGCTTGGCTTTGGTGACGACGAAGGCCAGCGCATCCTTGGCGCGATCGAGCGAGTACTCCGGCGGGTATTGCGGCAGCTCCGGTTCGAGGTCGGGGCCGCCCGGAAAACCGGGAAAGGCAGGGGCGCCGGGCATGCCGAAGAAATCGAACGGAAAGCCCAAGCCGCCCCGCGGCTTCGTGCCCTGCGGCAGGACCTCGACCGGCACGACGTTGCCGCGCGAAAGCTTGCCGTCGATCTCGAGCGCGGGGGGGCCGATCCGGTAACTGCCAGGCTTCGAGGCAACCAGCGTCCAGCTCGCGATGTAGCTGACGTTCTTCTGCATGCGGCCGTTGAAGAACATCACGCTGGTTTGCGGCATCAGCCCGCGGCCTCGCACCGTCAGCCCGGGGGGAGCGGCGAGGCTCGGGTTCTGTACGTCGCCGGGCGGGTCCTTGACCTCGAGCTCGATGCGGAAGGGCTCACCGACCTCGACGCGCTGCGAGCTGACCCGCGTCTCGAGCTTGACTTGCGCGTGCGCCTCGGCCGCCGCGACCAGGCAAACGACGCCGAGCGAGGCCTCGACCAGACGCCTCATTTGTCCTCCATGCCCGGGACGCGGCCGGTGAGCGCGCGGTTCTTGGCGTCGTGCTCCTGCACCGTGGGCGCTTGCTCGAGCTGCTCGAGGATCCGTTCGTCCTGGTTGCTCGAGGGAGGCTCTTGGGCTTGCTGGGGAGGCGGAGCACCGCCGTCTTGCTGCGGCTGTTCCTGCTGCTCGGGCTGCTCCTGGTCGCCTCCGTCGTCCTGCTCGGGACCGGCGTCGGGCTGCTGTTCGGGAGCGCCGCCGTCTTGCTGCTGCTCGTCCTGCTTGTCCTGCTGCTGGTCCTGATTCTGGTCCTGATTCTGGTCTTGGTTCTGATCCCCGGCGTCGGGCGGTGGCTTTTCGTCCTTCTTCTTGTCTTCTTCTTCCTGGATGCGACGGAGCGCGAGCGAGCGGTTGTGGGCCGCGTCGCGTCCGAGCGTGTCGCCCGCGTCGGGCTCGAGCCCGGGCAGGAGCTTCAACGCGGCGTCGTAGCTCTTGACCGCGGTCTGGTAGTCCTTGCGCAGGAAGTCGAGGTTGCCGGCCAGGTACAGCGCGCGAGCGCGTAGGTCCGGCGCGAAGGTGGGGTCGCCGGCAAAGCTCCGCACGATGCGCAGCGCGCAGTCGACCTCTGCCGAGCGCTTGGCGAGGAGCTCGTCCGCCGTGGGGTCGCTCCCTCCGTCCGGCGCCGGCGCGTCGTCCTCTTCTCCGAAGCGCTTGCCGTATTTTTCGGCGAGCTGGAACAGGCCGAGCCCGAGGTCGAAGCTCGCGTTCGGCCGCTCGCGGACCGAGTCCGGCACGCCGATCTCGCCGTTTTCGCACTTGCCGGTCGAGAGGTATTGCTGGAGCAGCGTGACGGCCGCGCCCGCGTCGCCCGCGTCGAGCGCGGCGATCGCGTCTTCTACCGGCGGGGCCTTACGCTCGAACAACGACGAGCGCTGCTTGGAGCAGCCCGCGAGCAATAGCGACAGCAAAAGAAGCCCGATAGTCGCAGCTTCCGCCGCCTTGACGCGCCCCTTCTTGCGCCGCTTTTTGGCGGGCGGCGGCAGCGCCGTGGCCTTCTCCCGGGGCGCCGTCTCGTTGACGAAGGTTTCGATCAACAGCAGCAGCAGCGCGGCGAGCAACGGGTAGTGGTACACGTCCGCGTACACGGTCTCGACGCGCTCGGAGAGCTCCTCGGTCATCAGACCGCGTAGCCTGGCCGCGATCACCTCGATGCCGGTCTTGCCGCCTTCACTGCGTACGATCTGGCCGCCGCTCGAGCTCGCGATCTGCGTCAGCTGCTCTTCTCCGGCGGCGCTGAGCGAGGTGGTGAGCGGCGCGCCGCTTTCGTCCTTGCGTATGCCGGTGGGGCGCCCCAGCTCGTCGACCTCCGGGATCGGCTCCGGAGTGCGCCCGCCGACCTGCACGACGAAAATCGAGATCTCCTCCGCAGCGGCGGATTTCGCGACGCTGACGGGGTCTCCCTCCAGATCTTCGCCGTCGGTGACGAGAAGGATCACCTTTTTGTGCTTCTTCGAGAGCGGGTCGCGGGCGAACGAGTCGCGCGCGGCCTCCAGCGCGCGCGCGATCGCGGTGCCGCCCACGGGCATGTCGTTCGGCGTGAGCTGCCGGAAAAACTGCGCGATCGCGGCGCCGTCGCTGGTGAGCGGAAAGCTCATCGGCTGGCCGGCGAAGGCGACCGCACCGAAGCGCGCGCCGGGCAAATCCTGGATCAGCCGCGCTACCTCGGTCTTGGCGCGCAGCGTGCGCGACGGGGAAACATCGCGCGCGTGCATGCTCTTCGAGTAGTCGAGCACCACCACGACGTCCAAGTTGGTGGCCGGGATCAGCCGCGTGCCGCGCCCGTATTCCGGCCTCGCGAGCGCGAGGAACGCGAGCCCGACGGCGCCCACCAACAAGCCCGCTTTCAGGGCGCGGCGCCCGCCGGGTCGGCCCGTGACCAGCTTCAGCACCAGCGCCTCGTCACCGAAGCGACGCACGGCGCGGACCAGGAGGACGCCGCCCGCGACGAACAACACGGCCACGACCAACGAGAGGGCCGTACCGAACAACCAGAACGGATCGGCGAACCTCACGGGAACCTCCGCTGGACGAGCGAGCGCAACAGCGCATCGACCGCGAGCAGCAGCACGCCCGGCAACAGGAAGAACCCGTACAGCTCTTCGTAATGCGACGAGCTCGCCTCGAGCTTGGTCTTCTCGAGCCGGTTCAGCACGTCGTGAAAGCTGGCCTGGAGCGAGGTCGCGTCGGTGGCGACGTAGGTCGCACCGCCGGTGGTCTGCGCCAGCTCCTTCAAGAGCTTGGGGTTCACGGGAAAGCGCGTCTGCACGTAGCGCGGCTGCCCGAAGAAGTTCGTGCCGTCCTGGACCTCGGCGATCTCGCCCTGGCCGATCTGCACCGTGTAGAGCTTCACACCCGTGCTCTTGGCGAGGTGTGCGGCGTACTCGGGCGCGATCCGCCCGCCGTTGTTGTCGCCGTCGGTGAGCAGGATGATCGCCTTGCTCTTGGCCGTGCTGCGCCGCAAGCGCGCGACCGCCACGCCGATGCCATCGCCGATCGCCGTGCCACCCTCGTCGATCAGCTTGAGCTCCATCCGACTGACGAGCACGTCGAGCAGGTGATAGTCGAGCGTCGGCGGCGACAGCACGTAGGCGCTCTTGCCGAACACGACCACGCCGATCCGGTCGCTCTTCCTGCGCGAGATGAAGTCGCGGATCACTCCCTTGGCGGCGTCGAGCCGGGTCGGGCGTACGCCGGGCGGGGGCTCCGGGATGTACCGCTTCAGGTCCTCCGGGACGTTGGCCATCGCGGCCTGCATCGAGCCCGACATGTCGAGCACCACGACCATGTCGATGCCTTCCTGATCGGTCGTCTCGGCGCGCAAGGTGTTGACCGGCCGCGAGAGCGCCAGCACCAAGAGCCCGAACGCCACGCTGCGGATCACGCCCGGCAGATCGCGGATCCACACCCTGAAGCCCGAGGGCCCGCGCGCGAGGCCGGTCAAGGTGCCGATCCGGATCCGCGGGATGCGTCGATCTTCTCCCCAGGTGCCGCGCCAGAGCAGGGCGGGGACGAGCAACAGCGCGAGCAGGTACCAGCGAGCTTCGTAGCGCGCGACGCCGAGCTCCTGACCGCGTGCCAGCAGCGGATAGGCGAGCCCGATCGCGAGCACGACTATCACGAAGCCGAACACCCACAGCGCGCGGCCGAGTCCGGAGCGTCCGGTCATGGCTCCTCCTTTGCGGGCTCGGGCTCGTCGGGGGGCTTCGGGAACGGCTCGATCTCGGTCGGGCGCGTCTTGTTCACGATGCCCTCGGCCCGCGCGATCGCGGCCATGCAGTCCTGCTCGTTCGGCGTGCTCTTCGCGAACTTCACGAGGTCGGCGTCCTGCATGAAGCCTTGAACATCGACCCAGGTATCCATGTGGACGGCCATCTTCTTGAGCGCGGTCAGCGCTTCGCGCGTCGTGCTCTCGAGCCCGTCGAAGCCGTAGCGATCACCCAGGTACACCCGCAAGATGTCGCTGGTACGGTCGTAGAGCTCGGCGAAGCGCTCGTGGCGCGCCAGCCCGGAGTGCCGGAGGTCGTGCAGCGCTTCGAGCGCTACGTCCCACGGAGGGCGCGGCGGCGGGGGCGGGGGGCCCTGCTTCGGACGCTTCAGCCAGCGCCCGATCAAGAACGCCGAGAGCGCGCCCACGACGAGCGCGATCAAGACGGCGTAGGTGATCTGCTTGGCCAGCGTCCACTCTTCGAGCTGGGAGAGCGGCGGCGGGTTCGGCTTCGGTTTCGGGTTCGGATCGTTGGCGATCGGATCCTCGACCGTGACCTCGTGCGCGGCGGTGCACACGGTCATGACCTCGCCGCTTGCCCGCGCGATCGTGATGGGTAGCGGCGGCAGCGTGAGCTGGTTTCGGCCGGGCTTGGCCGGGAGCGGGACCAGGAACAACTTCACCCGCGTCGTGGCCGGATCCTTCGTGACGTTGCGTTCGATCACCGGCGCCACGCCGCCCTTCGGGTCGGGCAAGAAGAACCGAGACGCTTCGAGCACCTTGAGCTCGTCGGCGGCGGCCTCGAACCGGAAACCACCCGGCAGCACCGTCTCGCCCGCCCCGTGCTCGACGCTGATCTCGAAGGCGTAGGCGTGGCCGCTGGTGGCCTTCGCCGGAGCCTTTTCAGTGAGCTTCGGGCGCGGCTTGCCTTCGGGCCAACGCTCCACGCACAGCGACGCGGGCTTCTCGGGTGCGGCCGGCGCGCCGCTCGCGGCTGGCGCGGCCGAGGCAGGGGGAGCTGCGCTCGTGGCCCGCGGAGCGGCGCTCGCGGTGGGCACCGGCGCGGACAATGCTGGCGCTGGCGTGGCGCTCGGCGCCTGCGCGAGCGCGGGGGAGGCCGCGAGCAACACGAGAGCGCCGAGGCCGAGCCGCCCGTTCATCGACGCAGCCTCCGCGCGCGCCGCGCGAACAGATCGCGCAGCGGCCCGATGTAGGGCTTGTCCGTGCGCACGACGGCGTGGTCGAGCCCGAGCTTCTTGAACAGCTTGAGCTGCGCCTCGCGCTCGTTCTGCATCTTGCGCTGGTAGTGCTTGCGCACGTACGCGCTCGACGTATCCACCATCACGGATTCGCCGGTCTCGAGATCTTCGAACGCGGCAAGTCCCACGTCGGGCAGCTCGTCGTCGCGCGGATCCACCAGCATCACGGGGATCACGTCGTGGCGCGCCGACGCGAGAGACAGCGCGCGTTCGTAGCCGCTCGCGAAGAAATCGCTGAGCACGAAGGCGACGCTGCGCCGCCGCGCCACGCGGTACAGCGTCTCGAGCGCCACCTTCAGGTCCGTGCCCGGCCGCTCCGGCTCGGCCCCGAGGATCTCGCGCACCACGCGCATCACGTGCTTCTGGCCCTTCATCGGCGGCACGATCTGTTCGACCTGGTCGGTCGCGAGGATCAACCCCACGCGGTCGTTGTGGCGGATCGCGCTGAAAGCGCACAGCGCCGCCACCTCGGCCGCGAGCCGCGCCTTGGTATGGGTCTTGGTGCCGAACTGCTGACTCCGGCTGAGATCGACGACCAGCATCATCGTCATCTCGCGCTCCTCCACGAACACCTTCACGTAGGTGGAGTTCATGCGCGCGCTGACGTTCCAGTCGATGGTGCGCACGTCGTCGCCGGGCTGGTACTCGCGCACCTCGCGGAACGCGAGCCCCTGGCCCTTGAAGACGGACGTGTAGTTACCCGAGAGTTGCTCGGTTGCCAGCCGGTTGGTCGTAATCTCGATCCGGCGGAGCGCCTTCAGAAGCTCTCTCGGGATCACTTTGAGGCCTTCTTCAGGGAACTTCGACGACCTCGAACACCCGGCGCACGATGTCCTCGGCGGACACCTCTTCGGCCTCTGCCTCGTACGACAGCACCACGCGGTGCCGCAGCACGTCGGGCCCGACCGCCTTCACGTCTTCGGGAGTTACGTAGCCGCGGTGCCGCAGGAAGGCGTGGGCCCGGGCCGCGAGGTTCAAGGCGATGCTGGCGCGGGGGCTCGCGCCGTATTCGATCAGCGGCGCCAGCTCCTTCATCCCCTTTTGCTCCGGGTGCCGCGTCGCGAACACCACGTCGACGATGTAGTCCTTGACCAGATCGTCCACGTACACGTCGCGCACGACGCGCCGGGCCTCGAGCAGCCGCTCCGGGGTGGTGCGCGGCGAGACCGTGGCCTGCACCGGCGAGGTCATGCGATCCATCACGGCGCGCTCTTCTTCGCGCGTCGGATAGCTGACCTTGATCATCAACATGAAGCGATCGACCTGCGCTTCCGGCAGCGCGTAGGTGCCTTCCTGCTCGATCGGGTTCTGGGTCGCCATCACCACGAACGGATCGGGCAGCGCGTAGGTCTTGTCGCCGATCGTGACCTGACGCTCCTGCATGGCCTCGAGCAGCGCGCTCTGCACCTTGGCGGGTGCGCGGTTGATCTCGTCCGCCAGCACCAGGTTCGCGAAGATCGGGCCGAGCTTGCTGGTAAACTCGCCGGTCTTCTGCTCGTAGATCACGGTGCCCACGAGGTCCGCGGGCAACAGATCGGGGGTGAACTGAATGCGCGAGAACTTGGCGTGAATCGTGTCGCAGATCGTGCGGACGGTGAGCGTCTTGGCGAGCCCCGGCACGCCTTCGAGCAGCACGTGCCCGCCGGCGAGCAGCCCGACCAGCACCCGCTCGACCATGTACGTCTGACCGACGATGACCTTGCCGATCTCGGCGACCAGATCGTCGATGAAGGCACTCTCCTTGGCGACCAGGTCGTTCAGCGCTCTCACGTCCTGCATGGCATTCACCGTGCTCTTCGAACTGCCGGGTTTCCTTCCCGATTCGTCGGGTCCGGCCCCCGCCGAGCCCGACCCGGCGGAGCCGCCCGCGTATAGCGCGACCGGCGGGCCTGAGACAATCCGGGGCCGGGAATCATTCCGAGGCGGGGCTATTTGCCCAAAGCGCCGAGCTCAGCCACCAGCGCGCCCGCGAGCAGCGCGATGGCCGCCCAGCCGATCCCGAGGCCGAACCCCAGCAACGAGCGCCGCGTGCGCGCGAAGTGAACGACCAGGGACAGCGGGCCGAACGCCACGACGGCGGACCAGACGCTCGCATCGGGCCACGCGCGCGACAGCCGTTCGGGCCGGAGCTGCCGCAGGTCCCGCCGGATCACCCAGACCGGCAGGGCGATGCCGAGCGCGATCTGCAGGGCGACGGTGAACACCTCCAAGGGACCCGAGCGTAACTGTAACGCGCGCGCCTTCCCAGCTACATTCCCGCCATGCGCCTTTCAGTCGGGACCAGCGGGTTCTCCTACGTCGAGTGGCGCGGCAGCTTCTACCCCGAGGGGCTTCCGGAGCGGCAGATGCTCGCGAGCTACGCCTCGCGGCTGCCCACCGTCGAGCTCAACAACACCTTCTATCGGATGCCACGCCCCGAGCTGATCGACGGCTGGGCCAAGAATGTTCCCGACGGCTTCACCTTCGCGCCCAAGGCTCCGCGTCGCATCACGCACTCGCAGAAGCTCGAGAACAGCGCGGACGATGCCAAGTACTTCCTCGACACGGTGGGCCGCTTCGGTCCCAAGCTCGGTCCGGCGCTGTTCCAGCTCCCGCCGTTCCTGAAGAAGGACGTGGCGCGGCTCCGCGACTTCCTCGCGATCCTGCCCGAGGGCACGCGCGCTGCGTTCGAGTTCCGCCACGCGTCCTGGTTCGACGACGAGGTTTACGCGGCGCTCTCCGACAAGAAAGCCGCGCTGTGCGGGGCCGAAGTCGATCCGGGGGACGGCAGCGGCGCGCCCCTGATGCGCACCGCGCCGTACGGTTACATCCGCCTCCGGCGAACGGAATACGACGCAGCCGCCCTCGGCGCGGTCCTCGAGAAACTACAGTCCCTCGGGTTCGACGAGTGCTTCGTGTACTTCAAGCACGAGGTGCTGGGCCCGAGCTACGCGCTCGAATTGATGAAGCGGGCAGCTTGAGCAAGGCCAGGCCGCCGCGCTCCGCATCACGGTGGCGGAGGAGGCGGCGGCGGGGGCGGAGGAGGCGGCGGGGGCGGCGGCGGCCCCGCGATGGGCGGGGGAGGTACGTCGGGCGGCGGCGGAGGCGCGGGCGGCACCGGCGGCTCTTCGTCGGGCTGCACGCACGACGACAGATCGAAGAACATGAACACCAGCGCCTTGGCCTGCGGTGTCAGCGGTTCGGTGGTGCAGCCGTCCGGGAACGGCGTCTCCGGATCGGAAACGTCCGGTTCTGTCCCCTCCGGCACGCCCCTCACGTGAATGTCCGTGAACACGACGCGCCCGCATTGCTGCTCCGGCGGCTGTCCCACCGGCGTGTTGAAGGTCATGTACTGGATCCCCGGCAAATCCATCTCATTCGGATTCTGCTCGACGTAGATCCAGCGCTGCGTCGGTGGGTTCACGGCGGTCACCGAGTGTTGCCCTTCGTAGAGGGTCATCTGCCCGCGCGTCGGCGTGGCCCCGACCGTGACCAGCCAGTCGGCGAGTGCGTTGCCCTTCGGAAACGAGGTGTCGATGAGCGCCGTTGTCGTGAACGGGAAATCCTCGCCCACGCCGATGTAGGTGGCCGTGCCGGAGAACGCCGCCGAACCTGACTGCAGCCAGGAGAAGTGCATGTGATCGAGGAACACCCGGCCGCCCAAGTTCCCGTACGTCTCGAGGTTCGGGATATAGGCCGTCTTGTCGGTGTTACCCGCACCCTCGCACGACAGGAGCAGCATGTCGTATTGCTGCATTTTCGCGGCGTCGGACCAGAGCGTGGTCGCGTTCGGGAAGGTTGCGCCCCCGAAGGCGTCGTTGAAGGCGCCCGCGCCAGGGTCCCGCGTTAGGCCGCCCTGGTAGAGGTGCACCCGGCCGTTGCCGGCATCCGTCGTGAACTCGCTGTCGTCGAGCCCTATCTTGCGCAAGAGGCACTCGAGCGCATCGAGGGAGCCCGTCGTCAGCGCCATCTGCGGGAGGTTGCCTTCGGCCTGGTTCCGGGGGAGCCGCGTCCGTTCTGGATCGGTGACGACGTTGTCCGTGCAGCCCACCACCGTGGGGATCGTGACCTGGCGGCGCCATTTGCCGATCTGGATCACGAGCGGGATCTGCTCTCCGGTCGGGACGTTCTCGAGCTTGAAGTGCCCCTGCGTGTCGGTGAGGGTGCTGGTGATCGGCTTGCCCGACGGCACTGCATCACACTGCACGCAGCTCGCGCCCTCCGGGATCGGCTCGAGCTCGGCGTTCGGCACGTACACGAGGACGTTGTACAGAGGCAGCGTGCCTTCGGGCGCGAACACCGTGCCGCTCAGCGTGGTGCTGCCCGTCGCGCATTTCTCGACGTCGCACTCGAGGCCTTCGCACGGGTCGAACGGGCACAAGTTCGGCGTCCCGCCGGAGCCGCAGGCGGAGCCGTCTGCGCACTCTCCGCAATCGAGCACTCCGCCGCAGCCGTTCCCGACCTCGCCGCAGTACTGCGCGCCCTCGGGGGTGGTGCAGTCCATGGGTTCGCAGCTCGGATCGCCGCACACGTTGTCGATGCCGGAACCGCCGCAGGTTGCGGGCGCCATGCACGCCCCGCAGTCGATGGTGGCGCCGCAGCCGTCGCCGACCAACCCGCAAAACTGCGTGCCCGAGCCCGAGCACGTGAGCGGCACGCAGTTCGGCTTGACGCACACCCCGCCGAGGCAGCTATCGCCCGCCGCGCACGCGCCGCAGTCCATCGCACGACCGCAGCCGTCACCGACAGTGCCGCAGTAGTGTCCGCCGGGTGTCTCGCACGCGAGCGTCTCGCAGCTATCGCCGCCGACGCAGACGTGGTCCTCGCAGGTGTAGTCGCCCTCGCACGCGCCGCAGTCGAGGTTCTTGCCGCAGCCGTTGCCGATCTTGCCGCAGTAGGTGCCGCTCGGTTGCTTGCAATCGACGGGAACGCACGCGCCGCCGCTGCCGCCGGTCGGCACCATCACTCCCGGTACACCGCCCATCGCGCCGACGGGAGCGGGCGGCGGACCGATCGGCGGAGCCCCGCCCGTACCCGACATCCCTGCCGTGCCCGAGCTCGGCGGCGGGTTCATCACCTCGGAAATTTCTTTCGAGTCGGACGACTCGGCACAGCCGCCCAGGAACAGAAGTAGTCCGAGCCCGCTCCAACAAGTCCCGCGATGCGCCACGGGGTTATTGTGAAGCCTGCTTACCAATGCCGCTAGAGTCCGGGCGTGCGATGACGCTATTCGCACGGCACCGCCATCTTCCGCTGGCAGCGCTTCAGGCCGTCACGCTCAGTACTTCGAGAACAACGCGAACAGGAACTTCGGGGCGAACGCTGGCCAACCGTGGTTGGTGTTGCTGTAGTTCGGGTCGGTGTGCTGGCACCAGAACACAGGATAGTTCGCGTCGCACCCCTGGTACTCGACGCAGTTGGACAGCGTGTCCGTGTAGCCGGTGACTGGCATCGTCATCGTCCCGCAGTGGTTCAGCGCGGCGTAAAAGTCGCGGGTTTTGGGTCCGTTCTCGGGCCCGACGACGTTGTCGTTCTTGCCGTGGATCACCACGGAGGCGACCTGCCCCGTGCATTTGCGGCTACCCGCGTTGAGCGGGTATTGGCCGACGTTCTTGGTGGCGCACGGGGCGACGGCGCGCAGCTTGTCGGCGTGCTCGCAGCCCAGAATGCTCGAGAAGTCTCCGCCCGAGCTCTCGCCGGAGGCGAACACGCGCGACTTGTCCATGCAGTACGCGCCCGTGATCTGCTCGTAGAAGGGCTGGAAGAACGACACGTCGCCGGCGCCCCAGCCATTTCCGGAGTTCGCGGGGTGCGGGTAAACGCGGATCCACGCCTCTTTCGGGCCCGACGCCTCGAAGCCTGCGTTTTGCTCGGCCCAGCTGATCGGGTTGCCGGTCGGGTTGAACATGATCATCGTCGGATACGGCTTGCTCGCGTCGTACCCGGTCGGCAGCTTCACGTAGTACTGGTGGCCCGACACGGTGAGCGGGCTGCCGGAGCTGCCCACTTGCGGGTTCGCCTTGCCGCAGCCGGCGCTCGGCACGGGTGCGCCACCCGGGGCGGCTCCACCACCGCTGCCGCCGCCCGCGCTCGGTGTTCCGCCGTTCGGCATTCCACCGTTCGGCGCGCCCGCCATGGCCTTGCCTCCGGAGCCGCTGTTCGCCTTGCCGCCGCTCGGCGCACCGCCGTTCGGTGTGCCGCCGCCCGAGATGCCGCCCGTGACGGTCACGCTGCCACCCGTCGTGCCGCCGGTGCTTCCGCCAACGCCGATCGTCCCACCGTTCGGCGCGCTGATCGTGCCACCGGTGGTGCCACCCGTCGGGGTGGAGCCGCCTTTCGGCCCCGAGCCGCCGTTCGCGCTCCCGCCGCCCGTGAGCGTCGGCGTTCCAGGAGTGGCGTCGTCGCTCGACTCCGGATCCGAGCTGCAGGCTGCCGCCCAGCCCAACGCGACGAGGGCCATCGAGCCCGCATGAACGACCTTCGAACCGTGGAACCGAGAGCGCATCGTGACAGCTACTATCCACTCGGCCCTTCTCGACGCAACTAGTTCCACCAACCAAAAGCCGCGTTTCGCAGCGGTTTTGCCCGCCTTTGCCAGCCCGGCGGTAGCCTTGTGATGGAGCTGCAGACCGGCATCCCCGGTACCTTGAGCTTCCACCACGCCCGGCGATTTTGGGTTCCGGGCATGTGCAGACCGGGTCACCCCCAGCGGGAGCTCTCGCCGACGTGGGCGAGCTGCTCGAGCTCGTCCGGAGACAGCGGCTCGAGGTCGAACACGGCCAGATCGGCGCGGGCGTGGTCGGCGTTCGACGTCCCCGTGAGCGGGATCATCCCGACCTCGAGCGCAAAGCGGAACACGACTTGTGAAGCGCTCGCTCCGAGCCGGCTCGCCACGCGTTGCACGACCTCCGTGCCGAGCACGTCGGAGTTGGCCGTGAGCAGTGAGAACGCCTGATAGCGGACGCCGTGTTCGCGACAATAGTCGCGCACCGGGCGATCCCAGCCGGTCGAGGCGAAGCAACGGTTTTGGACGAAAGCCGGCGGCGCGCCCAGCACGCGCGCCGCTTCCTGCAGCTGCCCGAGGTTCACGTTGCTCACGCCGAGCAACCGAGCCTTGCCGCTTTGCTGCAGCTCGAGCAGGGCGCGGAGCGCAGCGCGATCCTCTTCGGCGAGCCCCTTCTGCTGGGACGGGCCGTGGAGCACGTACGAGTCGAGGTAGTCGGTTGCGAAATGCTCGAGCGAGCTCTGGAACGATTGCGCTACCTGCGTCGGAATGTCGGCCTTCGCGTCGTACGGCAAGCGCTGATCTTGCCCTCGACGATGCGTGAACTTGGACTGCAAAAACAAGCCGGAGCGCTCGACGACACCGGCGCCGATCGCCGCCTGAACGGCCTTGCCGACCGCGGCCTCGAAGTAGTGCTTGCGTTGATTGGCGGTGTCGATCGCGCGAAAGCCGACCTCGAGCGCTTGCGCCGTGAGCCGCTCCGTCTCTTTCTCCTTCCACGCCGTACCGTAAAAGAAGGTCGGGACGCTGAAGCCTCGGAGGGTGATTCGACGATCGAGCGGCTCGGTCATGGGTCGTGCGAGCGTAGACTAACGCAGGGCGCCGCGGATCGAATACACGTAGCTCGCCTTCGGCGCGCGCAGCCAGCGCTCGGCGATCAGCGCGCGCGTGGCTTTCCACGGTCCCTCGCCATCCACCCACTCGGCTCGGAGCTTTTCGCCCGCGGCGCGGTCGCCCTGCGCCTTGATCTGAAGCACCTGGTGGAGCAGCGCGCGGGCAGCCTCCGGAAAGCGCGCAAAGTCGAGCTCGAAGCAGCCGCTGTCGCTGCCGTTCGCGGCCCGTTCACCGGCTTTCCAGGTGACGGCGCCCGCCTTCGTCAAGGCACCGAGTTGAATCGACGCGAGCTGGCTGTAGTGACGCGGCTGGCCGGCGGCGTCGTACATCCCCTGAGCGATGTGTCCGAACGCCCAGGCCACCTCTTGAATGTACGAGCGCTCGGTTTCGTCGGCCGGGACAAGTCCGCGCTCGAGCAGGCGCTTCGGGAAATGGAGCGCAGCGCTCTGCGCCTTCAGCTCCTCCAGAGTCGCGGCCAAACCGCCGCCGAAGGCCTGCTCGGCGACCTTGCCGTTGACCGCGTATTCACCCGAAGGGCCGAGATTGTGGGCGGCCTCGTGGAGCACGATGCTGAGCAGCATCACCTTGGGATCGGTCGAAGCCTTGGCCATGGTCGCGCTGCAGAACAGCGAGCTCATCGACTCGCGCTGTTGAGCCTGGCTGTCGGCGTCGATCGCGATGTTCGTCATGGTCACGGTGCGTCCGCCGCGCTTCGCGACCGCGCCCCAGTTCGGCAGCGATTGCCCGATCGTCGCGCCGAGCGGCCCCCGGCTGTCGCCGGCATTCAAGATGATGTCGATGAAGTCCGGCAGCTTGAACTTCACTTGCCGCGCGCGATACGGCTTGCCCGAGAGGGCCGCCATCTCGTCCTCGAGCTCCTGCTTGATCGGATCGAGGCGCGCTTGCCAGGCGAGAGAGTCCGGATTGATCCGCGCAAAAGTCAGCGCAAACCCCGCTTTCCACGCGCACGGCTCGTAGTAGACCTCGTCGGGTCCTACCCGCAGGTAATACTTCGAGTTGTGCGGCGACATCGCCACCCAGGCTTCGTTCGCGGGCTCCCAGTCGTCGTTTCTGAAACCCGCCGCCGCGGCCTTCAGATACTTCACGAGCGCTGCCTCGTCGCTGCCGAGCTCGCGCGCCGCGGCCTCGAGCAGCTGCGCGACAGCGTTCATCTCCTCTGGAAACGCCTTCGAGTAGGGCAGGGCCGCGAAGGTGTTCGGCTTCGCGCCGGCCACCACCGCGCTGAAGTGACCCATCAGCTCCCGCGCGTTCGGCGCGCGCTCGAGCCGTTCACAGAACTTCGGATCCTTCTGAAGCTCGGCCGGATACAAACCCACGATCCGCTCGACGGGCTTCGGCAACGCGCGGCAATCCGGATCCTTTTCGGTCTTCGGCGCCTCGCAGAACGGCCCCTGATTGCGGAAGAACAACGCCGCGCTCGCCGGATCGTCACTCGGGATCTGGCTCTCGAGCCCCGCGGTGCCGCGCTGCTTCTGGAAGAGCCGCTCGATCCACCGCGCCACCTCGAGCATGCGCAGAACGAACGCGCGATCCACCTCGGACGCTTGCGAAAAGTCGCTCTCGACCAGCGTCGGACGTCCCTGCCCGAGTTCCCTCCGCACCGCTTCACGGCGCGCGCGCTCCTCGGCGCTCAGGGCCTGCTCGTCCGGCGCCGCGAGCATTCGCTCGTAGGCTTCGCGGAACAGCGGCGTGAGCTCGCCCTGCTCGGTCACGTAGTTGGAGAGCGCGGCGGGCTTCGAAGCCCAGACCACGGACAGCTCGCTCGCGTCGAGCTCCCGATCGCCGTCGTCGTCCGAGCGCCAGAACAGCGGCAGGTTGAGCTCGACCGCGCGGCGGTTGAAGGCCTTGCGCTCGAGCCGATTGAACGACGAGGGCGGCGCGGCCGCCGCGATCGGGGCCAGCGGCGCTATCGTCGGTGACGCAGCGACAGGCGAGGCGGGTGGTTTCTCGCAGCCAAGCGCGAGGGTCGAGAGCGCGAACCCGAAGCGTGTAGCGATGCGCATCGACGCATCGCTACCCGAACTCAGCGCAGACCGGAAGGCGTACGCCTACTCGATCACGGCCGGCCGCGTTTCACAGCCGAAGAGCACCTCGATCTTGGCTGCCGCCCCACCGGTTTGAACTCCGGTGCACGTCTGCGGACAGGCCAGGATCTGCGTCGGCTTGGCTTCATCGTCGTAGTACCAGCCGTTTTGCACGGTGGCGCACTCGGCAGCGCTCGCGACCTTGCCGAGGTTCGTGGCGAAGCCGCTCGGGCTCGAGTAGCGCACGTTGACGCTGTTCGGCTCGATGAACTGCCCCGAGGGCGGTTTCGGAATCGCCCAGCTGCACGAGGCGAGCGTCGCGGGGTCCACCGTTGCGGCGCCCGTCGGCACGCAGCCGCCCACCGCCTCGCAGCCGAACGAGACGTCGATCTTTCCGCCCGACTGGTTCTGCATCTCCATGCAGGTGTTCGGACAGGCCACGATCTTGGTCGGGTTCAGCAGGTTGTCGAGGTGCCAACCGCCTGCGCCGCAGTCGGCTTCGGTGGCCACCTGGGAGAGCGGCGTCGTGCCCGCGCTCGTGCTGCGGTCGACCTTGACGAGGTCGCGCGAGAACGACTGCCCCGCCGGCGCCGCCGGCAGGTCCCACTCGCAGGCGATGGTGCTGCCGGCGTTGGTGATGATCTGCTTCGCGAGGCGATCGAACACGGGCTGGAAGTCTTGCAGGCACAGATCGCCGCCGATGCCCATCGTGCGCGCGACCAGGTCGATATACACCTGCCCGACAGCAGCCGCGGTGCCGGGGCAGTCCGTGAAGCAGTAGACGCCGTTCATCGTCCACTCCTTGAACAGCGTCGGGTCGAGCGCAGCCACCTCGTCCACGAAGCCTTGTGCCGTGTAGATCCGCGGTGCATCTCCGCCGGGGAAGCCCTTGCCGCCGCCGCCCGTCGCCCCGCCAGCGCCGCCCGCGCCCGTGTTCATGCCCGGCAGCGGCGCGTCGTCGTCGGTGATGACGACGAACGCCTTCGTCGCTTCCGGGCGCAGGTACTGCCGGTACATCGGGAAGGTGTCGATGATCTGATCCAGCGCGTCGTGGCTGCCCACGGGCGTCGGGATGTGCACGTAGTTCGGCGCCTTGCTGTCGCCGGGGCAAGTACCCGAGCCGAGCGGTGCGCCGATGCACACCGGGCGTTGGCCGGTCTCGCTGGCGATCAAGATCACGTGCACGTCGATGCCGCTCGCGCTGATCTGCTGCGAGAACGCGTTCATGTGCATCTGCGTGAACTCGATCTCTTCGCTCATGCTCTGGGAGCTGTCGATCGCGAAGATGATGTCCGCGGGGCGCACCGTCGTGATGTCCATCGCGGTGGCCTTGCTCGTCGCGCAGTTCTCGGTCACCGTGCGGCCCGCAGCGCCGTCGCCCGCTCCGCCACCGGCGCCGCCGTTCGTAGCGCTCGTGCCGCCGTTTCCGCCACCGGCCGGAACTTGCACGACGGAGGTGGGAACGCTGCTCGGCGGAGGAGGCGGCCCGATCGTCGGCTCGACGCCGCCGCTACCGCCGCCGCCGTTTGCAGCTGCCGGAGGCGCGCCGCCGCTCGGCAGTGTGCGCTCCGGACTTTCGGACTGCGAAGCGCAGCCGATCAGTCCGCTCGCGAGTAGACAGCACAGCAGCTCACCGCTCTGATTCAGACGCACCGACATGGTGAGCGGGATCCTGACTCAGGAATTGTAAAGGCGACAGCCTTAATCACTGTGTGTTCGCAGATTCATCGCGCTCAATCAGGCGAGAAGTTTCTAGGAGCGGCGCGCGCTCGAGCGGCGCGTTGCACGCAACATAGTGGGGGTGCCACTTCCGTCCTCCCTGGTTTGCGACCGCTGTCCAACGCTCCCGCTAGTCAGCGATGAGGAGCGTCGTCACCCGAACCGAACCCAAAGTGGCGCTTCGCGCGGCGAGCCCGTGGTTCACGGCTCTCCAAGCGCAGTGGATATTTTGCTCGCTCCTTCATCGAAGCCGCGCGCACCGTCAACGCCTGTCGCGCGCCCGCGGGTCCGCGGAACGATGGGCGTTGCCAGGAAGAGGTGCTTCGAAACCGAAACCACAGTCTCGATCCTGACTGCCCTTTGGGTTCGCGAAAGCCCTCTGACTGGGGCTGGGGACTTCGTAGGGTCAGCTCCGGGCACGGCCGTTGCTCCTCCGTTCCGCCATGACTCAGGCCAGCGAAGCGAAGCGCGATCCCGGCGCGCAGGATTCATCAGCGCCGCAGAAGGTCTCCGACTTTTTACTCGCGAGGCTGCGAGATTGGGGGATCTCCCGGGTGTACGGCTACTCCGGCGACGGCATCAACGGCTTCTTGGGTGCCTTCGCGCGTGCGGGGAACCAACCGGAGTTCGTCCAGCCTCCGCACGAAGAGCTGTGCGCGATCATGGCCGCGGCGCACGCCAAGTACACGGGGCAAGTCGGCGTTTGCTTCGCGACGCAGGGACCGGGTGCGATCCATCTCTTGAACGGTCTCTACGACGCGAAGCTCGACCACCAACCGGTCGTCGCCATCGTTGGCCAAATCGAGCGCAGCGCAGGCGGCTCGTACTTCATGCAGGAAGTGGATCTCGTCAGCCTGTTCAAGGACGTAGCCCACGAGTTCGTCGAGGTGCTTTCCACGCCAGAGCAAGCGCGGCACCTGCTCGACACGGCGATTCGCACCGCCGTGGCACAGCGGACCGTGACGGCGTTGATCGTGCCCCACGACGTGCAAAAGCTCGACGCCGTCCCCCAACCGCCGCGCGAGCACGCCAAGATGTCGTCCGCGATCGGGTACAACCGCCCGAGGATCGTCCCCCAAGAGCGCGATCTGGACGCGGCCGCCGAGCTTCTGAACGCGGGTAGTCGCGTAGCGATCCTCGCGGGAGCCGGCGCCCTGCACGCGACCGAGGAGCTTATCGCCGTGGCAGAGACGCTCGGGGCGGGCGTGGCGAAAGCGCTTCTCGGCAAGGCCGCGGTGCCCGACGACTTGCCGTTCGTCACGGGCACTGTCGGCTGGCTCGGCACGCGGGCCAGCAATTGGATGATGAAGGAGTGCGACACGCTGCTCATGATCGGCTCGCGCTTTCCGTACTCGGAGTTTCTGCCGAAACCCGGACAAGCGCGCGGCGTCCAGATCGACCGCGACGGCCGGGCGCTCGCGCTCCGATACCCGTTCGAAGTGCTGCTCGAGGGCGACAGCCGCGAAACCCTGCGCGCGCTGCTCCCGAAGCTCGGCCGCAAGAGTCATCGCGACTTCCGCGGCCGTGTCGAAGAGCAGGTCCGCGCCTGGGCCGAGGAAGCAGATGCCACGTCGAAACGACGTGCCGACCCGGTCCACCCCGCGCGCGTCTTCTCGGAGCTGTCTGCCCGCGCGCCCGACGACTGCATCTTCTGCGGCGACTCCGGCACCACCACCTTCTGGTTCGCCCAGCAAGTCCGCATGCGCCGCGGCATGCAGGCCTCGCTCTCCGGCACCCTGGCAACCATGGGCTCCGGCATTCCTTACGCGCTCGCGGCCAAGCTCAACCACCCCGAGCGCCCCGTCATAGCCATGGTCGGCGACGGCGCGATGCAGATGAACGGCATCAACGCGCTGATCCCCGTCGCTCAACGCTGGAAAACCTGGAAAGACCCGCGCTTCGTGGTGCTGGTCCTGAACAACCGCGAGCTCAACTACGTCACCTGGGAGCAGCGCGCGATGGAAGGCGACCCCAAGTTTCCCGCTTCACAAGACCTGTTCGACTTCCCCTACGCGCGCTACGCGGAGCTCCTCGGCCTCTCCGCGCTGCGCGTCACCGATCCTGAAAAGCTCGGAGCCGCCTGGGACGAAGCGCTCGCCGCGCGCCGGCCGATATTGCTCGAAGTCGTCACCGACCCGCGGGTTCCGACCCTGCCTCCGGAGCTCGAACCCAAGCTGAAAGAGAAGCTCGAACAATCCCTAAACCAAGAACCCGACGCCGACCGCTTGCGAGCACAGCTGACCAAGGCCGGGCACGAGACCTAAGCGTTTTAGTGAGCGCTTCGGGCGAGCTTCCGCGACTCGAGCTCAGCGCACGAAATCGTCCACCGCGAGCTCGACTTTGGGAAACGCGAGCAGGCGCAAGCGACCGCCCTTGGGCACCACCGTGACCCGGCGATATCCACCCGAGGCGGGCTCCCGGTGCACCTCGACGACCCGATCCACCAGGTTCACCACCCAGTACTCGGGGACCCCGCACGAGGCGTAGAGGCGCGCCTTCTCCCCCCGATCGTATTCGAGCGATGAGTCAGAAACCTCGACGATCAGGTGCGCTTCGCTCGGGTGCGCGGCGTCGTAATCACCGAGCGGGAAGATGCAGAAATCCGGCTCCGGCTCGGAGAGCTCGTCGGCCGCGAAGCTCCCCTGAACTCGCACCCAGGCCAGGTCCGCGAGGGCCAAGACGAACAGGCGAGTCAACCTGTCGACCGTCGACGTGTGTGGCGGCCCGATGGGGCTCATGCGTCGGAGCGCTCCGCCGACGAGCTCGATGCGCTCGCCGTCGAAGCTGCCGAGCGCCACCAACCGATCGTATTCGACCCGCCGAAGCGGACGGAAAAGTTCAGGAGCGCGAGAGACCATGAGCCGTGACTCCGGAAAGCCAGGATAGCACGCACGCTCCCCCATCGGCCGCAGTGCTAGCGAGTTGCTCGACAGAAGCGCCGCCGCGCCGCCGCTCGGCCGCGCCTCAGGGCCACCTGTCGGCCTCGCTCATATTTCCGCGCTTTTCGGAGCTCGACAGTTTGACCCTGGAGCGCCGTCACTCGCCCGCCCCCATCGAGCGGGACAGGCTCACCATTGAGGCTCGCTGAGACGCCGGCGCTCGCCGTGCCGCTGCCGTCCAGTCGCGCGCGGCGGTCGTCCATCGCCACGCCGTCGTAGACAGAGAAGCCGCCGAGGGCGTTGTATACGTAAGTTTCGACGTGGGTCGGCGTCGTGGCGTTCGGGGGGACGAAGCGACGGACCGCGGTGACGCGGTCGAGATCGTCGTAGTCGATCTCCCGATGCATGTCGGGGTCGGTGAGCAGCACAGTCTTCCCCCACGCCGCCTGCACCGTCACCCTCGTCGACCGCCTCCTTCACCGCGCCGAGATCATCGAAATGCAGGGCGAAAGCTACCGCCTCAAAGAGGCCGAGGAACGCGCCGCGACCAAGTCCGCCTCGCGATCCAAGAAGCGCGACTGACGCCAGCGCCGAAAGCCGCGTCTCAGAGCCATTTCTCCGCGCCGGATTCGCGCGGGATCACGAAGCCGTCAACACCATCACCGGCCTGGCACCTCCACGCCAGACTACGCGATGGCCATCGAGCTTTTTGTGGCCCCGGACGCGCACGGCCCGATGCCCATCACGGAGGCCGCTCCGAAGCCCATCAAGCAGCGTGCACGGTAACAGGAAATTGTCGTCCAACAGCCCTGCCTTCGCGACTGGCCAGAAATCCGACATCGACAAGGGCCAACCCCGGATAAACGCAAATGTCGGCGACCGTGAAGAAAGCTTAGCGTACTGCCGCTATGACGGGCGCGTATCTTCCGCGTCAAGGCCATCGAGGCCAGAACCACCCGAGGACAAAATGCGAAAACTCGTAGCTAGCACGATGCTCACGGGATTGGTTGCGATTGCTTGTGCAACTGCGACTGATTCCGAGGAGGAGGCGACCCTGCAGCAAGGCGTTGTCGGCTCCCGCTTTGGCACGTACTGTCAGGCAGACTTTCAGAACAACTGGCAGGCAAACCTGGGACAAGCCGCGTGGGACACGTGCACACGGTTCAACAACCGCATGGACGATACTGACACCAAGTTCTTCTACTGGAACATGCACGGTGCGCAATCGGACTTTGAGGACGCCGGGGATCAGGACCGAATTGAACAGGTCAGCTTGCTGTTCACGGACACACACGGCGGCGCCTGGGCAGACACGGCCGTTGCTGCGATGTGGGACAACGGCTCTCTCCACCAGACCAAGAACAGCTACTGGGGCGACGAGCAACAAGGGCTATACCTCTGGGGAGCCTACGCCTGCGCGATGCTCCAGATCGACAGCAACACCTGGACACGATGGAACAGGCTGATGAAGGGTGGGATGATGGCCGTCGCCGGTAGCCACGGCACCGTCTGGTCTGCCAGCTCTACGGATGACTCTGGAGAGAACTTCGCCGAAGAACTACAGGCTGGCGTCGCCTACAGATACGCATGGCGGAACGGCATCCAGAACGACGATTTCGACCAGGACGGGATGGTCATGTTTTCAGGCAACGGCTCTTCGGATTGCAGTTCGCGCCGGAGTGGCATGACCTGGCAAAACTTCTCAACATACACGCGACGCGTAAACGGATCGATGACGTACCTCTGCTGGTCGTCTTGGGACGACATCCTCTAATCCGCACCCCGAAGATTCACATCGGATCGAGAACTCATTATGACAAACACCAAGCGTCATGCTATCGGAATTCTAACTGCACTCATCGGCCTGCATGTCAGCACAGTCGCTGCGGGCCGCGAGTCCGAACAGCGGGCAGCCCTCAACCGAAAGTCGCTCCAGTCGGGCTTGGGTGCGGGAGCGGTAGCCCTGCTCAGGAGATTGCCAGGGCCTGGAGCGGAAACCGTCGCGCAGCGACTCACTACGGAATTCGCAGAGAGACAACGCCTTGGCGGTGCGGTCGTTCTCCAGCAAGGAGAGGGGAGGGTCGACGCGACGGTGGGGACCGCTCGTTTCCGGGTTGACGACGACGGGACCCGTATCCGCTACGACAACCGAGCGACCGTGGATAATGGCAAGTACGAGCGCGTGTCAGTGGAGAAGAGGCTTTCCCATGACCAACTTGTGGACCTAGGTCTCAAATTTATCGCGGGACCGATTTCCCCCTACGTCAAACTTGGTCGGGGAGACGAGATCGTGCCGCTGAAGAGTGAGTACGAGGTTGAAGGAGGCGTCGATCAGCACGGCAAGCGTGACGAAGACAAGGTTGTCGCGGCAACCATTGTATTTGGTCGTACGGTGAATGGCATCCACGTCGTTGGTTCAGGCTCCAAGATTTCTGTTACATTTGGCAACGACACAAGCATCTTAGGTTTTCGGGTAGACTGGCCACAGTACGCGTCCACCGCGCAACACCAACAGGTTCTCTCAACTCACGAAATCTGGGAGCGGGTATCTGCGTTGTCCAGTATGCATTTTGGCGCCGACGACGTGAAGGTTGAGCGCTTCGAGTGCGGATACTTCGATAACGGAGCGCGCGCGGACCGAGACAAGAACGCGTTCGTTCAGGCAGCGTGCTCAGTTCACTACGTTGGGCGTAAGGACGTGCAACACGAGGGAAGGACGGAGTCACTCGTGACCGCAATCGCGGATCAGATTCCGGTAGGCGTGGTCGTCGAACCAGACGCAGCATGGCCTCACGCTACGGCACTTCTGACGCGGGGCGACGTCTGCGCCGTATCAGAGATGTGGAGCAGCGTAGAGAGTCCTCCTGCTGCGCCGTAGGTAAGGGTGCGGTTCTCCCATGCTGCTGGTCAAGGCACGTCGAAGTTGAGGCACGGGGAGATGTATCTGACATCGTGGATCGTCAGGCGCCGTTCGAGAGAGGATAACACGCTCAAATAGGCAAGCTCTCGGCCGCAGTGATTCTGCGGCCCGAGAGCTACCGCTGCAGAAACTTCTTCAACTTCGTTGTCAAAATACAGCTTGAGCTCCGACTCCTTGCCGGAGCCGTGGACTCCGTACGTACAGAGATATTGGTTAGGCAGTTCTGGGCAGCCGTGCAGGTAGGACGGAAGCTGGGTTCCGTCCTGATCGAACGCGCGCAAGCGCACATTTGTAAGCTCGCTTGCGTTCTGATCGCGGATGGATACGATCACTCGCGGCCAAAGCTGCGACTCACATGGGTTGGAACAGCTCTGCATGGCGTCAGGCTCTTTGCTTTCTGATCCGTTCTGAACGCTGTTGTCGCTTGCGCAGCCGCAGAGCCCAAAATAGATCGTCACCATGATGCCAAACGTCATCGAGCCGGCGGGTCTGCCGGCGATCATTGGGTGCCGAACCCCTTGCAGTATTGGGCGTATAGCTGCGCGCTTGTTGCTGCACACAGATCCGGACATGGTGATGCTTCGAACTCCACGCTCCAGCTTCGGTAGGGCGGTGGCCCGATGCAGCAGTTCTCATTGCCCTCTGGGACGCACGTCGTGATTGTCTCCTGATCGTCGATGCATTGGCAGGAGCGCGTCGCCTGTGAGGATTCGCTGACCTCTCCCATGCACTCCAGCTGATGACGAGGAGTCAACGAAAACATGGCTTCGATGCGGCCTATGGCCGGTTCGACCTCGCCTCCCCACGTGTCGAAATTCTTCGGGACATTGTAGATGGTGACCGTCCCCTCCGCAGCGTCATACACTCGTTGACGCTTCCAGTCGCGGACTTCTGACAATCGGACCGTGGCGCTGCGACGCTGAACCCTAGGCAACGACTCATCAATCTTCGCACCAATGGTATATTCGCCTTCGTCCGGAGCCCCCACATAAGCAGATACCCACCAGAAATCGCCACTGCCCTCCTTGGTTGACGAGTGTCGTTTGCATGCTTGCTCTGTTGAATGAAGAGCAATCCGTAACATGGTGCCGTCCTCTGGAGCTCGAAGGTACTGAGGCGCCATGACGGCGCCGGGGGTCCGGGAGAGTAGCTCCAGTTGGTCCTGCCAGTTGCTTCCACTCTCGGAAGGCTCGTCATCGATGCGCTGTCGAACTCCCTGGCAGGCAGTCGCTAGGATGAGCATGCCCAAGCAAGGCATCCTGAGCTTCACGTGCGTACTCCCGCATTTGATCCAATGTCGATTCCCCACCCACGTCGACGGTCCCACGTGATGCAGGCTCCGATCGGTCCCAGGCGCTTCCGAAGCGCACACAGATGGACGCGCACCTTTGAGCTTTCGTAGAGTTCCGAAGTTCTGAACACGTGCTCTCTAAGCTCGGTCCTCCCTATGGGGCGACCGCGGTTCGCAAGAAGGTAGCTGAGGAGCCGGAACTGAATCGGCGTGAGTTCGATTTCTTTGCTACCTATAGCAGCGCGATGCCGGAGCAAATCTAACGACAATTCGCCATGTAGCAGGCAGTGGGCAGTAGCGGCCGCATCGTTGCTACCATTAGCGTCCATCGGTGTATGTTGCCGCGCGTGAGGGTAGTCTGGATGTGCTTCAATAACGATCATGATAGCTCCCACCCCTCGCCTGCGTAGCCCTCGGCACAACGATAGACTCTCGTCGAATGACTGATGGCAAACGACAATCGCATCCCAGTCGCTGGCGCGCGCAAATAATGTTGCCTCCTGCGTTGCTTCCACGAAATGTCCCAGCTCCTCCAAGTGATCCACGACGATTCTATGTAGCTCCCCGGAGTCGCCGCACACTAACAACTTGCCCATTTACTGCTCCTCGCCTGTGCCCCTGGCGACCCCTGACGTAGCTCACTCGTGTGAGGCTAGCGCTCCATGAGTCCGCGTCAAGACGCCAGAGGCGGTTCGTGGCCTCCACATTGCTGACGGAGGCGTAGCCGCCTGCGTCGTTCGAGACGATCACACCGTCGCTGATGGTGAGCACCCCTGCCATGGACGGCGCGAATTCTTGCCGCGTAGTGCCGCCCGGCACCTTGATGGTGAAGGTACGGTTCGACGGCGTTCCAATGGGGGGCGGCGCGGCAAAGTTGCAGGGACCGGAAGAGATGCCCTCTGTGCGGCTAGTCGGCGCGGTTTCTGCGACGTCCTCCCGTTCGCACGCGAGGACGGAGAAGGTCGTCACAAGGGCGATCAATAGCTGAGCCGAGGCCCGGTTGTTTTTGAGTTTCGAGTGCAACCGTAGACCCCCAGAGTGCCAGACCGTCCCATTGCTCTCCTGCGCCGTCGCGCGAGACCGCGCGCACCCCATCCCCGAAGCGTGCCCCCCGCACCACAGGGGCAGAGTGGAGCTGATCCGGTTTCCCGGACCCCTGACGAAGCCAGTAGGCTTCGGGAGTCCGGACCATGGCCAAGAAGCGAAACAAGTACACCGAGGAGTTCAAGCGCGACGCGGTTCGCCTGATGCGGAACCGCGGGGAACGCAC
>JAICQO010000190.1 GCA_025937835.1 Polyangiaceae bacterium
GACAGCGGGTGAAGATCCAGCGGAGTTGCGCGCGCCGCCGTCGAGGGCGACACTCGCGCCCGAAGGAGGGCCGATGCACCACGACAACCCAACTCCCAAGGACTGGCCGCGGATCTCGACCGCGATCTTTTACGACGATCCGCGCGCGGCGATCGACTGGTTGTGTCGCGTGTTCGGGTTCGAGCTGCGGCTCAAGGTGGAGGGCGAGAGCGGGCGCATCGAGCACTCCGAGCTCACGTTCGGCGAAGGGCTGATCATGGTCGGGCACGCGGGCGGGAAGTCGTCGCGGCCGGAGCCGCTGCCGTCGAAGAGCCCGCGCTCGTTGAACGGGTACAACACGCAATCCCTGTGTGTGTTCGTCGACGACGTGGACCGGCACCACGAGCTCGCCAAGGCGGCCGGCGCGCGGATCCTGGAGCCGCCGACGACGACCGACCACGGGCCGGAATACTGGGCGGATCGCACGTATCGCACCGAAGATCTGGAGGGCCACCAGTGGTGGTTCATGCAGCGGGTCCGGGGCTGAACCAGGCACC
Organism: Polyangiaceae bacterium; assembly: GCA_025937835.1. Classification (GTDB taxonomy): domain Bacteria; phylum Myxococcota_A; class Polyangia; order Polyangiales; family Polyangiaceae; genus PMG-095. The sequence goes on from JAICQO010000190.1 coordinate 537, forward strand.
TGAATCGGCTAGAATGCCGCGCCATGCCGACTTGCAAAGGTTGCGGAGAAGAGGTCGACGCACTCGTGGCCGTGAAGGTCCAGGGCAAAGCCAAGAAGCTGTGTGAGGACTGCGCCGACCGCGCCCGCGAAGAAGGAGAGATCGCCGAGGCAAGCGAAGGCGTCGTGCAGAACATGATGGAGTTCAAGGGGCGACGTTAGATGGCGCGACCAGTCTTGGCGCGAGCAGATCACGGTCACGTGAGCAGCCTCAGGCCAAACGCGACTCCGGCGAGGCCGGCGCGGGTATCCCCTCAATCGAGCTCGGCCGCTGGGCTTCTCGAGCCGCCGACCCCAAAACCTTACCGGCCAACCCGTCCGCTCCCGCATACTTAGCGCTTCTGGTAGTCACCTGACATGTCCTACGCCCTCGCCGCGCTGCAACGCGCTCCCGAGATCCACGTCGTTCAGCGCAAAGAAATCGCCGAGCTGTTCGGGTTCGAGACCCGCAACAAGTATTCGATCCAGCTCGACGGGCAGGAGCTGCTGTTCGCCGCCGAACAAGGCAAGGGCGGGCTCGCGTTTCTGGCGCGCTCGTTCCTCGGACATTTTCGGACGTTCGAGATCCACTTCTTCGACACCGCACGCGCGCTCGTGCTGAAGGCGGTGCATCCGTTTCGTTGGTTCTTCCAGCGGCTCGAGGTGTCGTTCGCCGATGGCCGGCCGATTGGGGCAATTCAGCAGCGTTTCGCGATCTTCTCGAAGCGCTTCGACGTGGAGGACGCCTCCGGGCAGGTGCTGCTGCGAGTTTCCTCACCGTTTTACAGGCCCTGGACCTTTGCCTTCTTGCGCAACGAGGCCGAGGTCGCGCGCGTCGAGAAGAAGTGGGCGGGTTTGTTGAGTGAAGCGTTCACCGACGCCGACCGGTTCCGCGTCTTGTTTCAGGCGCCGGATTTGCGCCCCGACGAGCGGGCGCTGGTGCTGACGGCGGCCGTGTTCATCGACATCCAGTACTTCGAGAAGAAAGCGGGGTAAGACCGAGCTTCAAGTTTGGGGGGATCGGCCGTAGAATGGCCGGCACGCATGCGGCTTGGGATCGATTTTGGAACCACGCATACGGTCGTGGCGGCGGCTACCGACGGACGGTATCCGGTCGCGGCGTTCGAGAACGGCCACGGGTTTTCACCGTTCATCCCGGGGATGGCTGCGGGGTCGAGGTCCAGCCTGAGCCTGGGCTGGGACGCGGTAGAGCGGCTAGCGGGGCCGGCGCCGTCTGCGCTGCGCTCGATCAAGCGCGTGGTGAGCACGCTGCTCCCAGACGAGGGCGTGCCCGCGATCGACGGCTCGCCCACGGCGCTCGAGCTCACCGCCCAGTACCTGCTGCGCTTGAAAGAGATGCTCTACGACGGGAGCAACCTCGACATCCCGCACGGTGAGCCGCTCGAGGCGATGATCGCGGTGCCCGCCAACGCGAGCACGCGCCAGCGCTACTTGACGATCGAGGCCTTCCGGCGCGCGGGCTTCGGCGTGCTCGGCATGCTGAACGAGCCGACCGCGGCCGCGATCGAGTACGCACACCGGAGCCTCGGCGTGCTCTCGCGCCGCAGCCCGAAGCGTTACGTCGTGGTCTACGACCTCGGCGGCGGCACCTTCGACACCTCGGCCGTCTCGCTCAGCGGCCGGCGCTACGATCTGATCGCGACCGAGGGCATCTCGGAGCTCGGCGGCGACGACATCGACGAGGCTATCCTGGAGATGGCGCTCGACGCGGCCGGTTTCCTGCGAAATGACCTGGATTCGGTGGCCGAGGCGCGGGCGCTCGAGGTCTGCCGGCTGGCGAAGGAGTCGCTCGGTCCCGCGAGCCGGCGGCTGCTCGTGGAGCTCGGCTCGGCGATCGACGGGGCGGAAGCGGTGACGCTCGACGTCGCCACGCTGTACCAGAAGGTCGACCCGCTCGTGACGCGCACGCTCGACCTGCTCGATCGCGTGCTGTCGATGTTGTCGACGCACGGCATCGATCCTTCGAACCCACGCGAGCTCGGCGCGGTGTACCTGGTCGGCGGCGCGACGGCGTTTCCGCTGGTCGGCAAGCGGCTGCGCGAACGCTATGGTCGCAAGGTACAGCTCGCCCCCGAGCCGCATGCAGCCACCGCCATCGGCCTGGCGATCGCGGCCGACCCCGAAGCCGACGTGTACGTGCGGGAGGCCGTGACGCGCTACTTCGGCGTATGGCGCGAGGGCGACGGCGGCCGGGACAAGGTCTTCGATCCGATCTTCGTCAAGGGTGCCTTCTCGGAGAGCGGCGAGCACGCGGTCGAGCGCCGCTACTCGCCCGTGCACGCGGTCGGCCACCTGCGCTTTCTCGAGTGCAGCGAGCTCGGCGACGGGGGCAAGCCGTCGGGGGATCTGACTCCCTGGGGCGATTTCTACATCCCGTACGTGCCGGAGCTCGATCAGCGCCGGGATCTGGCCGAAATCGCCGAGCTCCGCCGGCTGCCGGAGGGGTCGGAGCACGTCGTCGAGCGCTACGCCTACGAGCGGGACGGGCGGGTGCGCGTCGCCGTCGAGAACGTGGGGCGCGGCTTCCGGCGCGAGTTCGTGCTCGGGGCTCCGAGCGAGCGCTAGCGAGAGCGCGAAGCGCTCGACGCCGGGGGGCCTGCAGGCTTAAAAGCGGATACCCAATGCCCACGCAGGATCCCTCGACGCCCCCCGCAAAGCGCGTCCTCGATCACATCGTCGAACAACGGTTCACCGGACTACTCCGGGTTTCGTCGCACGAGGCCAATGGTGAATTCTGGTTCTTGGCCGGAATCCTGGAAGATGCGCGGTTCGGCTCGAGCAAGGGAGGGGAAGCGATCGAGCGGTTGCTGCGCGCCACCCAGCCGGCCTTCCTTGCCGAGCTGCGGCTGCCGTACATCACGGGTGGCTTCAAGAAGCCGATGCCCACGTCCGGGAGCTTCGCCGAGTTTCGTCCGGTCGTCCTGATGCGCTACTGCGAGTCGAACGCGCTCACCTGCGCGCTCGAGCTCCGCGGCAAAGATCGCACGGTGCGCCTCACGTATCGGGTCGGGGAGCTCTTGTCCGCAGACGCGGCGTCCGCCGGCAACGAAGCCTTGGCCGGCCTGCTCGAGTCGGAAGACGGCACGTACGAGTTCTCGCTGCCCGGCTTCGAGCTGCCCGAAGGCGTGCTCGCGGCGACCCCGAGCGTGGCGCCGAAGCTGTCTCTGGCGGAGCGGATCGATCGGTCGCTCGCCGACGAGTCCGCTGCTGCCGAATCCGAGAAGAAAGCGGCGGCCGAGCGCGAGGCCAAGCGCAAGGCCGACGAAGCCGCCGCCGCTGAAGCCAAGCGCAAGGCCGACGAAGCCGCCGCCGCTGAAGCCAAGCGCCTCGTCGCAGAAGCCCGGCGCAAAGCCGACGAAGCCGCCGCCGAGGCCCGCCGCAGGGCGGAAGAAGCCAAGCGCAAAGCCGACGAAGCTGCCGCCGCCGAAGCCAAGCGCAAGGCCGACGAAGCCGCCGCCGCGGAAGCCAAGCGCAAAGCCGACGAAGCCGCCGCCGCCGAAGCCAAGCGCAAAGCCGACGAAGCCGCCGCTGCCGAAGCCAA
>JAICQO010000142.1 GCA_025937835.1 Polyangiaceae bacterium
GGCGCGCGCGTGCGTTCGTCGCCGTGATGCCGGAAGGCGTTGAGCACTCCGACACCATGCGCGCCCGAGATGCCCCCGCGGGTGCGTTCGTCGCCGTGATGCCGGAAGGCGTTGAGCACTTGCGCCCGCTATGCGACCACTTGCCTTGCGGCCCGAGCGTTCGTCGCCGTGATGCCGGAAGGCGTTGAGCACCGCAGTGAATGAGCCTGTAGAGTAGGAACCCCAGGCGTTCGTGGCCGTGATGCCGGAAGGCGTTGAGCACCCGCGGCGCGCGGTCTCCTGCGTGCTCGATGCGGTGCGTTCGTCGCCGTGATGCCGGAAGGCGTTGAGCACAGAACGCGGCGTCGGGAATCACCGCGTACGTGCCTTCAGCGTTCGTCGCCGTGATGCCGGAAGGCGTTGAGCACATCCACAAGTAGTGCAATCCTATAACACTAATACTCGAGCGTTCGTCGCCGTGATGCCGGAAGGCGTTGAGCACTGAAAGCGGCTCGCCGGGTTCCGCGACACGCGCAAAGCGTTCGTCGCCGTGATGCCGGAAGGCGTTGAGCACATCGGCTACTGCGCGCAGGACGTTCGGGCCATGACGGCGTTCGTCGCCGTGATGCCGGAAGGCGTTGAGCACTCGCTTCTACAATCGCGGTGCCGCTGCTGCGGGGGGCATGCGCCGAGCGCCTCGCCAGCAGTCTCTCGAGCGCCTTTCGCTCCGTGGTCTTCAGCTGAACTTCGCGCGTGCCCGAACAGACGGAGCATGCCTCAGAAAAATTCACCTCAGCGTCAGATCACATGCGGTGCACAGTCATGCATGTCCTTCGACCAGGCCTTGCGCCCGGGATTGAACAAGTGCTTGTAAACGCAGAAAATTTCCAAGCGCAATAGACAATTTTCAACCCCTGAGCGTCTTTGACGGAAAAGGTTTTCTTTGCTCCACAAAATTTATGTTTCGCATGCCAACAGCCCGTGTATTGTGTGGGCCATCGGTGTGAGCAAAGTGCTCCACCCCCCGCGGGAGGCAGTCATGGGAATCAACGTAGGGATTTGCAGATCAAGTGTTCTCTTGGTCGGATTGCTCTTTGTCAACGCTTGCTCAGACAGCGGCGTCCCGGGCAGCGACGGGTCGTCACTTGGAAATAAGGAAACCTTGGAAGCTGATGTTCCGACGGTCTCATCCGTCGCGGAGCGCCAAGATCGCGTCAGGGCATTTTTTCAGGAGAGATTTGCACGACGCAACGCGGTCGCTACTACTCGCACTAAGTCGGGAACGATTATTGACTGGGTCGTGAAACCGTCCCGACAAGCTCGAGCGCCGGAGCGGACGCCTCAACTTCGTGACGTGTCTCCCGTGGAAGGTGAAAGCGAGGTACAATTCGAGCTAGAAACGGATCCCTTGGCCCGCGGACCATCCGGCACCGTGCCCTACGCGCGCTTCGACGTGGAAGCTTACTTGGCAATTGTAGGGGACAACGTGCCTGAAGACCCTCGCGAGGCACTTCGGTATCCGAGAGCGCCATCACCGGATGCTGGCGGCCGGTATCACGTCACCACGCAACAGGCGATGACGACGACTGGCTACCGAGGATTGTATGGGCAGCTAAATATATGGGACGTCCCACAGCTCGGGTCATCGGATACTTCAATCATGCAGATTTATATGGGGCGGGGCACTGGCTCAGCTCACCAGACAGTCGAGGCCGGGAAGATCGAGTGGTCTGGATGGAACAGCGGGTTTCCGACATTGTTCGTATACTACACAACCAACAACTATACGAACGATGACGACTGGGAGGGGGGGTACAACTCGCTCGTCGACGGCTGGTGTCAGGACAGCGAAACCGTCTTTCCGCAAACCTCCATCACCGGCGGAATGAGTGTAACAGACGGCACTCAGAAGTACCTTGGTGTTGCAATCGAGCGCCTTGACGATGGAAACTGGTGGGTCTACGTTCGCGATCACTATATCGGCTACTATCCGAAGTGTCAGAGTTGCGAGACGGACACGTGCGATGACGAAACGCCTTTCTTGTTTTCAACTACCGGTATGAGGAATCGCTCGGCTACGGGAGCCTGGTATGGGGAGGTCTTTGACAATAACGCACCTGCTGCTACCTCGACCGACATGGGAAGCGGGGCGAAGGCCGCCTCGGATTACAGGAAGGCCGCCTATATCCGCAACATGCAAATGGCAACAACGACCAGTTTTCCAACCTTCGACTACGTTCAGAACGTTAGCGGAACACTCGGTACCGGTGTTACGGATAGTAGTTGCTACTCGTTGATGGGCCCTGGTTTCGACTCGGGTAGTACCGTTTGGCCCAATTGGTTCTTCTTGGGCGGCGGCGGTGATGAAGAGACGGGCTGCAACTAATACGGGATACTAGGATCCGATGAGAACGCTCAGCATGTCTGGAATAGTGGTCGTTGGTGTGCTGTGGTTCGCGGGATGTTCGAGCGACGAGGTGCCTCCGCCAGCAATGGGTGCTGGCGGAAGGGCCTCGGTTTCGGGAACGCCAGCAGGTCACGCTGGCGCTGGCGCCGGTGGCAGGAACGACGCCCTGCCTGATGGAGGGTTTGCGGGGACGGCGGAGTTCCAGAGCGGTGGTGTCGGAGGCGCACAATACGAGTGTAGCGACGATGGACAGTGTGAGTCGAAATTCTGTGACCGGGGCGAGTGCGCTACGGTGAATACAGAGAAAGCTTACGGAGCCGACTGCATTCCGCCGCTCTTTGGTCCGTACGGAACAGTAGCGGGGAAACAGAATTCTTGTGCCGTCTACTTGTGTCTGGACATGCGGTGTCGTTCCTGCGAGAGCGATGCAGATTGTTTAGAAAACGCTGGGCAACCTTGGTGCGTTGAAGATCCGAATCGCCCGGGCAGGAGGTGCACATCGACGCAGTCGGGTCAGGCGACCATCGTGCTGCCCCCACCCGATCCTCAAATTGGATCACCAGTGGCGCTTGCAGCTGAAGCAACGTGCGCTGCCAGCGAATTACTGTTGTCATTTCCTGTTGACGGCCCGGCGTTGAACGGGGCGAGGTTGGGCCTTATCTGGTGGCATCAACGCGCTGGTGAGCCCGATGACTTTATGCAAATCGCATACGACGTTCCTCTTGAACCAGCGGACGGGCTGATCGCCGTCGCCCTATCGGACGTCGCGGAACCCTTTTCTGAGAATGTGATCTGTTCCCGCGCCTGTCGAGACCCTAGCGAGTGTCCTTGTGAAGCGACGCCGCAGATTGCTTTGGCGAGCCTGGTTGTTGCTGTGGACAGGGATGGGGACGGGCATTTGTCACTAGAAGAAGTGCGCGAGGAGCAACTCGGAACGGCCAATGCCTGGGTCGGTTACGCTGTGCAGACCGACCTGCCGCTGGAGTGGACCGGTTCGTTCGAGCACTTAGAACTGGGCATGTGCGCCTACATTCCTGGCGAACTAGGTCCGTTGATGGCGATGAAGGATGAGCAGGTGGTCCCGCTAGAACTGTGCGCTCCAGGGGATAAAGGGTGTCTGTTGGGTGTGCGAGACCTCTTCTGTCACCTAGATTGCGAGCGTGACCGGGGACTCAATCGGCTCGGGCTCTGAAGCCTCCCGTACTGCGTTTTTTCGGCAGAATCGAACGATGGCGCCGCCCGTTACCACCGCCGCTGCGACCCTCGCCGAGGCGCCCCCTCCTGTGGGGCACGGGCTGTTGCTCAGCGCACCCCGCTGATCGCCCGATAAGCCTCCACCGGCACATCGAGCGTCGGATCAAAGCGGCAGCTCATCGCGCGGTATTCGACGCGCGTGGCGGCGCCGTCGCCGAGGACGCGGAAGAGCACTGAGCGGTCCGGCGCGTCCAAGGAAATCAACGCGCTCTCGCTGCTCGACGGGGCGCCTTCGACGGGTACGAGCACGGCGCCGAAGGTGGAGGCGCAGGGGGCTTCGGGGGTGCCGTGGAGGACGGCGCCCATCGTGAGCAATGTGCGAGGGCCTTCTACGCTGTCGCTGACGATCACGGGGTGGAGCGTGCCGGGGGTCGGCGCGCTGATCACGCGCGGGGTTTTGGTGCGCTTGTCGACGCCGCAGGGGCTCGGGCGGTCGCCGAGGCCGAGCAAGGTGGGGACGGGGACGGGCGCGGCGACGGCGTCGCCGTCGGCTTGGAACGGGAAGATGTACGCGCTCGAGAAAGTCCCGGACTCGTCGCTGAGCTCGACGTGGCTGCCGGCGCGGTCGCCGACGTAAGCCACGGTCGAGGTTTGGCTCAAGCCGAAGGCACCCGGCGCGGGTAGGCCGGTGGTGAAGGCGGTGGGCTCGCCGGGAGCCTGCAAGCTGGAGCGCGCGACGGCGGTGCCTCTTCCGAAGAGACCCACGCTGACGTGCGCGTCGCCGACGTGCGCCATCTCGCCGCGCATCGGGAGCGTGGCGCCCGCGGGCCAGCGGGGAGCGGGTAAGGTGACGACGCGCTTGCCGTCGAGGAATAGCGTGGGTTGATCGGCGCGATCGAGCGTGTGTAGCCGCAGATAGAGGCCCTTATTCGTGACGCTGAGCAGCGCGGGCACGGCTTGCTGCGCGCGTGCGGGCCCGCGGATGTAGTCGCCCGTGGAGTACGGCCCGCCGTCCTTGAGCCGCGCCTTGCCGACGCGGCCCTCGAAGAAGTTCGTCCACGCGACCTCGACGTCCGTCAGGTTGAGTGACGAGGGCGAGGATTCCGGAATGCGATAGCGAACCGCCGCCACGCCTTCGATCTGGTTGGTCAGGGTGAACGCGCGATCTTCCGGGCGCTCGCTGGGCTCGAACAAGACGAGCGGCGCGACCTTGCCTTTTTCGGACACGAAGAGCGTGACCGCGGCGCGATCGGGATCTTCGGCCACCGCGTACCAGTCGACCGCGCCGAGGTCCGCGTCGTGCACGTCGGGCGGCTCGGAGACGCCGGGCATCGCACGCCAGGCCGCGCTGTCCAGCGTGCAGCCGATCGGCGTGCGCAGCTTGCGCTGAACCGGCGGCGGGGCGGGCCGGAGCGGCGGCGGCAAGAGGCTCGCCTGGTCCTCGGCTTGTCCGCCCCAGCCGATCCGCGACAGGGACGGGCCCACCACGCAGGCTTCCGGGCTGCAGCGGATCGCGACGTCACACGCCGAATCGTTCGGGCAGACCGCGACGGGCAGGCGCAGCACGGACTGGAAGGTGACGCCTCCGTCGAGCGACTCCCAGAGCTGGCGCGTGGTGGGCGTGATGCTGATCGCGCGCAACCCGGACGCGCCGAGCAGCGCGCGCGACTCGGGAGCTTCCGCAGACGACAGGAGCTTGCCGCGCTCGTCCGTGACCACGAGGATGCGCCGGCCGTAGCTCGAGAACACGATCGCGACCGCGCCGTCTTCGGCCGGGCTCAAGGCATCGACGCGCGAGCTCGCCGTGCGATCGACGTTCGAGTCGTCCTCGTCCGGAGCGAACGGGACCAGGTCCAGATCTTCTGGTTCGAAGCTCTTGCCGCCGTCGCGCGACACGAACAGCGCGTAGCGGCTGGTCTTCGTGCGGCGCCCGACGGCGTAGGCGGTCTTGCCGTCGACCGAAAAGGCCAGCGCTTGCGGCGCGTCGGCGAGGGACGGCGTCGCCGAGAGCGAGCCGCTGCGGGCGTCGGCGCTGTCGCGGGCTTTGGCCTGAGCTTGCGGAGCGCTGCCGATCCGGCCGTGGCGCACGCCGGTCTGGTTGCATGCGGTACCTCCGAGCGAGCTCGAGCAAACACCGCTGACCACGAATGCGCCGCCGGCGCCGACCGCGAGCCGGAAGCTCGGGCTCGCTCCCTCGAAGCGAGCGTCGAGCCGTTGAAAGGCTTTGCCGTTCGAGTCGCTGCCGTAGAGCTCGATCGGCTGGGCCGCGGCGTCGTTGCGGTTGCGAAAGCAGGCGAAGGCCAGGTAGCGCCCGAACGAAGCCAGGCGGGTGCCCGCGCAGCCTTTCGCCTCGTCGAACGCGCGCGGCGTGAGCGCCTCGGTGAGCGAGCCCGACCACAGCTCCCAGGAGCCTGCCCCCTTGGGCGCAAGCTCGAGGTAACGGGGGCCGTCAATCGTGGCGCGGCCTTCGGCGAGGGCGGTGGCGTCCGGGCCCCGCGCCGGGGGCGGCAGCTCGGCTTTGGGTTTGGCGGGCGGCGCGGGAGAACGCCAGCGACCGTCCGAGCCGGGCACGCGACGACCGAACACCGTGCTCGCGTCCACGCCCTCCGGCGTGGTCTGGAGAGCGAGCACGCCGCTCGCGGGCACCGGCGACCGCTGCCAGGTGACGCCGTAGTCGCTGGTACGGTACAGGGCCTCCGGGATTGCCAGCGCGTAGCCCTCGCCAGTGCTCGAGAGCGCGACGTCGACGAAAGCTGGGCCGGCCGGGCCGACGCCCGCCCACGTCGCGCCGAAATCGCGGCTCAGCATCAGCGTGCGCTTGGGGGAGACGCCGAGCACGGCCGTGCCCGCGGTCGTGACGCCGAGCAGCGGTTCGGCGGGCGCAATCGAGCGCTCGAACGGCGCGAGCCAGCCGCTGCTCTCGTACAGGGTGCCGCTCGAGCCGACGAACCAGAACTTGCCGTCGTTCTCGAACATGCCGATCAGGCCCTCGGGGGCGAGCGCGGCGCCCGCCGAGAGCTCGCGCTTCGGCTCGTCGTAGATCCAGCGTTCTCCGCCTTCACCGACGATCAGGCGCTTTCCGCCCTCGAGCGCGCGCTCGGCCAGGGCCCTTCCGCGCTGGCGAGGGTGGTAGCGCAGGCGAGCGGGCGAGCTGAACGCAGGTCGAATCAGCCCGCCCTCGCCGAGCAGCGCGCGCGTGGGTCGAGAAGCGCGCGGCTTGGGCAGGTCGGTGCAGGCGAACCCGAGGAGCGCGGCCGAGAGCCAGACCGCGCCGATCGCAGGCCCGCGCCTCACACCTTCACGAGGTCGAGCAACTTCTGCTTGGTGGTGAGCCCGACGTGCTGGGCGGCACGTTCACCGGCCTTGAAAACCATGACGGTCGGAACGCCGCGGACGCCGTACTTTCCGGCGGTGAGGGGCGAATCGTCGATGTCCAGCTTGCCGACCTTGACCGAACCCGAAAGCTCGTCCGCCAGCTGATCCACGATCGGCGCCAGGGCCTTGCAGGGGCCGCACCACGTCGCCGTGAAGTCGACGAGCACCGGGACCTTGGAGGTGAGGACCTCTTGTTCGAAGTTCAGATCGTTGAACACTTGCAGATTCTGGGATGCCATTTTGGGGGTTCCGTTCGGGGAGGATAGCACCGAGCTTCGGGCCACCGTGCGGCTGGGCCGAGGTGACCAAAAGCTCAGAGGGGACAACATAAGGTCGGGTTTCGCTTCGGGAAAGCCCCCGTGAGTTTCCGCAGGATCCGCGCGGTTAGCCGCCCTCCGGCCCGGAGCTTCCGGCGCTTTCAGCGCAGCGGTAGCTCCGCTCGAGCAGCCTCCGGCGCGCCAACACACCCAGGATCGTGAGCACGTGCCACGGACGCACCCCGCTCTCCTCGTCGGCGTACACCGGCCTAACGGGAACCTCGCGCACTCGCAGCCGGCGCCCGGCCAGGAGCCCGAGCAGGTCGTTCGGATAGCCGTAGCTCGGCCACAGGCTTTCGAGGGGCAGCCGCGCGGCGGCTTTCGCGTCGAGCGCGGTGTAGCCGCACTGCGTGTCTCCGACCGACAGGCCCGTCGTGCGACGGGTGGCGAAGGCCAGGGCGCGCCCGGCCACGCGCCGCAGCAACGGCATGCGCGCGGCCTCGGCGTGGAGCATCCGGTTGCCCTTCACGTAGTCGGCCTCGCCGCGCACCACCGGGGCGATCAAGGCTTCCAGATCGTCGGGGTGCATCTGGTCGTCGGCCGCCATCACGACCGCGACGCTGGCGCCCTGAGCAAACGCGCGACGGTAGCCCGTCACGATCGCTGCTCCGACGCCGCGGTTGTAGAGGTGGCGCACCACGTCGATACGGGGATCGGCGACGCTGCCGGCGACCTCGGCGGTGCCGTCGTCGCTGCCGTCGTCGACCACCACGATCCGATCGACGAAGGCCGGCACACGGCGGAGCATGCGCGGGAGCAGCCGCTCTTCGCGGTAGGCGGGGACCACGACGTGGACCGCAGCGTCACGCCACATTGCCGGCCTCGACCCCGGGGGACGTGTGGTAAGAGGCCTCGCGATGAGCGAGGCTTCGCCGGTTTCGGCTACGCCGCGCGTGGTTTCGCGGCCGCCCTGGTTCCGGTACCTGCGCCTCGGCCTGCTTCTGCTGGTGGTCGGCGTCGTCGGCTGGGTAGCGTACGCCAACCTGACCTACCCGAGCGATCGCACCCCGGAGGGTGCCTATCTGCGCGTGAGCAACGCGGTGAACCGCGGCAAGCCCGAGGACTTCTTCGCCTACATCGAGACGCCCGCGCAGCACGCCTGCTACACGATCCGCGATTTTCGCAAACGCGCGCGGGAGCGGGTGAGCGCCGCCTATCCCGAGCCCGAGCGCAGCCGATTGCTCGCCGCCTACGCGGCAGAGGCGGCGGCTCCCGACGGCGCGGACATCTTCGCGCTGTACGCGCACCAGCGCGGCTGGCTGAATCGACTGCGCCGCGATCTGTCGGGCGTGGCCAAGGTCGAACGGAAGGGTGAGCGCGCCACGGTCGAGACCGTGCACGGCACGCGCTACCCGTTCCGGATCCGACCCGAAAACGGCATTTACGGGCTGACGTTGTTCACGGCGGAGCTCGTCAACGAGGCGGAACGCGCAGCGCGCGACTACGGCATCATCGACAAGGCTGCCGCCGACTACGAGCGGGCGCGGCAGAGCTCCGAACGGCGCAGCGCGCCCGAGCAGCGCTGAGCGAGGCACGGTCGTGAGCTCGGCTCAGCGCGGAGTTCGCTGTTTCACGTCCGGGTAACTCTGGCCGGCGGGCTCGCCCGTCTCGACCGGCAGATTGCGACGGCTCCAGCCGGGAAGCGCGCGACCGAACGCGTCGCGAGAGCCGTCCCAACCCGCAGCCATGTCGGAGATGTCCGTGAACCCGGCCTGCACGAGCAGCTCGGCGGCGCGCCGCGAGCGCCCGCCCGCCTTGCAGCCGAGCACGAGCTTCTCGTCCTTGCCGAAGCCTTTCCCGAACACCTCGAGGAAGTCGGGGTTCGGTGTCATGCCCCCCGGGCCGAGGTGCGCGATCGGCAGGTTCAGTGCGCCCGGCGGGTGGCCTTGTTCGAACTCCGGCTCGCTGCGGACGTCGACGTAAACGGCGCCCTGCTCGATGAGCGCCTGAGCTTCTTCGGGGGTTACGGACTTGATGGTCATCGGCTCGCCGCGGAGCACTAACACCGACGTCGGGCCCTGACAAACGCGGATCGGCCGCGCCTTCGCCGTCAGCGGTGGGGAGTTTGCGCCGGACGTTCGTGATATACGACAGGCCTTGGCAGCGACGCTCGGGCCACGGTGTGTACGTCTCGTTCCCCTGGGTGGGCTCGGGGAAATTGGCATGAACTGCCTCGCCATCGAGCAGGACGACGGCATCCTGATCGTCGATTGTGGCGCTGCGTTTCCGGACGAAGACCTGGGCATCGACGTCTACCACCCGGATTTTTCGTGGCTCCTCGAGCAGCGCGAGCGCGTCTCGGGGATATTCCTCACGCACGGGCACGAGGATCACATCGGCGGCCTGCCGTACCTCTTGTCGGAGCTCGACGTGCCGGTCTGGGGTCCGCCGCACGCGCTCGAGCTCGTCAAGCGCCGGCTGACGGAGCACTCCTTCGAGCTCGACCAGCTGGACCTTCGCGTCGCCGAGCCGCGCACCGCATACCAGGTGGGCCCGTTCCGCGTCGAGCCCGTGCGCGTCGCGCATTCGATCGTCGAGGCCAGCGCGCTCGCGATCGACACCGCCGCCGGCACGATCGTGCACTCGGGCGACTTCAACTTCGACCCCGAGCCGCCCGACGGCGAGCCCACCGACGAACAGCGGCTCCGCGAGCTCGGCGACCGCGGCGTCACGCTGTTGCTCAGCGACAGCACGAACATCGACGTCCCCGAGCGACCCGGCTCCGAGCGCTCGGTGCACGAGGCGCTCGAGCCGCTGGTGATGGCGGCGGAGCAGCGCTGCGTGGTCGCCTTGTTCGCGAGCAACATTCAGCGCCTGATCACGCTCGGCGAGCTCGCGCGAAAGGCCGGCCGCAACCTGTGTCTGCTCGGCCGCAGCCTCGACACTCAATCGACGGTGGCGACGCGGATCGGCCGCCTGCACTGGCCGAGCGATCTGCTCGTCAGCCCGGAGCAGGCGCGGGAAATGCCGCGCGATCGCCTGCTGCTGCTGGCGGGCGGCACCCAGGCCGAAAAGAACTCGGCGCTGCGCAGGCTGGCGTCCGGCGCGCACCCCGCGCTCACGCTCGATCCGGGAGACACCGTGATCCTGTCGAGCCGCGTGATCCCGGGCAACGAGCGGCCCGTGATCGCGATGATGAACGATCTGCTGCGGCGCGGCGTGATCGTGAAGAGCCGGATCACCGATCCCGGCGTCCACACCAGCGGTCACGCCGGTCGCAGCGAGCAGCGGCGCATGCTCGAGCTGGTGCGGCCGCGCTGCTTCTTGCCCGTGCACGGGACGCTGCACCACATGCTCCGGCACTCGGAGCTCGCCGCCGAGACGGGCATCGAGGAGCGGATCGTGGTCGAGAACGGTACGCCCGTGCTCTGCGACGGCGAGCGGCTGTGGCGCGA
>JAICQO010000218.1 GCA_025937835.1 Polyangiaceae bacterium
GCCCGCGACAAGCTCGGGCTCGAGCTGTCCGAGATCTTCATCGAGCGGGGCTCCGCGTACGCGCAAATCGTGCGGCGCGCCGAGACCTGGGGCGCAACTTTCATCGTCGCGGGCAGCCACAACCGCACCGGGCTGTCGCGGATGGTCCTCGGCAGCGTCGCCGAGCGGGTGGCGCGGCAGGCGCACTGCTCGGTCTTGGTCGCGCGGCCATCGCCGAAGGCGGGCGTCGTCGTTGCCGCGACCGATCTCTCGGACCGCTCACTGCCGGCGATCAACGCGGGCGCCGAGGCCGCGCGGCGCGCCGATGCGCAGCTGGTCGTCGTCTCCGCCTTGGAGTGGACCAACGCCATGCCCGAGCCTTCGGCGGGGTTGATCGGCGGCATGCCGGTGTTGCCGCCACCCGAGATCCAGGCCGAGGTGCGGGCCGCGTTACGCTCGACGCTCGAAGGGGCGCTGGGCCGCGCCGGCGCGGTCGGCAACGTCCAGGTCCTGGAAGGCCCCGTCGCGCCCGCGATCGTAGACTCCGCCAATCGACTGCACGCGTCGTTGATCGTGGTCGGCACCCACGGCCGCACCGGCCTCGCACGTCTGGCGCTCGGTAGCGTCGCCGAACAGGTGATCCGCAGCGCGTCGTGCTCGGTGCTCGCGGTGCGCGCGAGCTAGGAAGTACCGAGCGAGGCGTGATCGTTCTCATCGACACGTACTCGGTCCTGTTCCGGGCCCACTACGCGCTGCCGCCGATGAACACGCGGAGCGGCTTTCCGACGGCCGCGCTGTACGGCTTCTCGGTGATGGTGCTGAAGCTGCTCCGCGAGAACTCCGGCGCCGCGCTGGCCTTCGCGGTCGATTCGCCCGAGGCGACGTTTCGCGACGAGCTCTACGAAGAATACAAGGCAGGGCGGGTTCGCACTCCGGACTCGCTGTCGATGCAGCTCGGACGCCTGCCCGCGCTGCTCGACGCGCTCGCGGTTCCCGTGCACCGCGCGCCCGGCTTCGAGGCGGACGACATCCTGGCGACGCTCTCGCGGTGTGCCCGGGAGCGCTCCGAGGCCGCGCTCGTGGTCAGCGGGGATCGGGACTTGCTCCAACTCGCGCGCGAGCCGGTGCGCGTGCATTTCATCGGCAAGCGCGGGCAGAAGGCCGTCACCTACGGCGAGCCGGAGGTGCGCGAGCGCTTCGGCGTCGGCGCAGAGCGGCTTCCGACCTGGACGGCGTTGATCGGGGATACCTCGGACAACCTGCCGGGCGTACCCGGGATCGGGCCGGCCACGGCCAGGGCTCTGTTGACCGAGTACCCCGACGCTCGAGCGCTCCTCGCGGGGCTCGAGCAGATCCGGCCTGCGCGAACCCGCGAGCTGCTCCAGGCTCACGCAGAGCAGATCGCGCGCGTCGAGGGGCTCGCACGCTTGCGCGACGACGTACCGCTCGTGGCGAGTGAGCTGTGGCGCACACCGACGTTCGTCGAGCTGCGGTCCCGCTTCGAAGAGCTCGAGTTCAAGAGCCTGCTGCCGCGCCTCGACAAGCTGAGCGCCGCACCGCGCGCGTGAAGCCCTTCGTGAGTATTTCCTTGTCACGGGCTGCGAGCGAATGTCCGCGCGCGGCGGACACCTGTCCGGGTGCGGTACACATTCGGTAATGATTTCGCGACCATGGCGGCTGGCGCGCTTCGTGCTGAGGAGCGTCACTCACCCCAAGGAGTGAACTCTAGAATGATCGCGCGTCCCGTCTTCCATGTTCTTTCGACCTTCTGCCTGGTGTTGCTCGCGGCCTGTGCGAGCGACGGCTCTTCGAGCAATACGCCGGATCCCGAACCGATCCCGAGCCCCGAACCGGAGCCGGAGCCGGAGCCCGCCGAGGGCAGTTTCTTGTTGGAGGTTTCGAGCACCAAGGTGCCGATCGTGCAGGGGGACACGGTCGAGTTGACGGTCAAGGCCGTCCGCAAGAACGGCTTCGAGGGA
>JAICQO010000028.1 GCA_025937835.1 Polyangiaceae bacterium
CGCGGGCCTGCCCGACGCCCGCGCTCGCGGCTACAAGCCCGGGCGCTTCTCGTTCAACGTGAAGGGCGGCCGCTGCGAGGCGTGCCAGGGCGACGGCGTCCTGCGCATCGAGATGCATTTCTTGCCCGACGTGTACGCGACTTGCGACGCTTGCTCGGGGCGCCGCTACAACCGCGAGACGCTCGAGGTGAAGTACCGCGGGCTATCGATCGCCGACGCGCTCGACCTCACGGTCGACGAGGCGGACGAGCTGTTCGAGAGCATCCCGCGCATCCGCCAGCGGCTGGTGGCGCTGCGGCAGGTCGGGCTCGGCTACATCCAGCTCGGACAGCCGGCAACCACGCTCTCGGGCGGCGAAGCCCAGCGCGTGAAGCTTGCGACCGAGCTTGCGCGCAAAGCCACGGGCCGCACGCTCTACGTGCTGGACGAGCCCACGACCGGCCTCCATTTTTCGGACATCGAGCTGCTCACGCACGCGCTGTTCGGGCTGCGCGACGCCGGCAATTCGGTCGTGCTGATCGAGCACAACATCGATCTGGTGGCGTGCTCCGACTGGGTCGTCGACATGGGCCCCGGCGGCGGCGAGCACGGCGGCCAGATCGTTGCTCAGGGAACTCCCGAGGACCTGGCCGCGGATCCCAACAGCCAGACCGGTCGCTACCTGAAGCTCGCGCTCGAAGCCGCAGGTCCGGCCCGCGCTCCGTCGAGCCCGCCGAAAGCGCGCCCGCCATCGAGCCCACCGCCGGCGCGCAACTCAGCTTCGAGCCCGCCGCCGGCAAGCAGTCGCCGACGCCGATAGGTCCCGAGTTTAGCGGGCAGCGTGATCTCAATCACGCGGTCGCCAGGCTCAAAGCCTCGGCACCAGCAGATCACGATCTGCACGGGCGACCAAACAAGAGAAAATCCGGCGAGCCCGGGGCGGCCTGGCAGCAGGTGGCGACTGACGCGAGGCGCTCCCTGCTGCCGAAATCCAAACGAGGCCCTACGTAAAATCCTTCTCGACGCGCTCCTGATCCTCTTTGCAGCGGATGCAGAGCGTCGTCTCGGGGCGCGCCTCGAGGCGCTTCACGGTGATCTTCTCGCCGCACTCGTCGCAGGTTCCGAAGGTGCCGCTCTCGATCTTTTCGAGCGCCTTCTGGATCTTGTCCAGGAACACCTTCTCGCGGCCGCGCAGGCGAAACTGGAACGACTGCAGGTACTCGCTCGACGCGAGATCCATTTCGTCGGGCAGGTCGTTGGCGTCGAGAGCCATGTCCTCGTCGAGCGTCTGTTGCGCGCGCTTGATGATTTCGTCGCGCTTCGACTCGAGCATCTCTTTGAATTTCTTGAGCTGGACTTTGGTCATCGTGGACTCGAGAGGCGGCAAGGCCGCCAGGGGACGAGCAGGATACGAACCGGATACGACTGAAAATACGAAGCGGGAATCGAGCGGCCCAACAACATAGGAACGGACCCCGACCCCGTCAATGGAACACCCGCGGGGCTCGGGCCGTGGTAGGTTCTTGCGCCGTTTTTCCCGGGCGGCCGGAGCTACCGAGGCAATTCGGCCTAGGGGTCAGAGCCCTTCGCGGTAGGCGCGGACGGCGTTGACGATGGCGTCGGCCAGGCGCTGGCGGAAATCGGCCGTATTGAAACGCGTCTCGCCGTCGGGGCTCGAGATGAACGAGGCTTCGAACAATACCGCGGGCATGAGCGCGCCGGCGAGCACGTAGAAGCCGGCGCGTTTGACGCCGCCGTCGGGGATCTGCTTTCCGTAGCCGCGCGACAAGGAGCTCATCGCCGCGCGTTGCAGCAGCCCTGCGAAATGGAGCGAGGCCTCGGCGTGCTCCGGCCCGGACAGCCGCAACATCGCGTTCGCGAGCTCGGCGCCGGCGGCCGCGGACGCGGCGTTCTCGCGCGCGGCCAGGCGCATCGCCGAGTCTTCGCGCGTCTCGTCGAGCACGAAGGTCATGATCGCGCTGCCACCGCCGTCCTCGCTGGCGTTGCAGTGGATCGACACGAACAGATCCGCGGAGAACGCGTTGGCGCGCGCGATGCGCTCCTCGAGCGGTACGTAGTGGTCGCCGTCGCGCGTGAGCAGCGTCGTCACGTCGAGCTGCCGCGCCAGGAGTGGCGCCGCGCGGTGGGCGATGTCGAGGGTCACGTCTTTTTCACGCAAGCCGCTCGGCCCGATCGCGCCGGGGTCGTTGCCGCCGTGCCCGGGATCGAGCACCACGCGCTGTACCCTGCGCCCGCCCGCCTGTGGCCCCGAAAGCACTGGCCCCTTGCCGGGCGCGGATACGTCGATCACCAGCCGAAACGGCTCGGGCACGTAGAACACGCGGCGCTCGGCGGGCGCGGTCAGCTCGAGCACGATCCGCACCGAATCCCCGTTCTGGCCGAGGCGCACGCGCTCGACCAGCCCGCCGACGTCGTAGCTGTTCTTCGTGTCGAGCGTCGCGCCCTTCACGTCCACGTACAGCCGGCTGCGCTGTCCCTCGTCCTCGAGCTTTCCGACCTGGAACAGCGCCGGCGCGGTGGAGTGCACGACGACGCGCGCAGCCTCCTTGCCTCCGTACTGTTCGACGCGCGTGATGCGCGACGGCCCCGCGCTCGGCGCGATGCTCCTCGGCAAGACGATGCCCGACGCCGCGGGCGGCGCTACGGCGCTCGCGCCCTGCGCAGGCGCCGCCGCAGCCTCGTCCGCCGCAGCCAGGGCGCGCGCCGCGGCTCGGTAGACCGACAGCGAGAGCAGCGCGCGATCTCGGCGTGCGCCGCACTCGACCGGATCGTCCCGCGCATCGAGCTGTTCGAGCGCGCGATAGGCGGCGACCGGATCGCGCGTGACCTCCGCCTCGAGCAAGATCCGGCGCAGCCCGGCCCGGCAAGCCTGACCTGGACGGCGACCGAGCTCGCGCAAGATCTCGACGGCCTCGAGCGCGTCGACGTGGCGGCGCTCGCGGCGGTACAGCTGCTCGCGGAGCGACGCGGCCCGCTCGAGGAGCGCGTCACCCTCGCGGTTGAGCGCCCGCGACCCCGACAGCGAAAGCTCGTCTGCGAGGATCACCGCCTCCTCCCGGGGACCGAGGCCTCCGGCGACGCTCGAAGCCGCGGGCGCCGGCGCGGGCGGCGCGGGCGCCTCGCGGCAAGCCGCGCCCGCGAGCAGGAAAACCCACATCACGACGAAGGCTAGCCCGGGGCGCCGGGGCGCCCGGGAAAGGCCTGTCGCGGCGCCGGGTAAACGAAACCGAGACTCGAGGGGGGGTCGCGAATTGCGCACGACTTGACGACGGTGCTAGCCTCGTCAGACGGCCGATGGCAAATAGCCCGCGCGACGGACGATCGGGCTCAGGCCCACTCGATACCGATCAGGCGGAGCGGCTCGCGGAGCTGTTCCAGCCGAGTTGGGAGGTAGGGTCCAAGCCCAGCGCCGCTTCGCCCAAGAGCCGTGCCGAGATGGACAAGCTCGGCACCACCACGGCTCCCGAGGTCCCGGTGCCGGCCCACAAGAAGACCTTGGTCGGGCTGCCGGTGCCCACGCCGGTGATGCCCGCGTCCAAGATGCCCGGCGCCAAGCCGAGCGCGCCGCCCGTTCAGCCGGCCGCTGCGGCCGCTGCAGCCGAAGCCGCGGCCCGGGCCGCCTCGAAGAAGACGCTGATGGGCGTCGCTCCGCCCTCGGTTGGCCGCTCGACCTCGCGTTCGTCGCAGCCGCCGCCGGTGAAGGTGCCGTCGCACGCGCCTCCCCCTCCGCCGCCGCCCGAGCCGGCCGAGCTCAAGTCGCGGGGCAAGGGCACTCTGCCCGCTCCGCCGCTCTCGGAGCCCGCTGCCAAGTCTTCTCCGCGCTCCTCTCGGCCGAGCGGCGTCGCCAAGGCCTACGTTCCGAAGGAAGATCCCCACACGCCTGCCGTCGTGGTGGACGAAGCCGCGCTCCGGGACGGCGAGGCGGCGGCCGCGGCTGAAGAAGCGCGGCGGCGGGCGCGGCTCGAAGCGGCGCGCCACGCAAAGACGATGCGCGCCCGCCCGGGCGAGCTGGGCTTCGAACGCGAGGAGCCGAAGAAGTCGCGCAAACTCCTGTGGGTGCTTGGTATCGCAGCGGCCGGCGCCCTGGGTATCGCCGGGTTTTTGGGTCTGCGCAGCTCCGATAGCTCCACAGCGATCAGCGAAGAGCCCGCCGAACCGTCCGCGGCGGAAGCCGAGTCGCCCCCGATCCCCACCGTTGCCTCGCCCGAAGCGCTCCCGGTCGAGTCGCCCCCTGTCGAACCCGAGCGGGCAGCGCCTCCCGCACCGGCTGCACCCGTCGTAACCCCGGCCCGCGAGCCCGCCCGCGTCGAGGTGCGCCCGACGAAGCCCCAACCGGCCTCGCGGCAGACGGCAGCGCCCAAACGCGGAAGCGACGCCGCGCCGTCCCGGCCTGCCCAGTCGGAGCCGAAGAAGACGGCAGAGCCGCAAAAGAAGACCGTGATCGTCCGCGACGCACCGTTCTGATGCGGTTTACGAGCCGCGTCCTCAAAGTGTAGAAGGACCTGGATGCGCTCGAAACAAGCCGTCCTCCCGCGCGAAGCGCGGCGGACGCTCACCGGGCCGTGGGCATTGTTGGGATTCTTGGCAGTCGCAGCATGGCTCTGGACCTCTCCGGCACTCGCTGAAGACGACGTGACCCTGGCGATGGCGCGCGAGCGCTTCAAAGAGGGTGTTCAGTATTTCGATCAAGAGCTGTACGACAAGGCGCGCGCCGCCTTCGTTCAGGCTTATGCCCTCCGGAAACATCCGGCGGTGCTCTTGAACCTCGCGCAGAGCGAGGTCCGTTCGGGACACGAGGCCGAGGCCGCGGCCCACTTCGCGCAATACCTGCGGGAGCACAAGGAAGCGACGGAGTCCGAACGCCAGGGCGCACTCCAGGGCCTCGCGCAAGCCAAGACCTCGGTGATGGAGGTCCCCGTCGAGGTCGACGTCGCGGGCGCCGAGGTATTCGTCGATCAGACGCTCGAGGGCACGTCGCCGCTGCCGGGCCCGCTCTACCTCTCGCCCGGCAAGCACGTGATCCTGGCTCGCAAAGAAGGCCGCGAAGATCGCCTCGAAGTCGATGCCGTCGCCGGCCAAACCGCCGCCGTGACGCTGCGCCCGAAGCGCGCGAAGAAACCGGAAGCCGCACCGCCGCCGGAGGAACCCCCGAAGCCGCGCGAGACCCACGACGAGCCGATCGAAGTCTCCGAGCACCGCGACTCCGAGGGCTTCTTCGCGTGGGCAGCCGGCTCACCGGTGGCCTGGATCGGCGGCGGCCTGACCCTCGCCGGGATCGCCGGCGGCATCGGCTTCGGCCTCGGGGCGAAGGATAGCTACGACAGCGCCGACTCGGTGCTGGCAAGGATCCGCCAGGAAGCAGACACCGACGGTCTGCCCACCACCCAGGGTCTTTGCACCGATCCGGCGGCGGCGCTGATGAACGCTTCCTCGTTCACCGGCGATACGGCCGCGCGTGCCGCCGACTATGAAAAAGCCTGTGCGCGCTACAGCGACAACATCGACTCGGGCGACAGCCTGAAGACGCTATCGACCGTGAGCTGGGTCGTCGCGGGCGTCGCCGCGACCGGCACCATCGTCTACTACTTCATCGACACGGCCGGCTCCTCGGAAGAGACCAGCAGTGTGCGCCCAAAACGCGGCTTCCAGGCGCGGGTCGTGCCGTACGTTTCACCCGGCGAGCGCGGCGTCTTCGTCGTCGGCGAGTTCTGATTCCGGGCGCGCGAGCCAGGAGCGAAACGTGCTGCGCGGGACGCCCGCTGCACGCGCCGCGGCGCTCACGTTCTTTCGATGCTCGTCGAGCAAGCGGCGCGCGTCGCGGGGACCTATCCGCGCTGGACGCGGCAGCGCCGGAGCGACCGGCAGGGATAGCTCGACCGCGCCGATCTCCTCGCCGGGCGTGGCCATGGCCGCGCGGTAGAGCGCGCTCGAGAGCTCGCGCACGTTGCCGGGCCACGAGTGCGAGAGCAGCCGCGACAGGGCGCCGCTCGTCAGGCGCTTGTCACCGACGTCCGGCTTGATGCGCGCAAGCAGGACCCGGCAGAGCTCGGGAATGTCGCTCTTCCGCTGCCGCAGCGGCGGCACCCGAACCACCACCGTGGAGAGCCGATGAAACAGGTCGGCGCGGAAGCGCTCCTCGGTCACGCGCTGCTCGAGCTCGGCCCAGCTCGCCGAAATGATCCGCACGTCGACGAGCAGCGGGTTCGTCGCTCCCAGCGGACGCACGCCGCCGTCCTCCACCACGCGCAGCAGCTTGACCTGGATCGCCGGCGTCAGATCGGCGATCTCGTCGAGGAACAGCGTGCCACCGTGCGCGATCTCGAAGGCTCCGGCGCGGCTCTGCACGGCGCCCGTGAACGCGCCGCGCCGGTGGCCGAACAGCTCCGCGTCGGCGAGCGACTCGGGCAGCGCCGACAGGTTCAGCGGCACGTAGTTTCCAGTCCGGCGGCTGAGCTGGTGAATCGCCCGGGCTATCACGTCCTTGCCGGTGCCGGATTCACCCTGGATCAAGATCGGCGCGCGGGTCCGCGCGTGGCGCCGCACCTCGGCCGCCACGCGCTGCATGCCGAGCGACGCGCCCACGAGACCCGGCAACGGATCCGCCACGGGCGGCGGCTCGGCGAGCCCGCCGCGCACGACCACGCTCGAACGACCGAGCACCAGCGCGCCGCCGTCGCTCACGAACTCCGCGCGGGTGATGCGCACCGCGCCCACGTAGGTTCCATTGCGAGAGCCGAGGTCTTCGACCGCGAGCCGATCGACACCGGCGGACAACGCGCAGTGACGGTGGCTGATCGCCGGATCGCCGAGCCGGACGTCGGCGTCCCGCCCGCTGCCGAGCACCACCCGCTCCCCTGCCCGCAACACCACCGACAGGCCACCCTCCGGCGTGCCGACCTCGATCAACCAGGGGCCCGCGGAGCCGGCGCCCGGCATTTCGACCGTTTTGGAACCGATCTCGTCGTTCATCGTGACCTCGCGCCCCCCATCGGCCCGCGCCCGGCGCGAGTTTCGCGACAAGCGCCCGCGCCAGTGGTCGTTTCCGGTACTGGTCGCCCAGAGCCGATGATAGGAACAGCCCGTGCGTCGCCCCGTTCTCCTCGCTGCGCTGTTTTCTACCTGGTTTGGCGCTGCAGTCGCGTCAGCGGCAGACCCGGCGCCGCCCGCGTCCACAGACGCCGATGAGCGGCAAGAACCCGAACGCGCTCCCACGCCGCCGGCCACCGATCTGTTGGCCTGGCATCCGCTGCTCGGCGTGGCCGGGAAACTCGCCGTGCCGTTCGGCCAGCTCGACAGCGATCGCAGCTTCGGTGACAGTGCCGGGCTCGGGTACGGCGTGGCCGGCGATCTGGGCCTCGGCCTGAGCCGCAGCGTCGAGCTCGGCGTATGGGCCGACTACGTGACCTACGACTCGGACGAAGACTGCGCCGGCTGTGAGATCACGTCCTTCGGCATCGGCCCGTTCCTGCGTTACCACCTGGTTCAGGGTATGCGCTTCGATCCGTTCTTGATGATCGGCGGCGGCCACCGCGCGCTCACGATCTCGAGTGACGGCCAGAAGCAGACCGACTCGGGCCTCGCCTGGTTGAAGCTCGGGCTCGGCGGCAATTGGTACGCGCTCAGCCAGGTCGCGTTCGGCCCGTACGCAGAGCTCGAGCTGTCGACACTGACGGACACGCCCGAGGGCAGCGATCCCGCCGTGTTCGCGCACTTTTCGACCGGCCTCCGCCTGCACTTCGACGTGCGCGGTCGCTGAGCGCGCGTCGCTCCCGAACACACGGCGCTGGGCTGGCCGGAGTGGCGCCTTTCGACGCCACCCCCGACTCGTCGCGCTCAGGTGGTCTGGATCTGGATCCCGAGTTGGCGCCGGACCTCGAAGTAGGAGTCGCTCGTGAAGTACAGGAGCAGCTCCTTCATCTTGTCGACCGCCGACAGATCGCCGGGCAGCTGAGGCTCGGCGGCCAGGATCTTCTTCGCGATCTCGAGATCCCCGCAGACGATCAGGCCGGCACGGCAGGCGGTGAGCTCGACTGCCTGGTTCCAGCGTTTGATGTTGGCCTTGGCGCCTTCTTCGATGAAGCGCTTCACCACCACGCGCAGACCCTCGAGCTGCACTGGTTGCTGCTGGATGTGCCTGGCTAGCTCGCGCGCGGTCGCGGCGATCTGCGCGGCCATGTCCTGCGGCATCGGCGTGTTCGGCGCTGCGATCGCGATACCCGCGAACATCATCACCGTCAGCTCGGCCTGGGTCGGGAACAGCGTGCGGATGTAGTGTTCGCCTCGGTAGGACGCGAGGTGCTTGGCAAGCATGAACGCCAGATCCTGCGGCTGGAAGCCCGTGAGCACAGTCTGCCCCGCGAGTGACGCCGGCGGCACCACCGGCACCGTGACGATGGCGCCGGGCAGATCGCTCCGGATGTACAGCTCCGGCGCCTGGATGCCGAGCACCTGAGCCGCCCAACCGAAGGTCTTGGCGAACGTCACGGTGGAGGTCGCCGGATCGTGCCGCGAGCGCTTGTCGAGCGCGGGCAGCTTGCCCTGAGACTTCAGCTGCTCGACCTTCGCCTGCAGCGCCGCGGGCGCGATCATCTCGAAGATCTTCGAGACGTACAGGTTCTCGTCCGGGTGGAAGACGTGCTTCACCCAGGTGTCGTTGGACAGACGCCCGCGAACCTGGAGCATGCCCTGCGGGCGGTAGTCTTCGAAGAAGCGGTTCTCCTCCGGATCGGCCTTGCGCAGGAACGCGAGCGCCGCCGCCAGGCACCAGGCCTCGTCGTACGACGACTTCTGGAGGTACAGGCGGTAGAGCGCGCGGTACGCATCGACGTTCAGCGCGTCTTGCTCGAGCAGCACGCGCTGCTCGGCGATGGCGTCGTCCCAGCGCTCGCTCACCTCGTAGAGCTCGGCCAGGATCTGATGAATCACCACGTCCCCCGGCTTGGTGGTGGACGCCATCCGGAATGACTCGATCGCCGACTCCGCGTTCTGCAAGCGGTCGCGGTAGACGAGGCCGAGCTGATGCCACAGCGTGTGCTCGAGGTCGGCGTTGCCCTTGCCCGCGATGCGGTGAAGCATCTTGCGATACGAGCGTTCGAGCGCCTTCCAGTTCTTCTGCTGGGTCAGCACCTTGTTGATGCGCTCGAAGGCCTCGAGGTAACCCGGGTGTAGATCGAGCGCCTCGTTGAACAGCTCGACTGCGCGATCCAGATCCTGGATCTTGTCGCGGTAGATCTGCGCCTGCGTGAACACGTAGCGAGCACGGGTCTCGGGCTTCTCCTCGAAGCTCGCGATGGCCTCGAGCGTGTCGACCATCTTCTGCCAGCTCGCCGCGCTCTGGTACAGCGTGAGCAGCTTGTGCAAGAGGACGTGGTCGCGCGGCTGAAGCTCCTGCGCCTCTTCCAGCGCGTCGATCGCCTTTTGCGGGTTCTTCTCGCGCTCCGACCAGATTTCGCCGATCTCGTTCAAGATCCGGTAGCGCTCGTCGCCGTCGACGACGCCGTCGAGGATCTGGCGCTTGTACGCCGCGACCTGCTTCCAGTCCTTGTTCTTCGAGTAGATGTCGACCAACGCCTCGAGCGTCGGGCGGTGCTCCGGGTTCAGGCCCAGCGCCTTCTCGAAGTTGTTGATGGCCTGGCGTGCCTGGCCCTGCTCGCGCTTGATGCAGCCGAGCCGGTAGTACACGTCGGTGCGCGCCTCGACGTCCTGCTCGGACAGCGCCGTCAGCACCTTCTGGTAGTTGGTGAGCGCCGTCGCCCACTCCTTGAGCTCGAAGGCCACGTCCGCGATGCCGCGGATACTGTCTTGATCGGTGAGGTCGAGCTGGTTGGCGGTCTGGTACGACTTGAGGGCCTTCTCGAAGTTGCCGAGCGCGGCGTGGACGCGGCCGAGCAGCTTGTTCAGCGTGTGCTGCTCACCGCGTTCACGGCCCTTGCTCTTCTTGACGAGCATCTCCGCGAGCGGCTCCGCTTCCTTCCACTTCTCGGCGCGGACGTACTCCTCGACTAGCGGCAGCGCCGCTTCCTCGCAGTCCTCGTCGCACTGGATCGCGAGCTCGTAGGCCTGGATCGCCAGATCGTGCTCGCCGAGCGTCTCGTCGCGGAGCTTTCCGAGCTCGACGAGTAGCCGGGCGCGAGCGCGGGGCGCCTGGGTGTTGAGCTGTTCTTGCTCGAGGTAGCGCGCAGCGCGATCCCAGTCGGCCTCGTTGATGGCGATGGCGCGCAACGCGCTCAACGTCGGCAAGTGCGCCGGGTCGAGATCCAGCGCCATTTCCAGGCGTTCCTGGGCCTGGCCGCGGTCGCCGAGCTTCTCTTCCAGAGCGCGGCCGATGCGGTAATACATCTCCACGCGCTGCTTGCTGTCCGTCGTCAGGTCGGCGACGCGGGTCATCGCGTCGATCGCCTGCGCGGCGTCCCCCTGCTTTTCGTACAGGCGGCTCAGGGCGTCGAGCGCGGGCACGTTCAGGTCGTCGAGGTCGACGATGTTCCGATACGCGTCGATCGCGCGATCGACGTCGCCGACCTCTTCCGCGTAGACCTGCGCGATCTGGAAGTAGAGCTCCACCTTGGTGGCGCTGGTCGCGGTCTCGGCGATGTGGCGCTCGTAGGTGTTGATCAGATCGAGCCACTGCTTGAGACGGCGGTAGCAGCGCTCGAGGGCCGCGTAGGCGCGCTCCTCGGCCGGTGAGATCTCGAGCGCCTGCTCGAGCCGCTGCGCCGCCAGATCGAACTTGAGGAAATGCTCTTCCTGGATCAACGCCAGCTTGATCAGGACCTCCACGCGCTCGCGCTCGGTCTCGACCACGTCGAGCTCGCGTTCGAGCACGCCCACCAAGTCCGGCCAATCCTGGGTCTTTTCGCAGATCCGCTCGAGGCCGCGCAGCGCTTGCAGGTTGCCGCCGTCGAGCTCCAGCACCTCGCGGTAAACCTGGGCAGCTTTCGGCGCGTCGGCGATCTGCGCCTCGTACAGGCCGGCGATCTTGAGCTTGTAGCCCGCGACCTGATCGGAGTGACCGAGCGCCTTGACCTTGCTCTGCAGGACCTGAACCAGGTCCGCTTGCTGGTTGCGCTCCTCGTACATCCGCTCGAGCGCGCTCAGCACCGGCAGATACAAGGGATCGATTTCGAGGGCGCGCCGGTAATAGGCGATGCCCTGCTCCGGCTGGCCCATATTGCGCTCGGTGAGCTCACCGAGCTCGAGCAACACGACCTTCCGATCCTCGTTGGCAACCGCGACGTCGTAAGCACGGGTCAGCGTCTCGCCGACCTTCTGCCACTGGCCCGACATGCGGTGAATGGCGGCCATTTGCCGCAGGACCTGAACGTTGTTCGGGTCCAGCGCCATGATCTGCTGGTAATAGGGCTGGGCGTACTCGGGGTGGCCGAGGTCCTCGCCGTACCACTTGCCGAGCCGGAGGCAGATCTGGATCTTGCGCTTGGGATCGGTCTGCTCCGGCAACCAGGCGTTGGCGGTGCTGATCAGCTCGTTCCAGCGGTTCGTCGCCTGCGCGGTGCGCTCCAGATAGCGCGCCGTCTCGTCGTCCCCGAAGTCCTCGGACAGCGCGTTCACGAGCGCGTCGAAGGCCTGGTTCTTGTCGTCGAGGTGCTCGTCGAACACGTGCGCGATGCGCCGCAGCAGATCCGCGCGCTCCGCCGCCGTCTCGCGGGTGTCGAGCCGCGAGAGGTAGAGCTCGATCAGGTTCTCCCAGCGGCCGGCCGCGGTGTGCAGCCGCTCGAGAGCCTCGAAGGCCTCCTGATGAGCCGGCTGGATACCGAGGATGGTCTGGAACGCCAGGGTCGCCTGGTCGTAGTCGTTGACCTCTCTCTTCCAGAGCTCGGTCACCTCGAGCAGCTCCTGGATCTTCTGCTCCGGATCCTCGAGCGCCTCGGCGCGCTGCATCTTGACGCCGATCACGTCGGTCCAGCGCTCGTCCTCGCGGTACACGCGCTCAAGCTCGGTCATCGCCTCGAAGTCGCCGGGCTTCACCTCGAGCAGGTGACGCCAGGCGTCGGCTGCTTCGAACGGCTGACCGAGCACGGAGCCGTAGGTCTTGCCGAGCTCTCGATAGATGCTCGCTAGCTCGTCGGCCTCGAGCAGCGCGGCGGCGCGATCGATCGTCGCGTGCAGGGCCGAGACTAGCTCGTTCGCGTCCTGGCGCGTGCGCCAGACGTGGGCGATCGCGCGCAGCGCCGCCACGTTCGAGAAGTCGATGTCGAGCACGCGCTGCCAAGTCTCGAGCGCCTCGTCGTCGCGGTTCAAACGCTCGGCGAACAGCCGCGCGCGGTGCGTGAGGATGCTGACGCGCTCCTCGTCGGTCTCCGCGATGTCGAAGTGCCGCTCGAGCACGTCGGTGAGCTCGGCCCACTTGCCTTGCTGATCGTAGAGCTGCGCGAGCGCACCGAGCGCCTCGCGGTCCTCGCCACGCAGATCGAGCACGCGCTTCCAGCCGTCGATCGCGGCGTCGACGTTGCCGAGCCGGTTCGCGGACAGGTGCGCCATCTTGGCGCGGATCTCCGCCTCCTGGACGTCGCCCACGGCGTTCTCGAGCTCGCGCTCGTAGACCTTCTGGAGCTCGCCGTAGTTCTCGTTCGCCTCGTAGATGCGGCCGAGAGCCAGCAGCGCGTCTTCGTTGTTCGGCGCGAGCTGGTCGAAGATCACACGGTACGAGCGCACCGCGTTCGGCACCTGGCCGAGGCGCTCTTCGTAGACCTGACCGAGCCGTGTAAACAGCTCGACCTTTTCGTCCACGTCGGTCGCGACCTCTGCGCGCTGCTCGAGCACGCTCGACAACTCCGCCCACTGCTCGAGCGAGCTGTAGATGCGGTCGAGGTTCGCGAGCGCGTCGCGCTCGTTCGGCGCGAGCGTGAGGACGTAACGGTACGTCTCTTCCGCCTTCGCGACGTCCGCGAGCTCTTCCTCGAAGACGCGCGCCAGGCGCTTGCCGATCACGGCCAGCGTGGCCCCGTCGATCGACTCGATGCTGAGCACGTCCGCGTAGGCGTTCGCGAGCTGCTCCCAGCCGCCGTCCAGCATCGCCGCCAGACGCTCGAGCTCTTCGCCCGTGCGCTCGTCGAGCGGGCTCTCCTTGATCGCGCGCACGTAGATGTTGAACGCCATCACCGGGTCGAGCAGACGCTCCTCGGCGTCCTCCGCGATGCGGTGGAACATGGCGACGCGCTGGGCCGGATCGCGCGAGTGCTCGAGCTCGGCCTCGCGCACGCGGATCAGCTTTTCCCACTCGGAGGTGGCTTGATAGAGCGGCTCGAGGATCTCCGCTACCGCGAGCTGCTGCGTGCCGGATTCGAACAACGCCTCGAGCGCACGCAGGGTCTCGGTGTGCTCGGGGGCGGCGCTGATCACCTCGCGGTAGGCCTGGATCGCGCGATCCACGTCGCCGAGCCGGGTCTGGTAGACCTGACCCAGGCGGAACTTGAACTCGAGGATCTCGTCGGGCGTCTGACCGATGTCGGCCTCGCGCGCGAGGATCTCGGCCAGATCGGCCCAGCGCTCGGTGTGCGTGAACAGCCGATCGAGCGAGCGCACCGCGCTCTGGTTCTCCGGGTCCGACGAGAGCACGCGGCGGTAGCGCGCCACGGCCTCGTTCACGTTGTCGAGCTGCGTCTCGTAGACCTGCGCGACGCGCAGGCCGAGCTCCACCGAACGCGTCGGATCCTCGCTGCCCTCGAGCTTGTCGAGCTCGCGGTCGTAGAGCTTGGCGACCGCCGGCCAGCGATCGATCAGCATCCCGAGCCGCTCGAGCGCGCCCAGCGTGTCCTCGTTCTGGCTGTCGACTTCGACGGCTCGCGCGTAGGTCTCGAACGCGCGCGCGTGGTCTCCGAGGCTCTCCTCGCACAGGCGCGCGATGCGGTGGAGCAGCTCCACCTGCTGGTACGGGTCGTCGACGAAGCGGACCTGCACCTCGAGCACGCTGATGAGCTTCTGCCACTCGCCCATCGACTCGTAGACGGGCTCGAGAACCGAGGCCGCCGCGAGCGGGCCATGATCGCCGTTCTTGATGCCCTCGAGCGCGGCCAGCGTCGGGCCGTGATCGGGCTGCAAATTCAGGATCTCGCGGTACAGCTCGACCGCGCGGTCCACGTCGCCGAGGTGCTTCTCGTAGAGCTCCGCGATCCGGTACTGGTAGCTCACCGCCTCGCTCGGATCCTGCGTGAGCTCGGCCTCGTGCTGGAGCACGCTCAAGAGCTCGCGCCAGTTGCCCGACGCCTGATACAGCACGTCGAGGCGGCCGAGCGCCGCCAGATCGTCGGGATCGAGCTCGAGCACCTTCTGGTACGTGTCGGTCGCACGCGAGACGTCTCGGAGCTCGCGCTCGTAGACCGCACCCACCTGGTACAGGATCAGCTTCTTCTCCTCGGGATCGAGGACGAGGTCGGCCTTACGCGAGTAGACGACCAAGAGCTCCTGCCAGCGCGCGAGCCCCAGGTACAGGCGCACCAGCGCATCGACGCTGCGCAGGTCCTCCGGATCGATGTCGAGGACCTTGATGTAGACGGCGATCGCCTCTTCCTGCCGCCCGAGCACTTCCTCTTCCAGCATGGCCGCGCGGAACAGCGCGTCCTTCTTCTGGTCGGTGTGGTCGAGGATCTCGGCCTTGCGCTGCAGGATCAGCGACATGTCCGCGTAGCGCTCGGCTGCCTGGAACAGGGTCTCCAGCGCCTCGGCTGCCGCCAAGTTGGTCGGATCGATCGACAGCACCTTGCGGTACAGCTCGATCGCGCGATCGGGGCTGCCCACGTCGTTCTCGAAGACACGCGCGGCCGAGGCGTACAGGATGCTCGCGACCTCGGGATCGCGCTGGTCTGCCGCGAGCTGCTCGAAGGCGTGCGCCAGATCCTGGAAACGGCCGGTCACGCGCGCGAGCCTGTCGATCTCGCGCTGCGTCGCCTCGCTCGCAGGGTCCACGGACAGCGCGCGCGCCATCGTGTCGAACGCGGCGTTGACGTTCCCTGCCGAGTCCTCGTAGAGGCTCGCGATCTGGTGCAGGAGCTCGACCTTGCGGTTCGCGTCGTCGGCGCGCGAGACCTGCACCTCGTAGACGTTGATCAGACGCTGGTAGTCGCTCTTGCCGCGGTAAAGCGGCTCCAGGATCTCCGCGATCGCCAGCGAGTAGGCCGGCTCCTGACCGAGGCGCTCGAGCGCGGACAGCGCCTGCTCGTTCTCCGGATCGCGCTCGATCACCTGGCGATAGCCCTCGATCGCCACGTCCACCTGCTGCATCTCGCGTTCACGCAGCGCGGCCAGCCGCAGCATCAACGACAGCTGCCCCTCGTCGGTATCGGCGAGGTTCAGCTGCGTCTCGAGGTTCTCCGCGAGCTCGTCCCACATCTGAAGGCGGGTGAGCAGCGCATCCAACGCCGACAGCGCGAGCTGGCTGGTCGGATCGAGCGCCAGCACCTCGCGGTACGCGGCGATGGCCTCGTCCGGCTTGCCGAGCTTCTCGTCGTAGGTGTTCGCCATCTGGGCGTACAACGCTTCGCGCTCGCCCGCGTCCATCGTGAGCTCGATGCGACGCCGGAACACCGAGATCAGCTCCTCCCAGTGACCCGTGCGGCGGTACAGCGCATCGAGCGCCGCCAGCGCCTCGTCATCGGAGGGGTTCGCGGCCAGCAGCCGCTCGTAACTCTTCGCGGCCTCCTGCACCATGCCGCGGCGCTCTTCGATCGCAGCGAGCCTGAGCCAGTACTGGCGCGCAAGCTCCGGATCCCGCACGCCCTGAGCGACCTCGTCGTAGATGCGGATCAGCGCTTCCCAAGCGCCGGAGCGGGCCGCGAGCTCCTCGAGCTCGTCGCGCGACTCGACGATCGACGGATCTTCCTTGAGCGCGCGCGCCTGTGCCTCGACCGCGCGGTCGAGCGCGCCGAGCTGCGTCGACGCCGTGGCGGCCATCTTCCGCAAGAGCTGGACGCGGCGGTCGCGCTCCTGTGTGGCCGCCGCCAGGATCTCCAGCACGTTGATGAGTTTCTCCCAGTCACCGCGGGCCTCGTAGATCCCTTCCAGGATCGCGGCGGCCTCACCGCGCAGCTTCTTGTTCTTGAGCAGCCCCTCGAGGGCGCCGCGCGACCCCGGATGATCGGGGTCGAGGAACAGGATCTCGCGGAAATTCTCAAGCGCGGACAGCTCGTCCGACAGCTTCTGCTGCTGCGTCTCGGCCAGGCGGAACTTCAAGTCGACGAGCGTCGCGACCTCGGTCTCGAGCTCGATGCGACGCCGCAGGACCTCGGCGTATTGCTCCCAGCTCTCGGTGCCGCGATACAGCCGGTCGAGCGCGGACAGCGCCTGCACGTCGTCGGGGGCTTCGTCGAGCATCGCGACGTAGGTTTCAATCGCCTGCTTCGGATCGCCCGCTTGCTCCTCCTGCAAACGCGCGATCTCGAACAGGATCGCGCGTCGCTCGGACGGCTCGGTCGCGAGCTCGCGCTTCTTGGCGTAGACATCGAGCAGCTCCGTCCAGCGGCCTGCTTGACGATAGAGCCTCTCGAGCGCGCCGAGCGCGGTCGCGTTGTCGGGCTCGTTGTCGTAAACCGTGCGGTATTCGGTGAGCGCGTCGTCGAGCGCGCGCACCTCTTCCACGAGCACGCGGCCGAGCCGCAGGCGCAGGTGGTTCGCCGCCTCGGTGTCGCGTTGCTTCTCCGCGCGCGCGATCGCGGCGCGGTACGCGGACACGACCTCTTCCCAGCGCCCGATCGCCTGCGCCGCGCGCTCGACGTCGGACTGGCTCTGCGGATCGGTCGCGCCGAGCTCGAACGCCGCCAGGTAACGCTCGAAGGCCTTTTGCCGATCGTTCAGCCGCGTCTCGTACAGGTTCGCGGCCTCGCGCAGCAAGTCCAGGCGCTCGCCCGGCTCGCTCACGTGCGACAGCCGCACCTCGATCGCCGAGCTCAGCCCCTTGGCGTTGTTGGCGCCGGCGTAGATCGGGATCAGCCGCTCGGCGGCCGCCAGGTTGTTCTCGTCGAGGCTCAGCACCTTCTCGTAGGCGCGAGCGGCGCGATCCAGCTTGCCCTTCTGGGTCACCCACAGCTCGGCGATCTTCATCAGCATGCCGATGCGCTGCGCCGTGTCCGTGGCGCGCGTCTCGTTGCTCTCGAGCACGCGGATGAACTCGTCCCACTTGCCGCTCTCGGCGTAGAAGACCTCGAGATCGTCCCAGCGCCCGAGCGTGACGTAGCGCTTCTTGAGCTGCTCCTGCGCGCGCCGATCGTTGGGATCGAGCGCGAGCAGCATGCGGTACGCCTCGACGGCGCGCTCCTCGTCCTTCAGCCGATCACCCGCGACCTGGCCGAGCTTGTTCAAGAGCTCGACCTTCTGCGGCACGTCGTCGGTGAGCTCGGCCAACTGCTGCAGCACGTCGGCGAGCTTTCCGTACTCGCGCGAACGATCGTAGAGCTGCGACAGCGAGGTCAGCGCTTCGAGATCGTACGGATCGTTGTCGAGGACGACGCTCCACAGCTGAATGCAGACCTCGGGCTTCTTCACGCGCTCGGTCGCGAGCTGCGCTATCTGCTTGAAGCGGTCGGCGCGCTCGCCGCCCGACGGCAGCGTCTCGGCTTCGCGCACGCCGAGCTGGATCAGCTTCTCCCAGTCGCGGCGCTTCTCGTACATCTCGCGCAGGTAGGTGATCGCCTGCGCGCTGTGCGGGTTGACGTCGAGCACCTTCTCGTACGCCTTCACGGCTTCCGCCTGGTTCGCGAACTTGGTCGCGTACAGGTCGGCGGCCTTGGCGTAGAGCTCCTCGCGTTCGGCCGGGTCCCCCACCACGTCGCCCAGCGCGATCAGCGTCTTTACGTACTCGTGGTAGCGCTTGGCGGACTCCTGCTGCCGCAGCTTGTCGCGAAGCTCGCTCACGAGCCCTGCGTCGGCAGCCGGCGGCGCCGACGGCGCGGCGGCCGGCGCGGGTGCAGCTGTGGCCGCAACCGGCGGCGGCGGAGACGGCTCCGGCGCGTCGAGCCGCGGGGGCTCCGCGAGCGGCGCCGCGGACAGCGGCGGCTCGACCACGGGCGGCGCTACGGGCGTCACGGGCTGCGGAGCGGGCGTAGCTGCGCCACCGGCGGTCGCCTTGCGCGACAGCTTCTCGCCGATCTGGGCTTCGAACGCGAGCAGCGCCTGGTTCTCGGGCTCGAGCCCGGCGAGGCGCTCGAAATAGCGCTTGGCCGAGACCACGTCCCCGCGCTGCTTCCACGAAATCAGCCCGGCCTGAGACAACAGATAGGAAGCTTGCGGTCCGAGGTTCGAGCGATCGGTGAGCTCGTCTGCCAGGCGCACGAGGCGCTCCCACTCGCCTCCCTTGACGCCATACAGGTCCTTCAAATACGTGAACGCGGGCTCACGCGCCGGATCGATGCGCAGCGACTCTTCGAGCAGCTGCGCGCCGAGCTCGGCGTTCTGGTGGCGCAGCGCCCAGCGCGCGCCGAAGTCGTAAGCGAGGTGCGCGCGAGCGCTCGTGTCGGGCGTGGCCTTCAGCGCCTCCCGCTGCGCCTCGAGGATGGTTTCGGTGCGCTGCGATTCGACGAGCAGCCCCTCGTAGAGCGCCGCGACGTTCGCGTTCGCGGGATCGGCCGCGTAGGCGCGACTCAGGATCCCCTCCACCTCTCCAGGGGCGAAGCGGCGCGCGATGCGGGCAGCGCGCAGCAACAGCCGCGCCTTTTCGGCGCCGGTGGCCGCGTCGTGTGCGCCGCGCAAGAGGCCTCCGATGCGGTCTTGCCATTCGCCGTCCCCGAGCTGGGCGTCGAGCAAGCGCTCCTTGAGATCCGACGGCGCACCGTTCGAGCTCTCCACGGCCTTCGCGTAGGTCTGCGCGGCGCGGTCGTAGTCGGCGAGGTCGAAGTACACGTCGCCGAGCTCGCCGAACAAGCGGGTGCGAGCGTTCGGGTCCTGCGTGTTCTTCAGCTGCAGTTCGAGCAGCTTCTGGACCATGTTGAGCTTGCCGAGCTCCCAATAGATCCCGCGAGCTTCGCTCAACGCCTCCAGGTGCGCCGAATTCAGCTTGTACGCGTCCTGAAAATGCTTCAGCGCGCGCACGCCCTGCAGGAACTGGGCGTACAAAATTCGCCCGAGTTGCAGGTGATAGTCGGCCTTCCGGGTGGCGTCCTCGGTCGAAAGGATGCCCTGCTCGAGCGCTTCGACGACTCCGCTCCAGTCGTGAAGGCCCTCAAGCTGCTTAAGTCGCTGCTCTAGATCCATGCTCCCTCGGA
Source organism: Polyangiaceae bacterium (assembly GCA_025937835.1). Classification (GTDB taxonomy): domain Bacteria; phylum Myxococcota_A; class Polyangia; order Polyangiales; family Polyangiaceae; genus PMG-095. The sequence goes on from JAICQO010000028.1 coordinate 19,206, forward strand.
CACAATGCCTGAAGAAAGGTATCCCCGCTCGGAGCACGAACGGGGACCTGTCCTGAACTCTTCGCCGGCCTCGGGCCGGACCACTGGAAACGAACCGAGCGCGACAGCAAAACCGCTGCCGCGCTCTTCATTCAACTCGTTTGCTATGCAGTACTGAGGCTTGACCGTGGTCATTCGCCGCTCGGTCACTGACCCAGCTTCTGGACCAGCGACGCACTCGTCTCGCACTGTTCTTTGAATTTCGCCGACTGAGCGCCGCGACACACCTTCTTCGTGAACTGCTCGAGGAGGCGCACCGCTTTCTCTTTCTGCGGCGGATTCATGGTCGCGTAAGTGCTGCCGAGGTTGAACGAGAACTCGGGGTGCGAATCGCCGGCGAACTGCTCGGCGCGCTCCATCGCAGCGACCTGCGCGTTCTTGTCCTTCTTCAGCAGCGCGACGTTCCCGAGCAGCACGTACATGCCGTAGATCTTCGGGTTGTTCTTCTCGCTCGGCGGAACCAGGCGGGTGCCTTCCTTCAACACCTGCTCGGCCTCGTTCACCTGGCGCAGCGTGATGTAGAGCTCCGCGAGCGGCGGGTAGAAGTAAGAGTGCGACGGATCGTGCTCGATCGCCTTGTTGTAGTTCTCGATCGCGCCCTGCTCGTCGTCCGTCCAGAGCAGCGCCTCACCGAGCAGGAAGTAACACTCGGCGATGTTCGGGTCCTTCTCGATGCATTTCTTGAGCGGCTCTTTCGCCTGCTCGTAGGCATCCGGGTTGCCTGCCTCGGCCTGATTCACCAGCGCGAGACCGCGCTTGTACCAGTACGTCGCGAAGTCGGGCGCAACCTGCACGGAACGCGACAGCGTCGACGCCATCTTGTCCCAGTCTTCCTTCTTCTCGTACGCACCGGCGAGCTTCCAGAGGATGCGGTGGTTGGTGGGATCCAGCTGGACCGCCTGCTCGTACTTCTGGATGGCGCCTTCGACGTTGACCTTGATCGACTGATCGCCTTCGTTCGCCAGGTTGATGGCTTCGATGTGGTTTCGGTTGCAACCCGCAGCAAACAACATACCCAGGGTGAGCACGGCAACGTTGAGATTCATCGCAAGCCTTTACCTCTCTACTTACCTGCCCACTTGGGGCGACGCTCTTGCAGCTCCGAACCCGATGTTCGAGCTAGATCCACCGCCTTCGCCGGTGCAGAGGGGTGGCGCAAGAGGCCCAGAGCATAGGCGCACGCCCCCCATGAAGTAAAGGTGCAACTCGCGCGCTTCGGGGATCCAAAACCGTCCGCAATCGCCGGAGAATATCGGCGATTTGAAGCACGCCGCGGCGTGCGTGGCGACCCGCACGAACGGTCGGGTCGCGTCCTCTCCGAACCGCGCGGTCTCGCCTTCTTCGGCGGTGCGCGGGTGCGCGACTCAGCGCCGCCGCTCCACGACGCACACCGCTCACAAAACGCCGAAGGTCCCGAACCGGGACCTTCGAAGCGCGCGCGCCGACGTTCGCCGGAGCGCCTTGCTCTGTTCGCGCTCAGCCGGGCGACAGCATGATCGGGTACACGACCGTCACGATGCCACCTTCGGGCTGCGGGAAGCTCAGGCCATAGAAGGCTGAAACCACGCAGCTCACGACCTTGCTGTCCGGAAGATCCGAACCGCCGTTCGAGGCATTCGAGACCGAGCCGTCGCGACCAATCACGAAACGCGCCGACACACGACCCTGGAGGTTCGGGTTACGAGAGAGACCCTGCTCGTAACACATGCGGAAGCGACCGTAGTTCTGGCGCACGATGCGCTGGATGACTTCGGGCGGGAGGCGGCCGCTCACCGTGGTCGCACCCATGCGCACCTTCGGGGCGCGAGTCGCATGTGAGCCACCCAGGCGACCGTGGCCAGCGCCGAAGCCCTGACCCGTACCGGTACCGGCGCCGTGCCCGAGCGTGCCGATGTTGCCGAGGCCGATGCCCTCGCCGCGACCGCCGCCACCTTCGCCGATGCCGGACAGACCGAGACCGCCGGCGCCGAACGCGTCGCCGATCTCGTCGCCCCACATGTTACCGCGGGCGCTGACCTCGTCCGTACCGAGCGACGTGTCGCGGCCCCACGGCGCCGTCGGGGCGTTCGGGTCGCCTGCCGCGCCGGTGTTCAGCAGGCCGATCATGCCGAATTCCATAGCTTCGCGCAGGGCGGCTTGGCGTGCAATGTGCGGATCGGCGTTGTCCTTCGGACCCTGAACCGCGTAGCGCTTGTTCGTGGCCTTGGTGGTGGGGTTACCCATCGAACCCTCTTCGCCCTTGGCGCGGGTTCCGGTCCCACCCTCCTTGTTGTCTGCCTGCTCCTCGACGACTTCGGCTTCTTTCTCTTCCTGTTCGCGCTCGGCGGCGGCGTCCAGGTACTGCTGCATCAAGTACAGCCGATCCCTGTCGAGATCTTCGTCGTCGGTCAGACCGAGCGGGGGCACGAAGAAGGCCATCGCGGCCACGAACCCGGCGTGCACCAGGAACGACAGACCGAAGTACGCTGCCACCGTCCAGTCGAAGGTGGCGCCGACACCGTGCTGCAAAGGCTTGCCGGCGTTGACCGCCGCAACCTGAAACACGAAGTCGCCGAGCTCGAGCCGCGCCTTGGCGCCGCCCGGCAGAGCCAGCTGATGGCCGCCGGTCACCTCGGCGGTCGGTTGAGCGCGCGGGCGAACCTCGTCGAGGCTCATCCGCCCCTGACCGGGGAACTCCACGAAGCCGCGAGCGTGCGGCGGGATCACGAGCGACACGGACATCTTGTCGCCGATCACGATCGGCATACGCGTGGTGCCGATACGCTCGCTCGGGATGAAGAAGTCGCAGCCCGCGTTCTTGCTCTGCTCTTCACCGACGTAGAAGTTGCGCGGCGGCGTCAAGTGCGAAACGTGCAGCACGTTCGTGCCCCACATCACCATCACTTCCACGGCCTGCACGTGCGGCAGCTCGACCTCGTCCGGGCTGACGTCGGGACCGCTCTTGATCATCGTGTAGGTGTAGGTCCCGGGCGGCATGTCGTCGTGCCCATGACCGTGCCCGTGCCCGAGATCGTGGTGCGCCATCCCGCCGGCGAACGGATTCGGCGCTGCTTCGAACGGATTCACCGCGGCCGCGTGCGGCGCGGACGGCGCCATCGCGAACGGGTTCGGTGCCGCGGCCATCGGAGCCGTACCACCGAGCATGGTCGGAACACGCTGCGGCATCGGCGCGGTGCCCATCGGAACCGAGGGCGGCGGGGCAGCTTGAACCTCGGCGCCGGCCGGCTCCGAGCTCTCGAGCACGATCGCCGTCTCGCCAACCTGGATCAGGTCGCCGACGTGCAACTTGCACTTGTTCACCCGCGCGCCGTTCACCATCGTGCCCGGCTCGTTGCCGAGGTCGATCAGCGTCACGTCTTCGGGACCCGCGACCTCGATCACGGCGTGCATGCGCGACGCCATCTCGTCATCGACGCGAAGATGGCTCTTCGGATCTTTGCCGACCTTGACGATGTCCTGCGTCACGGTCTCCCGCCGCAAGAGGGCGTCACCCCGATAGAGCGCGAATGAAAGAACAGCCTTTGCCATGCCTTGCTTTCCTAACTACCGCCGCCGATGAGTCCTGCGGGTTTTCGATCCTGAACGGAGCTTCAGATGTTTTCGACCGACTTCAACATCTCGGTGACGAATGAGGTGCGCGGACGGATCAGGGTCGTGCGTGCAGCCCGCGGGCGAACCTTGATGGTCGCGTCGTTCGGCCCGAAGCCGCCCGCGTTGAGCGGATCGTCTTCGAACTCGTAGCCGTAGCCTTCCTTGTCACCGCCTTCCGCCGGTGCGGCGTCCTGCGCCCAAGCTGCGGAGGTTCCGAACACGGTCAGGCTCACGGTCACCAGGGTCAGCACCAACTTCGAGCGAATCATTTCCGTTCTCCTCAAAAAATCACGCTCTCAATTTCAGTGAGAGTGTACGATCTGAGCCAATCACTCGTCAATGCCAACCTTCGGTGCAAAGACACCGAAGGTTGGCCGACGTTCCCGTCCGGAACGAATCAGTTCATTTCTTTTTGGCAGGAGGAGCGGCCGGTGCCGGAGCGGCGCCCTTGGCAGGCGGTGCCGCAGGCGCTGCGGCACCGGGCTTACCCGCTGCCGCGGCCGGTGCTGCGCCCACCTTGGCCTTGTCCGCAGCCGCCTTCTTGTCGGCTTCGGCCTTGGCCTTGTCGTCGGCGGCCTTCTTGTCGGCCTCGGCCTTGGCTGCAGCTTCCTGCGCCTTGCGCTCGGCCTCGGCGGCCTTCGCTGCCTCCGCCGCGTCCTTCTCGGCCTGCTCACCCTCGCGGATGAACTTGATCGTCTGCTCGATGTCCTCGACGCGCTCCTTCGAGCGCTTCACGGCTGCTGCGAACACCGGCTCGTCGCCGGCCTTGCCCACGAAGTCGCGGTACTGCGCCGCTGCCTTCTCCAGAATCGGGATCGACTTGTCGCCGGCGCGCTTGGCGCGGAACTCGTGGGTGAGGATCGCCTCGTTGTAGTAGGTCTCGGGGCGGGCCGGGTCGATCTTCTTGGCCTCGTCGAGGTTCTTCTGAGCCTCGCCGATGTACTTGTCGAAGTTCGAGTCGTTGGCCTGCCCGCGCAGCGCGAGGGCCAGCCCGAGGTACGCCTCGTACTCCTTGGGACGGAGCTTCAGCGCCTCGCGGTACGCCTTCTCGGCCTCCGCGTAGCCGCGGAACGACAGGTTTACCGCCGCGTAGTTCATGTGCGCTTCGAAGAACTTCGGATCGAGCTGCCGGGCGCGAGCGAAGCTCTTGACCGCGCCGTTGAAGTTCTTGAGCTCGACCTGGATCAGGCCGGTCGTGTTGTGGATCGGCGCGTAGTTCGGGTTCTTGCGCTGAGCTTGCGACGCAACGAGCGCGGCGAGATCGAGCTGCTGCTCGTTGACCTCGGCGCGGGCCGCACCGGAGACCTCCATGCCGCGGCGGCCGCGGCGCGTGCGCGCCAGGGCGCCGGCCTTCTTCTTGGCCTGCTCGAGGTAGTACACCGCGAGCTGGTTGAAGGCGGGCATGTAGGTGTCATCGACGGCCAGTGCGCGCTGCAGGTTCTTCTGCGCGCGCTCGAGGTCGTCCTTGCCGTCGCCGTCGGGCTGATCGTTGTCACGCTCGACCTGCAGCGCGGCCAGCGACACGAGGGCCTCGGCGTTCTGGAACTTCGCGTCGCGGATGATCTGGTCGAGCTTCGCGATCGTCGCGTCGACGTTGCCGGTCTGCTGGTACTCGTAGAGCGCCAGCTGCGCGCGCGCACGATGGAAGCCCGCGTCGGCCGCGGCCGCCGCCTCGAACTTGGCCTTGGCCTCGGCGTCCTTCCCGCAACGCTGGTAAGCCAGCCCTGCGTTGTAGAGCGCCTCGGGGAAAGGCCGGCCCGCGTCCGATTTCTGCGAGTCGGCCGCTTCCTCGAAAGCCTTGGCCGACTCGTTGCAAGAGGCCTCGGCCCAGTCCTGCTTCTTGTCGTGCTCGAGGAAGCCCTGGAGGGCGCGGTCGAAGTTGGCCGCTGCCTCCTTGCTGACCTGATTGCCCTTGGCGTCCTTCTTGCCGCTCGCGTCTTCCGGCCGGAGCGAGCCCCCGGCCGAGACGGAGCCGCCGCAAGCGACGAGCAATAGGAACAGGGCGCCGTAGCCCAGATGGGTGTAGCGGTTCATCACTTCTTACCCTTCTTCTCGTCGTCCTTGGACTCGCCCTTGTCGTCGCTGGCCCTCTTGGGCGGCGGCGCGGCCTCGGTGACCACGGTCGCTGCGATCGGCTCGCCGCCGATTCGGAGCGGGTTGCCCTGCTCGCGCAGCACGCTGTTCACGCGGTTCGGAGCGCCACGGAACTCGTCGACCAGGTGGTATTCGTTCTTGTAAGTGGTGGCGAGCCACTCCTCGCAAGAACGGCTGAACTCGTCGAAGTACTGGTACTTCACGGAGTAGCCGAGGCAGACCTCGAAGGCGCCCTTGGCCACCAACTTCTGGGGCTCGGAGGCGTCGTCGAGAGCGCCGTAGTACGCCGTGCGCAGCTCGTAGTCCTTCTTGATGTTGTCGGGGATCGGCGCCGCGCGGAACTCCTTCACGAAGGTGCCCCACATCTCGCCGACGCGCGCACCGGCCGCGATCACCCAGCGCGGCGGGGGCACCGGCTGGAGGTCGATGATCTTCTTGTACTCGGCCGTGGCTTCGTCGATCAGCGGGCGCTTCTTGCCGATCCAGTCCTTCACCTTGGTCTGGATGTGCTTGAGCACCGCGTCCTTCGAACCCTGGCCCTTGTACTCGGGGAACTTGACCTTATCGACCTTCGACTTCTTCTGATCGGCGAAGTAGAAGAACGCCTCACCCACCGCTTCGAGCGCGCGGCCGAGTCGACGCTGCTTGGCGCCCGCGTCCTCGCCCTCGATGCCGTTGATCGAAGCCACGCCCGCCTTCGGGTCGGACCAGAGCTTGGAGACGATCGCGTACTCCTTGTTCGCTGCGCCGCCCTTGTTGGTCTTCGTGTAAGACCGGCCGAGCAGAGCGTGGGCCTGCAGTCGCACGTCCAGGGTGGCCTTGGTGTCGATCAGCTTGATGCTGCCAGCGAGCCGCTTCTGGACGTTGGCCCAGTCCTTCTTCTCACCGTAGTGAGCCGCCACTGCGAACGCGATCTGCGCGGTTTGCACCGGCTTGCGCGCGCCGAAGTAGCGGTTGAAGTTCTGAGCGTCGTCGATGGCCTGGTCCTCGTGTCCGAGGCCGAGCCGGAGCACCGCCGCGTCGCTGAGGGCCTGGTCCGCGAACTCACCCTTGTAGCCGGTGGCCTTCGCGTACTTCTCGAACCACTCGGCCGCGCGGTCGTAGACGGCGATGGCCTGGTAGTTACCGCCGATCTCGTAGGTCGCCTTCATCGCCAAGTCGGACTCGTGCATGCCGTACTTGGGATTGAGCAGGATCAGGCGGGCCTGGATCGACTTCGCCAACAAGCGCGAGGCCTGGTACGCGCGAGCCATGTTGTAGACGATTTCGTTCGCCTTCTCGCACTGCTTGGGCTTCTCCCCGCGGGACAGCGGGCCCTCGCAGTAGTCGCGCCAGAGCGTGAGGTAGAGCTCGGAACCCTTGCGGTAGTTGTCGAGCGCGTCCTTCGAGTTGCCCTTCTCGGACTGCGAGTCGGCGAGCTCGACGGTCTTCTGCGCCTTGAGGCGGTGGATGTCGAACTCGATGCGGGTCAGGAGCTCGCACTGTTCCTTGTTGTCCTCCGCCTTCTGTCCCTTGCAGAACAGCTCGAGGAACTTCGGAACGTCGCGGGCCATGTCGTCGAAGCACGCCGGGCGCGGGGGCTCCGCGCGTGCGCCGAGCACGTTCACCGACTCGAGGTAGAGCTGCGCCGCGAAGATCGCCGCGTCCTTGTCGGCGTGGTTGATCGCCACGTCGCGGAACGCGAGCGCCGCCTCGGCCCAGTGCTGCGCCTCGAAGTAGGTACGAGCGCGGGCGTACTTGACCTCGACGAACTGCTCTTCCGCTTCCTTGTCGCCCTTCGGCGGCTTGATGTAGCAGACGTAGCGGTTGAAGGCTGTGAGCATGCCCTTCTGCATGTCAGTCAGGTCCTTCGGCTTGAACTTCTCCCAGTCGCCCTTCTTGGTCTGGCGATCCTTCTCGTCGCCCGTCGGGCCGAGTCCCTTGCCCTTGCGGTCGGACTCGCCCTTGTACATCTGGTCGTACATCTTCTGGTAGCAGAGCACCGAGGCGTACGCGGCCTCCGCCGCTTCGGCCGCCTTCGGGTTCTCGGCCACGACCGCGTCGAACGCCGGACCGCACTCCTCCCAGCGCTGCTGGAAGTAGAGCAAGTCCGCCATCGCGTAGCGGATCTTGTACATCGTCGGCCAGTCTTCCTTGACGATGCGCGGGAACTGGAACTTGGCGAAGTCGTCGGCCGTGAAGTTCTCGGTGACCTTCTTGTAGAGGTACGACGCGAGATCCATGGTCTTCTTGTCGCCGGTGCCGCGGACGCCGCCGGAGCCGACCGCTTCCAAGTGCCAGCTCATCGCCGTCTCGGCCACGAGCTCCGCCGTGCGGTTCGAGCACTCGAGCTTGTTCTTCTCGGGGTGGGTCGCCTTGATGAAGTCGTTGCGGACGCGGATCTGCTGATCCAGCTCCTTGCGCACGGCCTCCTTGTCGCCCGAGAAGATCGCCTGCGTCGCCGCGGTGATCTGCCCCTGGTAGAAGCAAGAGCGATCGCCGCCGTCGCGCCCGAGCAGGTCGCGGTAGAGGACGATGGCTTCCTTGTAGTGACCGGTGTCGAGGTACGCGAGACCAAGATCGTTCAGCATCTTGATCGTCTGCGTGGTGTCGTTGCCCTGGTCACCCGACAGCGGACGGAAGAAGTTGTAGGCCTTGTCCGGGTTGCCGCTGACGGCGTAGACCGGGATCAGGTCGCGGCGCGCAGCCTTGCCGAGCGCCTGAGCGTTCGGCAAATCCTTGTAGGTGTCGCCGTACTCGATGACCTTCTTGAACTCGTTCAGGGTCTGCGGGTACTCGCCCTTGTTCCAGTGGACGTACGCCAGCTTGTAGCGGGCGTAGCCGTAGATCTTGTTGGTGGGCGGCGGGTACTTGATCACTTCCTGGTAGGCGGCGCCGGCCAGATCCCACTTCGACGGATCGCCCTGCGCCTCCTGGAAGAAGAGCTCACCGAACGCGAGGTAGGCGTTCGGGATGTACGGCGACTTCGGAGCCTTCTGGATCAGCTCGAAGTACACCGGGCGCGCGTTGTTGACGTCGCCACCCTGCTCGTACTCGTACGCGAGGTAATACAAGACCTCGTCGATCTTCGAGTACGTCGGGTAATCGTTCTTCATCTTCGTGTAGTACGAGATGGCCTTACCGCGGGCGGCCTTGACGATCTTCTCGGCGGCCGCCGCTTCGGAGCGGAACTTCGAGGCCTGGCCCTTGTTCTTCTTCGCGTCCTGGGCCTTGATGTCCGAGGCGATCTTGTCGCGCTGCGCGGCCGACTCGAGCTCGACGTACGCCTCCGCCAGACGCCGCGTGAGCTGCGGGCGGTCGGGCGACGACTTCTTGGTGCGCGCGTACAGGCGCTCGAGGCCCTGAATTTCCGTGATCAGCAGCTGGCGGGCGCGGGCCTGCAAGCGCGTCTTTCGCGTGTCGCGCTCGGCGTACTTGGTGAGCTCGCCCGGGTCGACCGGCTTGGCCGTGTCCTGGCGATCCTTGGCCTCACGGGGCGGCGGCGCGCTCTTGAAAGCCACGCCGCGGTTGCGGTTGATTTCGAAGCCGGGCCCGCCGGGGCAAGTGGTGAGCGCCTTGGACGCCTCGGCGCCGACGCAGGCGACGCTCACGTCGCCGGCCTGGACCGAAGCATTGCCCGAAGACGACTTGGCCGACGAAGAAGCCATGCTGGGAGCAGGCTTTTCGCCCTTGGCCTCCGGCGCGGACCAGGCAGAGCCGGAAATCAGGAGCAGGCCCGCGAACGTCGCGAGCTTCGAGAGTGCACTAGTGCGGCTCATACCGAGTTACCTCCCACAGGCAGATTCGACGACCTGCCGATAGAATCCGAGTTCATCACGCCAGTACTCGCCGTCGAACGGCCAGAGGATGTGCTCCGAGTCGGGCTTGACCACGCCGAAGATCTTCGACTCTGCCTTGGACACACGATCGGTCGTGAGCTTCTGGTCGATGATGTTGCGTTGGGCTGCGGTGATATCGATCAAGATCTTCTCACCATTGCGCATGTGTTCGTTCAGCTCTTCCACGTTGCGGCGATAACGAGACGCCGCGAGCTCGCCCGCCTGACGGATCGCCAGGTCACGCGCGAGCTTCAATGAATCTCCGACTTGCTGACCCACGCCCGAGCCCTGGAAGCTGGACGGCGCCTTCTTGAAGCGGCCCTCCTCCTCCTCGAGCAGCTTCACGTAGTCGATGTTGCGGAGCAGCTGGCGATCGCTGAGCGCCGACTCGACGATCGGGCGGATCCGCGGGTCGAGGTTGGCGCTTCCGTCGCGCACCTGCAGCAGGAACTTGAAGAAGGCCTCTTCCTGGTTCTCGCCCGAGTACTTCTTCAGCACCTTCTCGAGCTCGTCCTTGATCGGCGTGTTCTTCTTGTTGAAGCGCGCGACCGTGATCACCGCGGCGTCGTAGTTGCAGTTGAAGAAGTAGACGACCGCCTTGAGGATGTCGGCTTCCGGATAGAACGCCTTCGGGAAGTATGGCGACTGGATGGTGTGGATGTTGCCGAGCGCCTCGGGGTAGCGGCCGGCCATGTAGAACGCCCACGACTCCTCGAACAGCGCGTCGAGCCAGTACTCGCTGGCCTGATCCACCGAGTTCCAGTACTTCACCGCCGCCGACAGCTTCTTCTCGTCGATGGTGGGAGCGTTGGTCTCGGGGTCGAGCTTGACGGACGCGGAGTAGAACGTGCGCGCGATCGACAGGTTCGCGAGGTCGCGCATGCGATCCTCGTCCTCGACGCCCTCGACGCCCTCGTCGAGCGCCTCGAGAATGCGCTGGAAGGCGTTCACCGCCGGCACCGACTTGCGCATCTGCACGTAGCTGATGCCCGAGAAGAACTGCGCCTTGACGTAGTACTCGCTGCGCCGATCCACCATCTGGAACAGGCGGATGCTCTCTTCGTACTGGCGGTTCCGGTACTTGTAGCGGCCCAGCATGTAGTTGAGCTGCCAGTAGAGGTCGCGCTGCTGCTCGTTGTCGAAGCGCGCTACCTGCTCGTCGGAGTACTTACCGACGCGCTCGATGATGTCGGCCGGCTCCGGCAGCTGCGTCGCGAGCTTGGCGAGCCAGAGCAGCGTCTCCTTGAACTTCAGGTGTGCCGGGTTGTCGGCGATCACGCTGAAGATCGCGTAGCTTGCTTGATAGAAGCGCAGCCGGTAGAGCGCGATCGCCAGGTAGTACTCGGCGAGCTGCTTGTTACCCGGATCGTCGCCGGTCTCGCCGGACACGACGCTGTGCAGCGCCTGGGCGGCCTCGTTCCAGCGCTCCTTGTCGAACAGCTGCTTGGCCGCAGCAGCGGCCTCGCTCATCTGCCCGGCGGTGACGGGCTCGGCCTTCGCCGGCGCGCCCTCGTCCAGATCGATATCCACGCCCTTCTTACCGGAGGGGGCCTTCCCGCCCTTCTTCGGCGGGGGCTCGGCATCGAGGTCGATCACCTCCTGTGCGCTCGCGACTCCCGTGAGAGTCGTCTGAGCGGCGAACGCAGCCAGAAAGCAGACGGCGACAAGGCGCTTTCGAAACATGAAACCTCTTCTCTCTGCTCGTGTCATCGCCCCCAACGGGGCGGCGCCGGGTTGCTCTCGCGGCCGCTGCCAAAGCAGCCGATCCAAAAAACCTGAATGAGAACCACTAGATACAACTGACGGCCGCCGGCATGTTAGATAGCGGCCCACGGGGTTGTCAAGCGTCGTCCTGCCGCTACCGCGGTAATTGCGAGAGCCTGGAGTCGCGACAGAAATTTCTTTCTACAAGGATGGTCGTCCCGGGCGCTCGTGATGTGTTTGACGCGTGGCGTGACGCGTGAGTGTCGGCGTGTGTCGGAGGGAGCGCGGCGGCGAGCACGAGTCGGCGGGTTGACGAGTGGCCCGATGGGGCCGAATCCGAAAACCGAGTTGGCAGGATCGGCGAAGCGGTTGGCAACAGCGATGCGGCCGGTGAAGCGCGCCAAGGAAAATTCTGTGAAAGGTGCAGGCTCGAGCGGGTCCAGCCTCGAGCGTGCACGAAAGGTGAGCGGTGAGACACGAACGCGAGTGAGTCCTTGGGCGCACTGGGCGCGCAATCGTCAGCGTTCGCGAACGCGCTGACCGACGCACGAAGCCACCGCGACCGCGCCTCCGACGCTTGCGGCTCACACCCGCGCGCGCCATCCTTTCGACGTTGACGGAACTTCTGTCGCTGAGCTAGGTTCTCGGCGCCACCCGGTCTCCGTGGGGAGTTGGCCCCGCTCTGGACGAACACCCGATGATTCGGAATCTCTCGCTCGCTACTCTGGTCTCGTTCTCGCTCTCCCTCTTCGCTCTCGGCTGCGAGAGCGGCGGCGTCGGTGAACCTTGCACGCCCGAAGACGAGTACCAGGCTGCGTTCAGCGGCTTCGGCGTGACCGAGGTCAACGTCGAAAGCCGCTCGTATTCGTGCGAGACGCGCGTCTGCCTCGTCAATCACTTCCAGGGCCGCGTGAGCTGTCCCTACGGGCAGAGCGCCGAAGACGTGGCCACCGGTAACTTCAAGTGCAAGATCCCGGGCAGCCAGGATCCGGTCACTGCCCCGGTGGAGACTCAGCTCCGGTACCGCAAGACGAGTGAAACGGTCTACTGCTCGTGCCGTTGCGACGGCCCCGAGTCGAACGCTCGTTACTGCGAATGCCCGTCCGGTTACGGGTGCGTCAAGTTGGTCGATCAGGTGATCGACGGCGTGAAGGGCCAGCTCGCCGGTTCGTACTGCATCAAGGACGGCACGGACTTCAAACAGTCCGAATACAACCGTGAGCTCTGCAACTCCGCCTCGGAGAACTGCGGCAAAGCAGACGGCAGCTGATCTGCCGCCGAGCTCGCCGTCGCGGACGGCGCTCGGTCGCGCGGCAGAGGTCGCGGTCGTCGGTTGGTTGGAAAGTCACGGGTTCGCGCTGGTTGCGCAGAACCTTCGCGTGGGTCGCGACGAGCTCGACATCGTTGCGCGCAAAGGTCCCGTGGTCGCGGTCGTCGAGGTGCGGCTACGCGGCCCCCGTGCGCTGACACGCGGCTTCGGCAGCCTCGACACCAAGAAGCGGCTGCGCGTGCGCCGCGCGGGCGAACGGCTCTGGCAGCGCCGCTACAAGAACGATCCCAGCGTCGAGCGCCTGCGCTTTGACGCCGCCAGCGTCCGCTTCGTCGATGGCCAAGCAGTGATCGAGTACGCGGTGGCGGCGTTCTAGTTTGGGGCACACAAGCGCCCCGCGGCCAGCGCATCCTGAACCCCGGCAGGCGATCTGCTCGTGCCGAGTCGGGAGCGCTTCGGGCGCGCGCTAGACCTCCAGGGTGCGCTGCATGTCGCTCCGCAGGCGACGCAGCCCTTCGAGATCTTCGCCCGAGACCCGCGCCTCGAGGCCGGAAATGGCGGAGTCGAGCTGGGCTATCTCCGTCTCTTGCCGGGAGCGCAGGTTCTTCACCATCGTCTCGAAGGCTGCGAAGAACGAGACCAGCTCGTCGCCCTTCCGGAGCGGCACGGGCAGGCGCAGCCTGCCTTCACCCACGTCGCGGATCTGCCGCCGCATCTTGTGGATCGGACCGGCGACACGGTGCGTGACCACGATGCCAACCAGGCCGATCAGCACCACCAGCAGCAAGAGCGCCGCACACAGCGTGATGATCATGGTGCGCTGCTTGGTCTCGAGGGCCTGCGACTGCCGCTTGAGGTCCAGCGCCTGCGCTTCGAGCGCCTTCTGCTGCGAGACGAAGCGCTGGTCTTGCCTGCCGGAGTCGGCCTTGAAGGCCTCGAGCAGCGCCGGGTTGTCGCTGTAAATCGGGTCCTTCACAATGTTCATCTGGACCACGAGGCTGACCTTCCGGCTCTCTTCGACCACTTCTCGGCTCTTCGCGACGACCTGCTCGCCCTGCTGCACCGCGCGCCGGCTCTGGTCGATCACCGCCTGGCTCGTCCGCCACAGCACGACGCCCAGGCAGACGCTGATCAAAAGCGCCGCCCCCGCCATATATCCGCTGTATTTCAGCTGAAAGTGCGGATCGAGCAGGTAGTTTCTGAGGCGCCGCTGGCCTCGTCCCGCCGGAATTGACGTCGTCGTCGCGGCCGTTCCCATGATCTCGGTGCTCCTCAGGTCAGGTTACGTTCCTACCGGTGGGCCGGGCAAGGAATTCACAGTGTTGGCGCCAACTTGGCGAATTTCTCGAGCGCGCGCTCGGCGGCCATGGTGACCAGATCGTTCTCGCTCGCCACGTCCTTCGATTCGACGTCGGGCTGCGTGAGCCGCACTCCGTAGTTTCCGATCAGGGCGCGCTCCGGATAGCTGAACATCGCGATCTCGAGGCGGATGGTCAGGCTGGCGTTGGCGTACTCGAACGCGGGCAGCCGGGGCGCGAGGTAAAAGCCCTTGAGCGCCGGGTGGCGCTTCACGCGCGTCTTGGCCTGGTCCGCGGTCTCCGACGGCGGAGCGAAGGCGAAGAGCTTCATTCCCTTGCCCGCGGACATCATGCCGGAGCGCACCCGCTGGTCCAGGTCCCCCGGAGCCCGCCCGCTCTTGTCGGTGAGCTTGGCAATCGCCACGTAGAAGCGGGTTTCGGGCCCAATTTTCGGCTCGGCGATCAGGTCGAGCGCCTTCTGAATCGCGGACTTGACGTTGGCGACCCTCTCGACCGAGAGCCGCTTCTCGAGGCACTGGGCGCCGCCCAGCGAGAGCCGGCCGAGCGCCGCGGCCGCCGCAGTGCGGACCGTCGTGTTGGAGTCACCGAGCGCCCCACACAGCGGCGTGACGGCCTGAACCGCCTTCGAAGCGCCGAGCGCGAGCGCTGCCTGCGTGCGGACGCGGAAGTCGCTGTCGCGGAGGTTCTGCGAGAGCTTGTCGACGCTCGGAGGTTGCTGAGCGCGAGCGTTGCTGGCCGCCCCCAGCGCCAGCACCACACCGAGCAGCACGGGCATCCAGCGCATCGGGATCGACGATATCACGCGGGCCTCGCTTCGAAAGGAGTTCTCTCGAGGCCTCGACACCGCACCAGATATCGCACCAGGTAAGCCACCGTCCGTCGCTGCATTCGCGCGCTTCTCCCCTTCGACGGCAGCCGAGGCCCGCGTCTTCAGACGCCGACGCGCTATGCTGCCACCGCGCATGCGATCCGGCGCCGTTCGCCTACTTGGACCGAGCCTCCTCTCGGCGCCGCTGCTGTTGCTCTCGGCCGGCGCGGCGCTCGGCGCCGAGGCGCGGGTTCGCGTGCGCGGAACGGCGCGGGTGGAGGCCAGCGTGGCGGTCACCGACTCGCGCACCGAGCTCGCGGGTGTGGTGACCGACGACACGGGACGACCGGTACCCGCCGCGAAAGTGCAAGTACGCTGGACGGCACCGAGCGGTAGCTCGTTGATCCTGCCGCCCCACGAGACGTGCGGCGAGCCTGCGCCTCGGCGCGCGCAGGACTACCGGGGGCCCGCCGCGGAGATCGCCATCGCCGCCGATGCCTGGGGTCGCTTTTGCGTTCGCTTTCCGCTCGAAATGCCCGACGGCACCTTGCTGGTGGGATACGTCGATGCGCGCGGCCTGCTCGACGGCGCGAGCCTTTCGCTGAGCCTCGATCAGCCGAGCCAGGTCGAGCTCCGCTTCGTGCCACCGCCACAAACTCTGTCTGCCGATCGCGAGCAGCTCACACTGCAGATCGAAGCACGGCAACGCTCGGGGCACGCCGAAGCGCTCGCTCGTCCCCTGACCTTGAGCTGGCACCCCGACGACGCTCCCGCGGTCGTGCTCGGGCGACGCGACGCGCACGTCGGAGAGCTGGTTCGGATCCCGTTCGCGACGCGTGAGCTACGCGCGCCGGGAGTCGGCGAGCTGCGCGCGCGGTTCGGCGAAGGCGAACACGCGATCGAGGCGAAGGCGCGGGCCATGGCTACGGCGAGCGTGGAGCTGCGCAGCGAGCCGCGCATCGACGCCGACTCCGAGGGCAACGCCGAGCTCGAGGTGCTGCTCGAGTCGCGACTCGGCCCGCCGGGCTCGGGCTCGGTGGAGGCGCTGGCCGCCGGGCGTACCGTCGGCATCGGCGCGGTCGCTGCCGGACGAGCGGTGCTGCCGCTGCGCCTCGGTGCCGGCGCGCGCCCGGTCCCGGTCAAGCTCCGCTACCTACCTTCTGCGCCCTGGTGGTTACCGGGTACGGAACAGTCGTCGATGGTGCGCGTGCCACCGCTCAACCCGCTACGCCGTGCGCCGTGGGTGATCGCGCTCGCGGCGCTCGGAGCCTGGGTGTTCCTGCTCTGGCGACGCCCGCGCAGCGCGACGCGCAGCAGCGAACGCCGCGCTGCGGCTGTCCGTTCTGGGACACCCACCGTCGTGTGGCAGCCTCCGCGCGCGGGGAGCGTCGGCTACTCGGGTCGCATCGTCGACGCGCACGATGGGCATCCGATCGCGGGAGCCGAGATCCGCATCCATGGTCCGGGGCACGAGGTGTCCGCGACCAGTGATGCGCGCGGAGAATTCCGCATGGACGGCGCCGGCCCGGGCGGCTCGCTGCACGTCTCGGCGCCCTGGCACGCCTCACTCAGCCACGACGCGCCGCCGCCGGGCGTCCTGTCGGTGGCGCTCGTCACGCGCCGCCGTGCGCTCGTCAATCGAATGCTCGAGCTGTCAGGGCTGCGCTCGGGCGAAACCGAGCCGACGCCTGGTGAGGTTGCCCGCCACGCGGCCGGGGCAGAGCGTGGCGACGTGGCCGTTTGGGCGCGAGCCGTCGAGGGCGCCGCCTACGGCCCGGACCCCGTGGACGCAGACCGCGAAGCTGCTGTCAGAGCTCTGGAGCCGCGGGATCGCTGAGCGGCGTCGCTGACCGCAGCGAGATGCTCGAGCTCGGACCCTCCCGAGACTTCCACCGGAAGTGTCCCCCGTGGTTGACGTGGCAGAGCGCGGCTCCCTATAGTGCCGCAGCGTTGGAATCGCCGTAGCTCGATGGATATTAGCCTCCTCGTCATCGTCGCGCTCGTTGCCCTCGTGGGCGCTTACTTTCTCTTCTTTCGCAAGGGCGGTGCAGCTGGGGCTCCGTCCGTTCCTCCGCAGCGCCTTCCGACGCGTCGCGAGCCCGAGCGAAAGCCCGAGCGCGCTGCCGCAGCAGCTGCTGCCGAGCAGAAGAAGGCACCGGAGTCGACGCCGGAGCCCGCCGCAATCAAAGAGCCGACCCCGTCGGCTCCCCCCGCCGAAGCCAAACGAGTCGAATCGCTCCGACCGAGCGTCGCTCCGCCTCCGCCGAGCGAGCTCGAGAGCATCCGCCGCGGTCTGTCGCGCTCCCGCGGTGAAGAGGGATTCTTCGGACGGCTCAAGGCGCTGTTTGCCGGCAAGCGCGAGATCAATCCGGAGCTCGCTGCGGAGCTCGAGGAAGTGCTGCTCGCCTCTGACGTGGGAGTGGAAACTTCCAAGGCCATCCTCGCGCGCGTGCGCGAGGGGCTCGAGCGCGGCGACCTCGGCGACTCCGACAAGGTGTGGAAGGCGCTCGCCGAGGAGGCGAAGCGTGTCCTGGACGTCGGCGGGAAGCGCGGCTCGATCGATCTCTCGCAGCGCCCGACCGTCGTGCTTTTGGTCGGCGTGAACGGCGCGGGCAAGACCACGACGATCGGCAAGCTCGCGAGCAAGTTCCAGAGCCACAACGCACGCTGCGTGCTCGCCGCCGGCGACACCTTTCGCGCCGCCGCAGTTCAGCAGATCGTGGTCTGGGGCGAGCGCGTCGGCTGCGAAGTGATCCGCGGCAAAGACGGCGCGGATCCCGGCAGCGTGGTGTTCGACGCTATCAAGCAGGCACAGGCAACTGACGCAGACGTGGTCTTGGCGGACACCGCAGGTCGCCTTCACACGAAGAGCAACCTGATGTCGGAAATGAAGAAAATCGCCAAGACAGCGGAAAAAGCCATTCCCGGTGCGCCTCACGAAATCTTGTTGGTAATTGACGCAACCAATGGACAGAACGCGATGGCCCAGGCACGCGAGTTTCGCGATGCGTTACCGCTGACGGGCATCGTGCTCACGAAGCTCGACGGCACTGCGAAGGGTGGAGTCGTGCTTGGAATTGCTCACGAACTCGGGCTACCTGTGCGATACATCGGTCTCGGTGAACGGCCTGGCGATCTGCACGAATTCAACGCCGATCAGTTCGTCGAAGCGTTGCTGGGCCAGGAGGCCGATTGATTTCCAGAATTGCTAGTTGATTGTGTGATTTTTGGCGTGATATAGTGCGCCGGCGTTTTCGGTCGGCGGAATAATTGAATAGTTCCAAATAGTTGCGGACTCTTGGCAGGCGGTCGTGTGAAGGGGAAACCGGAAGAGGAATCGATGAAAAAATGTCGCGTCGGGCTCCTCGTAGCAGCCCTCTGCAGCCTTCCCGCTAGTGCTTGGGCGCAGGGCGCGGACGGAGCAGCTACAGGAGAACAGCCCGCGGGCGCTGATGACGCCGCCGAGGCAGCACCTGCTGAAGGTGCCGAAGAAGAAGCCACAGAAGGCGAGGCTGAAGGAGAAGCAGTCGATGAAGGAGGCGGTCTCGAAGAGATCTGCAAAATCGACCCGGCTGCCTGTCCCAACCTCGACATGGAGAAAGAGGCTGCGAGACCGCTGCGCGAAGATATCTACGCCGTGCAGCAGATCTTCGTGATCAAGTCCACGCGCTTCGAGCTCAACCCGTACTGGTCATTCACCCTGAACGACCAGTTCATCAATCACCCGGCGCCCGGGCTCGCGCTGAACTTCTACATCTCGAACGTACTCGCGATTGGCGTGAACGGTAATTACTACAATCCGTTCAACGTAGACCGTGAGTTCAACTTTCTCGTGAGGCGCTCGGCGCGCGTCGCCGTGCCTCTGAGCGAGTACGACTGGAGCGCTGCGTTCAACTTCACGTACGTTCCCGCGTTCGGAAAGTTCTCCGGCTTCAGCGACTTCATCTTCCAGTACGACGCCTACGTCGTCGGTGGTGTGGGCGCTATCTCGACTCGCCCCATCCCGGTGATCGATCCGGACAACCGAAACCCGAAGTACGAGACCAAGCTGGCGTTCAACGCGGGTATCGGCCTCCGAATCTTCTTCAACCGCTGGTTCGCCGCGGTCGCCGAGGTCCGCGACTACATGTTCAACGACAAGCTCGAGAACCTCCGGATCGTGCCGGGTCGTGAAGGCGACGAATCGACCTGGACGGACAAGACGAGCTTCACCCACAACGTTCAGGCGCAGGTCGGGGTTTCAATCTTCTTGCCGTTCTCGTTCGAGTATCGGCTCCCGAAGTGAACGAAGGGCGAGGCATGAACACGACCAAAGCCAAGATTACCAAGTGCCTGCTGTCGCTTCTGGCAGCAGGTGCGGCGTTCCTCGCTGCCCCGGAGCGCGCGAGCGCGCAGGAGATTCTGCTGACCGGTCCGCTCGCGGGCGCATCCTCGGTGCGTCACCTGCGGCTGTATCGCGAGCGGCGCTTCGAGATCGCGCCGGCGGTGACCTTCACCCTGCTCGACGAGTATCAGCGAACGATCCTGCTCGGCGCGCGTCTCACCTACAACTTCACCGACTGGCTCGGGTTCGGTGTGTGGGGTGCATACGGCGGAGCAATTCAGCTGCCCACTCACCTGACGGACGAGATCCAGAAGGTGAACCGGGTCCGGCGCACGGAAGATCCGACGACCACCAACCGCCGGCTCACGGCCGTGCAGCTCGGAGACAACTTCGAGGACCAGCTCGCGGGCATGGACTGGGTGGTGGCACCGCAGATCACCCTGGTGCCCTTCCGCGGCAAGATCGCGCTGTTCCAGAGCATCTACGTCGATACGGACCTGTACTTTTTCGGTGGTCCGGCCTTCGTGGGTCTGAAAGAGCGCGCGGAGTGCGAGGCAAATGCCTGCAGCACGCCGGAGAGCTTCGACATGGCCTCGCGGATGGCGATCGCGCCGACGTTCGGTCTGGGTCTGAGCTTCTACATGAGCAAGTGGAGCGCGCTCGGCTTCGAGTGGCGCGGCCTCCCCTTCTCGTGGAACACCGGCGGCTTCGACACCGCGGGCGGCGGGAAGGACAACAACTACCCGGACACCGCGATCAGCGACGCAGATCGACGTTTTCACTTCAACCAGATGTTGACGGTGAGCTTCAACGTCTACCTGCCCACGCAGTACCGCGTCAGCGAGTAGCAAAGCCGGTCGAACGGCGCAGACTCCGCCCCGCTAGCTCAGTGTTAGCGGGGCGGTTTGCGTTTGTGTCGTCCGACGCCGCTGCTGAGTGTCCACGGCGCCGGCGGTTCTGCCTGGCTCAGCCGGGCTGAACCTTGTTGCCCTGCACTCGATAGTTGCCGGGCAGGCCCTTGGCCGCGACCGGCAGCAGCGCTTCGGGCAGCTCCCAGCCCTTCTGGGAGAGCCCCTCCGCGATCCGGTTCTTCACGCGCAGCGACTCTTCCTGCTCGAGCGCGGCGATCAGCGCGGGCAGGCTGTCGGGGTTGCCGATGGCGAAGACGCTGGTCACCGCCGCGAAGCGCACCGGTTCGCTCGCGTCTTCGAGGAACGGCTCGAGGGCGGCGCGCACCTCGTCGGTCTTGTGCTCGGCGAGCTCGGTGATGAGTTGGAGCTTGGGTTCCACGTTGCGCGTGTACTCGGTATCGAACTGATCGAGCATCGACAGGAGCTCGTCGGTCAGCTCCTGGCCGGACACGATGTTCTTCAGCACACGCAGCGGCCACATCAGGCTCTCGGCCTTCTTGGCGTAGTTGCGCACTGGCCCGAGCGCGTCTTGTCCGACCGCGACGATGCCGCGCAAGCAGTTCTCTTTCTCCTCCTGGTCGGTGATCGAAGGATCGAGCTGCCAGTCGAAGCGCTTGAGCAACGCCGCGGCGCTGTCCTTCGTGCTCATCCTCGACAGCTGCTCGATGGCGTCCTGCCGATCGAGGTTCTGCGAGAACTTGTTGGCGACCAGGCGCCCCAGGCGCTCCGTGTCACGCCCCGACGCTTTCGGCGCGTCAGCCTTCTTTTTCGAGAACAGATCGAACAATCCCATGGCGATTCCGGGGCAGCTATAGCGCGAATCGTGGAGCGCTGGGAGCGCAGAGTCCGAGGGCGGCGGGCGCCCAGCGCGCTCAGCCGCCCAGGGCTTCCCCACCGGCCTCCGAGGTACCGAGCGGGATCGCGTTCAGGATGATGGAGCGGTTCCGGAGCTGGACCTCGAAGCGCACCGGTCGGCCGTGCTTCTCGGCCATCTCGCGCTCGTTCTCCCGGATCCGCTCCCGGAACGAGTCGGCGGTGATGTGGTCGGTGGGGTCTCCGAGCTCCTTGCGCGCGGCGATGTACTCCCGAAACAGCCGCTCGTAATAGGTGTCGGCCGACTCGGCCGCGAGCCGCACGCTGACACCGGGGTCCGTCTTCTCCGCCACCGCGCTCTCGTCCACGCTGAGCGCGTCCTGGAAATCCTGAGCGCGCGGCCCGTGCGACGGCCGGCCCTGGTCGTCGGTGTTGTCCTCCGGGACCCCCATCAGCGCGTTCAAGAGCGAGTTGATCCGGAACACCAGGCCGCCGAGCTCATCGTGTTCGATCTGGAAACGCAGGCCCGACTGACCATTGATGATCGTGAGCAGGCCGTCTTCCAGCTCCGAGATCGGCTCCGAGATGTAGTTGCCGAGCAAGAAGCCGCCCACCACCACCAGCAGCAAGCCGAGCGCCACGACGCCAAACAACGGCGTCAATAACCCCGCAGGGTTAGTTGAGGCCGAGGGCGAGGCGCCGAGCAGCACGAGGTTGCCTCCGCCGTAGCCGAGCAACGGCACGGCGCCCGCCAGAAGCTCCGCCTCCCCGAGCTCCGCCGGCGCGAAGCGGCCACTGGAAATCGCGCTCTTGGCCGCCGCCAGGACCGGTCCGCGCGTGAGCGCGGCGGTCGCCATGGCGTTCGAGGTGTTGCTGATGGCCAGCGGCTCGAGCCCGGCGTCGCCCACCTGCGCGAGCGCCAAAATCTGTCCGCTGGTCAGCTCACTGACGCGGGTCAGCCGCTCGTCGCTGAGAGCGGTGCCGACCACCACCGCCCCGAGCGTGCGCCCGCCCTCGAGGATCGGCACCATGGTCGCGAGCAACTGCTCCTGCCGCTCACGGCTGTGCCAGACGGCGCTGAGCGGCTTGCCGCCGCGGAGCGCGTCCATCAGCGACGGGTAGACCGCGCCGATCTTCTCGCCGCGCATCAGGTTCGACGCGTTGCGGCCGAGCGCGACTCCCCGCTCGTCCACGAACAGCACCAGCGTCGGAAAGGCGTTGGCGAGCTCCGGGCGCTCACCCGCGGCGTCGCGCAGGCGGTTCGCTTCCCTGGTCGCGGCCTCGGCGCGCGCGCCTCGCAGACCGGTCGCGAACAGGCTATTGACCGACTCTGCCTCCGCCGCCTGCGACAGCCAGCGCTCGACACGGAACGCGTCGAGCGCGAGCTCCGAGCGCGCCGTGCCGAGCCCGCGCTCGACGTCACGTTTGCGCTCGCCCGGGTTCGCGAGCAGATCCCGGAGGGACGTGAACAGCAGCATGTACGCGAGCAACCCGACCACCACGAGGATGCCGGCGTTCACGACGATGATCTTCCAGCGCATGGCAGACCCCTTGTCGCACGCTCGAGCCGAGGCGTTGGACGAGCCCTCGGCCGAGCCCGAAGCGCTACGTTACTCCCCGTGAACCCCGAGCTCTATGCAAATATCCCGGCTGAGGTAGGCTCGCCGGAGACATCGAGGACGCCATGCTGCTCGTAGACGACGCCCTGTTTCTCGAGCATCGAGCTCGCGAGCCGCACCCCGAGCGCCCCGAACGGCTGCTCGCGGCGCGCCGCGCCGTCGAAGGCCTGCGCGCTCGAGCGCCCGTCGATGTGCTCGCGCCGCGTGACGCGACCGACGACGAGCTCTGCCGCGTGCATACACCGGCCTACCTGGAAGAGTTGGGCCGCTGGGCCGGCAAATCCGGCATGGCCGACGCCGACACGTTTCTCTCACCCCAATCAGTGTCGGCTGCCCGACGCGCGGCCGGCGGCGCCGTCGCTCTCGCCGAGGCGCTGTGGCGCGGGACGGCAGAGAGCGGTGTCGCCGTGGTGCGCCCGCCCGGTCATCACGCACTGCCCGATCGCGCGATGGGCTTTTGTTTGCTGAACAACGTCGCCATCGCCGCGGCGCACGCGCGGTCGCTCGGCGCCGAACGCGTCGCGATCCTCGACTGGGACGTGCACCACGGCAACGGCACCGAAGACATGTTCTATGCGGATCCCTCGGTGTTGTACGTGTCGCTGCACCAGGCACCGTATTACCCGGGGACGGGCGCGGCCTCCGACATCGGCTCGGGCGAAGGGCGCGGCTTCACCGTGAACGTCCCCCTCTCGGCGGGAGCTCGCGACGCCGTCTATCTGGCCGCCTTCGATCGCGTGATAGGTCCGATTCTGGAGGCGTATCGCCCGAGCCTGATGTTGGTGAGCGCTGGATTCGACGCGCACGAGCGCGATCCGCTCGGAGGCATGGCGCTCACCGATCTCGGCTACGCGGCGCTGTCGCGACGCCTGCTCGGCGTGCTGCCCGAACACTGCGCGCTCGGTCTGGTGCTGGAGGGCGGCTACGACCTGGCCGGGCTGGAGGGAGCGCTCGGCGCGAGCCTCGGCGCGATCGCCCGCGCCGAAGCCGAAGCCGAAACCGCGCTCGAGCCCAGGGCCGAGCCGGTCGGCGCCGCGCATGCGGCCGAGATCCAGCGCGCGCTCTCGGCTCTCGGGTCGAGCTGGAAGCTCGGCTGAACGAGCGATCGGCCGCGTGAGCGCCGGCCCCCCCTTCCGAGTTGCATCTCCCCCCGGACGTGCGCTAGACCGCTCCTTCCGAAGCGAGCCCCCTCGCTCCGGACGCTCATCTACGGTGGGTGTAGCTCAGTGGTAGAGCACTGGACTGTGGCTCCGGTTGTCGCGGGTTCGATCCCCGTCACTCACCCCGTAATGCGCCCCGCTTCGTGACCTCGAAGGCTCACGCAGCGGTGGCGCCGTCGTGCAACTCGGTATTTTTCGGGTCGCGCTCGAACCTGGCGGCCGAAGCTCTCGCCGACGGATCGCGAGAGCCTTTGGTTCCAGCGTGGACTTAAGGTAGAAGGCGGCTGTGTCGGCTGCCCGCGTGGATGCGTGGCGGTCGCTTACCTGGTTGGTCCGCGGAGGTTCGTCGATGTCAGCTCGTTTGCATCTCGTGTTGGCCCTCGGGGCTGCGATCGCTTCGATCGGTTGTAGTGACCCGGTTCCGCCCGCTTCCAAGGCCGGTGTCAGCCTGCACGTTTTCGGTACGGGCGCCTGCGCCATCCCGCAGGGCGTGGTGAAGGGCATCGGCGAACCGGCACCGGACAGCACGTCCGCCGCCGGCAAGGGCAAGCCGATCTTCGACGGCGAAAGTGGCGTCAAGACCAACTGTCGCGTGTCGAACGGCCCGAACTTCAGCGTCAGCGGGAGCGCCTCGCAGAGCCCCATCTCGTTCAACGTGAACGCGCAGCTCGGCCCGGACGGGAAGGGCACCGGCACCATCGGGCTGTTCGTTCCGGAAGCGAACGGCAATCTCACCTCCCCTGCCGACATGCCTTGCTCGATCGAAGCCATCGTGACCAGCGCCGGGCCCCAGGTCAAACCGGGAGCGGTCTGGGCGAAGTTCACGTGCAATGCCGTCACGCAGCCGCCCGCCGATTCTTGCCGTGCGGACGGCGAGTTCGTGTTCGAAAACTGCGACTGAGCGCAACAGCCGTCGGAGCCCCGCGCGTCGCGTGGGGCTTCGAAAGCCAGCTCGGCGAGCGCTCTTACGTCGCGGACTTGCCTGCGACGCTGCCCGCGGGCGGTGTCTCACTGCCCTCGCGGCCGTGCCACGCGCCGCGCGGCATGGTCTCGGAAGCGAGGTTCGACGTGTCGGAGGCGCTCGGATCGATGCGCACGACCAGCGCGGTGATGTTGTCCTCGCCGCCGTGCTCGTTGGCGAGCGCGACCAAACGCCGGCAAGCTTCGTCGAGGTCCGTGGTGCCCGCCACGACGTCTCGGATCTCCGAGTCGTCGATCATGCCGCTCAGGCCGTCCGAGCACAGCACGTAGACGTCGCCGATGCGCGCGTCGTCGCCTTGTAAATCGACCACGACGTGCTCCTGCATGCCGAGGGCACGTGTGATCACGTTCTTCGGCAGCTCGCTGCGCTGCTCTTCGGTGAGCTCGGGCATCGCCTGCAGGTAGTCGTTCACCAGCGAGTGGTCGCGAGTCATCTGCTCGATCTGACCGTCGCGGAGGCGGTAGGCGCGGCTGTCGCCCACGTGCCCGATGTACATCTTGCCGTTCTTTTCGTTGAACAGCGCGCCGACCACGGTCGTGCCCATGCCGTGACATTCCCGCGAGCGCGTGCTGCGCTCGATGATCTGTCGGTTGGCCAGGCGAATGCCCGTGAGCAGCCGATTCTCCTCGTCCGAGAGCCGGGAATCGAAGTGGAACGGCCAGGTGAAGTCCTCACCGACCGCCGAGCGGAAGAAGTCCACGATCGAATCGGTGGCCAGGCGGCTCGCCACGTCGCCCGCTCGATGGCCTCCCATGCCGTCGGCGACGATGTAGAGACCCTGCTCACCCAGGATCGCGAAACAGTCCTCGTTGTGGTCGCGCTGCAGTCCGACGTCGCTGATTCCTGCGGCTACTGCACGCATTCGACCATCCCTTCCGAACTCTGATTCACTGCTCCTCGTCGCAACCAGAACCGTTTCATGACGCATTGGCGGTGTCAAGGTCGGCCCACCGGCCGATTCGAGCAGTTTCGCGCAGCTGCCGCGGTGGCGACAACCCGCCGGAGCGATCAGATCGTCAGGATCTCCTTCTCTTTCTGGGAGATGATCTGATCCACGGATTGGCCGGCCTCGGCCACGATTTCTTCGGCCTTCTTCTTGGCGCGCTCGACCTCGTCCTCGCTCGCGCCGCCGCCGGTCTTGAGCTCGGAGAGCATGTCGAGGGCCTCGTGTCGCGCTTTGCGGATCGCGACCTTGCACTCTTCGCCCTGCTTCTTCGCGACCTTGACCAGGTCCTTGCGCCGCTCTTCGCTGAGCGCCGGGATCGGGATGCGGATCAGCTCGCCGTCGACCTGCGGGTTCAGGCCGAGATCGCTCTCGCGGATGGCCTTCTCGATCGGCTGCACCTGGGATCTGTCCCACGGCTTCACGGTGATGAGGCGCGGCTCCGGTACGTTCACGGTCGCCATCTGCCCGATGGGAGTGATCGTGCCGTAGTAGTCCACGCGCAGCGTGTCGAGCATGCCGGAGTGCGCGCGGCCGGTGCGGAGCTTCGAGAGCTCGCGCCGCAACGCCTCTTTTGCTTTCTCAGCGCCCTGTTTGAGCTCCGTCAGTACTTCGTCGATCATCGCGAGAAACCCTCGGAATCCGCCGACCTATAACCCGAGTTCGTCCGCTGTTCCACCGCTTCGTCCCGAAGGCTCGCGTTGGGCAGGCTTTGACACGACCACGGGCTATCGGCCCCCGCCTTTCGAGGAGGCCGGAGAGCCTTTGGCCGGTGGGGTCATTCGACGCGGCTCGGACTTTTGCCCGGGCACGGGGCCGGCGTCCTGGGTCGATTGCCAGTGGCGCTCTGCTTCGCGCAGCTTCCGCTCGTTCTCGGCTTCGATCACCGCGCGCGCGCTGGCCGCGACCGCCGCCGCGGCCTGGTCGGCGGCGCGCGTCCTGGTCATGACGTAGTAGCCGAGCACCGCCAGCATCACGCTCGCGCCGGCCAAGGCGCCGCCCAGCACGAGGCCCCGGCGTTGCGGGGCAAACTCTTCCATCTCGGGCCGGTACGAAGCGGCGTGACGCCGGCGCAGCTCGTAAGTCGTGAGCTCGCGCTGCTGCTGGTGCCAGCTCTCGAGCCCGGAAAGAGCCTCGGCCGCCACCTGCACCGACGGAAACCGCTCCGGGATGGCGCGCGCACACGCGAGCTCGAACCAAGTATCGAACGCGCGCGGCAGCTCCGGCACGAGCTGGGTCGGGACCGGCATCGGCTCCGCGCAAACCTTGAGCACGACCTCGCCGATCGCGTCGCCGTCGAAGGGCACACGGCCGCACACCGCGGCGAACACGCAGGCGCCGAGCGACCACACGTCCGAGGCCGGCGTGACCGGCGCCGACCCCGTGAAGGCCTCCGGGCTCATGTAGTACGGCGTGCCCACGACCATCCCGGTTTCGGTCTGGGCGAGCGCCATTCCGCCGTCGTTCTCCAGGATCTTCGCGATCCCGAAATCGACGAGCTTGACGCAAAAGCCGAGCCCTTCCGAGTCCGCGTCGCGCGCGAGGAAGATGTTGTCGGGCTTGAGATCGCGATGAACGATGCCCTGTTGGTGCGCGAGTGACAGCGCCCGCGCGGCTTGAGTCGCGATCGCAGCCACGATCGGCAGCGGCAAACGCCCCTCGCGCGCGAGGCGTTGTTCGAGCGACTCGCCTTCGAGATATTCCATCACGATGTACGGCTCGCCGTCGGGCGTGACGCCGTGATCGTAAACAGCCACCGCATGTCGGGTCTTGAGGCGCGCGGCCGCCTTGGCCTCGATGTCGAAGCGACGCAAGACTTCGCGGCTCGTGGCAAGCCGCGGATGGATGAACTTGATTGCGACGAGATGCCCCAGCGTGGTGTGGCGTCCAGCCCACACCGAGCCCATCCCACCTTGACCCAGCAGGCGCTCCACTCGATAGCGGCCTGCGACGATCTTGCCTTCGTATGCGGGAGGCGGCGGCTGCGTCATCACTGCCCTGGTCGAGTCACTCGAGGCTAGCCTACTCCGTAAACGGCGGGCCACTGCACGCACCGTAAAAACGCGGGAAATTCCCGACTGCGAGCGGCCCGGCAGCCAGCGATCACCCCACTCGAGGCTTGGATCGGTCGTGGCATACTCGACGGCGGATGCACATCCGAATCACCACCTGGAACATCCACAAGGCGATCGGGGGCATGGACAGGCGCTACGACCTCGATCGAGTGATCGACGCGCTCGCCGAGCAGGAGCCCGACATCGCGCTGCTCCAGGAAGTCGCCGACGGCATGCCACGAGCGCACTTCGAAGATCAAACCTGGCTGCTGAGCGAGGCGCTCGAGATGCCGCACATCGCCTACGGTCCCGAGCACCGCTTCAGCAAGGGTGGCTACGGCAACGCCATCCTCAGCCGTTACCCGCTGACCGACATTCACCACATCGATCTGCGCGTCGGGCGGCGCAAGAAGCGCGGGCTGATCAGCGCGCGGACACACGTGCGGCAGGACGGGCACACGCGCAGCGTCGTGGTGTTCAACCTGCACCTCGGGCTGGCCGGCTCGGAGCGCGGCCTGCAACTCGGCAAGTTCCTCGAGTGTCACCCGTTCGCTGGGCTACACCATCAGACGCCGATCATCGTGGCGGGCGACCTCAACGACGTTTGGGGCTCGCTCGGCCCCCGCTTCTTGAAGCCGGCCGGCTTCGAGCGAGCAGGCGCCCTGTCGAACACGTTTCCTGCGGCGCTTCCGCTGCGGCCGCTCGACGCGATCTTCGTGCGCGGAAACCTGAAGGCCACGAGCTGCGCCCCGCGACGCAACAAACTCACGCGCGTCGCGTCGGACCATCTGCCGCTGGTGGCGGAACTCGAGATCGGCCAGCCGCACCCCGAAACCTCCGGTTGACGGCACGCGCGCCAAGCGGTTCTCTTTGCCCCCGCCATGGCAGAGATCCCCGTCCCCACCAGCCTGTCCGCTTGGAAAGCGCTCGAAGCGCACCTCCCCCACGTCGCAGCTCGGCACCTGTCCGAGCTGTTCCGGGAAGACCCGGAGCGCGCCGAGCGGATGAGCCTCGATGCCGCGGGCGTCTACCTCGACTACTCGAAGAACCGGATCACGAGCGAGACGCTGTCGCTCCTGTTGCGCCTCGCCGAAGAGTCGAAGCTGCGCGCGCGCATCGACGCCATGTTCTCGGGCGAAAAGCTCAACTCGACCGAGAATCGCTCGGTGCTGCACGTGGCGCTACGCTCCCCGGCTTCGGCTCGTATCTCGGTCGACGGCAAGGACGTGGTGGCCGACGTGCACGCGGTGCTCGAGCGGATGGGCGCGCTCTCGGACGAGATCCGCTCCGGGAAGCGCACGGGCGCGACCGGGCAGCGCATTCGCCAGATCGTCAACATCGGCATCGGCGGCTCGGACCTGGGACCCGCCATGGCTTACCAGGCGCTCCGGCACTACAGCGACCGCGAGCTGTCCGTCCACTTCGTATCGAACATCGACGCCACGGACCTCGCCGAGACTTTGCTCAGGGTGCAGCCCGAGACGACGCTGTTCGTCGTCTGCTCGAAGACGTTCACGACGCAGGAGACGCTCGCCAACGCTCGCAGCGCCCGCGAGTGGCTGGTGTCGAAGCTCGGCGAGGCGGCAGTGAAACAGCACTTCGTCGCCGTCAGCACCAACGAAAAGGAGGTCTCTGCGTTCGGCATCGATACCGCCGACATGTTCGGCTTTTGGGACTGGGTGGGCGGCCGCTACTCGCTCACCTCGGCGATCGGGCTGTCGCTGATGCTGGCGATCGGCCGCAAGCGCTACGCGGAAATGCTCGGCGGCTTCCACGAGATGGACGAGCACTTCCGCACCGCGGAGTTTTCGAAGAACTTGCCGGTGCTGCTCGGCCTGATCGGCCTTTGGTACGTGAATTTCCTGGGCGCGGAGTCGTACGCCGTGTTGCCGTACGATCAGTACCTGGCGCGCTTTCCGGCGTACTTGCAGCAGCTCGACATGGAGAGCAACGGCAAGGGGGTGGACCTCGCCGGCCGTCGCGTCTCCTACCAGACGGGACCCATCGTGTGGGGCGAGCCGGGCACCAATGGCCAGCACGCGTTCTACCAGCTGATCCACCAGGGCACGAAGCTCATCCCCGTGGACACGATCGGCTTCATCCGCAGCCTGAACCCGCTCGGCCGCCATCACGACCTCTTGATGTCGAACCTGTTCGCGCAGACCGAAGCGCTCGCGTTCGGCAAGACCGCCGAGCAAGTAGCGAAGGAGGGCACGAAGCCCGAGCTCGTGCCGCACCGCGTGTTCCTCGGCAATCGTCCCTCCAACACGCTGTTGCTGGACGAGCTGACCCCGGCGGCGCTCGGTCGCCTGGTCGCTCTCTACGAGCACAAGGTCTTCGTCCAGGGAGCGCTCTGGCAGATCAATTCGTTCGACCAGTGGGGCGTCGAGCTCGGCAAGGCGCTCGCGACGCGCGTCGCCTCCGAGCTCGAGTCCAAGGCGGAGCCCGAGCTTTCGCACGATGGCTCGACGAACGCGCTGATCCGCCGCTACCGCGCGCGGCGCTAGGCTGACCCGCGCCGAGTCACTCGCGACGCGGTGAAAGCACGCGGCCGCCGAACAGCGCGCCGGCCGCGATCGCGAGCGACACGGGCAAGACGTGGCCGAGCAAGAGGTGCGGCAGGTACGCGACCGGGCACCACAGATCCACCAGCACCCAGCTGGAGCCGCCGACGGCGGCGCCGATCGCCATGCCGAGCGCGCGCGGATGCACCGGATCGCTCCGGCGCAAGAGCCAGAGCGCCCCGAGCAGCGGCGCGATCGAGAGCAGGCAGCTGAGCTGCAGGCACCTAAGGCCCGGCCGCTCCACCCACTCGGCCATCATGCCGGTGTAACAGGCGCTGACGCCGCACTTCCAGAACAGAAGGGCAAACGGCGTGGCGAGCGCCACGGCGATCAACGCCCGACGCGGCCGGCCGAGCACCGAGCCGCCACGAGCAAACGCCACCCAGCTCACGATCGCTGCGATCGCGGAGGCGCCGAGCGCCGTGTCGAGCAAGAGGAGCGTTGGCCGCGGACCGCCCCGCACGCCGCCCCAGGCCAAGAAGGCCAGAACCGGCAGCGTGACGAGCGCGATCGCGACGAGGGTGCGCTGGACCTTGAGCGCGTGTCGCGTCGGTGACGGCTCGCGCTCTGCAAGCTCCAGGATCCGGGCGCGCAGCGCGGCGGGATCGGAAGCCAGGGTCGGGGGCTCTGCGCTCATCAACTCACCGTTTCTCCTCGGGCTCGGCAATCGCGTGCAGCGAGCACGGCGCGGATCGCGGCGTAGGCGCGAAACGCTCGAAGCTTCACCGCGTTGACCGTGGTGCCGAGCACGCGCGCGGCCTGCTCGTGCGACAGACCTTCGACGCGGAGCAGCTCGAACGCTGCGCGCTGGGTCTCGGGGATGCGGGCCAGCTCGGCCTGAACCAGCATCGCCACCTCGCGCCCCGCGAACTCGTCATCGGGCGAGATCGCCGTCGAGTTGCCGTCGCCCACGTCATCGGCGCAAAACAATGCGTCGACGCGGCGGTGGCGAAACTCGTCGATGCTCAGCCGGCGCGCGATCGCGAAGGCCCACGGCAACACCGGCGCTCCCGACAGGTAGCTGCCGCGGTGACGGTGGATCTGGAGCAGGGTCTGCTGCAACAGGTCGTCGGCGGTGGCGGCGTCTCGGGTGCGGCGCAGGAGGAAGGCGCGGACGCGAGGAGCGATCGTGTCGTAGACCTCGGCGAAGGCCGCGTCGTCCCCCCGCGCGTAGCGGTCCATCGCTGCGTTCGCCCGCCGCTCGGCGGCTTCCGTCCCCAGGCCGAGCACTGGCTCCGGGGCCGGCACCCGCGCCTGCGGCCGAGAGGGATACTCCGTCACCGGCATACCAGCACTGCATGCTCCGAGCGCTGCAAGCGGCACCGGGGTGAAGCGCATCCCGGAGTCGGTGATCGGGTGTCGAGCGGAGTCAGGCAAGGGAACGGCCTCCCGGGTGAGGCTTACGGGACCGAGCTGCGAGCGTTTCGGCGCCAGGGACGTTTTTGTCGGGAAGGTTTCGAACCCGGGAGCTCGCGAAACGAGAGGCGGAGCTCCCCGTAGCCCCGTCGGCACTCACCGCGTCGCTCGCGACGCATCGGAGAAGTTCCATGAAGACCATGTCTCGTATCGTCCAGTTGGGTTCGCTGGGCCTCGCTGCCGTCGCACTCGGCTCGGGGTGCGCCGCAGAGACCGACATTGCCGGCGGCGACGAACCGCTCGCCAAACACAGCGACGCGTTGCACCGCGCCCCCACGCCCTCCGATCCTTCACTGAACGTCGAGGCCGGGAACCAACTCGCCTTCTGGTACGACGCAGTCGGAGTCCAGATCTATGTCTGTCAGGCCGACCCCACCGGGAAGCTCGCCTGGACCCTAAAGGCCCCGGACGCGAAGCTTCATGGCTGCGGCGGTCGGGCCGCGGGTACGCACTACGCGGGACCCACCTGGCAAGCCAAGGACGGCAGTCGGGTCACCGCGACGCGCGTTGCCGGGTATCAGCCGGCCCCGACGGCGATCCCGGAGCTGCTGCTGAAGGCGGCGACGCACGAGGGCTCGGGCCGAATGGCAAAGGTCAGCTTCATCCAGCGTCTCGAGACGACGGGCGGAACGGCGCCGGCGAGCGGCTGCGATGCCGCGCACCTCGGCACCACGACCCGCGTCGACTACACGGCCACCTACTACTTCTACGAGCCGAAAAAGTCGCGGCGCTGACTCAGAGCCCGGCGGCGATGCGAGCGGCGAGACCGGCGGCGTCGCCGTCCAGTTTGCCCGTCGGCCAGCGGATACCGAGCCCGCGTGTTTCGTCGGGCTTGGGGATGACGTGGAAGTGCACGTGCTGCACGGCCTGATGGGCGAGCGCGCCGTTGTTCTCGAGCACGTTGTAAGCGGTCGCGCCCGTTGCCTTCAGCACCGCGCGGCAGATCCGCGGTAGCACTCGTCCGAGCGCTGCCGCGGATTCGTCCGACAGCTGGTCGAGCGTCTCGGCTGGCTCCTTCGGGATCACCAGCGTGTGACCCGGGCTCAGCGGGCTGATGTCGAGGAACGCGAGGACGCGCTCGTCCTCATAGATCTTGTGGCAGGGCAATTCGCCCCGGAGGATCTTGCTGAACACGGTTTCCGCCATGACGCCGGGAGCTTAAGGCGGGGCCGGCACGCGAGCGAGGGTTTTATGCGGAGTGCTAGGCTTCGAGCCCGACGATGTTGAAACTCACCAGCGTCTCCGGAAACACTCAGCGCCTCGACGGCGGGGCGATGTTCGGCAATGCGCCGCGGGCGTTGTGGAGCCGCTGGGCGCCGCCCGACGAGCTCGGACGCGTCGCGCTCGAGTGCAGGGCGTTTCTCGTGGAAGACGGCGAGAAACGCGTGCTGCTCGAAACCGGCATCGGCTCGTTCTTCGAGCCACGGCTGCGTGATCGCTACGGCGTGCAGGAGCCGCGGCACGTGCTCCTGGATTCGTTGCGAGCGCTCGGCATCGATGACGCGGCGATCGACGCGGTGGTGCTGAGCCACCTGCATTTCGACCACGCCGGAGGGCTGCTCGCGGGCTACGAGGACGGCTCGCCGCCGCGCCTGTTGTTCCCGAACGCGCTGTTCGTGGTCGGCAAGACCGCCTGGGAACGCGCCGAGTCCCCTCACCTGCGCGACCGCGCCTCGTTCATCCCCGAGCTATCGGGCTTGCTCACGAGCACGGGGCGGCTGCGGATCGTCGAGGCCGCAGGCGACGCGCGCGGGCTGCTCGGCGATGCCTTCGAGTTCGTCGAGACCCACGGGCACACGCCCGGCATGTTGCACACGCGTGTGCGCGGCGCGCGCGGCTCTGCCCTGTTCGCCGCCGACCTCGTGCCGGGGCGCGCCTGGGTGCACTTACCGATCACCATGGGCTACGACCGTCACCCGGAGCTCCTGGTCGACGAAAAACGAGCGCTGCTCGAGCAGCTGCGGAGCGAGCACGGCATGCTGCTCTACACGCACGACCCGGAGATCTCGGGCTCTGCCGTCGAGCTCGACGCGAAGGGGCGCTACGTGCCGAAGCACGAGGTCGCCCGCTTCGCGGCCTGGGATCTCGATCGCGACGCTTGGCCGAGCGCCTGAACCCTCGGCCTCTGCGCGCTCAGCCCAGGGCGCGGGCCACGATCGCCTGCACCTCCGAGATGATCGACGCGAGGTGCTGCTCGTTCACCATGCTCTCGGCATACACCTTGTAGATCTGCTCGGTCCCCGAGGGCCGCGCCGCAGCCCAGCCGCGCGCGCTCGCCACCTTCAGACCGCCGAGCGGGCCACCCGCGGGCGCTTCCGTGAGCACCGCGGTGACCGGATCACCGGCGAGCGTCGAGGCGGTGACTGCGTCCTTCGACAGCTTCCCGAGCCGCTCCTTGTCGGACACCGAGGCGGGCACGTCGATCCGCTTGTAGAACGGCGTGCCGTGACGCTCGCGGAGCTCGTCGTAGTACTGCCCCGGATCTTTGCGGGTTTTGGCGGTGAGCTCGGCCGCGAGCAGGCACAGCACGATGCCGTCCTTGTCCGTCGTCCAGGCGCTCCCGTCGCGCTGCAAGAAGCTTGCACCCGCGCTCTCCTCCCCGCCGAAGCCGAGTGAGCCGTCGATCAGCCCCGAGACGAACCATTTGAAGCCCACGGGCACCTCGACCAGCGTGCGCCCGAGCGAGCTCGCGACGCGATCGATCAACATGCTGCTGACGGCGGTCTTTCCGACGCGGAGCGAGGGCTTCCAACCGCTGCGGTTCTCGGTACGGAACAGATAGTCGATGGCCACTGCCAGAAAGTGGTTCGGGTTCAACAGGCCGCTCGAGCGCGCCACGATGCCGTGGCGATCGGCGTCCGGATCGTTGCCGAACGCTACGTCGAAACGATCGCGCAGACCGACCAGGTTCTGCATCGCGAACGGGCTCGAGCAGTCCATGCGGATCTTGCCGTCGTGGTCCACCGTCATGAACGCGAAGCGCGGGTCGACCCCGCCGCCCACGACCGTCACATCGAGCCCCCAGCGCTCGGCGATCCTCGGCCAATATGCGACGCTGGCTCCCCCGAGCGGGTCCACGCCCAGCTTCAGCCGCCCGCGCTTCAAGAGCTCCATGTCGATCACCTGCCCGAGCTCCTCGATGTATTCGCCGGCGAGATCGGCGGAATGCGTCGAGTCCGAGCGCACGGCCGTCGACAACGGCACGCGTTTCACCTCCTTGAGCCCTGCTTCGATCAGCGCGTTGGCGCGATCCTGGATCCAGCGCGTGACGTCGCTGTCCGCGGGGCCGCCGTTGGGAGGGTTGTACTTGAAGCCGCCGTCCTCGGGCGGGTTGTGCGACGGCGTCACCACGATCCCGTCGGCGCGGCGAGCGCCCGGCTCCGCGTTGTGACGCAAGATCGCGCGCGAGATCGAGGGCGTGGGGGTGAAGCCGCCACCGAGCTGCACGACGGTGTCCACGCCGTTGCCGGCCAGCACCTCGAGCGCAGTGCGCTCGGCGGGCTCGGATGCGGCGTGGGTGTCCTTGCCGAGGAACAGCGGTCCGTCGATGCCCGCGTGCTTTCGGTAGTCGCAGATGGCTTGCGACACAGCGAGGATGTGCTGCTCGTTGAAGGCGCGCTGCGACGGACAGCCACGGTGGCCGCTCGTGCCGAAAGCGACGCGCTGCTCGCGGACGCTCGGGTCCGGAACCAGCGTGTAGTAGTCGCGGATCAAGCGGTCGGGATCGATCAGCAGCTTCACCGGGGCGGGCTTTCCGGCGAGTTCGTGCGGCGTCTGCAATTCGGTTCTCCAGGTCAGAGCGGGCCCCACGGGACACGCGTTTTCCGACCTTACTCCGTCGTTCGTTTCCAGGGCCTGTCGGCAGTTGGGGAAGTGGGCACGCCTGAACAGCCGACCGGATGACCACCGCACAGATGCGCACCTTTCCCAGGGCGGACCCCAATAGATTGGTTGACAGGAGCCCTCGGACCCCAATATGTTCGCCATCGCTCTTGGTGCCTGAGCGCGTGCCCAGGCCTTCGAGGGAACCCGGTGAGATTCCGGGGCTGCCCCGCAGCGGTATGTGAGAACGAGCTTCGCCCGAATGCACTGACCTCCAACGGAGGGGTCGGGAAGCGGCGAACAGTAGGTCAGCGACACCGGTCGCCCCGCTCACGAGCCCGAAAACCTGCCGATGAGCCCGGCGTGCCGCTTGGCGCGCCGGTCGTTGGGCCGCCTTCGAGGGAAGGCCACCGACAGCCAGTCGTTCGACGCGGTCGCCATTCGGCGCACCGGGTCGTGATCGCAAGTCCCGCGTGTTGCGGACGGGCTCCGCCCCACGCACCGGCAAGGAGGAACGTCATGGTGCAGGCATTCGATGTGCGCGGCGAGCAGGTCTCGCCAAAGTCCCAGGCTAGCGAGAGCCGCGCAGACGGCGAGATCGGCATGCGGGTCGAGAAGCGCGATGGCAGCTTCGAGGCCGTCGATCTGAACAAGATCGTGCGCGCGGTGGCGCGCTCGGCGCGTGGGCTCGAGCGCGTCGACGCGATGCGCGTCGCGCTGAAGACGATCAGTGGCCTGTACGACGGGGCCACGACCAAGGCGCTCGATCAGTTGTCGATTCAGACCGCAGCCAGCTTGATCGTCGAGGAGCCAGAATACTCGCGGCTCGCGGCGCGGCTGCTCTCGACCTACATCGACAAGGAGGTCAGCGGGCAGGACGTGCATTCGTTCAGCCAGTCGATAGCACTCGGTCACCGGCTGGGTCTCGTCAACGACCGCTTGCTCGCCTTCGTCACGCGCGCCGCGCGCAAGCTCAACGACAGCCTAGACCAGGAGAAAACTCAGCTCTTCGAGTATTTCGGCCTGCGCACCGTGTTCGACCGCTACCTGCTCCGGCACCCGGAGAAGCGCACCGTGATCGAGACGCCTCAGCACTTTTTCCTGCGCGTGGCCTGCTCGCTCTCGGAGAACGTGCTCGAGGCGCTGTCTCTCTACCGCGCGTTCTCGTCGCTCGAATACTTGCCGAGCTCGCCGACGCTGTTCAACGCCGGTACCCGCCACGAGCAGCTCTCGTCGTGCTTCCTGCTCGATTCACCGGCCGATCACCTGGAGAGCATTTACAAGAAGTACACGGACGTGGCCCTGCTCTCGAAGTTCTCGGGCGGCATCGGCCTGTCGTTTTCGCGCGTGCGCTCGCGCGGCTCGCTGATTGAGTCGACCAACGGACACTCGAGCGGGATCGTGCCGTTCCTGAAGACGCTCGACGCCTCCGTCGCGGCCGTGAACCAGGGCGGCAAGCGCAAGGGCGCGTGTGCAGTCTACCTCGAGCCGTGGCACGCCGACATCGAAGAGTTCCTCGAGCTTCGCGACAACACCGGAGACCCGTCGCGCCGCACCCACAACCTGAATCTGGCATTGTGGGTGCCGGATCTGTTCATGCGCCGGGTCGAAGCCGACGCGGACTGGTCTCTCTTCGACCCGAAGCGCGTGCCCGTCCTGCCCGACCTGTGGGGCGAAGAGTTCGAGCGCGTCTACGAGGCGGCCGAGCGCGACGGGCTCGCCGAGCGCACGATCAAGGCCCGCGATCTGTACGCGCGCATGATGCGGACCCTGGCCGAGACCGGCAACGGCTGGATGACGTTCAAGGACACCGCGAATCGCGCCTGCAACCAGACCGCGCTGCCCGGACGCACGGTGCACCTCTCGAACCTGTGCACCGAGATCCTCGAAGTGAGCTGTGACCAGGAAACGGCCGTCTGCAACCTGGGCTCGATCAACCTCGGTCGCCACCTGGTCGACGGGCGCTTCGACTTCGAGAAGCTCGCGCGCTCGGTGCGCATCGCCGTGCGCCAACTCGACCGCGTCATCGACCTCAACTACTACCCGATCCCCTCGACCTCGAAGTCGAACTCTCGCTGGCGGCCGATCGGCCTCGGCGTGATGGGCCTGCAGGACGTGTTCTTCGAGCTCGAGCTACCCTTCGACTCGGAGGCGGCGCGGGAGCTATCGCGCTCGATCTCCGAGACCATCTACTACTCGGCCCTGCAGACCTCGGCCGATCTCGCCGAAGAAAAGGGCGCGCACCCGTCGTTCCCGGAGACGCGCGCAGCGCGCGGCGAGCTCTCGTTCCACGCCTGGGGCGTGCAGCCGACCGATCGCGAGAGATGGAACGACCTCGCGCAGCGCGTCCGCCGTACCGGGCTCCGCAACTCGCTGCTGATCGCGATCGCTCCGACCGCGACCATCGCAGCCATCGCGGGCTGCTACGAGTGCATCGAGCCCCAGATCTCGAACCTGTTCAAGCGCGAGACGCTGTCGGGCGAGTTTCTGCAGGTCAACCGCTACCTGGTCGCGGCCTTGCAGCGGCTGGGGCTCTGGACCGAAGAGCTCAGAAACCAGCTGAAGCTCGCCGAGGGCTCGATCCAGGGTATCGAGCGCATTCCGCGAGAGCTGCGCGAGCTGTACCGCACGGCGTGGGAGCTACCGATGCGCGCGCTGATCGACATGGCGGCCGAACGCGGGCGCTTCATCGACCAGAGCCAGTCGCTGAATCTGTTCATGGAGTCTCCCGCGATTGGACCGCTGTCTTCGATGTACTTCTACGCCTGGAAGCGCGGCATCAAGACCACGTACTACCTGCGCTCCCGCCCCGCGACGCGCATCGCCAAGACCACGCTCGCGCCGCCTCCTTCACCGGAGAGCGACGTCGCGGCCGTGATCTGCTCGCTCGAGAACCCCGAGACCTGCGAGGCCTGCCAATGAACCGCGCGTCCCGCCCCTCTCGGCTGCTCGATCCCGGGCTGTGCCTGAGCCTCCGGCCCATGGTGTACCCCGCTTTCTACGACATGTACCGGTCCGCGATCAAAAACACCTGGACCGTCGAAGAGGTCGATTTCGCGAGCGACGTCAGCGACATCCGGCAGCGACTCGACGCGCGCGAGCGGCACCTGATCGAGCGGCTGGTCGCGTTCTTCGCCACCGGAGACAGCATCGTCGCCAACAACCTGGTGCTGTGCCTTTACCGCCACCTGAACGCGCCCGAAGCGCGCATGTACCTGTCGCGCCAGCTCTACGAAGAGGCCCTGCACGTGCAGTTTTACCTGACGTTGCTCGACACCTACGTGCCCGATCCCGCCGAGCGCGAGAAAGCGTTCCAGGCCATCGAGCACGTACCGTCGATCCAGCACAAGGCCGAGTTCTGCTTCCGCTGGGTGGACTCGATTTACGACATGCCGCGCGTCGAAACGCGCGAGCAGCGACGGGCGTTCCTGCGTAACCTGCTGGCGTTCGCGACGGGTGTGGAGGGCTTGTTCTTCTTCGCGGCGTTCGCCTACGTCTATTACTTGCGCTCGCGGGGGCTGCTCCACGGACTGGCGACGGGCACGAACTGGGTGTTCCGCGACGAAAGTGCGCACATCGCGTTTGCCCTAGAAGTGGTGAAGACGATTCGCGCCGAAGAGCCGGAGCTGTTCGACGCGGACTTCGCGCGCGAAGCTCGAGCCATGCTGAGCGAGGCGGTGGAGGCGGAGACGCGCTTTGCCGAAGACATTCTGGGCGGCGGATTGGCGGGGCTCTCGCTCCGCGACATGCGCGGCTATCTCGAGAACGTCGCCGATCAGCGCGCGGCTCAGCTCGAGTTACCGCCGCTCTACGGCACGAAGAACCCGCTGAGCTTCATGGAGCTCCAGGACGTGCAGGAGCTCACCAACTTCTTCGAACGCCGCGTGGCGTCCTATCAGGTGGGAGTGACGGGCTCGGTGGTGCTGGACGGGGGGTTCTAGTCACCAGCTCACGGACTTGCGCACGGTGACCGGGTCTCCCGTGAACGCGGAGACCTTGGCGCGCCCCATGGCACGCAGCACGCAGGCGCCGACGTCGCGCTCGGCGTAGGCCTCTTCCATCTGAACCGAGCGCACCGCTCCGGACGGCGAGAACGTGATCGCGACCCGCCCGCTCTGCGGGCTCTCTCCGCACGACGTGGCCGAGCGCGCCGCGTTGCCGACGGCTCGGGAAATTGCCTTCAAATCCGCTCCTTCGGAGGCTCGGCTCGGCTCGGGCTCGGGCTCGCGCGGCTCGGGCGCGGACTCCGGCGCATCCCGCTCGGCGGCGGGCGACGACACGGCTTGCGCCATGGCGGCCATGATCGCGCGCTTGCCCTCGGACGGCGGCTCCGACGGCTCGGGTGCTGCCGGCGGCGGCTCGGGTGCAGCCGCGCGAGCGCTCTCCCGCTGGGTGTCACGAGGGCGGTCCCGATCCTTGCTCGCGCGTTGCTCTTTTTCTCTGCCAGCGGCCGACGCTGCCGAGGCCCGCGTCGGGCTCGACTCCGCCGCAGCGGCTGCGGCGCCTGCCAGCGGGAGCTGCTCGATGGAGATCGGGGAGACGCCAGCGGGCTTCGCCGCGACCTCGGACGCGGTCGATACCGCAGGAGGTTTGTCCGGAGCTCTGCTGGCTGCAGACGTCGCGCCTTCGCTACTCCAGGTCTTGAAGGTGCCGGATAGGAATGCGCCGATGAATGCGCTGGCCGCAGCGAGCCCGATCGCCCCCATCCACAGCGCGCGCCGGCTCGGGCCGGGCTGCGTGACGACGCTCGGTTCGAACACGGTCGCGGGCGGCGGGGCCGAGGGCAACGCGGGAGCCGCAAAGACCGGTGCCGCCTCGGGCGAGAACGACGGAAGGCGCGGCGCTGACGGCAGCGAAAGCGCGGCAACGGCGTCGGGTGTACCGGACGGGGGGAGCGTCGAAACGACGCTGCCCGTGCGCGGCGGGGCGGAGACCGGCGCGACGTGCGGCCGGCCGCCCGCGGCGAACAGCGGGCTCGTCGGAGGCAAGGTCGCGCGCCGAACGCGTGGCGGCAGGATGTGCGCCGCGGTGTCGACGTCGATCGGAGGCAAGAGCTCCTGGGGTGCTTCGTGGACGGGCTCCGAGCCGCGGTCCGAAGCAATGGTGATGGCGTCCGACCAGGACTCTTGCGGTCCAGGTTGCGCCATCGTGCTGGCGCGTTCGGCCGACTCCTCGAGCGAGTCCATCGCGCGCGCCAGAACCTCGGACCCGAGCTGAATGTTGTCGTTCGACTCGCGCAGCGGCTGCCACGCCGGCATGCCCTCGCGCCAGGCGATCGCGCCCTTCGTCAGGCCCAGCCGGTGCAGCGCGAGCAGCTCTTCCGGGCGGAGCTCGAGGTGCACGTGCCAGTTCGTCGGAGATTCGGGAGGGAGCTCGAACGGCGCCAGCGACGCGCGCGGGATCGTGAGCTCGCTTTCATTCGCGCCGGCCGCCCCGTAACGAAACCCGTTGGGGTCGGCGAGGCTGCTCGCTGTCTCTGCACTGGATTCAGAGTGCTCCAAGATGCCTCCACGCTTCAAAGCGACAAACGGTCAGGAACCTGCAGAACTCGGAGACGGGCCCAGCGGATGGACCCCTCGGATAGCACGCAAGGGTGACTAAGGCACCCGCTTTCCTCACATTGCCCCCCTCTCATATGCCGGGGCGACCCCCAGATGCTCCTCTAAATCGAGCCGGCGGCCGCCCCGCTTAGAATTCTTCGACTAGGGCGGTGGGAAACCGAAGAATGCGCCGCCCGTCGCTCGGCCACCAGACCCGCCGCCAGCGCGTCCCCCTGCGCCGCCGCGGCCTGCAGTGCCGCCGAGACCGCTGCCGGGCGTGGAGCTGCTGCCGCCACTACCGCCACGCGGGCCCGCTGCTCCACCAGCGCCTGCATCACCCGCGATAGCGCTGCTCAACATGGTCGTGTCGAGCACGCCGCATTCGGCGGCCGAGCACACCGAGAACGTGCAGCTGTTGCCCTGCACGCTGCCGCTCGCCGTCGTCACCTTGGTGGAGTCGAAGCCGAGCGCCACCGCACCGGCGAACTCGTAGCCGCCCTGCTCGTGGATCAAGAAGTAGTAGCTCTGCAAGTGGTTCGTCGCGTCGTACACGGCGCCCGAGACCTGAGCGCGAAACGTACCCTTGTCGTTGCACGGCGCTTCGATCCCGTAGTCGGTCGAGTGCCACGCGCCGTTGTCGATTTGCTCGCGGTTGAGCTCGTAGATCACGCGCACGTTCTTCTCGCAGCCAGCCATCACCAACACGCCCCCCTCATCCACGCGGATCATTCCGCAGAACTTCTCGGGAGTGTAGCTCGGCACCATCGTCGGGACCGGGGGCCCCGCGGCCGTGGAGCTGGGCGGCGCTACGGCCGCGCCGCCCGTAGCGGTGCCGCCCGTGGAAACGGCTCCGCCCGTCGCCGTGGGGAGCGCTGCGGTCGACCCGCCGGCCCCTGCCCCACCCGGCGTGGAAATCGGCGAAGGAGCAAGCGCGGGTTCTTGCGAGCTGACCGGGTCGGCCGAACACGAGGTCAGCGTGAGCCACAGCACCCAGGGGATGCGTCGATGCTTGTGCAAAAGTTCCTCGCCTAAGCGTGTTCGCGTCAAGGATGAGTCCGTTGCTAGATGCCGCGTCCGGGCGAGCAGTATTGCGAAGTGTTGGCTCGCGGTCGCATTGGAGGCTCGAATTCGCGTTCGTTTCGTTGGTGGCGAAGTTTTCCGTAAGCACGACCCGGGCCAGGTGGTCCCAGGTTGTCCGCGTGCATGCTTGTAACCCCACCCCAGGGGCTCCATTCGAAAACTCGAAAATCCCTGCCCGCCCCGGTGCTTTCACGCGCTGGATTCCAGCGTTGCTTCGATATTGAGCAACGGCTGCGTGCTGGCTGGTCGTTCTGGGCGGCCCGCGCCGGTCCGCTGCGAGCAACGATTCGGGCTCGGAGATGGGCTTCTCCGGGCGAGCGCCGCTAAATTCCGCAGTAAAATTGAACCGTTTCAGCCCTCAGCGATGCGCTTCGATTCTCTGCTACGCAAGGTGCGCGAAGTCCTTCACTGAGCGGACCTGGTCGAGCATTGAACAGACGGCGATCGTGGCGCGACGTTTTGGACGCAGGTGCGGTGCTCTCGGCAGCGCTGCTGGTCGCGTTCCTCTCGCTACCCGTGGCCGCGCTGGTGTTGGGCTCGCTGTCCGAGCTCGGGCACGGGCTGGTTCACCCGTTGGTGTTACCGGCGCTCGAGCTCACGCTGTTCACGACCTCGATCAGCCTGACGGCGATCCTCGCGCTCGGCACGCCGCTCGCCTGGCTTCTGGCTCGGA
This sequence comes from Polyangiaceae bacterium, assembly GCA_025937835.1. Taxonomy (GTDB): domain Bacteria; phylum Myxococcota_A; class Polyangia; order Polyangiales; family Polyangiaceae; genus PMG-095. The sequence goes on from JAICQO010000028.1 coordinate 61,750, forward strand.
GCTCGGGCCGTTGGGTGCGGCTGGTCGAGACGCTGGTCGAGCTGCCGGTGGTGATCCCTCCGGCGGTGGCGGGCCTCGCGCTCTTGCTGGCGTTCGGGCGTCACGGCGTGCTGTCGGGCGTGCTCTACCCCGAGGGCGCCTCGCTCGCGTTCTCGACGCTGAGCGTGATCCTGGCCCAGACCTTCGTGGCCGCTCCGTTCTACGTGCAGGCGGCGGTCGGCGCATTTCGCGCGCTCGACCCCGAGCTCTTGCTGGTGGCGCGAACGCTCGGCGCGCAGCCGGTTCGCGTGTTCTTCCGGATCGCGCTGCCCCTTGCGTTGCCGGGGCTGGTCGCCGGCGCGGCGCTCAGCTGGGCACGCGCCCTCGGCGAGTTCGGGGCCACCTTGATGTTCGCGGGAAACCTGCCGGGCCGCACCACCACGCTGCCGCTCGCGATCTATACGGCGCTCGAGTCGGACCTTTCGGCCGCGCGCGCGCTTTCGGTGATCCTCGTGCTCTTCTCGTTCTCGCTCTTGCTGGTGATGCGGCTGAGCCTCGCGTACCGCTCGCGCGCCCCCGGAGACGTCCGATGACGGGGGCGCTGTCGTTCGACGTCTCCGGAAGCATCGGCCCGCTGTCGCTCCGCGCGGCGCTCGATACTTCTGCCGGCACGGTGGCCGTGATCGGACCGAACGGCTCCGGCAAGACGAGCCTGTTGCGCGCGCTGCTCGGGGCGGTTCGGCCGGTAACGGGCAAGATCGCGATCGGCGACACGCTCTTGTTCGACACGGCGACCGGTGTGGACGTGCCCACCGAGGACCGGCGGCTCGGCTACCTGCCGCAAGGATACGGCCTGTTCCCGCACCTGACCGCGCTCGAGAACGTCGAGTTCGCCGTCGCCGGCGGCCCCAACCGAGGTAACTCCCGGCTGCGCCGCGAGCGGGCCCGCGCGCTGCTCGCCGATCTCGACGCCGCGGCCATCGCCGGCAAGCTACCCACGCGGCTCTCCGGCGGTGAACGCCAGCGGGTAGCGCTGGCCCGCGCGCTCGCAGTCGAGCCGCGCGCGCTCTTGCTCGATGAGCCGCTGGCAGCGCTCGACCCGGGCGCGCGGCAGCGCGTGCGCGCATTCTTGCTCGAGTACCTGGAGCGGCTCCGGCTACCCACGCTGCTCGTCACGCACGATCCCGCGGACGCGCGGATGCTCGGGCGCACCGTCGCGGTCTTGGAGGCGGGCCGGCTGGTTCGACACGGCCGGCTCGAGGACCTCGAGGGCCTGCCGTCCTCGAATTTCCTCGAACGATTTCGCCGAGCTGCTTCCGACGACGAGCAGAGCCCGCGTTGACACGCGCCCCCCCAGCTGCTTTAGCTGCCGGGCTCTCGTCACAGGATTGACCAATGCAGAGAATGGATTTTCGCGGGCGCTGGGTGCTCGTCACGGGCGCTTCCTCCGGTCTCGGCCGCGAGCTTGCCCGCCACCTCGCGCGGGATCACCTCGCCAACCTGGTGCTCGTGGCGCGCCGCGCAGACCGCCTGCAGGAGCTGCAGCGCGAGGTGGAGCAGCAGTACAAGGTCCAGGCCATGTGCCTGCCGGCGGACCTGTCCGATCTCGCCGACGTGGATCGACTGGTGGGGGAGCTCAAGGCTGGGCCGCAGCTCTACGCGGGGATCCTGAACGCCGGCGTCACTCACTTCGGCGCGCACCACGAGCTCGAGTGGCCCGCCTTCCAGCGCATGCTGAACACCAACGTCACGAGCGTGGTGCGTCTCACCACCGAGCTCGTGCCGTACATCGAACAGGGCGCGCCGGGCGGCGGGATCCTGTTCGTGTCGAGCATGGCAGGGATTTTCCCGGTGCCGTACCAGACGGCGTACTCGGGAACCAAGGCGTTCATGGTGCATTACGCGTGCGGTTTGTGGCACGAGCTCCAGGGTCGCAACGTGTCCGTGACGACCTACGCTCCCGGAGGCATCGAGACGGAAATGACGGACGGGGAGCGCTTCACGCCGCTGCGCCGCTTCCTGATGCCGGTCGGAGCCGCTGCCAGCGCGGGTCTCGAAGCCTTCGCGCGGCGCGAATACTTGTATGTCCCAGGGCTCTCCAACCGGCTCGGGGCCAGCTTCGGGCGGCTCTTGCCACGCCGGCTGCTCGACGGCTGGGTCGCCGGAACCTACCGCCGCGCGCTCGCGGCTGCCGCGCGCGGCTGAGAACATGCGCCGCGCGCTCGCCTCACTCGCCCTGAGCTTGCTCGGCTCGGCCGCGCTCGGCTCGCAAGCGCTCGCCGAGTCGAAGCCCAAGGCCTGGTGCGCGAGCGAGCTCGAGACGATCCGCGAGGGCGTCTGTTACTACGAAGCGGAGAGCGCGGCGGACGCAACGCCGAGCAGCGCTACGCCGGTGCGCGCCGAACCGGACACTTTGGTGTTGTACCTGCACACGTTGGTGGGCACCGGCTCCACCTGGCAGTGGGAGCAACAGCGCATCATGTGGACGGCGGCCAAGACCTACGGCTTCAGCGTGCTCATGCCGCGCGGGCGGCCGGGCATCGGACCGAAGCGCGCCGCCGACGTTCTGGCCTGGCCGACCTCGCCGAAAGCGCAAGCCGCCGTCGAAGAAGAGCTCGTCAGCGAATGGCAGGAGCTCCGCGAGACCGTCGAGCGAAGGCGCGGGCGTCCCTTCCGCCACGTCTGGGTGTTCGGCTTCTCGAACGGCGCGTACTACGCCTCGTCGCTCGCGCTCCGAGCTCGGCTACCCGTCGAAGGCTACGCGGCGTTCGCTGGCGGGGCCGGCGGTAAGTACAGCATGATCCTCGGCTCCAAGGCGCCGCGCAAGACGCCGATCTTCGTGGGCTACGGCACGAAGGACCCGGCGCGCGCCGACATGAAAGAACTGATCACCACCCTGAAGAAGCTCGGCTGGCCGCATCAGTCGCTCTCGCAGCCAGTCGGGCACATCGTGACGCACGACCAGCTGCGGCGCGCGGTCAGCTTCCTCGTCGCGCACGCCGAACCGCTTTAGCTAGCCGTACTTTTCGACCAGCTTGCCGACCAGCTTCACGTAGTCGCTTTCGGCATTGGTCTTGGCGACGCCCTTCTTGCCGCTCCAGGCGTCGAATTTGGCGCGCCCCTTGAAGTCGAGCATTCCGGGCCGGGAGCCTTGCACGTCCCCGGCGGTGGCCTGCTTGTACAGCGCGTAGAGCTCGAGCAGCTCGTCGGCGGCCGGTGTCTTGCTGAGGGTCTTCACGCGCTGCTGCGCGGCTTCGAAGGCTTCGTTCGTGGCCACGCCGTGCAGCCTACCAAAGTTCGCGCAGCCCGGGTTCGGCCAGGCCCGTGGACCAGGAAAATTTCAGTCAACACCAGAAAAGCGCCGCCCGACGCGAGCCCGGACGATGAAAACCGCCGACGAGTGACTAGAGTGTGCGCACCCATCGGTACCCACATGACCTATTTCCGCTCTTCTCTCGCCGCAGCTCTCCTCACCACGCTCTCGGCCGCCCTCGCGAGCTCCGGCTGCTCGAGCGACGAGGCGGAGCCGTCCCCCTCGACCGGCGGCAGCGGCTCGAGCGCCGGCGGCAGCGACACGAGCACGGGCGGTAGCGACACGAGCACCGGTGGCACCAGCACCGGCGGCAATGCGACGGGAACGGGTGGGGCGGGCAACGCCAGCAGCGGCGGCATGGGCAGCGGCAACGCGCCGAGCACCGACGAGGTCGTCGGCAACTTCCGGATCACCCTCAAGGACCCCACGGCGAGCCGCGACGGCTTCACGGAGGTGATCGGGTTCGTCTACGAGAAGCCTTACCCGCAAGAGTTGGTCTGGGAAGAGACGCACAGCGCCGGCGACTGCCAGCTGCTCGAGCCGAGCGTTCCGTTCTGCGATCCCGCCTGCACCGGCGGCTCCGTGTGCGTGGAAAGCGGCGACTGTGTCACCCCTCCCGTGAAGAAGAGCCTCGGTGACGCGACGGTCCGCGGTGTGCGCACGACTGCGGGCGCGACCGAGTTCACGATGAAGCCCGTCGCGGGCAATTACCAGCCGGGCGGCGACACGGGCACGCTACCCTACGAGTCGTTCGCGGCCGGAGACGCGCTCTCGGTCAGCACGACCGGCGGCGACTTCGCGCCGATCACGCTCGAGAGCACCGGCATCGAGCCGCTCGTCGTCACCACCGCGGCCCCCGTGCCGGTCGAGAGCGGCAAGGCCGTTTCCCTGGCCTGGGAGGCGGGCTCGAACCCCGATGCCAAGCTCGATATCAAGCTCGAGATCAGCCATCACGGTGGAGTGAAGGGCATGGTCACCTGCCAGGTCCCGGACACCGGCTCGACCGAGATCCCCGAGCCGCTCGTGACCGAGCTGATCGCGCTCGGCGTGGCAGGTTATCCGACCGTGTCGCTGACCCGCGTCACCTCCGACTCGGCGTCGATCAGCGCCGGACGCGTCGACCTGCTCGTGATGTCGCAGATGTCGCTGCAGGTCCAGATCCCCGGCCTCATCTCGTGCAGCGAACAAGAGCCGTGCCCCGACGGGCAAGAGTGCACGCCCGCGCGCAAGTGCGAGTGAGACGCTCGCGCTCGGCGCGCGTGTCGGTGTTTCCACCCCCGGGTATTACGAATCCCTTCTTCGTAGTCAGACTCGAGATCTAACTCGTTCTCTCGGATCGGATCCTGCAGAGAGATCCCGTGCGCGCAGCGGCGCGCGGGTTTCGTGGAGTTGTCTCGTTCACTCATGCACATGTCGTGCAGCTTTCGGAGTCAAGTTGTGCACGCGTCCCACGCGTCGTGCACGACGCGACGCTGAGCGCCGAGTGAGCGAGGCACGTCGGATGTAAGCCAGGGTCGGCTGATCTTTACACAGGAGAACGGTCAAGATGTCGTTTCGTTTGAACATGGTTTTTGCTCCTCTCGCGTTGTTGCTCGCCGCATGTGGCGCCGCGCCGGATGCCCAGGAGGAGCCCGTTGCGGAAGACAGCGAGGCCATCGTACGGGGCGTAGACGACAGCGGGCACCCGCAGGTGGTTGCGGTCGACGTGTTCAAACAGGACGGCAGCGAGTCCTTCTGTACGGGCGTGGTGTTCGCGAAGAAGGCGGTGGTCACGGCCGCGCACTGCATCCACGGAGCCGACGCCGCCCTCATCTACTCGGGCAGCGATTTCTACGGCGACATGGACGAGCTCGGTGAGGGTGACCCCTCGACCTGGGTCAGTTACCGGCTCGTGGAGGGCCCCGATCGCTTCGAGACGCACCCGAAGTGGGATCCGGCCACCCTGAACTCCGACATCGGCGTCGTGTACCTGGACCGCGCGTTCTCCTTCCGACCCCTGCCCCTGGCCTTCGCCGACCTCAACAAGCACTTCGTCGGGCTACCGCTCGAGATCGTGGGCTTCGGAGCGTCGGGCCTCGACGACAACGGCTTCCCGGTCGATGCCTACGTCAAGCGCAAGGGCAAGACGTATTACCAGGGCGAGCCCAAGATCAAGCCGCTGCCCGTGAATCCCCACCCCGGCATTTTGATCCCGAAGATCAGGAAGCAGCTGATGCAGCTCGAGGGCTCGAAGCCGAAGTCGAACGGCTGCTTCGGCGACTCGGGCGGCCCGTCGTTGTTCAAGTTCTTCGGCCAGCACTACGTCGTCGGCATCACCTCGTGGGGTGACGACTTCTGCAACGATTTCGCGTACCACGTCCGGATTTCCGACTTCCTCCCGTTCCTCGGCAAGGCGGCGTACAAGTCGACGCGTCACTGACGTAGTCGAGGCGTGTCTTCGCCAAAGGGCGGCGCTGTGCGGCACAGCGTCGCCCTTTTCTCTAGTTGACGTTCACGTAGAAGTCGCTGGTCTCGAGCCCCACTCCGCCGCTCCAGATCTCGAAGCCGGCGAACACGTTCGTCAGGTACCAGCCGGCCTGGATCGTATTTTGCCGGTTCTTCACGGCGTCCTGAATGAACGAGTTCAGGTCGAAGGTCATCGACGCGATGGGTTGTTTTGCGACGTACGAGATGCACGGCTTGCCGGCATTCGGACCGACCCACACGTCCCAGGTGCCCATCGCGCCCGCGATCTGTACGTCCCGGTGTTGCACGCTGCCGATCGGCTGCGCATTGGCCGGATCGTAGAACCACACCATCAGGTAGCCGCCCGACGGCGCTTCGTCGTCACCGCGCTCGGTGGTGCTGAACCAGACGTCGTAGGAGGCGTTGTAGGTGCCCGATTGCGAGCCGGCATTCTGGGACCACATCGTGTCGACCTTACCGAGCGCGCTCACCTGCTTCGGTAAGCCGCTGCCGAGCGTGCCGCGGCCGTAGTTCGAGCCGAGGAACACCGAGGGGTAGGAGACCGGAGCGCCGGAGGTGCTGTTGTTCCCGGTCTGCATGGTCACCTCGAAGCTCGTCCCCTGCACCTTCAGGGTCTGCTGCGCGCCCGCGCCCCAGACGTTGTTCTGAACGATGTAGCCCTTGTTGTCGCGCGACACGGTCGTGTACCCGTACTGATCGGTGACCATCGAGATCGGCTTGCTCGCGTTGCCTCCGCTCGGAGGCGTGCTGGCCACGCCAGCCGTACCGCCGGTGCCGGGGCGAGCTCCAGCCGAACCACCGGTCCCAGTCGGGCGTGAGCCGCCGCTCGCCGCGCCTAGCGAACCCGCCGCGCCGTCGCTCCCGGAACCCTCCGAAGAACAGCCGACCGTGGCCAGCCCCAGCCCAAACGCACACATCACTCCAACGTAGTACTTCGCCATCGCGACCTCGCCGGTATCTAGCACGCACCGGCTTGGTAAAGCCTGCTTTCTCGCCCGTACTCCGGCATCGGCGCGCCCACACCGGTCCGCGATTTCGATGGACGCTTCCACCACATTCCCCTGGCACGAACCCTGCGAGAGACACTCGCGGAGACGCCGATGAGCTTGCTCGAAGCCGAAATCGATGCTGCGATGATGCGGAAGGAATCGTTGATCCCGCATTCGTCACCAGCGCCTCGAGTTCAGTTCGAGACAGGCGGCGTTCCCAGCCGTCCCGAGTCAGGACCGAACCCGAGGGAGAAGCGATGAAGCAGACTGCGCAAGTCAAAGAGCCACCGTCGCTGATCGCGTCGCAGATCGTGACCGAGGCGATGAAGCCGGATGCTTCGCTGGCCGGGCTCGCGACGCTCGCGGAGCGCGATCCGGGGTTCACCTTGCGGGTCCTTTCGACGGTAAATAGCGCTGCTTTCGGGCTCCCTGCGCGCGTCTCCGACGTCCGGCAAGCCGCGACGCTGCTCGGCCTGCGCGGGCTGCGCAACCTTGCGCTCAGCCTGGTGGTGTCCGACATGGCGCC
>JAICQO010000174.1 GCA_025937835.1 Polyangiaceae bacterium
CGGCGCGTCGTCGATTTGCACCAAGCGCTGGTGCCGTTCGCGCTCGTGATCGGCAACGAGGAGGTCGCAGCGAGGAGCGTGGCGCTGCGTTCCAAGGAAGGGCAACGCTCGCTCGCGCTGGAGGCGGCGCTCGCCGAAATCGGCGCCGCCTGTCGCATCCCGTCGCGCTCAGCCGGGCAGGCGGCGTTCCGTCACGCGGCGGAATAGGCGTTCGGCTCGGTTGTCGCTCCAAGTGTAAAGCACGATGCGATCCAAGACCGCCTCGACCGCCGCAAGCTCGACGCTCTGGGCCCAAAGCAGCCCGGCTGCTCGCTGCGCATCGGTGGCGCGGTGACGGGGCCGCGCGAGCGTCACGTGAGCCTTGGGCTCGCGCCGCTCGCGCCGTCCCGTCGCCGCCTGGAGCAGCGGATCGCAGAAGCGCGCCAGGCAGGCCTCCGTCTCGGCGCGCCCGCGCTCGAGCAAGGCCGACAGCGCGGAGTACCGGCCCTTCGGGCCCATTGCCGCGATATGCCCCAGCGACACCGCGATCGGCGCTTGTTGGGATCGCGGCAACAGCTCGTCCAGCACCGAAAGGGCGCGCTCGGCGCCGGCTTCGCCGCAGCCACCGAGAAACGCCAGTGTGAGATGAACGTCGTCGGGGTGATAGCGTCGAAACCCCACCGGGAGCTCGGGCAGCGTTTCGACGAAGCCGCCATCGAGAGGGAACGCGAAGAACCAGTTGGGGCGCGGCATCGGAGCGACTGCGAGATTGGCAGCATTGTCGAGCGCTGGTAGAGCCCTCGCAAGCACATGTCGCTGAAGCGGTTCGCGCTCGGATGGTTGCTCGTGGCCTGTCGATCCCACGAGGCTCCCCCACCCCCGGCTGCCCCCCCACCTCGAGCGGCGGCGCCCGCGGTCCCGACCGCACCGGCCGGGCCGCCGGAGTTCGCGCGAACGGACGCGCGCGCTGCGCTGTGCCGGTTGCTCGCCGAGCGCGATCGGGATTGCGACCGCCGCATCACGGTCGCCGACGAAGCCTGCGCGGCGGCGCCGTGTCCGACGGCGTTTCCCCACGACGTCGAGCTCGGGAACACGCGCGTGCACCTCGCCTCGCGCCAGCAGGCCGCGCAGTTCGTGCAGGAGCTGGTGCTTGGCCTGCGCGCGTCGAGCGCGGAGCGGATCCCGGTCGAGCTCGGGCGCGTGACCGACGATCCGGTCACCTACCTCGAGCACCGCATCAACGACGATTTCTGGAAGGCCCTCACGCGCCGCATCGACGCCGACGCCGGGAGCCTCGAACGCGCTCTGACCGACCCGAAGCTTGCGCCAGCGAGCAGCGCCAGCACCGAGCTCTGCCCGACCGACGCCCAGCGCTGCAGCGCACCCCCGCCCGCGCCGCCACCGGCCACGCCCGTGGAGCAGCACGTCTACGTTCCCGCAGACGACGCTCGGGCTTTGCTCGTTTTCGCCAAGGCCGGCGTCCCCGGTCGCGTCAATCTGCACGCGCTGCCGGTGCCGGTATCACCCGACTGGGTGAACGAAGTCACCGCCCGCAAGGAACACGGCCTGCTCACGCTGGCGCTCGACGCACAGAACCGCGGCCGGCCTTTCGTCGTGCCCGGCGGTCGCTTCAACGAGCTGTACGGTTGGGACAGCTACTTCATCGTGCGCGGCTTGACCCAGCACCCGGATCACACCGAGCTCGCCCGGTCCATCGTCGAGAACCAGGCCTACGAGATCCGGCACTACGGAAAGATCCTGAACGCGAACCGCAGCTACTTCCTCACCCGCTCGCAGCCGCCGTTCTTCACCTCGTCGATCGCGGCCGTGCTCGAGCGGAGCGGCAACTCCCCGGCCGAGCGCGATTGGCTGGCAAAAATGCTGTCCGCTGCGCTCGTCGAGTACCAGCGCGTGTGGAGCGTCGAGCCGCGTCGCACGAAGCTGTGCGATCAGGGCGTGTGCCTCGCCCGCTACTTCGACGAGGGCCGGGGCGAACCGCCGGAGGTGGAACCCGGGCACTTTGCCTGGTTTTACCAGGCCCACGCCAAGAGCCACGGCCACTGTCGGCCTCCCAAGGACGACGCCGAGAGCCGCGCTCGTTTCGTCGAATGCGCAGCCGAGCTCGCGGCCAAATATCGCTCCGGAAAGCTCGCGGATCGGGCGATCGACGCGTTCTTCCAGAACGATCGCTGCGTGCGCGAATCGGGACACGATACGACCTACCGCTGGTTCTCGGACGGCAAGGAGCGCTGCACCGAGTTCGTCCCCGTCGAACTCAGCGCCTTGCTCTTCAAATACGAGATCGATCTCGCGCGCTTCATCGCCGATCACTTCGGCGGTGCCTTCGAGGGCACGACGACCGATGCGCTCTGCGAGCGTGCGCGGGCTCGAGCGCGGCTCGTGCAGCGCTACCACTGGGACGAGGCCGCGGGAGCCTTCTTCGACTACGATCTCACTGCCCGCCGGCGCTCCACCTACCTCGCGGCAACCAGCTTCGCCCCGCTCTGGGCGTCGATTCCGAATCCGTGTGGCGTGAGCCTGGCCACGCCGGCGATGGCCGAGCGCTTGCGTTCGGTCGCCCTGCCCGAGCTCGAGGTCGCAGGCGGCCTGAGCGCCACCGCCAAGAGCTCGCTCGCCCGGGTTTCACCGCCCGCCGTGCTAGCCCAGGGCCCGAACGGCGAGCTCGTGTCACGCCCGAACGACCGACAATGGGAGTACCCGAACGGTTGGGCGCCACACCAGATGATGGCCTGGGACGGCCTCCTGAACTTCGGCGCCAGAGCCGACGCCCGGCGCCTCGCCTACCGCTGGCTATCGACGATCGTCGACAGCGCGGCTGACTACCACGGCACCGTCCCGGAGAAGTTCGACGTGGTGAAGCGCAGCCACCGCGTGTTTCAGGAATACGGGAACGTGAACACGGAGTTCTCGTACATCGCGGACGAGGGCTTCGGCTGGATGAACGCCTCGTTCCTCGTCGGCCTCTCCGTACTCGACAGCGCCGAGCGGCGCGCCTTGTCCGAGCGCGCCCCGTTCGACGCGGTGTTCACAGAGCGCTGACACGCGGCGCGTTGACGCCTGCTGGTAAGCATCGGCGCGGACCGGCCCGGAACTCGAGCTTCCCTCGGTTCGCGGGCTTCGTGTAGGCTGCGGGGTTCGTGGAGGAAGAGAAATGAAGACGTGGGTCCAACTGCTAGGAATCGTGTATCTCGGGGCTACCGTGCTCGGGGGCTGCAAGGTGGTCGAACGGCTCAAGAAAGCCGGCGAGGTCGCGCAGCAAGCAGCCAGCTCGGCCGCAGAAGGGGGGCTCAGCAGCGAAGAGGCCAAAGACAACGAGCTCGGCGAAAAGCTCGGCCACTACATCGAGTGCCTGAACGGCTTCAGCCGCGACGCGTTCCGCGCTCGCAACCAGTATTTCCGCGAGATCGACAAGGACAAGGGCCCCACCGGCAAAGAGTCGAGCATTTACTTGCCGGCGCTCACCTACACCCCGGAGCGCTGCTCCAAAGCGATCGAAACGGCCAAGACCGCCAAGCCCGCTTTGCCCGACGTCGAGGCCGCGGCGGTCGAATACAAGAAGGCGCTCGATAACCTGACGCCGCTCGTGAAGACCTTGCACGACTACTACGACCGCAAGGACTTCAAGGACGACGACTTCGCCAAGGGCAAGACCCAGCACGCGGCGCTCGTCGCCGCCTTCGACGCCTTCGAGAAGGCCAACAAGCCGCTCGACGACAAGGTCACGGTGCTGAACGAGCAGGTCGGGCAGCGGCAGCTCGAGCGGCTCAAGGACCGCCCCGAGCGGCGCATGCAGTACCTCATCGAAAAGGCGGTCGACGACGCGAAGAAGGTCGTGAAGCTCGTGGACATCGACTCGATCGCCGAGCTCGATGCCACCGCCTACAACGCCGCGCTCGACACTTACGAAAAGAGCTACACCGAGATGGAAACCTACGCCACGACCAACAAGGCCGAGGCGGACAAGGTCACGATGTTCAGCATCTACAAGAGCTCTTCCGAGAGCTTCTTGAAATCCGCCAAGGAGCTGATGCGAAGGAAGCGTGACAACCAGGACTTCACCAAAGAGAGGGGCATGCCCGAGCACACGGAGGGCCACCCCGCCAAGCTGATCAAGAACTTCAACGAAGTCATCGATCGCTCGAACGGGCTCACTTACCGCAGCCGCTGACGCAAAGTCTCGAGTCGGAGCCCGCTCGTGCCCGGCGCACGGGCGGGCTTTTTTGCGTTCGTCGTTCCGAGTCTCCGCTTGACGGGCGTTCTAGACTAGCAGGCGCCCAATTCTTCACCCCCTCTGACTCGGATTTTCGCTGGCTCTTCGGAGTGCCTCCGGCATATTCGCCCGAGAGCATTCGCCGAGAGAGAGGGTTTGGTGAGATGAAGAACTTGCGCGCGTCGTGGTGTGTCGTCGGGTCTTTGATGGCGTGGTTTCTGGCGTGCAGCGCCGAAGACGACATGCCACCGCCGTCCGGGCCGTCCGGCTCCGGAAACGCTTCGAGTAGCGGCGGCGCCAGCGCTCCGGCGAGCAGCGGAGGAGCGCCGGGTAGCGGCGGCAACGCAACGGGTGGCCCGAGCACGAGCGGCGGCACACCGCCCGGGGGGGGCAACAGCGCTGGCGCGGGCGGCAGCAGCCCCGTCAGCGGCGGAGCACCGCCCGTCTCGGGCGGCTCGGCGGGAACAGCCGCATCGGGCGGCAGCAGCGGCGCGCCGGTCGCGGGAATGCCCGGCGGTGGAGCGCCTGGCGGGGGCTCCGCGGGCCTCTCGAGCGTTGGCGGCGGCAGCGGCGGTGGGGCGGTCGTCGATGAACCCGAGCTCGTGACGTCGGCGGACGATGCTTTCTGGAAAGTCGGCAGCTGGACGATGGGCGCGACCGGAACCGCCGCCGTGACCGTCAGCGCGACCGGGACGCAGAGCTGGCTCGGCTTCGGCGGCACCTTCAACGAAGCGGGATGGGACGCGCTCTCCGTACTGCCCGAAGATCAGAGGCTGCTCGCGATCCGGCTGCTGTTCGACGCCGTGGACGGCGCCAAGCTCGACTACGGCCGGATCCCGATCGGCGCCAGCGACTATGCGATGAGCAAGTACACGCTGGCAGAGACGCCGGGCGACACCCAGATGGCGAGCTTCTCGCTCGCACGCGACCGAGAGAAGCTGATCCCGTACATCCAGGCCGCGCTCGCCGTGAAGCCGAACATTCGCTTCTGGGCGAGCCCATGGACGCCGCCCGCATGGCTCAAGACCAACAACAGCACCGACGCGGTCGCCGGCCAGAAGCCTCCGTACGACGACACCGACGGCGTCATGAAGAAGGACGACGATTCGCTCGGAGCGTTCGCCCTGTACCTGACGAAGTTCGTGCAGGAGTATGCGAAGCTCGGGATCACCGTCGGCGCCATTCATCCGCAGAACGAGCCCGGCTACGGCAACCCCTACCCGAGCTGCTACTGGCCATCGGAGCTCTACATCCGGTTCATCCGCGAGTTTCTCGGCCCCAAATTCGAGAAGGAGCTGCCGACGACGGAGATCTGGGGAGGCACCATGTCCGCGCCAGAGGATGGCGACATGGCCGTCGCACTGTCCAACGACGCCGCCGCCATGAAGTACGTGAAGGGCTTCGGGCTGCAGTGGAACACGCGCGACAAGGTCTCGACGCTGAGAGCGAAGAACCTGCCGGTGATGCAGACCGAACACAAGTGCGGCAACTACAACTTCATGACCGACTACTGGGAGCAGGGTCGCTACGACCCCAACAAGCCCCAGAACGACTACGCCTACGCGGTCGAGAGCTGGAAGAACATTCGCGACTGGGTCCGGTCGGGAGTCAACGCCTACAGCGCTTGGAACATGGTGCTCGACACGCTCGGCAAGAATCTGAACGCCACCACGCCCTGGCATCAGAACGCGCTCTTGGTCGTCGATCGCAACGCGAAGACGCTGATCGAGACTCCCGCGTACTACGTGTTCCGCCACCTATCGCAGTACGTCGATCCGATGTCGACCGTGCTCGGGACCACCGGCGGCGACGCGCTCGCCTTCAAGAACCCAGACGGCAGCTTCGTCGTCGTCGTCTACAACGAAGGCGCTGCGAAGCCCGGAATGGTCGTCGACGTCGCCGGCACGAAGCTGAGCTTCGACATGCCGGCGAACGGCTGGGCCACCATCAACCTCGCAAACTGAAGCCTGGGGTGGGTCGAAATTGCCCAAACTGCATTGGCGCCATAGCGGTTTTTTCCAGCAATCCGGGCTCGAAAAAATCAACAAGGCCTTTGGGCCGAGGTCATGTATCGTACCGTCGCATCCAACTCGGGCGCATCGACCACATGGTCGAGGGAGGCTACGCGATGAACAGTACGACCAGGCTTTTCTTCTATTCGGCAATGGTCAGCGTTTCCATGCTGGCGACGTTCGCCTGTGGTGACGACGGCGAAACACCCGACGACGGAACCGGCGGTTCCGGCGCCTCCGACGC
>JAICQO010000178.1 GCA_025937835.1 Polyangiaceae bacterium
GCACTCCTCGGTGGTCAGCGTGCCGCCGCTGCAAGTGCGGAGGGTGGTTCCAGAGCAATTTGGCGCGTCGGTCGTCGCCCAGTGGCCGTGCGTGTCGCACGAGCGAAGCGTGCCGCCGGGACACCCGTACGGCGTCGTCGTCGGATTGCAGTCGTCGCACTCTTGGCTTTCCTCGTCGCAGAGGGCCGCTGAGCCGCAGGTTTGAACGAGTGTCCAGCCGGTGCCCGCGGTGTTGCATTGCTGCAGCTGAGCACCATCGCAGTGGTAGCTACCGGGGCGGCAGGTGGGCGCGCAGACGGCCTCGGTCGGCGACACGGTCACGCAGCCGTTCGTGCAGCTCGTCCCGTCGAGGGTGCCGTCATCCTGGCAGGTCTGGAGCAGATCGTCCTGGCACTGAGTGTTTCCGGGTTTGCATTCGCCGCAGTAGTCTTCGATGCCGTCGTTGATGCACGCTTGGGCGCAGGGCGGGCCCTCGGCTGTGAGCGCGGTGCGCGCGGCGTTGCAGGCCATGAGCTGATTGCCCATGCAGCGCTTCTCGCCCGCTTGGCAGGCCGCGCACTGGTCGGCGAGGCCCAGGTCGAGGCAACCGTGCTCGCAGATCGCGCCGACGTCGGTGAGCCCGGCTTGGTCTTCGTTGCACTCGCGGACGCGCCCCACGCCGGGTGCGGTGCCGTTGCAACGCAGCTCGCCCTCGGCGCACACGGCGCAGTAGTCCGCGCTGGAGCCCGGCCGTTCGAGGCAGCCGAGCGCGCAGCTCTGCTCGGAGACGTAGCCCAAGCGATCGGGCGCGCACGTCCGGATGCCGCTGGCGTCGTCGTTGCAGTCGACCACGCCTGCAGTCGGGCAGATCGCGCAATAGCCGCCGGTGAAGCCGGGCTCCTCACCCGGGTAACACAGGGCCGGGTCTCCGCAGTCCAGGTCGTCCCACCCGCCACGGCCGACCTGGCACGTTTGCAGGATCGAGCCGTTGCACTGGTGCTGAGGTAGCGTGTCGCCGCACTGCGGGACGCCACAGCCGTTCGGGAATTCGGGGCAAGTGTCAGCGACTGCGCACTCACAGAGTGTCGGGGTCGCGCAGTCGGCCTGATGGACGGGCGGACCCTTGACGGCACAACTCAGGAGCTCGGCGCCGTTGCAGAGCAGGGGTGCGGGGCACTCGACCTGGCAGGGGGCGTTGCGATCTGCCGTGTAACAGAACTCTTCGGCGCCGCAGACCTCGAGCACGTCCCAGCCGTTCAGGCTCGCGTTACAGATGTCGACCTGAAGCCGGTCGCCCGGGTTGCAGCGCAGCGGCAGCTCCCCCGAGTCGAGCGGCATGCACACCGGGACACCGCAGCCGTTGGCGTCGATGCCGCCCATGCACGCGCTGCCGTCCTGCGTGCACTCGCACAGCTCGGGGGTCGCGCAGGTGGTGAGAGGGACGAACCGGGTGCGGTCGTCGTTGCAAACCTCGAGCAGGGCGCCGGTGCACCGCGTTTCGTGTGGTGCGCAGACCGGCGTATCGCAGTGCGGAGCAGAGCCATCCAGAGGAGCCCTATCGCAGAGCGCGGCGGTGGCGCAGACCTGGTCGGTGACCCACGTCCGTTCCGCCGTACACGCCTCGAGCGTCCCGGCGTTGCAGCGCTTCATGCCGAGCTCGCAGGGAGCTCCGCACTCGCCGGTCTCGGGGTCGCACGTGGTGTTCGGCGGGCACGGCACGGGCTCGGACCAGCCGGTCAGATCACTCGCGCACTGCTCGACCGCGTTGTCCGTGCAGCGAAACGAGCCCGCGGGTGAGCAACCCGTCGGACACCTGATGTCGCCGGCTAGTACGTCGGACGCTGCGGCGAGCTCACACAACGCGGGGCTCGCGCAGATGTCGATGCGATCTTCGCCGTCCTTCGACTGGCGGCAGCGGTAGAGCGTGGAGCCGTCGCAGCGCAAGCTGCCGGCGTCGCAGCTCGGCGACAGGCAGCGCGGCGTCCAGGTCTGATCCGACATTGCCATGCTGACGCTGCGCGCACACAGCGTCGGCGTCTCGCAGGTGTCGACCTCTTCCCAGCGCCGGTTGGCGTTGCAGATCTGGAGGATTCGCGATTCAGCACCGGAACACTGGATCTCACCGGCGATGCAGGGACCGCAGCCGGTGGGGCTGCACTCGTCCGCCGCGTTGCAGGTTTCGATGGCGGTCCAAGCGCTGCGGTCGTTGTTGCAGAACTCGCGGCGCGCGCCGTCGCAGCGCCGAGCTCCGGCCTGGGGGCAGACCGTGCAGGTCTTCGCGGTCTTGTCACACTGGCTTGCGGTCGGACAGGCCTGGTCCGTCTCCCAGACGCCGTCCTTCGTGCACTTGAGCAAGAACTCGCGGTTGCACGTCCATTCGCCGGGGCGACAGATGTCGGTGCTCGACGAGATATCGGGCCCGCCGCCTGGCACGACTTCGTAGTCGCCGACGACGGCGTGGCAGCTCACGAGCAGGAACGCAAAGGCGCAGAGGCGCACCAAGAGCCGTAGTGCCGCCCTCATGGCCTGCGCCATCAGAACCTCCCGTAGGCTCCGATCGAGCCGGGCCCCACGTACGGCTGGACGAACGCCTGGTCCGACGGCTCATCGCCGCCGACGAACAACAGCGCGGTGCCTGCGGCAGCGGCCGCGATGCCCACACCGAAGCCGGCCGGCGAGAGGACGCCGTACAGGTGGTAGCGGTCGATGTCCGGCTGCAGATCCAGGTTCTCGGGGCACTTACCGCTCGGACACTTGCTGTCGAGGTCCGACTTCTTGTTGAGGAAGAGGATCCCGGTGACGGCGCCGAACGCGATGCCGGCTCCGCCCACGCCCCACAACACGTAACTGAGCGTGTGATCGCGCGGGGGTGTCTCGGCGGGCTTTAGCGGCTGACTCTTGTTCGGCTCTTCCGGCAACGTGACCGCTGCGTCGGGGTCGAGCTCGAGCGCGATGTCGATCGACTTTTCCTCGCCCTCGGCCAGGGTCAGGCGCTCCTCGCGCTTCAAGAAGCCCGGCGCGCTCACGCTCACCACGCGCTCACCCGGGTCGGCAGCGCGGCGCACGCCGAGCGCCGCTGGCGGCACCTCGTGGTCGTCGAGCGAGACCTGGAGGTTGTTGGGTCCGCTGACGTTGATGGTGAGCCAGGCGAGGCGCGGCTTGATGGCCTCGATTTCCACCTCGGCGTCCTGCTTGGCGCGGACGAAGGCCGCCGGCGCGTTCGGTGCCAGGCCTTCGCGGAGCACCAGGGCGTAGCGCTCGTGCGCCTCGACCAACCTGCCGAGCCCGACCAGGGCCCGGGCGTGGTCCACGACCAGCGACGGCGCGTGAACCAGCTGGTCCGCCCGCCGGAACCGATCCTCGGCCAGCTTGTAGTCCTTCTTCAGCAGCGCGTCGTGACCTTCACGGGCGAGAGCGCGCGCTGTGGCTCGATCCGCTTCGCTCGCCTGCGCGAAGGCGCGGGGCGACGAGGTCAGCGTGACGAGGCCGGCAAGAGCGAGGGGCGCGAGTTTTTCGCGACAGCGTCGAAACATAAGCGGTAAGACCCTGGTCTGAGGCATGGCGTGCTCACAGGGAGTGCCCGTTACACCCCGCTGAGCTGATCCCCTTCCAAAGACCAACGCGCGGAGCTCACGACATACACTGTGTGGGGCGTACACCCGTGGGTTCGTGCCCGCAAGCAGAGTACCCGCCCCCCGAACAAAGTACCTGAACTTTCTGAGCCAGAGTGGATCGCCCGGCGCCGCATCTGCGCGATAACCTGCGGAAATTGCGTGCAATCCCGCAGATTGGCGACTAGGCTGCCGGCCCGGGCAGGGCGCCGCACGATGGCTCGCGAACAAGCACGGCAAGCGCGACGCCTGGCTCGCGGTTCGGGAGCGGCGCTGCTCGCGCTGTCGATGCTTGGGGCCAGCACCGCGGCTGCCGAAGAGCTCGAGCACCGGAGCGGCGGCCGGTTCGCCGTCGAGCTCGGGGGCGCCGCGGCGCTCACGGTTGTCAGCTTGCTGCTTCCGCTCCCGGAAGAGTGTCGCTGGTGTTCGCCGCCGGGGGTCGATCTGTTCCTGCATTCGCCCTGGCCGGACTCGGGCCGGGACGAGGTGGCGTTCGTGAGCCACGCGCTCGCGTTCGGTGCGCTCCCGCTCGGCGCGATCGGCACGGCCGTGCTGCTGCCGCTCGCCCATGACGAGCCCGATCGGCACGCGCTCGAGAACCTCGCCATCGTCAGCGAAGCGATCATGCTGAACCTGGCGCTCACGATCACGGTAAAGAAGCTCGTGGCGCGCCGCCGCCCGGCCTACTTCTACGGCCGGGGTGACGCCTGCGAGTTCGGCGCGAAGAGCGAGGAAAAGAACCTTTCCTTTTTCTCAGGCGATTCGAGCGTGGCCTTTACTCTGGCGAGCGCTGCCAGCACCCTTTCGTTTCTGCGCGGCTACCCGGAGGCGCCCTACGTGCTGGCTGCGGGCAGCGTGCTGGCAGGCAGCGCCGCGGTGATGCGCGTCGCGTCGGACGTGCACTGGCCGACGGACGTGTTGACCGGTTCGCTCGTCGGGACAGCCGTTGGGGTCTTGGTCCCGTTGCTCTTGCACCCGCGCGAGGAAACCGAGAGCGCCTCGGTCTCCCGAGCGAGCCTCGGCCTCCGGAACAGCCGTGGACCCGCTTCCCGCTTCGGGCTCGGCTACTCGGGAGCCTTCTGAAGCCCCGCTCGTTCCGGCTTGTCAGGGCTCTGCCTCGCGTTCATCGTCGGCGACCGTGACTTCGCCGAGCTATCGCGATCCGTCCCTTTCGATTGAACGCCGCGTCGACGACCTTTTGTCTCGGATGACCCTGGCCGAAAAGGTCGGGCAGATGATGCAGGTGGACGGGCGAGAAGATCCGGTCGGGCAGGTCCGGCGCTACGAGCCGGGATCGATCCTGCACCTGCTCGACGAAGCGCTCGATCCGGCGCTCGACGCCGCGCTCGCCACCCGGCTCGGGATCCCGCTGCTCGTGGGCGAGGACGGCATCCACGGGCACTCCTTCCACAAGGGCGCGACGATCTTTCCGACGCAGCTGGGGATGGCGTGCTCGTTCGATCCCGAGCTGCTCCGCGAGGTGGGCCGGGCGACCGCGCGGGAGATGGCACCGACGGGCGCGCACTGGACATTTTCTCCCGTGCTCTGCATCGCGCGCGATCCGCGCTGGGGCAGGGTGGGCGAGACCTTCGGCGAAGATCCGCTGCTGATCGGCGAGCTCGGCGCCGCGATGATCGAAGGCTATCAGGGCAGCGGGCTGGCCGATCCGGAGAGCGTGCTCGCGACCGCCAAGCACTACGCCGGTTATTCCGAGACCCAGGGCGGCCTGGACGCATCCGAAGCCGATCTCTCCGAGCGCAAGCTGCGCTCGTACTTTTTCCCGCCGTTCGAGCGCGCCGCGCGCGCGGGCTGCCGCGCGTTCATGACGGGATATCAGTCGATCGACGGCCTGCCGTCGACCGCGAGCCGCTGGCTGCTGACCGAGGTGTTGCGCGACGAGTGGGGTTTCTCGGGGATCGTCGTCACCGATTGGGACAACGTGGGCCGCCTGTTCTGGGGTCAGAAGATCGCGCCCTCGCTGGTCGAGGCGAGCGTGATCGGCGTGCGCGCGGGCAACGACGTGATCATGGTCACGCCCGGCTTCTACGAGGCCGCGCAAGAAGCCGTGAAGCGCGGCCTGATCGACGAGGGCGAGCTCGACGCCGTGGTGCGCCGCATCTTGCGGCTCAAGTTCGAGCTCGGTCTTTTCGAGAACCCGCGGCGGCCGGACCGCGCTCGGCAAGCGCAGGTGATCGGCTGCCCCGAGCACCGCGAGCTCGCCTTGCGGGCGGCGCGCGAGAGCATCGTGCTGCTCGAGAACGACGGGATCCTGCCGCTCGACGCCACGAAGCTGAAGAAGCTCGCCGTGCTCGGCCCGAACGCGGACGACGATCTGTCCCAGCTCGGCGACTGGTCGCTCGGAGCCACGCAATACCCGAAGGAGCGCGGCAAACACCCGCGGGAGCTGA
>JAICQO010000139.1 GCA_025937835.1 Polyangiaceae bacterium
CGGACTTGTTCGAATAGCTCGAGCGAGCGCGACAAACGGTTGGGAATCGGCCGAAAGTGGCGGAAGACTCGGACTGTAAAGAGTGAGCGCGTGGGAGGGGCCCCGACGAATTCACTTCGGCGGGGAGGGGCGGCGCGTGCCGCCCCTGAGACAGGGCAGCCGCTTCACTTCACTTCGAGATCGCGACAACAGCGAAACCCGAGGTGGTAGTTGAAGTGGCTGTTCGGGTCGTCGACCCGCGTGTGATGCCACATCGGGGCGCGCCAGCGGCAATCGTCCTTGTGCGCCTCTTCCCGCTGGAAGATGAACCAGCTGCCCTTCATCTCCGTCTCGCCGAGCCCGCCGCGGCTCGCGAGCTGCTCGGGCACGAGGGGTAGATTCATGTGCTCGGCCGCGTTGCCGTGCAGGTCGAACACGCCGAACGCGCTGCGGCAGTCGGGAAACGCGCCCGCCGGGTAGGTGTTCGAGCCGCACATCTGCCAGGTCGGCGTCACACAACCAGGGCTCTTGCGGCTGTTGGCCGCGCACAGCGAATGGTCCTTGGTCTTGCCGTAGGCCCAGACAATCTCGCGCTTCTGGTTGTGGAGGTACTCGATCATCATCCGGCGTTCGCCGAACGCGTACTCGTCTTCGGGTGGCTTCAGGGCGCCCGCGCAGGCTCCTTCCCACTCGTGTGCGTCGCAGATCCGCTTGCCGATAGCCCGGCAAATGCGCGACGCCTGATCTGCGCGCACCCACACCACCGGGTATTCGCAGGGGATGTTCGGGAACTCGTACTGGTCGATGCAGACCTGGGCCTGGTCTCGGCTCTCTCCGCGCGTGGCATCGAACAACGGCACCATGTTCGGCTTCCCGCAGCGCGGATCGCCCTCGGGCAGCGGCGCCTTCGCCTTGCGGAGCTCGCGGCACTCCGCGCGGGTCATCGGGTGCTTGGTCACCTTCGGGTTGCCCTGACCGAGCCAGCGCTCGCCCATCACGATCGCGCTCACCTCGGCAAAGGCCTTCGCGTCGAGCCGGAGCTCGCGCTCGAGGTTCACGAGCAGCGCCTGCTTCTGCTCTTCGAGCGTGCCCCCGTCCAGCTCGAGATAGGTGGGCTCCGCCGACGGCGGCGGCTCGGGCGTGGCTTCGGCGGAGGTGGGCGGCTCGGCGCTCGGGCGCGCCCTCGGCGCGTGGCTGTGCGGTTCGGCGTTTTCACGCACGGGCTCCGGCGGCGCGCTCAGGAGAACCAATGCCGCGCTCACCGCCGCCAGGCCGAACACCACCCAGGGCCAGCTCAGCCGCAGTTCACGCCCCGAGGGCGGTCTCGAAGGTTCCCGATCAGCCACGCGCAGCGCGCTGTCGCGCCATTGCCGTAGCTAACATGCCCGATACAATCCTCCCATGTTTTCGGCAGGCACGCGCCTCGACTCCACGGCGCCCGT
This sequence comes from Polyangiaceae bacterium, assembly GCA_025937835.1. Taxonomy (GTDB): domain Bacteria; phylum Myxococcota_A; class Polyangia; order Polyangiales; family Polyangiaceae; genus PMG-095. The sequence continues at coordinate 1,422 of JAICQO010000139.1, forward strand.
GCCGGTGCTCGAGCCACTTCGCGCGGTGAACGCCGCGCTGCTCGGGCTACTCGACGGCTTCAGCCACGAAGACTGGACGCGTCCAACCGTGCACGCCGACCGCAACGTCAAAGATCTCACGGCGCACCTGCTGCAGGGCAGCCTGTTTCGTGTCTCCGCGCTGAGAGACGGCTATCACGCCCAAGCCAGCGCTCCGATCGCGAGCCGCGAACAGCTGACCGAGCTCGTCCAGCGCAACAACCGCGAATTTTTGGCGGGAATGCGCCGCGTCAGCCCGCGGATCCTGCGCGAGCTCTGCGAGCGCTACGACAGCGAGCTGGTGTCGCTGTTCGCGGCGCTCGATCCCCATGCCCCCGGGCTCGGCGTGGTCTGGGCGGGTGAGTGGGTTTCGCCGAACTGGTTCGACATCGCGCGCGAGTACACCGAGAAATGGCATCACCAACAGCAACTCCGCGACGCCACCGGGCGCCCGCCCCTCTACGCCCCAGAGCTGTTCGTTCCCGCGCTGGAGACGTTCTGCCGCGCGCTGCCGCACGCCTACCGGCAGCTGAGCTTGCCCGACGGCGTCGCGCTGGGCATCACGCTCGGCGAGCCGACGCCGCTCGGCTGGACATTACGCCGTGAAAAGAACGCTTGGCAGCTGTTCGCGGGCGCGGACGCGACGGCGCTCACCACCATCAGCCTGAGCCCGGACCTGGCTTGGCGGTTGTGGACCCGCGGAGTGCCGAAGGCAGCGGCCCGGGGCGGCATCCAGGTCGTCGGCGATCCGGCACACGCCGAACCGTTGCTCGATTGCGTGGCAATCCTGGGTTGACGGCGCGAAACCTGGATGCATCCTCAGAAGGTTGTCTCTTCTACTCCTGCTCCTCGACCTGTACTCGATGGTCGTCCTGGTCGCCGTCGTGCTGTCGTGGATCCAGCTCTCGCCCGACAACCCCCTGGTGCGCTTCACGAGCGCGGTGGTCGATCCCGTGCTGGAGCCGATCCGCCGTCTCTTGCCGAGCTTCGGCGGCTTCGACCTGTCGCCGATGGTGCTGCTCCTGACGATCAGCCTGTTGCGGCGCGTGCTCGGCGGGCTCTAGCGCTGCCGTGATCGAGGCCTGTCCGCATCGCCCCCCCTGCCCGGGCTGCCCGCGCTTCGGGTCGCCGCACGCAGAGCCCGCGGCGATGGCAGAGCTCGCCGCGCTGGCGGAGCGCGCCCGGGTTCCCGCGCCGCGGCTGATCCGCGGCTCGCTCACTGGCTTTCGTCAGCGCGTTCGCCTGGCGGTGCGCGGGCGCGCCAACAACCCGAAGCTCGGCCTGTTCGAGGCGGGCTCGCACCGCGTGGTGCACATCCCGTCGTGCGTGGTGCACCACCCGCTGATCAACGACGTGGCGCGGACCTTTCGCGCGTGCCTGGTCGAGCACCGCATCTCGCCTTACTCGGACTCGGCCCACGCCGGCCTCGTCCGCTATCTGCAGCTCGTCGTCGAGCGCAGCACGCAGACCGCGCAGGTCGTGGTGGTCGCCAACGACACCACACCGGACGCGCTCGCTCCGTTGTTCCAGACGTTGACGGCTCGGCTCGGGTCGCGCCTTCACAGCTTGTTCTGGAACGGCAACCCGGAGCGCACCAACACCATCCTCGGGCCGCACTGGCACCGGGTGAGCGGCCCGGAGAGCCTCGTCGAGCGCGCCGGCGGCCTGGAGCTGCACTACCCTCCCGGCGCTTTCGGCCAGAGCAACCTCGAGCTCGCCGAGAAGATGAACGAGCGCGTGCGCGAGCTCGTTCGCGGCGCCGCTCACGTCGTCGAGCTCTACGCCGGCGTCGGCGCGATCGGTCTGCCGCTCGCAGAAAGCGCCGCTCGCGTCGAGCTCAACGAGCTCAGCCGCGACTCGCTCGCCGGTCTGGAGCAGAGCATCGCCGGGCTCCCGCCCGAGCTCGCCGCGCGCGTGCACGTGCTGCCCGGCCCTGCAACGGACGCAACGCCGCGGCTGTCCGAAGCCGACGCCGTGATCGTCGACCCGCCGCGGCGCGGCCTCGACCGAGCCGTCCTCGACGCGCTCGTGGCGAGGCCTCCCGAGCGTCTCGTCTACGTGAGCTGCGGCTTGCCGTCGTTCCTGGTCGACGCCGGCGTGTTGCTCGAAGCGGGGCTCGTGCTCGAGGGCCTCGAAGCGTATCTGATGTTCCCGTTCACCGATCACGTGGAGACGCTGGCCTGGTTTCGCAGGCCCGGTTAGTAACTTTTCTAGGTGGCCCGCGCGCGAGCTGACGCGGCATCGACCGGGGTGCTACTCCGTGAAATCCGGGAGGCGTTCCTATGTCTTTGCTCACGACCGTCGTCGGCTACACCACCAGCTCCACCTCGCAGATCCTGGCCATCTTCAAGCCGTCCAACGCGACGACGGCGCGCATGGCTTATCAGGACTCGAGCGGAGTCGCGCGCGCGTTAGACGTCGCGCTGACCCCGGCCGCGCCGTTCGCCTTGGCCAAGTTCGCGCTGAAGAATCTGGCGCTCCCCAGCGTGAAGTACGCGGTGGCGGACTGGACTCAGAACGCTCCCGATCCGGCGGCGATGCTGGCGAGCCCGGCCGCGCGCTTCTTCCGACTCGTCGAGCAGGGACCGATCAAGGTCGCGCTCGTGAGCTGCAACGACATCGACAATCACACCTTCGCGAAGCAGCACCGCGCGGACATGTGGCGGCGGTTGCTGCAGCTCGTGGAGGGCAAGCAGGTGGACCTGATCCTGCACGCGGGCGACCAGATCTACGGCGATTCCCCGCCCGTCGGCTGGCTCGAATCGGAGAAGCACGTCGGTGCCTACCGCCGTCATTACGCCAGCACCTGGTCGCACCCCGACGTCGCGGCCGTGCTCAGCACCTGCCCGAGTTTGATGATGTGGGACGACCACGAGATCTACGACGGCTGGGGCTCGAACGACAACGACGATACGGCCAAGGCCCTCGAACGTTATCGCGCCGCCGAGCAGGCCTACCGCGAGTTCCAAGATCCACAGAACCCGCCCGACAGGCTCGCGGGTGGGCTCGGTTGGATGGCGAAGTACGGAGATCTCGCGATCGTCGCGCTCGACGCGCGCTCGCGCAGAAATTGGGCGAGCGGCAGCGTCGCCGGGAAAGAACAGCTCGACGATCTGGAGCTGAAGCTAGGCGAGCTCTCGCAGCTCGGGCTCAAGCACCTCTATCTGTTGCTCGGCACGCCGGTCGTGAACGTCCCGCTGATCGCCGCCGAGAAGGTCGTGCAGCTCGCCGTGCCGAGCGGCCTCGACGACATTCGTGACGGTTGGACTGCATCGAAGAACCGCGCGGAGTGCGAGCGCCTGGTGCGGAGCCTGATGACCTTCGCGGCTCACTCGCCGACGACGCAGGTCACGCTGCTCGCGGGCGACATCCACTTGGGGACGCTCGCGCAGATCACGACGCAGCTGCCCTTCGGCCGTAACCAGTCGAAACCAAAGCTATTTCAGGTGACGGCTTCCGGCATCGGCCGCCCGACACCGCGGGGTGTCGAGGGGCTCGCGATCGCGCTCATCACCAACGGCGGCAGCCAGCAGCTGTTCAAGGACAGCTCGGGCTTGCTGCTGCCGATCCACGGCTCGACGCACCGCTTCTGCATCCCCGCGCGCAACTTCGCCGTGCTCGACCCGACCAACGGCAACGGCGATTGGCATCCGAGCAATCAGCTGTCGGTCGAGTTTCAGACGGAGCTCACCGGCCCGAGCCGGGTGATCCGACAAGTTCTGGACTGACGCTCACTCGAACGAACAGACGTACTCGGCGATGCCCGACGCCACCACGATGTCGAACCCCGCGCGCGACGGCACGTTGAAGTGCGTGCCCGGGCCGTAGTCGTTCCAGGCTTCGGACCCGTCGATGCGCACGCGGCAGTTGCCCGCGGTGATTTCCATCCGCTCCGCCGCGTCCGTCGAAAAGTGGAACTCGCCCGGGTAGATGAGGCCGATCGTCTTCTTGGCGCCGCCTTCGAACAGCAAGGTGTGGGACACGACCTTGCCGTCGAAGTACACGTTGGCTTTCGCGAGCACCGTCACGTTCTCGAATCGAACCATGGCGGGCCCCATATACGCCTTTCGGTGGGCGACGGCCACCCACGCGCCCCGGGCTCGTCCGACGCGCCCCCCGCGAGCTTCCGCCTTCGAGGCAAGACTCCGGGCCGTCAGTCGTCGCTGCCGATTTCCCAGCTCTCTTCCAGGGTGTCGGCCTTCGGGGTCGGCAGCGCTTCGCCGTTCGGCCCGTCGCGGCGGACCACCATCGTGACGCGCGAGGTGGTGTCGGCGTTCTCGCGCGCCACGACCGTGATCACGTTGATGCCGGGCTGGAGCTCAGCGTCGAACGAGAACTTGAGCTTGGTCGGATCCGCGGCCTTCTTGTTCGATTGGTAGAAGACCTTGCGCGAGCCCACGAACACCACCGCATCCATCACGCGGTCCGCGTCCGCCGCGTTGCCCTCGATGCGCACCCGCGCCTCGCGCGTCGCGAGCTTGGCCGGCTTCACCTCGAGCAGCGGCGGGGAGTGGCTGAGCAGCGGGCGGAGCAACGGCTTCACCGCGCCGGTGGTATCCTTCAACAGCCGTGACTCGGCGAAGCCGAAGCGGTCGGCACCGAGCCCGAGCTTGGTGTAGGGCCCGAAGGTTCCGAGGCGCTCCACGACCGAGCCCTTCTCGAGCTCTGCCACCACGGGCGCTGCGCCGAGCGGCTGCCCGCGCACCGGCACGACCGCGGCTGCCGCGACCTTGCCGCTCGCCGGCTGGAGCACGAGCGGACTGCGGGCCACGGGGATTTTCAGCTTTTCGCTGGAAACGACGCGCAAATCGCGATCCACCACGCTGATCTCGATGCTGATCGGCCCTTCCGGCAGCACGTCGAGCACGTCGAAGGTGAACGCGACGCTGCGCACCTCGTTCGGCTTCATCCCCGACACGTCGAAGCGTCCCGCGTGCAGGAGCAGGCCGTCACCCGTCAGGTTTCGCAGGTTCGCCTGGCTCTCGAACGCCGCGCCCTTGCCGACGTTCTTGACCGTCAGGTAGATCGTTGCGCCTTCGCCCCGGGCGAGCTGGCCGTCGCCGTTGCCCGGCCGGTTGTCGGCGATCTGGTAGGTGTACGCGAAGATCGGCTGCGGCAGCCCGTGCACCGTCGGGCGCAGCTCCGCGTCCCGGGGCGGCTCGGCCGCCTCGGCGAAGAACCGAACCATCACGCTGTCCGCACGCGGATCGGCGTCGAGCGGGATCCGGCACACGCGCGGGGCGCCGTTCGGCACCGGCCGCGTCGAGCCCGGCTTCTTGCCGTCGACTTCGCAGAAACCGAGCGGCACGGACGCCGTGCGCGTTTCGCCGGGGTTCACGCGACCGAACACCAGCTCCCGCTCGTCGTAGTAAGGGCCGTCGCTCTTGGTGACGGCGCGCAGCTGGTAAATCGGCACCGTGCCCTTGTTCTTGACGCTCACCTTGAGCGTCATGGTCTCGCCCGCCGTCACCGTATCGCCCGTGCGATCGGTCTCGGCCTTGACCTCGAAGTCGCTCGACTTGACGCCACCCGGATAATCCTTGGGCGGCGCGCTCCAGTCGATGCCGAGCTTCTTCAGATCCTGACTGACCTCCTCGAGCTCCGACTGCTGCAGCTTCTCGAGGAACGGCTTGAGCTCGCGCAGCTGATCGCCGCGCTTGCCCGGCTGGCTCTTCTGCACGATGTCGCGGCCCACCTCGATCGGGAAGTCGAGCTGGAACTCGTCCTCCATCTCGCCGCCGCGGTCGCGGATCGCCGCGCGCTCGGTCTCCGGCATGTTGTAGCGGAGCCGGAAGAACGGCTGATCGGTGCTGCGGCGCGCCGCGCCCGTCAGGCTCTTGGTCAGGTCGCGCTCGCGGAACGAACGCTCCGAGCGGTACAGGTCCATCTCGATCGTGTCCGCCGTCATCGGGTCGAGCTCGATGTCCGGCGCCACGCCCACGCCCTGAATCGACACGTCGCCGGGCGTCAGATACTGCGCGATCGTCAGCTTCAACGCCGCGTTGTCGGCCGTGACACGCGGGAAAACCAGCTGAACCGAGCCCTTTCCGAAGGTCGTCTGCCCGACCACGATCGCGCGGTCCTGGTTCTTCAGCGCGCCGGCCACGATTTCGCTGGCGCTCGCGCTCGACTCGTTGACGAGCACGACGATCGGGTAGTTGGGCTCGGTGCCGCGCTTGGCCGCGCGCTTCTCCTCGCGCCCTTCCGAAGTCCCCACCGTCGAGACGATCACGCCGTCCTCGAGGAAGCGGTCGGCGACACGCGCCGCCTGGTCGAGCAGACCGCCCGGGTTACCGCGCAAGTCGAGCACGAGGCCCTTCAAGCGCTCGCGCCGGCCGAGCTCCGCGATCCCCGCGTCGAGCTCGTCGGTGGTGTTGGCCTGGAACTGCTTGAGCCGGATGTAGCCGATGCCGGGCGCGAGCGGCCTGGACTCCACCGACTTGACCTGGATCTCTTCGCGGACGAGCTCGAACGGGCGAGCGCCTTGCCAGCCCTCGGGGCCGTCGCGGTGCACCCAGATCGTCACCTTCGACGTCGGCTTGCCGCGCAGCCGGTTGACCGCGTCGTCGAGCGGCATGTTCAGCGTCGACTCGTTGTTGATCTTGGTGATGCGATCGAGCCGTTTCAGGCCGGCCCGGCCGGCGGGGGTGCCCGGCATCGGCCGCATCACGGTCAGCTGCTGATCGCGGATCGAAATCACGATCCCGAGGCCGCCGAAGTGGCCCGACGTGGACAGGTTCATCTCCCGGTAGGCTTCCGGGCTCAAGAACACGCTGTGCGGGTCGAGCGTGCGCAGGATGCCGTTACACGCCGCGTATTCGACCTCACGCAAATCGATGTCCGTGTCCTTCAGGTGCGACTGCAGGAACGCGAACACTTCACGCAGGCGAGCCGCGACGTCCCACGGCCCCTGTACGTTGTCGACGCGAAAGTCGGCGGTGTCGGCGTCGACCTGGACCGTCACCTTCGGCGACTTCTCTTCGTAGCGCACGATGACCTGCGCCACCTCGCGCTGGATGTTGTTGAGCGCGCTCAAGAACATCTGCCGCGGCTTCACGCGGCTCGGATCTACGTACTTGCTGCGGATCGTGTTGAGCGTCTCGTTGACGGCCGAGAGCTGCGTCAGATCGTACGGTGCCTTCGGTGCACCCGGCGTCGTCACCGCGTGCGCGGCTTCGAGTCCGGTCCACAGCCCGCCCCAGCCGAAGTGGAGCGCGAAGTAAGAGGCCAGGCCGAACACGCCGAGGGCCACGAAGAAGCGGCCGATGCGTTCCAAGATCCGCATCCGGCGAGTATAACCGGGCTCCCGCGCCGTGCCGCGAGCCTCTCGCTACCAATTTGGCGAGGTCCGGCCGCCGGCCGGCAGGGAACGGCGCCGAACGGCTCAGTCCTCGTCGGCGAGGTTCGGCTTCACGGTGCCCTCGAGCGACCCGCCGATCTTCCGGCTCGCGCCCGCCGGCCCTTCGCGATCCGAGGCCGGATCGGGATCTTCGACCTTGGGCGGCGTGCCGTCCCGGCGAATCGAGTACCGAACCAGCGCCCGCAGCGCTTTGTTCCTCTCGACGTTGCCGAGCACGAGCTTCAGATCTTCGTACACCGAGGGATCGACCAGTAACGCGCCGAGCGTTCCCTTGCCCGCGCGTAGGCCGGAGGCGATGGCCTTGAAGTCTTCGCTGGCCGCCGACAGGTTCGCCACGAACTGGTCGGTCCTCGGATCGCCGCCGTACAGCACGCTCTTGGCGAGACCGTTGCCTTCGCGGATCCCGCGCAGCGTCGCGGAGAGCTCGTCGGCCGCGCCGCCGAACTGCGCCACGGCCTTGCTGCTCTCGCTGCCGTACAAGACCTCGTGGGCAAGGCCCGGTCCGCTCTGAACCTGAGCCAGGATCTGGTTCACCGAGCGCGACGCCTGATCGAAGTTCGCGCTGGCTTGCTCGAGGCTGCGGACGGCGTTGGAGAGCCGCTCCGCTTCCTGCGGGTCCTTGAAAAGCCGGCCGACGTAGCCGTCGCCACGTTCCACCGAGACCAAAATTCGGCTCAAAGCCCCGACGCCGTTCTTGATGTCTTGCTGGAACTCGTCGCTCGCGAACGAGCCCGTCGTCTGCTCGAGGTTGTTGACGATCTTCTCGACCGACGCCGTGATGTTCCCGACCTTGCCCATCACCTCGGTGAAATCGCCGCCCTCGCGCGACGGGATCGAGGCCCCCTCGGGCAGCTCCGGCTTGCCCGGTGTGCCGACGGTGATGGCGATCATCTTGTCGCCGAGCAGGCCCTTGGCCTCGATCGACGCGATACTGTCGGCGCGAATGCGCCGGGCCTCGCGCTCGACGATCGCCATCTTCACGTAGATCTTGCGATCGTTGGCCTCGTTTCCGTACGAGACCTCCGAGACGCTGCCGATGTCGACGCCGCCCATGCGCACCGGCGAGCCGCGGCGCAATCCTTGAACGTCATTGAAGACGGCCTGGTACTCGCCCTTGCTGGCGAACGCGCGGCGCTCTTCTCCAATCAAGAAGATGACGGCGCCCAGGACGCACATCCCCGCCAGCACGAACACACCGACCTTGACCTCACGAACGACGCTCATTGCATTACTACCGGCGAAAGCTGAACCCGGTGATTGTCCCCCATCGCGGCCGCCCCGTCACGGAGTCGCCTCCTGGGCTTTCGAGGGCCGGCCTTTTGGCCGAGTCACCGGAGCGATGCGCCATTCGACGCGATCACCCGCGCGTACCACTCCGCCGAGTCCTTCGGGATCCGCCGCTGCGTCGTGTAGTCGCAGAAAATCAGCCCGAAGCGGTGCTTGTAGCCGTGGGCCCACTCGAAGTTATCGATGAACGACCAGTGAAAGTAGCCGTCGACCGGCACGCCCTCGCCGATGGCGCGGCGCAGAGCCAGCAGGTGCCGCGCCGTGAAGTCGATGCGGTCCGGATCGTGGACCTTGCCGTCGAGCGCCACCCAGTCGCGGCACGAGATGCCGTTTTCGGTGACCACGATCGGCTTCTGGTAGCGCTCCCAGAAGAACTTCGGTCCCCAGTACATCACGTCCGGAGTCACCGACCACTCGAAGGCGGTGAGCGGCGCACCGACGGCCCGCGGCACGAGCTCGGGCCCGTTCTTGCCCGCGCGCACGGGGCTACCCTGGTACAGATTGGCGCCGAAGAAATCGAGCGGCTGCGCGATGAGCTCCATGTCTCCGCTGCGGATCTGCGGGGCGTCGGCGCCGTAGAGCTCGAGCCCGTCTGCCGGATACGCGCCGAGGAATACCGGATCCATCCACCAGGTGTTGGTCCAGGCGGTTTGCGCGGTGACCGAAAAGGTGGCGCTGCGCGCGGCGACGACGTCTTCGCTCGACTCGGTCAGCGGCAAATTGGGGAGGCCGACCGGCGCGAAGCCGATCGACAGCGGTTGCCGGGCCGAGGCGCGCAGCGCGCGCACCGCCTGACCGTGCGCCAGCAGCACGTGGTGCCCAGCGAGCAGCACCTCGCGAAACGGGAGCTTGTCACCAGGGGCGTGCCGGCCTTCCATATGCCCCGCGCCGATGAACACCTGCGGCTCGTTCAGGGTCATGAAGTGGCGCACTCGGTCCGAGTACCGGCGCGCAACGAGCTCCGCGTAGTCGCCGAACCACTGAGCCGAGTCGCGGTTCAGCCAGCCCCCGCGGTAGTAGAGCGAGAGCGGGAAGTCCCAGTGAAAGAGCGTGACCCACGGCTCGATCCCGGCGCCGAGCAGCTCGTCGATCAGCCG
>JAICQO010000217.1 GCA_025937835.1 Polyangiaceae bacterium
AGCGCCCGTTGCGGGACAACTATTCCGACGAAAAGAATCCCATCCGCCAGGTCTTCGATTACATTCGCCGTGTGCGCGAGGGAAAGGCGACGGACCGCGCCGGCCGTCACATGCGCGTGGCGGAGAACGTTCCGTTCTACTGTTACATCATCTGTGACGGGCGTGGACCACGCACGGATCACGCGGCCTCGGCTACGACGGCGGTGTAGCGACGTGACAGGTGCTTCCAGAAGCCAGGAAGGCGATCGCTCTGGTGGATCGCTCGCAGCGTGAGAGCTCCGCGGAGCCCGGGCTCGCTCCAGCGCTGGCCGCTGTTCTTCGCCCGCCGTCCGACGACGGTCTTGGCGGCACTTTCGGTGACGCCGCTACCGATCGGCAGGCTGCTCGTCGCCAAGGTGACGTAGCGCATGCGGTCCTTGTTGTTCGCGATGTAGACGAGGTGCTCCATGAGGGCGTCGCGAGCGGCGGCCGGAAGCTCGACGCAGCGGTTGGACAGCTCTCGCTCGATGTTGTCGATAGCCGAGTCCTTCAGGTCCAACGAATCGTTCCACTCGTGAAGTTTCTGCGAGCGAGCGGCGGCGTCGGGCTCAATGATCTCGAGCGCGCTGCCGAGACGTTCGAGCACGTGGTACCGGTCGATTCCCTCCTCCCATCCGGCGATGACGCCCTTGTCGCGAAGCTTCGAAAGGGCTTCGCGAGTCACGTTCCACATCTCGGGTGCACCATCCTGCACGATGCCAACGCCGAGCCCGGGCTGTCTGCGCACGGCGGCTCGCACATCTGCGACCATCTTCGCGACGAGCGTCGCCGGGTCGTCGCACGCGGGAGCCGCGTAGCGCCGCGTGACGAGCGCCTCGCCGTGCTCATCGACGATGGACGCGGTGCCGACGTAGGCCATTCGGAAGTTCACGACGATGGGCTTCGAGGCCCTGCGTTTCCGCGGCTTTTTTCGTTTGCGCGCTCGCTTGGCAGGTGCCTCCGCCGAGCGCGGTTCCGCCATCGGGACCGCCGTTCGATCCAGCCCGATGCACACGGCGCGAGCTCCGTCTGGCAGGCCCTCCGCCGGTCGCAGCACTGCTTCGATTCGCGGCGCGGCTTCGCACGCCTTCTTCGCGAGCCGCTTCGCGATTCGTTCGAGTGTGGCTCGGGGAGGCGGGACGCGGTGCGCCGCGGCGAGCGTCTCCGCGTGCTGGCGCATGTCGCGCTGCCCGTAGCCGTGCGCCACGTTGTAGCCGAGAGCTGGCGTCGCCCCTTCCGAAAGCCCAGCAACGAGCTCCAGCGGCACCACCGTCGGACCGTTGTGCACGCCGACGCGGCGGTAGGTATCTCGCTGCACGAACAGCGTCCCGCCAAGACAGAAGTACTTGCCCACGCCAGGCTCGTGTCGCTTGAACTCGACTCCGTCGACCAGCACCCGGTCCCCAAAGCCTTCTGCAATCCCTCGCAGCTCCTCCTCGAGCGCCGAGCGCATCGTCTCTTCCAGGATCGCCAGCAGCGCCTCCTCGCGACTCGCAAAATTTCCGCTCGGAAGCGCCTTTCGCACCGCCTCCCGAAGCCGTTCGAGCGTTTCCTTCACTTCGGGCTTGGCGAAAAACTCGCTTCGGGTCACCTTGTCCACGGGGCTTCCTTTCGTCGTGTGTGTGTAAGCAACCGTTCGACGTTTGAAGCCCCTCCTTTCGGCTCACGTACTCAGCACTCTTGCCCCTGGTTCCACCTGCGTCCGGCTACGCCCTCCGCTCCGGCAGCGATCCACACCCTCTCGAGGTGCCCTGGAAAGTAATGTCCGGCGCACTGGGCGACACCTTCCTCGAGTACGAGGCCAGCGGCGCGCGTGTTGCAAAACGCGGCGCAAGCCGAACCAGCCTGTACGCGGGCGATCTCTACGAATGCGAAGGTCCGACAGCGGCCGGGGCGCCGTTCTCCTGCGCGGAGCAACGGTACAAGGTGTACGCTGGGCCCAGGCTCGTGGCGCAAGTAACACGCAAGCAGGCGGCCGAGGCGGAAACCAC
>JAICQO010000009.1 GCA_025937835.1 Polyangiaceae bacterium
AGCGCCTCGATCGGCTCCGCGATCGCGCGCCCGATGAAGGCGGCCGCCAACGCCGCAGCCGCCCCCAACACCAGGCTAATCACGAGCACCGTCGGCGCGATGTCCGCGACCAGGTTGCGCATCGCGAGCGTCGGCTTGATCACGCGCACGAGTCCCCTGGGCTGTCCGTGCACGACGATCGGCGCCTCGACCGTCACGCTCCCCTGGTCCTGACCCGGCATCCCGCGCGGGCGAAAGCGCACTGTCCCGTCCGAGTCGACGAGCTCGATCGTGAGGTCAGCGCCGCGCAGCTGCTCCTGTCTCAGGTGCTCGGCCAGCTCGCGCACGGTGCCGCCGGCGCGATCCAGCTCACCCGCCAAAATACCGGCCACGGCGCGCGCCTCGTCTTCCGCCGCCTGCGTCGCGAGCCGCACGGCCCGCGCCTCCACGCGATCGACGACCATCACGCCCAGGCCGAACGCGAAGGCGCCGACGATCAGCGCCAGCGCCAGGAACACCTGCAGGCGCACGCTCATGCCGCGCGTGCGTGCGCGCAGCAGCCGCGAGACGACGAAGGCGACGAACAGGATCAGGCCGACCGCGGCCAGCGCCACGATCACGAGCCGGATCATTCGGGCGGCTCCGGATCGCTGTCGCTCGCGATGCGAAACCCGACGCCGCGCACGGTCTCGATCACGGCCGGCCCCGCGCCGCCGTCCCCCACCTTGCGGCGCAGCGACTTGACGTGGGAGTCCACGGTGCGGTCGGTGATCGCGTAGCCGTCGCCCCACACGCGGTCGATCAGCTGGGCGCGCGTGAACACGCGGCCCGGCCGCTGGAGGAGGCACGCCAGCAAGTCGAACTCGACGCGCGTGAGCTCCACCTCCCGGTCCACGACGAACGCCCGCCGTTCTCCCAGATCGACGCGCACCGGGAAGTCGCGGGGCGGTGGCGTCACCGGCATCTCGACCCTGCGCAGCACCGCGCGCACGCGCGCCACGACCTCGCGCGGGGAGAAAGGCTTGGTCACGTAGTCGTCGGCGCCGGCCTCGAGCGCCGCCACGCGATCGGCCTCGTCGTCCCGGCTGGAGAGCACGATGATCGGCGTCTTCAAGCCGCGCTCGCGAAACTCCGCGATCAGATCGAAGCCGCTCGAGTCCGGCAACATCAGGTCGAGCACGACCAGGTCCATTCCGGCGACCTCACGCTCCGCGTCGCGCGCCGTGCTGGCGATGGTCACCGTGAAGTGATCGCGGCGCAGCGCGTACGCAACCGACTCCGCGATCGCCGGTTCGTCTTCGACCACCAGAATTCGTTGCGTCATTCCGCGGTCCGAGCCCGGAAACGGCCGCTCCTCCGTTGCCCAGTCTTCATGGCGGCCCGTATTCTAGCCCCACCGCGCCCGGGGCGAACGGCCGCGCCAGGGCCGTTGCGAACCGAACCCGGCCGGTGAATGCTCCGCTCATGAAAACCCTGCTGATCTTGCGTCACGCCAAGGCGGATCGCGACGATGCGTCGAGCGATCACGCGCGCGAGCTGACCAAGAAGGGCAAGAAAGCGGCGCGACGGATCGGCGAGATCCTGCGGGAAGAGCAGGCGCTGCCGGACCTGATCTTGTCCTCGGCGGCCGAGCGAGCTCGGCGCACGGCCGAAGAGACGGCGGCCGCGGCGGAGTACCGCGGCGATCTGAAACTGCTCGAAGAGCTGTACCTCGCCGAGCCGCATGCCTACCTCGACGCCCTGCGCCGCTTCGGGGGCTCGGCCCAGCGCGTGATGGTCGTCGGCCACAACCCGGGGATAGAAGCGCTGATCTTTCGCCTGACGGGCGCGGCGGAGCACATGCCCACTGCGGCGCTCGCGGAGTGCTCGCTCCCGATCGACGAGTGGACCGCGCTCGGCCCCGAAACCACGGGCCAGCTCGAGCGCGTGGTGCGGCCGAAAGAGCTCGAAGACTGAGCCAAACCGAGCCACTCGTCGCGAATTTCCCGTCTTTGTGCGCCCGCTGCCGAAGTGCCGTCTAGCCTTCTAGCCGCGAGAGCGCTATGGGTCGGGACGGAATGGCCTCGCCTCCCCGCCTGCCTGCCAAGAAGGACGTGGCGCTAGCACTGCTCGAGCAGTCCACCGTCTTCGTCCATCTCGACCCGCGACCCGAGGAGGTTCGAGTCCCGCCCTGGTTCAAGAAGGAGCACCAGCTCGTCCTCCAGATCGGCCTGAACATGGCCATCCCGATCCGCGATCTGGATGTGGGGGAAGACGCGCTGTCCTGCACCCTGAGCTTCAACCGCAGCCCTCACTTTTGCCGCATCCCCTGGGCCGCCGTGTTCGCGCTCGTCGGCGAAAACGGCCGGGGCATGGTCTGGCCCGACGACGTCCCGCCGGAGGTGGCCGCCCAGGCCGCCCGCCAGCAGGCCAAAGAGAAGCCGAAGCTTCACGCCGTGGCGCCCGCCGCCGAACAGCCTGCCCCCGTGAGTCCCGCCGCCCCGGCCGACGCTGCGAAACCGGCCAAGGGCCGGCGCACGCGCAAACCGCGGCCGGCCAAGGATCCGGCGGCCGCTGCGGCAGCGCCCACGGCGTCTCCGGCGCCCGCGGAGCCACGCAAGCGCCGGGCGCGCCCCGTACCGGCACCCGCCCTCGCGGCCGAGCCGAGCGAGGCGCCGCCCAAGGCGCAACCCGCTGCTGCCGGGCGCACCAACTCGCCGGGCTCCAAGCGCGAGCTGCCGCCCTACCTGCGCGTGATCAAATAGGCGATCCGGCGCTGCCGCCGGCGCCCGCGCTACCGCCACCGCTCGCCCCGCCGGCACTGCTGCCGTCATCCACGACGCATTCCCACAGGCCGTCGGCGGCGCTGCAAATGAAGCCTTCCACGCAGCCGATGTCCCCCCAGCTGCAGTCGCCGACCTTGCAACTGCCGTCGCGGCTGCAGGTTTCGTTGTCTGCGCAGTCGGTGGGGGCAGCGCAGAACTCCTCGGGGTTCTCCACGCAGCTGCCGGCCTCCACGTCGCACACGTAGCCCGGCGCACATTGCGAATCGCGAACGCAGCTCTCGGTCTCGCCGTAGCCGGGGCAGCCCGAAAACACGAGCCCAGTCAGCGCGAGCACGAGGGAGGACCGGGCCAAGCTGAACACTTCGTGCGCGAGCCTAGCAAGTGCACCGTGCGCGACAAGCCCGAGCTTCTAAAGCCTGAAGCGTGCTAGCGTTTCACGCCGCGGCACGAGGAACCGCTCCCGGCGTTCTCCCTCGAAAACCCGCGTTCTCGATGGAAGTACGCTGCAACCGCTGTGGGACCGAGTACGAGTTCGACGACGTTCTGATCTCGGAACGCGGCACCACGGTCAAGTGCACGAACTGCGGCTTCCAGTTCAAGGTGTTCGCGCCGGGCTCGCGGGCCGTGGCTCCCGAGCGCTGGTCGGTCCGCACCGTCGCGGGCGAAGAGCTGGTGTTCGGGTCGCTGCGCGATCTGCAGCGCGGCATCGCCGAGCGCCGCGTCGGCCCGCAAGACCTGCTGTCGCGCGGCAGTGACCCACCGCGCCGCCTCGGGCTGATCGCCGAGCTCGAGCCGTTCTTCGCGGTCCAGAACGCGCGACCGAAGGGCCCCATCCCGCGCACCCTGCACGGGGTCGCTCCCGAGTTCCCGAACGTCAGCAGCCTGCCGCCGGTTCAACCCAGCCATCATCCGAGCGTTCCGAGCCAGGCGCCGAACATCACGCCGGTGCCTCCGCAGAGCGGCCCGCCGACGCTGGTCGAGCCGGTGCGGCCGTTCGACGAGTCGCGCCACGGCTCGGCGGTGCCCACGCTGCGCACCACGCCGATCCCGGAGGTCGTGCCGCGGAGCGCCGTTCAGCCCGCGGCGTCGCTGCCCGCGGTGCCGCCGGGCCTCGCGCCGGAGAGCAGCACGCGCCCGCCCGCGACGCCGATTCACCGCAGCAATGCTTCGCCGTCGCAGCGCGCCGCCATCGAACGCCTGTCGGCGACGCTGCCGAGCGCGCCCGCGCCGCACATCCCCGACCCGCCGAGCCCGCGCCCGTCGCCACGCAGCGCGATGCCGGCAGCGCCGCTCCGCACCCAGGATCTCGATCTCGGCGAAGACACCGAGGACACCGGCAGCGCGCGCTCACGCTGGATCGCGGCGCTGGTCGTGGCCGGGGTCGTGGTCTTGCTCGCGCTCACCGTGGGCCGCCGCTACCTGTCGCGCTTCCAGGCGCCCCAAGCGCGCGAGGCCGCCGTCGCAGAAGATCCGCGCGTCGCGCTGCTGCTCGAAGACGGCAACCGCCTGCTCGAGAGCGGCGACTGGGAAGGCGCACGCGAGCGGCTGCTCAAGGCCTCGGCGCTCGCCGAGCACGACGCGCGCGTCCTCACCTCGCTCGCGCGTCTGGAAACGCTGCGCGCCGATCAGGGCTGGCTCGAGCTGCGCTTGCTCGAGCCGAGCGCGACCGACCTGGTCCAGGCTCGAAAGCGCGAGCTCGAGCGCCGGCTCGCGCGCGCCGAGCAGGCCGTCAACGCCGCGCTCGCCGCTGCGCCGAAGGAGATGGCGCCTTCCCGTGCCGAGATAGACCTGCTGCGCATGAAGGGTGAGCTCGAAAAAGCCCGCCAGAAGAGCGCGCCTCTCGTCGAGCGCTCGACCGACGCCGCCAACGCCTACGTGCTCGCCGCGCTCGACTTCGCCGGAGACTCTCCCGAGTGGGACGGCGTGATCGAGCGCCTGCGCATCGCGAGGAACGGCGAAGCCGGCGGCGGCCGCGCGCAGGCTGCGCTCGTCTACGTCCTCGCTCGCGCCGGCCGCGCCGAAGACGCGCAAGCCGAGCTCGCCAAGATCGGACCGAGCTCACCGATGGCTCCGCTGTTGCCCCAGTTGAAGGCCTTCGTCGCGAGAGCGCCGAAAGGCTCCGCACCCAGCGCGAGCGCCAGGCCCGCCGCTCGCGCCCCTGCCGCTCCCGCCGCTCGTGCTCCCGCCGCTCCCGCCGCTCGCGCTCCCGCAGGCGAGGCCAATGCGATGCTCGACAAGGCGCAACAGGCGACGAGGAGCGGTCGCTACGCTGCGGCCGAAGAGCTCTACTACCGCGTGCTCGAGCGCAGCCCCGGCAACGCCCGAGCGCTGTCCGGCCTCGCCGAGATCGCGCGCCGCAAGAACGACACGGCCCGCGCCGAAGAGCTGAAAGAGCGCGCGCGCCTCGACGCCAACAACCCGAAGGGCGACGGCGCCACGCAGGCGAAGGAGCCCGAGGAAGAGCCGCCCGCCGCGCCCAAGAGCGAACCCGACACCGGCAACGGCTCGAACCCGAGCCCGACCCTCCCACCAGAGGTCGACACCACCGATCTGCCGGGGTCGAAGCCGTGAGGCTGGCCGTCGCGTGTGGCCTCGCCCTGCTGGTCGCGAGCTGCGGCCGCCCGCGCAGCTCGCAGAACCAAGACGAGCCCGAGCCCGGTAAGAACGACTCGCGCATCGTGGAGATCGATCTCGAATCGGGCGCGCCGGAGGGCTCGAGTGGGAGCCTGTTCCAGTTGCCCGCGACGCGCACGTACACGGGCCTGGTCCGCGCGCTCGAGCGTAGCCTGCAGAGTAAAGAGACTGCCGGCCTGTTCATCAAGCTCGGCGCCGCCGGGCTCGATTTTTCGCGCGCCTCGGAGATCGGCCGCATCGCCTCGCGCTACCGCGAGAAGAAGCTGCCGGTCGTGTGCCACGCCCACACCCTGGCCAACGCCGGCGCCTGGCTCACCCTCAAGGGTTGTAGCCGGATCTGGCTCAGCCCCGCGGGCAGCTACGACACGGTCGGCATCGCCGCCGAGCTCGTGCACGTGAAGAGCCTGCTCGACCGCCTCAAGGTCGCGACCGACTTCATCGCCATCGGCAAGTACAAGGGCGGCGCGGAGCCGCTCACGCACACCGAGCCGAGCGAGGCCACGCGCGAAGTCCTGGGCGCGACCCTCGGCTCGATGCGCGCAGCCTGGCTCGCCGACATCGAATCCGCGCGCCAGGGCCTCGGCCCCGGGCTCGAAGCCGGCCCGTATAGCCCGGAAGAAGCCAAGGCGCAGAAGCTGGTCGACGCCGTGGGCTTCGAGGCGGAAGCCCTGGCCGAGGCCAAGCGGCTCGGCAAGACGAGCTTCTCCAAGGCCGAGTTCGGGCCCGACACCGGCACCAAAGACGGCTTCGATCTCGGCCAGTTGATCCGCATCCTGTCCGGCGCCGAAGAAGCCACGGGCGGCAAGCCGCACCTGGCGGTCGTGCCCGCCGAGGGCGCCATCACCCTCGAGAGTGGTGGCCCGTTCGACAGCGGCGGCATCACCTCCCACTCTCTCAACAAGACTCTCGAGCGCCTGCGCAAGGACGACTCCGTCAAGGCCGTCGTGCTCCGGATCGACTCCCCCGGCGGCTCTCCGCTCGCCAGCGACCTCATCTGGCGCGAGCTCCGGGAGCTTTCGAAGAAGAAGCCGGTCGTCACCTCCGTCGGCAGCATGGCCGCGAGCGGCGGTTACTACCTCGCCGTCGGCACCCAGAAGATCATCGCCGAGAGCACCAGCATCGTCGGCTCGATCGGCGTGTTCGGCGGCAAGATCGTGCCCGGCCCCGCGCTCCACGAGGTGGGCATCGACGCCTTCCTGATCCCGGCCAATCCCGATCCCGTCGCAGCCCAGCGCGCCGCGTACCTGTCGCCGTTTCGCCTGTGGGACGACGCCACGCGCGAGCGGGTCCGCGCCCACATGCAGAGCGTCTACGACCTGTTCATCGAGCGCGTCGCGACCGGGCGCCGCCTCCCGAACGAGAAGGTCCGCGAAATCGCCGAGGGGCGCATTTACAGCGGCAACCAGGGCAAAGATCTCGGCCTGGTCGACGAAATCGGCGGACTTGCTCACGCCATCGACAGCGTCCGCAAGATGGCGAAGCTCGCCCCGGACACACCCGTCACGGTCGAGGGCCCGCGCGATGGCCTGCTCGAGCGTTTGCTGCTCGGCGAAGAAGCGAGCAACGCCCAGATCGAAGCCGCCGTGCTCGCCTACGAGAAGCGCACGGCCCTCCTCGCCCAGATCCCGCCCTCGCTGCGCGCTCACGTCGCCTCGCTCTCGCCGCTGCTGACTGGCGAAACCGCCGTCGTCGCCCTGCCGCTCGCGGTCACGCTGCGCTAGCGCTGGCGCGTGCCGCTCAGATCGGGTCTCCGACGCGGGGGCGCTTCAGGTCGTGCACCGCGACGTGCACGAGCAGGCCCGCGACCGCCGCAGAGATCCATGCTTCGAAGGACTCCATCAGCCCCGCGTCCACCCACGACGCGAGCAAGATCCCGAGCCCGCTCGCCACCGCAAAGCCCGCGCAGCGAAAGGCCGCGCCCCGCCGCCCTTCGCGCCGCGCGTAAGCCGCTGCCACCACCGCAACCAGCGGGACCGTGTGTGCGACGAGCGCGATCAGCACGTCGAGGTGACTGAACGGCCCGTCGCTGATCCGCGCGATCGCGCCGAGCGCGAGCCCGTCCCCGACGTGGTGCACCATCAGTCCCCAGAACCCGAGCTCCAGCCCGAGGTCCGCCCCGTCCGTGGCGCGCCCGCGCATGAGCTGCTCGAGCCCGATCGGCAACACCGCACCCGCCGCAAACACCACGAGCGCCCAGGCAATGCCGATCGCGTGCACCGCCTCCGGCAAGATGTGCGCGAACACCACGACCAGACCCGCGATCAGCGCGAACGACCGCAGCATCGCGACCGGCTTCGGACTTCCGATTGGCGCAAGCCCGAGCGCGGCCCCGAGGGCGACGGCGAGCGTGGCCAAAACGAACGCGAGAGCCAAGGGGGCGCGTTTCTAGCACGAACCGCGGGGTCAACAGGCCTGGTGCGCGCCCCCCGGGAAAATCTTGCCCGGATTCAACAGCCCGCTCGGATCGAACAGGCGCTTCAGGTCCTTTTGCAGAGCGATCAGCTCGGGTGACTGCTCGAGCGGCAGGTAGGGCGCCTTCAACACGCCGATCCCGTGCTCGCCGCTCAAGGTCCCCCCGAGGGCCACCACTTCCCGAAACAGATCCCCGATCGCGAGGTCCACGCCCGGCATCTCGTCGTCGGTGTCCCACAAGAAGTTCACGTGCAGGTTGCCGTCGCCCGCGTGACCGTAGGTGAGCGAGCGCACCCGGTGCTTCTCGCAGCTCGCCGCCACGCGCTCCAGCAAGGTCGCGATGCATTGCCGCGGCACCACCACGTCCTCGCTCAGCTTGCGGCGAGTGAGCTTTCGCACGGCGTGGCTCATCTCGCGGCGCGCCGCCCAGAGCCGCTCCCGTTGCCCTGCGTCCTGCGCGACGAGCACCTCGAGCGCCTGCGCCGCTTCACAAGCCATCCCGACTCGCTCCGCCGCGACCTCGCAGTCCCGCGCGGACCCGTCGACCTCGATCAAGAGCAGAGATCCCGCACGCGCGTCGATCGGATTGCCCGCCGCGCGCATCGCGTTCAACGTCGAGCCGTCGAAGAACTCGATGCAGCGCGCCGTCACGCCCGCGCTCGTCATCTCCGCCACGCAGCGCGTCGACGCGCGCACGTCGGGGAACAAGGCCAGCAGCGTCGTCACCGACTCCGGCTTGCGGATCAACTTCAAGGTGATGTCGCCGAACACCGCGAGCGTCCCTTCACTGCCGACCAGCAGCGCCGTCACGTCGTACCCGGTCACGCCTTTCAGCGTGCGCCGGCCCACTTGCAGCCGCTGCCCGCCGATCAGCAAGGCCGTCATCCCGAGCACGTAGTCGCGCGTCACCCCGTATTTGAAAGCGCGCGGCCCGCCCGCGTTCTCCGCCACGTTCCCGCCCAGGCAGCACGACGACAGCGAGTTCGGATCCGGCGGATAGAACCAGCCCTCGCGCTCGACCGCGTCGTGAAGGCTCTTCAAAATCAGCCCCGGCTCGACGACCGCGATCCCCTCGCGCAGGTCGACGTCCTTCAGCTGATTCGTGCCGGAAATCGCCAGCACGATCCCGCCTCCGACCGGTACGGCTCCACCCGTGCGGCCCGTGCCGCCCGCTCGCGGCGTGATCGGCACTTCCGCCTCTCTCGCGGCGCCGAGCGCTTTCTGGATGTCATCGGTCGAGCTCGCCAGCACGACCGCGTCCGGGATCACGCCTTCCGCCTCCGACTCGTCGCGTACGAAACGCTCGCACGCGTCGCGCTCCACCAGGACCTTCGAGGGCCCGAGCGACGCCTCCAGCAGTCGGCGCGCCTTGTCGCGCGCTGCGACACTCGGTCGTGGTACGTCCGGTCGAGACAGCAGCACGCAGCGAGCTTAGCGCGAAACTAGGCGAACACGGCCCAGACCCGCTCGATTGCCCAACAGCTCGCAGCCGAGCCGATCGCGTACACGAGGGCGCGTTCCACCGTCGCTGCGCGCGCCCAGCGCGTCGCCGAGCGCAGCGCGAACCAAGCCGGCGCAACCACCAAGAGCTGCCCGAGCTCCACCCCCGCGTTGAACGCCCCGAGCGCGAGCGGAACCTGCTGCGGCGGCAGCCCGACCTCGGCGAGCGCCCCCGCGAACCCGAAGCCGTGCAAGAGCCCGAACCCGAACGCCACGGCCCAGGGTGCGCGCCGCGACCACGAATCCCCGGGCTTTGCGCACTCCACCGCGACCAGCAGGATCGACAGCGCGATCACCGCCTCCACCGGGGCAGACGGCACGCGCACCCAGCCGAGCACCGCGCCCGCCAGGGTAACGCTGTGTGCCAGCGTGAACGCGGTCACCGTCGCCACCAGCCGCCTTCCGTCGCGAACCAACAGCACGAGGGCCAGCACGAACAGCAGGTGGTCGATTCCGCCGAGGATGTGCTCGACCCCGAGCTTCGAAAACTCCCGAATCGTCTCCGCGACGTCCGTTCCGCCCCGCAGCTCGAGCCGCGCGTGTTCTGCGGAGGCGACCTGGGTGAGCTCCTTTCCGCCCGCCCACTGCACCCGCACCACGATCCGGTGCGCGCTGCCCTCGAGACCCGCAAAGTCGATCGAGGTGAGCCCCTCGCTGCCGCAGTCGATCGCCCCCTCCAGCAACGCGCAGTGCTCCGGGAACTCGGGATCGACGCCTCTTGCCGGCGCGGTCCATCGGATTAGAAATCGTCCGGCCGCCGTCTCTTCCAGCGCGAGCGCGCCGGAGGTCGCCTGGTGGCAAAGCCCCGTCCGCGCGAACAGCAGCACCGCGCACAGCAGCAGCAAGCGGATCACGACGCCTCCACGAAGCGGTACCGCGACAACAGACGCCGCTCCGCTTTCTCTTTCAGCTCGTCACCCAGCGACGCTTTCCAGTCACGCACGAGCCGCGGCAAAAGCAGCGCTTCATCCGGCAATCCCGCGGGGATCGTCGCGACGACCCGCACCGCATGAAAGCCGCGCGTGCTCTCCAGAACCACGACCGCTCCGGGCCTCGCGCGCGCCACGCCCTCTGCGAACTCGAAGCCAAAGAGCCGCGCCAGATCCTCGAACGCCACTTCTTCCACCTTCGAGCCCACGTCGTACACGTCCCCCAGCGCCGAAAGCTCTTTTCCCTCCTTTGCCGCGCTGGCCGCGAAGCCCTTCGCGCGCGCCTCGGCGTCGCCGCCTTCCCGCTTGGCGAAGGCGTGCTCGAGCGTGTAACGCTCCGGCACCTCGTAGCGCGCGCGGTTCGCCTCCAAGAACCCGGTGAGCTCGGTGTCGGTCGGCTCGCGCTGGATCTCGAGCCTGCGAAACACCTCCAGGGCACGCGCCGCGATCCGCGCCGCCAGCTCCGGATCCGTGTGATCCACGCCGAGCCGCACGGCTTCGCGGTACACCACCTCGTCGCTCTTCCAGCGCGCAATCGCCTCGTCGCGCTCGGCCGCCGTCGCTGCCCGACCCAATCGCCCTTCCAGCTCGCGCACCAGGTGCTCGCGCGTCGCCCGAGTCACCCGCACGACGTGCGCATCATCCGTGCGCGCCGCCGTCGCCCGGAGCGCGGCGAGCAGCCCGCCGAGCACGACGAAGTGGAGCAGCGGCTCCCGCAGCAGGCGCAACATCGATGCCATCCTAGACCGGTGCCCGCCCTCCGGGCGCAACCCGCTCTGCCTCGACGTCCGGCAGACCGTCCACGTCGGGGGAGCCTTCTCCAAACCCCAATCACAGTCACGATCGAGACTGCTACCGTGCGGTGCCGGAGCGGGTGACGGTGGCGAGCATGATCTCGGGCCTCGAAACCCCCATCACAGTCACGATCGAGACTGCTAAATCGTTTCGCGAAGTGGACTGCCTCCGTCGCGAGGCCCTCGCCCCGCGCGCAGCGCAGCGAGCACGGGGCTTGAGGGCCTCGGCCGCGCGCAGCGCAGCGAGCACGGCCGGCCGCCATTCGCCGTACCCCGCGGGGAGCAGCCCCTGCCGACCGCCCTGCCAAACTCAAAAACCCCGCATAAACGCGCCGAGTCCGAGCGTCTGCCGTCCCCTCGCACCGCTCGCGTGTGGATCCCGTGCGCCGCCGCTTGACCTCCGGAAGCCACCGGCTAGGGTTCGCCCCTCAGATCGCCCGGAGAGGTGACCGAGTGGCCGAAGGTACCCGCTTGCTAAGCGGGCGTAGGTCAAAAGCCTACCGCGGGTTCGAATCCCGCCCTCTCCGCTGATGCCCCCACCCGTCGCTCCTCGCAGCCCTTCGGGCCGCTGCGGGGCGCCGACGCTGACACGGGTCGCAACGAACACCACCGCTCGTCGTTGCTTCGCCGAACCGCGTTGAACGCTGGATACCGATACCTGCCCGACGTGGACGCCTCGACAGCGAGGAAACCCACCGCGCCCCTCAACCGCTCGGTGGTTCCCCGAGATCGAGGAGCTGCGAGCAGTAAAGGCCGACGCACTCGCTCGGCGTGGAGCGCGCGATGAGCTGTTGCATGGCGCGGACGTACTGCAGGTGGAGGTCGTGGAGCTCGCGCAGGGTGGCTCTCGAGACGGCGAAAACGCTGTAGCCGAAGCGACCCGGCGCGTTCGTCTTGAGGCGTTCGAGCGCTGTCTCCAGCCAGGCGACCTTCAGGGCCCGAGCGCGCTCAGGGTACTGGCCCGTGTCTATCGCCATGACTTCGAGCAAGCGGTAGCCGCGAGCGGTGCGTTTCACCTGCGCAGACCGTTCGAGCAGCTCGAGAGCGTCTCGAACTCGTTGCGGCGTAACGCACAAGCGGCGAGCAATCCAAGCGCGCTGCGCAGCCGCGCCATTTGGCATGCCTTGGAGCTCGAGGGCCCGCAAGACCGCGTGCGACCAAGGCAAGTCGTAGCCTGCGTGGCGGGCGAGCTGGAGCCGCTCCCAGGCGCGGCTCACCGAGGGGACGCGGCTCGGATCTTCGACGGCTGCGATCAGATCGGGGAGGCGCCGGCTCATAACGTCCACCAGGCGGAGAAAATCTGGAAGCTTGGGTTCGGCCTCGCCCGCAAGCCAGCGCGCGACGCTGTAGCGATTGCGGTGAGCGAGCTCGGCGATCCGCAATACGGGCGTCTTTCCCCGAAGGTGCCTGAGGAACGCGGCGACGGCAGCAGCGGAGGTCGGTTCGTAGGCGGCAGCCCACTCGGGGAGCACGTGAAAGAAGGTCGCGAGCCAGTTTTTCGCTGTTGGGCGCAGCTTGCGGCGCACCTGAAGGAAGCGCGCAGCCGTGGGCCAGCTTCGCTGCGACTCCCACCGGTGCACGATGTTGCTGCGATAGCCGGCGCGGCGGCTCAGCTCCGCACACGATCTCTGCCCTCGTAGTGCCCGCACCAGCTGCGCTGCGGTCACCTCGTAGTTCATCGGCGTCGCTCGCAAGTCGCGATTACTGCTGGCATGTATGGACTGATTAGCACATTGACGTGGCATTCTGGGCATGAGATGTGCGTTCTGGGCATTGCCGCGCGCCCAGTGCCGTGACATTCCCGAGCCATGGGCACGGCAAACCGTCTGCGTCGGAGCGGAGCGTCCTCTCTGGTGGTCTTGTTCGTGAGCGGGTGCACCGCGTCGAACGATGACCGCGACGCGCCGCCAGCGGGTGGCGATGGCGCTGAAGCGACGAGCGTTTGCGCCGAGTGCCCGGTGCAGGCGGGCGGCGAGTCGAGCGATTACGGCGGAACACCTCACCCGTGCATGACCTTCGAGGTGCGAACGGAGGTCGACCGCGAGCGCGCCGTCGAGCTCGGTTTCGACGTAGACCAACTCGAGCGACGCATCGAGCGACCCATCGACGCCGCGTTGCAGTGGATGCCGGCAGACCCTCGAGGAGGCAGCGCCGCCGCGGGCTATCTAACAGAGACGCGAATCTCGGCCTCCGTTCGGCCTTCCGATCGGTTCACGCATGTGGGACCCGATCCTGCGCGCTGCGACGGGAGCGCGTGCTCGGACCCCGAGCTCGGCGAGTGGACCTGTGCCGAGCGCCTCGAGCTCGGCGTCGAGGCCGAGCTCCGCACACTCGACGGCGCCGTCAACGCTGTCGTCTCGGGCTCCGTTCTCCAGGGAAAGCCCGGGGGCTCCTTCGCTGACACCCCAGCGGGGTCGCTCCACTCAAACCTCCGCGACGTTTACGGAAGCTTGCGCGTGTTCCCGGACCCGAACTTCACGATCGTGGAAGCGCGCTTGATGGTGGACCTCTACTTTATGGCCGATCACACGGCAGGAGATGTGAACCCTGCGATCGTGCTCCGGAGCTCCCCCGCTAGCGCCGTGCACTACCGCCCGCTGCGGGGACATTGGCCGAGCACGCCCGCTGACCCCGTGGATCCTCCGATGGGCGGGCCCGAGCCGTGACCTTGGAGTCCGAGGCCACCGTTCACACGTTCAGCCGCTTCGAGCGCGAGGTGCGCTGGGACCTGGGGGACCGATCGGGCTCGTCGCGCACTCTGGCGTTGCGATCGGGTCTCGAGCTGAGCCTTTCACGCTTGCGCTGGAAGCGAAGCTGGGCGCTTGCGTTCGATCCCGAGCCTTCGACGCTGAAGTTCCTGATCACCTGCGGTCCGGGTCCGACGCTGACCACTCCCGGGGGCGCTGCGCACGAGCTCGCGAGTGGCACGGCGCACGTCGGCGGTGCATTGCCTGGTCCGACGGATCCGGCGCATGATCCGAGCGCCGGACTTTCCAGCGATGACACCGACCCTCCCAGAAATTCGGCTGCTCCGAGACAGTGACTCATTCGAAGCCCTGACGGCTCTCCTGCACCGCGCCTACGCGTCGCTCGCCGCCTTGGGTTTTCGCTATCGCGCGACGTATCAGGATGCGGCGACCACGCGGCAGCGCGCCGCGAAAGGAGAATGTTACCTCGCCTTCCAGGACGATCGCCTGGTCGGCACCATTCTCCTGGTTCCACCATCGGAGCGGGCACCGCACTGTTCCTGGTACGACCGCAACGACGTCTCGATCGTGAGCCAGTTCGCAGTCGAGCCCGAGCTCCAACGACAAGGGCTCGGCGGGCGCCTCTTGTCGATGGCCGAAGAGCGCGCGCAGGTGCTCGGTGCCGCCGAGGTCGCCATCGACACGGCAGAAGGCGCCGCCCACCTGATCCGCTTCTACGCTGCTCGTGGCTACCGTCACGTGGGGTACGAACAGTGGAACCACACCAACTATCGGAGCGTGATCCTCAGCAAGCGGCTCGGCGATGGAAAGCCGGGAGATTGACCGGATCAGCGCTATCCTTCTTCCGCCATGGCTGAGCAATTTGGAAGCATCGCGGCGATCGGTCGTCTGTTGGGGGAGGTGGAGGCGTTACTGAAGCAGCCGAGCGTGCAGATGGAGCTCGGGAAGCGCGGGATCAACGCCAGCATCGCGCTGGTAGCCGCCCAGGGGCTCGAGTTCTACATGGAGGGCAACCGGGTTCGCGCGCACGAGGACTTTGCGACGGCCGCCGAGGAGATCCGAGCGCGCCTGGAGGTGCCGCCCTCCCGGCTCCCCTAGGTCGAGGCGGCGCGGGGGATGTTCGCGAACGAGCTCAAGAGCAGCCACGAGGGGAAGGCGCGGGTGAGCTTGGGGTCGCCTTTGAGCTCGATGGCGCGGGTGCGCAGGGCTTCGGTGATGTCGCGGTGGCCCATCCAGACTTCGACCATGGTGCGGAGCTTGGCTTCGACGGTGAGGGCGACGTCGAAGCCGGGGTTGGTCATGCACAGCTCGACGTCGGGTCGCTCGACGCACAGCCAATAACGGCTGACTTTGGCGGGGACGTCGCGGAACCAGAACTGGACGACGGTCTGCTCGGCGGGGAGGCGCTGGGTGTCGAGGCGCCGGCGCAAGTCCCACATCATCAAGACCGGATCGAGATCGTCGGGCGAGAGGTTGTGCTCGACCCAGCGCCGTGCCCAGGTGCCGAGGCCCATCACGATCGGCTCGAGCTCACGACCGGCCTGGGTGAGGCGGTAGACGACGACGCCCTTCTCGCGTTCCTGCCGCTCGACGAGGCCGGCCTCCTCGAGGCTCTTCAAGCGTTGCGACAACAGGCTGCGCGAGATCAGGGGCAAGCCGTTCAGGAGCTCGTTGAAGCGATAGTCGTCGCACAAGAGCTCGCGCACGATCAGCAGCGTCCAGCGCTCGCCGACGATCTCGAGGGCCTGCGAGACGGGGCAGAACTGGCCATAGCCGGACATGCCGTGATTTTCTTGGAAAATAGCGGCCAGGGCAACGGTCCATTTTTCGAACTTGTTCGGGATCGCCGCGGGCGTAGCTTGGGCGCGTGACCTCAGCTCAACGGTTTTTCGATCTCGTCCAAACCCTGGGGCCCGGCTTCCGCGAGCGCGCGGCGGGGTCCGATCGCGACGGCCGTTTCGCGGCCGAAAACTACGCCGCGCTCAAGGAACATCGATTCTTTTCCGCCGGCGTGCCCGTGGAGCTCGGTGGCGGCGGCGCGAGCCATCGAGAGCTCTGCGAGCTGCTCCGGCAGCTGTCGTGTTTCTGTTCGTCGACCGCGCTCGCGCTGTCGATGCACACGCACCTGGTCGCGCTCTCTGTCTGGAGGCACCGCCACGGGCAGCCGGCAGAGGCCTTGCTACGCAAGATCGCCGCTTCCGAGCTGGTGTTGGTGAGCACGGGAGCTGGGGACTGGGTGGACAGCGTCGGCCGCGCCGAGCGCGTGGAAGGCGGCTATCGCGTGAACGCGGTCAAACGCTTCTGCAGCGGAGCGCCCGCCGGCGATCTGCTGGTCACGAGCGCGCCCTGCGATGCCGAGGTGCTGCACTTCCCGGTGCCCATCCGGAGCCCCGGTGTCACGATCCGCGACGACTGGGATACGCTCGGCATGCGCGCGACCGGCTCGCACTCGATCGAGCTCACGGACGTGTTCGTCCCGGAAGCAGCGGTCGCGCTGAAGCGCGCGCGCGGCGAATGGCACCCGTTCTGGAACGCGGTCGTGACCATCGCGCCGCCCATCTACCTGGCTCCGTACGTGGGAGCGGCCGAAAGCATCGCGGAGCTTTCGCGCGCCGCTGTGAAACAGAAACCGCTCGATGCCTTGCAAATACTCACGCTCGGCGAGCTCGAGAATCAGCTCACGCTCCTGCACCTTTCCTGGCAGAGCATGGTCGACATCAGCAACGACTACGACGTCGCCCCGAGCATCGACAGCGCGAACCGCATGCTGGTCAGAAAGACGCTCGCCGCCAACGCCGCGCTCGCCGTCGCTGCCAAAGCCGTCGAGCTCAGCGGCGGCAGCGCGCTCTTCCGCTCCAGCGGCATGGAGCGGCTGTTCCGCGACCTCCAGGGCGCCCCGTTCCATCCGCTTCCCGAGAAGAAGCAGCTGCTGTTCAGCGGTCGCGTCGCCGCGGGCTTGTCACCCGTCGGCTAGGGCTCGGGGATTCGGGTCGATCCTCACCGCCGTTCGAACAACATCTCCTCGTCTTCCTCGATGATCGAGAGCGAGGCTCCGGATGCCGTGTATCCGAAGGCGTTGACGCGGCCTTCCGGGCAGACCATCTCGACCGCCAACACATTGCCGGTCGTCGCCACGCGTGCGGTGAATCCCCGGGGCTCCGGCGCCTCTCCGGCGGAGCCTTCGTCGAACCAATAGTCGAGGACGGTGGCGTTTCGACGTAAGCGCAGCGCGGCGCGCATGAAGCTTGGTTCGTCGTCGTCTCTCGCCATCATCCGATAGCGCACGTGTCCGACGAGCTCGTAGTCTCCGTCTTTCAGCGCGCCGCCGGCCCCGGTCGGGAGCTCCGTCACGATCCGCACCTCCTCCTGATGGGCCGTCTCCGGGAGCGTGAGCACCGCGCAGTCGATCGGGCCCGTTTCCACCGGTCCCATCTCCGGATCGTCACCCTGCGAATCGTCGTCCCCGCAACCGGCTAGAAGGAACCCGCAACCCATTAGAAGGCAAACGACCACACACCGCATCCTCCCCTTCTTGCCCTACCTCGTCCGAGATTGCCAGGCCGCTGGGCGGCGCCGGACGGACGAGCAGGCTTGCGACGCGCGCCATCAGCTCGCTGCGGCCGGAGACCTCCAGACGGCGAAAGGCCGAGGACAGTTGGTTCGCGATCGTGCGCTTGCTGGTGCGGCGGCGCGCCGACATCTGGGCGTAGGACAGGCCGGCGAGCGCCAGGCCGCAGACTTCGACCTCCGCGGGCGACAGACGCTTCGAGAGCTCGGGCTCGACGCGCGGCACGACGATCGCCACGAGCCTCGGAGCGACGCGATACCAGGGCGCCGTCAGCGTGCTCCGCTCCTTCTCGGCGCAGGCGAGCTCCGCTAGCAGAATGGGGATCACGGCGACCCCACCGGAGAGGCCGAGCCGTTTGGTCGTGCGACTCAGGCTGCTCGAGACCGAGGACAGCGACGCGCCGAACTCTTCCGCGAGCACCTTCAGGCTCGCCCCTTCGAGCACGCGTTGCAGCATCGCGAGATCGCGGCCGACGACGGCATGGGCCGCAGCGACCTGCGGTGTTCGCTCGCGGAACACGGCGATCGTGTGCGCTCCTTCATTACGGATGCCGTGAATGGCGAGCGCCCCGTCCCGCAGCGCATGCCAGATCGACGCGAGCGAACGCCGTTCGAGGACCTGGCCGAGCGCCTCGATCGAGCCGGGGCTGACGCTACCAGTCGCGAACAGTGTCGGTGCGGCGAGCGGGTCGGGCGTCTCAGCCGGGCTCGGCGCGACACGGAATAGTGACTTGGAAGGTCCCAGTACGGCAAACGGCCTCATACCGAGGCAGAGAAGTCAGCTGCGATTTGTGAGGGGCCGAATCAGCGAAAACGCGTCTCTCGGAGCATGGCTGTCGGCTGCCGCGCCACGTCAGAGCAGCCCGCGCTTCTTGGCGAGCTGCTTGAGCTTCGCTTTGACCTCGACGAATCGCTGGCGAAGCGCCGCTTCGAGGCGGCGCAGTCGCTCCTCGTCCGCTTGCTCGTCCGCGGGCAGCATGGCGTGCGCGACCTCTCGCCAGGAAAGGGCCCGGTCGATGCGCAGAGCGAGCAGATCCCGATCCGCCTGCGTCAGCTCCTCGCGCAACTTCTGGATCTCGCCTTTGACCTCGGAGCGGAGGTGAGCCTGGGTGCTGGTGCGGGCGCGGTCGACGGCTTCATCCAGGAACCCGACCTCCTCGAGCGACACGTGGCGAGCGCGCCGGTTTTGCGGGCTGCGGCGGTAGCGATGCGCCGCGTTCCGCGCCAGACGATAGCACCAGGCGCGGGCGGAACAGCGCCACAGGAAGCCGGGCAGGCCGCGCCACAGGTCCTCTTTGAAGCTGGAAAAGACGTCGTCGGCCTGATCCCAGCTATGACGGAATTGCGCGAGGATGAAGCTGTACAGTTCTCGTCCGTAAGCGTCGAGGACGAGGGTCGCTGCGGACTTGAAGTCACCCTCTTGCCAGGCGGCGTGGATCGCTTGTTCGGCGGAGCTCGTCCGCTCATCTGCGGAAGGAGGCGGCTCTTCCTCGCGGGCGTTCATGTCTCCCGCATAGGAGTAACACGACTCGCCCGCAGAAAATACCCGTGGCCGGCTACTCCGCGGCCAGCGGGAAGTCTTTCTGGAACCCCGACAGAGTCAACCCCGTGTGAATTGCGGGGTAGGCATCCCGAAAGGCCTGCTCGCCCCAGAAGATATCCAGGTGTCCGTAGCGCGGCACGATGTATTTGCGGTGCCTCTGGCGCTCGAACCGGGGATCGCCGACGGGGTCCGTGGCCTCGTTGCGCAGCCACTCGTACATGAGATCGATGGAATCGCGGTGCCAGAGCCGGTCGTCCGAGCCGGTCAGGGCGGTGACCCGCTTGTTGCGAAAATAGGTCGGAATCAGGTCATGGCCGGGGACCAGCTGGCTTCTGCGGCTGATGCGCGTCCGGTCGAGCACGTCCAGCGCGCCGTACCGCGCCGCGTAACCCCGGCGCACCATTTGTCCGGCGTGCAGGAACAAGCCCAGGTGGATCGGGCCGAAAAAGTCGGTGCTGTCCAGCCGGCGCTCGAAGGCGGAGTCGAGGCGGGAGCGAGCGTACGGCTCGCCGTAACAGAACGTGAGCCGCTTGAAGAGCTCGTCTACGGAGCTCGAGCCGCTGGCGCCGAGCCACGCCGCCGGCCAGCGTTTGTAGGCCTGCGTCATGGGGTCCGGCCAGCCCGATGGGAAAAACGGATCGACCGCGCGACACTCGGGGTTCGTAGACAATATCCGTTCGAGGATGAAGTCTTCCGCCTTGACCCAGCCATTCCACGGCACCTCGTAGAACAGGCCCATGGTGGAGAGCACGACGTTGCCGACGCCGTGGCTCTCCAAATGGCCGCGCGCAATCGACATCGCCAGCGCGCCCGCCGACAAGCAAAAGCCGAGCACGGAGATTTCCGGGGTGACCTCTTGCGTCTTGCGCATCACCGCCAGCGCGGCGGGAATTTCTGCCTCCGCGACGCGGTCGAGCGTGAACGCCCGGCGCTCCCTCTGCACGTCGCCGAAGAGCGGGCCATTCGAGCGCACGAGCTCGCTGAGTAGGGGAGCGCTCGTGCGCCAATCGAGCGTCCAGACGTCGCAGTTCCGCTCGGCCAGGTACTTGACCAGCCCGCCGCGCGGCCAATGATAAAGCTCGCTGCTCGTGTTACCTCCGTGCAACAGCAGCACCGACTGCCGGACCCCGAGCGGCTGCAACGGCGGAGCGCTGAAGCGGCGCAGTGGAAGCTTCAGCTCGTCGATCGCGAGCCAGCGCTCGTCTATCAGAGTGGCCCGGTCTTGGTCCATCTTAGACTCTCAGTCGCGGGCGCTCGTGACGCACGCCGTTCGGCAAGGGTTCGAAAAGAGCGCTCGAGGCGGCTCGCGCGCCGGGCGAGTAGATGCGCTGCAGCGTTCCGAAGAAGAACGCCATGAATTTGCCGAGTGCCCAGGTCACGCGCGCGGGATCCTGGGTGCCGGTCACTTCGAGACCCGGCGGGCGCGGCAGCGCGCCCTCGCCACCGATCGTCGCGAACGATGGCATCTCCTCGTACGCGAAGTCGGTCAGGTTGACGTGGACGACGCCGGCCGCGACGGCGTCGATCGGGCTGCCGAGCGGCGAGCCCGCCACCCGCGGTCGGCCAAAGCGCGTGAACAGCGCCGTCGTGTCGCGCCACGCGTCGAGACCCGGGTCGTTGCGGATCCGCTTGTAGCCCTCGAGGCGCAGCGCGTCTTCCGGCAACGCCAGGTGGTAGTACATGAAGCGGGGCGCGCCCGGCGACGGGTTGCCCTTGCGCGTCCGGTGGGGGCGGCCGGTGATTGCTCTCTGCTCACCCTTGAGCTTCGGCGACACCCCGTACGGTTTGTGCCGCGGGACCAGAAGCTCCAGATAGCCGCGAACCTTGGTGCCCTTTTCGCCGCTGTTGGGCAGCCCGGGCAGGTGAAACTCGAGTGTGCCTTCGAGCTCGAGGCGATGCGTCATGTCTTCGAAGAAGCGATGGAGATTGACGCAGCTCACGTTCAGTTCCAGCGAGAAAGCGTGCTCTGGCCGCCCGCGGATCTCGAACAGGCGGTGGGCCGCGTCGACGCCGGACCGATACCTCTTGCTATCTCCCTCGCCGGCGATCGGATCCTCTCCGGGTTTGAGAGGTGCGCAGTAGCCATGAAACTTCTCCTGAAAACGCAACCCGAGCGGCGCGCTCTGGACGGCCACCGCAGGCTCCGGCTCGAAGCGCAGTTGCCAGCCGCGCGCTGTCGCGCGCTTTTGCCAGTCGCGAGCACCCCGTACGTGCTCCAGGTACTGGGCTGCCCCCGGCGGGCGCTGGCCCGGAAGCTCGGGCCAATTGTCGCCGCGCTCCGCCCGGATGAAGTCGAGGATGTTGAGCTCCGAAATGGCCAGGATGGTCGGGGTCGGGTTCACACCGACGGAGCGGCACAGCACCGAGCCGTCCATCACGTAGAGGCCGGGGCAGCCGTGCACCTGCCCGTCGGGGCGTGTGACGCCGTTCGCGGGTTCGTTGCTCATCGTGCAGCCGCCCAGGCTGTGCACGGTGATGGGCTTTCCGAAGAAGGACCAGGCCGGGTTGAGCCGCAGCTCGCCGCCCAGCTCGCGCGCGAGGTCCTTCATCAACAGCTCCTGCTCCGTGAAGGTCGGGATCAGGTGATAGAGGTCCAGGTCCGCCACCATCCCGAGCTTGCGGTCGAAGAGCAGCGCGCCGGGTGCGCTGTCTTCACCCATGGCCAGCAGCATCATGCGCCGCGTCGCGCCGCTCGCGTCGTAGCCGAAGATGTCGCGCACGTACGCTTTTCGGTCGAGGTCCGAGCCCTTCAAGAGCCCTTGCAGCGCGTGATGCCCGACCTCGCCGTTGCCGCCCACGAAGCCGATGAACCACTCGAAGGTGCTCTTGAACAGCCGCACCGGTAACGACCCGTAGCGGAACAGCTTCTTCACCCAGCGGGGCAGGCGCTCGTAGCGCGCACGCGACGAGCGCTCGATGGTCGCCGCGACGATCGCGGGCATCAGCAGCGGTCGCTCGAGCTCGCGCAAAAAGCCTTCCCAGCTGGCGCGCAGGGCGGTGGGGAGCGTGGTGACGAGCGCGTTACCCGCCGCGGCATCGAGCAACCCGTCGAGCGGGGACACCAGAGCCACGCCGGGCATCGGGGTCGGCTCACGGGGCGTGTCCCGTGGAGCCCGGGCCGGGCGCACGGCGTCGTGGATCCGATTGCGCCCGGACCAGAGCGGCGCCCTCAGCACTCCGAGCAGGCGCTCGAGCTCGGGTGCGTAGCCGCCGTCCTGGATCATGAAGAAGCGCTCTTTGCGTTCGTCCTCCCCTGCGGCCTCGTCCCGCTGCCAGTGTACGGCGCCGGTGGTGATGCACGGCCCTTCGGACGGAAAGCACTCGTCTTTGGTGTCGTAGACCATGCCGGCGGCATCGGCGTTCGGGAAGTACCCGAGCCCGACTCGCTGTTTGACTTCCCGGCACTCCGGACGCAGCTTCGCTCCGCGCAGCAGACGGGTCGAGTTCACGACACCGGCACACACGAATACGTTTCTTGCCGTGACCGGAACTTGAATCGCCCGCAGGTGGTCCGTGTATTCCACGGTCCAGCGCTGCTCCGCTGCATCGGCTGCCCCCTGAACGATCCCGGTGACCTCACACTGGGTGCGCGCGACCGCGCCGTTCTGCTCGGCGATTGCCAGGTAATTATGATCGAGCGTGTTCTTGGCGCGCGACGGGCAACCGGTGGCGCACTTGCCGCACCCCGTGCAGCTGCCTTGCGTCTCGCCGAACGCGTTCGGCCCGTCGCTGTAGCTGATGGCGAGCGGAGGCTGGAACGACTTTCGTCCCAGGCCGTGCGTTGCTTGCCGAAGCACCGCCGTCTTCTTGAACTCTTCCCCCGGCCGCTCGGAGATCGGCGACACGTTCAGCATGTAGGCGGCGAGGTCGAAGTAGTCCTCGAGCGCGCCGTCCTGAAACCTGGCCGGCCAATGCTTGTCGTTGAACGCTTCCTTCGGCGGCCGGAGATGAACGTTGGCGTAGATGAGCGAGCCACCACCGTAGCCCGCGGCCTGCACCGTCACGATCTCGCCCAGGTCCCGCAGATCCCAGAGCCCCTGCTCCTCGGACCAGACCCAGCGCCGGAGATCCGGCAAGAGCCGGTCGTCGTCGGGAAGCGCCGGAAAATCAGCGGACTCGTAGCGGCGCCCGCGCTCGAGCACCAGCACGCGGAAGCCGGCCTGCGAGAGCCGGCAAGCGGCAACGGCGCCGCCGAACCCACTGCCTATGACTATGGCATCGAAGTGCTCCACGACTGTATCCTCGGTTGTGGCCGACCGATCCGACAACCGCCCTCGGGCGAGCTGACGGCGCCAGCATGCACGAGGAAGAGTCGATTGGGGAGACTTGTGAGGACAAAGTCGCTCTGATCGCCAGAGCGCCGAAATTATACTCACGTTCACCGGAGTCGGTCTCTGTGGGTTGGCTGTTGCATGACCAGTGAGGACTCGGAAGACGAGGCGTTCGGTGAGTTGTTGAAGAGCATCGCGCGCACGCCCGATGTTTCTGCGTTGCGTCGAGACCTGGGGCCCGGAACAGAGCTGCTGGGCCGGTTCGTGATGGGCAGGCAGCTCGGCGAAGGGGGTATGGGGCGGGTGTTCGCTGCGTTCGACCGGCTGCGTCAGGTCAAGGTGGCAATCAAGACTCTCGGCGTCCTCACCCCGCATTCCATCGCTGCGCTGAAGGCGGAGTTCCGGAGCGTCGCCGAGCTCGCCCACCCGAACCTGGTCCGCCTGTACGAGCTCTTCAGTGACGATGAAGAGTGGTTCTTTTCCATGGAGTTGCTGGAGGGCAAGACACTGCGCAAGCTCTTGCTCGAGCGCCCGGGAGACATGGACCTGGTCCGGCACGTGTTCCGGCAGCTGGCCTCCGCCCTCTGCGAGCTGCACCGCGCCGGCACGCTGCACGGCGACCTGAAGCCCTCCAATTTCCTCGTGGTGGAGCCGGGCCAGCGCGCGGTGCTGCTGGATTTCGGCGTCTCCCGGCCGCTCGTGCGAGAACCTCGCGAATCCGGCTTCGGCGGCACGCGCCGCTACAGCGCTCCGGAGCAGCGGGCAGGTACCCACGTGACGGAAGCGGCCGATTGGTATGCCTTCGGGGTAGTCTTGTTCGAAGCGCTCACGGGTAAGCTGCCCAAGGCTTCGGGGTTCGAACACGAGCTCGAGTTCGCTCCCCCGGAGTTATCTGGCCTGTGCCGGCAGCTCCTCTCGCCGGACCCCAGCCAGCGCCCCCCGTCGAACGTGGTGCAGCGAGTGCTCGGCGCCCCCGAAGTCAGCTATGCCGGCCCCGCCTTGCGGCCCGCCTCCGCCGCGCCGCGTCAGCTGTTCGGGCGCAACCCCGAGCTCGAGCGGCTGTTCGACGCCTACGCCTCCGTCTCGGCGGGGAACCCCCAGGTCGTGCTGGTGCGCGGCGACTCCGGCATCGGCAAGAGCGCGCTCGTGAACTACTTTGCGACCGAGCTCTCGGCGCGGGGCGCGGTGGTGCTGCGGGGCCGCTGCCGAGAGCGCGAGTCCACCAGCCACAAGGCGGTCGACGGCCTGATCGACGACCTGGTCCGGTACCTCGACGGACTGCCGCGCGAGGCGGCGACGCGGCTCCTACCAGAAGGGCTCACCGAGCTCACGCGGCTGTTTCCGGCGTTGCGAACGGCGGAGACGGTGGCGATGCGGGCGGCGCGCGGTCCGATCGAGCCGAGCTCGGACCAGACCATCCTCAAGCAGCGCGCGCTCGCCGCGTTTCGCGAGCTGCTCACGGCCATCGCCGAGCGCGCGCCGCTCGTGGTCTGCATCGACGACCTGCAATGGAGCGACGTGCACAGCGCGGCGCTGCTCGAGCCCGTCCTGGCCGGTCCCAAGCGAGCGGCGATCCTGTTCGTGGGCGTGTGCCGCTCCCTGGGGCAGCTCCACGGCCCGACCATCGACGCCCTCTACGCGCGCGGGCAGACCCAGCTGCCGCCGCTGAAGTTCGTCGATCTGTCTCCGCTTTCGCCCGAGGCAGGGCAATCCCTCGCCCGCGAGCTCTTGCCCAGCACCAGGCAAAATGACGAGCTGATCCGCGAGATCGCGCGCGAAGCAGCCGGCAGCCCGCTGTTCATCGCAGAGCTCGTGCACCACCTCGGCATCGACCCCGGCGCGCTCTCGCCTCCGCGAAGCCTCGACCTGAGCCGGTTGGTGCGGACGCGCGTGGCGGCGCTGCCAGCGGAGGCGCGCGAGGTCCTCGAGTCGCTGGCTCTCGCCGGAGTGCCGCTGTCGTACACGGCGGTGCGTCGCAGCAATCGGCTCACACCCGACCTGGCGGAGGAGGCCATTCACCTGTTGCGGGTGAACCACCTGGTGCGCACCCACGACTCCGCGCCGGAGCGCAGCGTCGAGACTCAGCACGACAGGATCCGCGAAATCGTGCTGCAGAGCTTGTCGAGCGAGGTCCGGAAGCGACACCACCTGCGGCTCGCTCGAGCCCTCGAAGCCGAACCCACGCTGATGCCGGAGATCATCGCCGCACATTTCTTCGCGGCCGGTCACCTGCAGAGCGCGGGCCGCTACTGGATCCAGGCAGCCGACGCAGCCTTCGAGGCGCTCGCGTTCGGCCACGCTGCGGAGCTCTACCAGCGCGGCGAGGAGCTCGCCGGGCTCGAGGCCGCAGCCCTCGCGGCACTGCGGATCCGCCGGGCCGAAGCGCTCGCCCACGATGGCAAGGGCGCGAACGCCGCCGAGGTGTACCTGGTCGCGGCGGAGGATCACGGCCGCGACCAAGCCATCGAGCTCCGGCGCCGCGCCGCCGAGCAGCTGCTGCTTTCGGGTCATCTGGATCGCGGGCTGCAGGTGATAGCTCAGGTGCTGCGCGGGCTCGGCATGCGCAAGAGCCGCACGGGGCGCCGGGTGATCCCTTCAATCCTGCTCGGCCGGCTGCTGGTGCGGCTGCGGGGGCTGCGCTTCAGAGCCCGCAAGGCCAGCGAGATTGCCCAGCGTGAGCTGACGCGCGTCGATGCGTCCTGGAGCATCGCCTGTTCCCTGGGCGTGCTCGATTTCATGCGTGGCGCCGACTTTCAGAACGACCACCTGCTGCTGGCGCTGCGCGCGGGTGAGCCGCGGCGACTGCTCCGCGCGCTGACGCTCGAAATCTCGTACTCGGCGACGTCCGGAGCCGGGGGCGCGCGGCGCACGGCGAGGCTGCTCTCGCTCGCGGACGAGCTGGCGAGAACCGTGGAAGATCCGATCACGTCGGGCCTCGTGCGCGTCAGCCGCGGCGTGGCCGCGTATCTCAACGGCCGATTCGCGGAGGCGCTGCTCGAATGCGGGGCGGGCGTCACCGAGCTGCGGCGTTACGCGGGTACGGTGTGGGAGAGCGTCACGGCCCAGCGCTTCATGGTCGCCTCGCTCTATCACCTCGGCCGGCTCGGAGAGCTCGCCGAGCTCGTCCCACCACTGCTCGCCGAGGCCGACGCGAAGGGCAACCTTTACGCCTCGACCTACTTTCGCAGCACCTTCAGCAACGCGGCCTGGCTGCGCAGCGACCTCGTCGACTCGGCCCGCGAGCAGCTGCAGGTTGCGCGCGACGAATGGCGCGCCTCCGGCACGCAGCTTCCGCATTGCTGGATGCTGCTCGGCGAGGGGCAGCTCGCGCTCTACGCGGGCGAATCCGAGGGCCTGTGGCAGAAGCTGCTCGGCGAGTGGTCGCGCATGCGCGCGGCGCAGTTCTTCCGCATCGGCATGGTCCACGTCCAGCTCTGGCACCTGCGCTCGGCCGCTGCCTTGCACCAAGCCTTTTCGCAAATCCAGGCCGGTCGCCACGGCGAAGCCCGGCGTTTCGGCAAGGAAGCGCGGCGTTGCGCGCGGCGGATTCCGCTGCAAACCCTGGGCTTCTCCAAGCCGCTGAGCGAGCTGATGCTCGCAGGGAGCGCGCTCGTCGCCGGCGCCCCGGAGCAGGCTGGCCACCACTTGCGGGAAGCGATCGCGCGCTTCACTGGCGAAGACATGGCGCTCTACGCCGCGGCAGCCCGCATGCGGCTGGGCGAGCTCGTCGGTGGGGAGGACGGCGCGGCGCTGCTTGCCCAGGGTCGCGCTGCCTTCGAAGCCGAGGGCGTCGTCAACGTCGTCCGCTTTTCGAACATGCTGGCGCCGATGGCGGTCCAGGCCCGCGGCCTCCTCGCGCCCGAGTGAGCATCGGCTTCATCGGCTCGCGTCGCCCCTCCCCCCCCCCGGGAGCTCAGTAGCGGCTGCCAGACACACCGTGCGTTGCGATCGCCTCGAGCCGGGCGAGTTGCTCCGGTCGCAATGCGACGGCTCGAGACGCCCAGTTCTCTTCGAGGCGTTCGATTCTGCGCGTACCGGGGATGGCGGCGACGCCGCGCGAGAGCACCCAGGCCAGCGCAACCTGCGCGGAGCTCACGCCGCTCTCCTTCGCGACCTCTGCGACGACCTCTGCCAAACGGCTGTTGTGGGCGATGGCTTCGTCCGTGAAGCGCGGGTTCGCGAGCCTCCAGTCTCCGGGTTCCAGGTCGTTTCGCGACTTGATCGCACCGGAGAGGAAGCCGCGACCGAGCGGGCTGTACGCCACGAAGCCGATCCCGAGACGCCGCACCGTCGGCAGAATCTCGGCTT
Source organism: Polyangiaceae bacterium (assembly GCA_025937835.1). Classification (GTDB taxonomy): domain Bacteria; phylum Myxococcota_A; class Polyangia; order Polyangiales; family Polyangiaceae; genus PMG-095. Next base: position 27,411 of record JAICQO010000009.1, read on the forward strand.
CGACGTCGCGCGTCCAGAGGGAGTATTCGGTCTGGAGCGCGCTGATCGGATGAACCGCGTGAGCGCGGGCGATGAGCTCCGGCGCTGCCTCGGATAGGCCGAGGTAGCGAACCTTGCCCGCCTTCACCAGCTCCGCCATGGCGCCGACGGTCTCCTCGATCGGTGTCTCGGGATCAACGCGATGCTGGTAATAGAGATCGATGTAGTCCGTGCCAAGGCGCCGCAGCGAGGCGTCGCAGCAAGCTCGGACGTAGTCCGCGCCGCCCCGCACCCCGAGCCAGCTGCCGTCCTCCCCGCGGCGGACGCCGAACTTGGTGGCCAGCGTGATCTCTCCGCGTCGCCCCTCGAGCGCCTTGGACAGCAGAATTTCGTTCGTGAAAGGGCCGTAGATGTCCGACGTGTCCCAGAACGTGCAGCCGATGCTCGCCGCGTGCTCGAGCACCGACAGGTTTTGGGCTTCCGAAGACGAGCCGTAGAAGTCCGACATCCCCATGCAACCCAAGCCGAGCGCGGGGACCTCGAGACCTTGCGAACCGAGTTTGATTGCCTTCATGGGTTCCGAAGATAGGGCGCCCGCGCTTTGCAGCGCTTGCCGGTTCCTCCGAGCTGTTTGCCTAATCCTACATCGGCCTGGAAATTGGACGCCGACGCGCCCGGGCCGTTGCGCCGGTGCTATTGGAGGAGCATGCACCTCGAGGCACTCACCGAGCTGGCTTCGCAACGCGCCTTTACCAAGGAAATTGGCCTGCAACGCGCCCAGACGCTCGAAGGCCTCGCGCTGTTCCGCCAGCGCTCACCGAGCTCGTTCGAGTCCTCGTTGTACGAGCCGGTCCTTTGCCTGATCCTTCAGGGTCGGAAAGAGGTCTCGCTCGGCGAGCAGGCCTTGTCGTTCGGACCGGGGGAGTGTCTGCTCGTGAGTCACGATCTGCCCGTGCGCTCGAGGATCACCAAAGCCCCGTACCTGTCGCTGGTCTTCCAGATGGACGTCGGCACGGTCCGCAAGCTTTACGACGAGGTCGACGAGAAGGCTCTGGAGGGCGACAGTGCTCGTGCAGCGGAGACGCACCGCGCGGATCCAGAACTCTTGGATGCCCTGCGCCGCTACCTGGCGCTCGCCGATTCACCGTCGAACGCCAAGGTGCTCGGCCCGCTGATCTCGAAAGAAATTCACTACCGCGTGCTGACGGCTCCGTTCGGCGGAATGCTCCGCAGCCTGATCCGCCACGACAGCAACGCCAGCGCCATCGCCCGCGCCATCGGGAGGATCCGAGAGGATCTCCGAGCGCCGATTGCGATCCCGAGCCTGGCGCGGCAGGTCGGGATGAGCGCGTCCTCGTTCCACAAGAATTTCAAGACCATCACCGCGACGACGCCGCTGCAGTACCAGAAGGAGCTTCGCTTGCTCGAGGCGCGGCGCCTGCTGAAAACGGGCGGCACCTCGGTCACGGCGGCGGCCTTCGACGTCGGCTACGAAAGCTCGAGCCAGTTCAGCCGCGAATATGCGAGAAAGTTCGGCGTTCCTCCGAGCCACGACCTGGCGGGCGCGGCTGGCTGAGGATGCGACCTTCAGCGCTCGACGAGGTAGCTCACGATCAGCTCGGTGAGCTCGGAGACCAGCACGGCGTCGTCCACCCCCGCGGGGCTCTCCAGCAGGTAGGCGAGCATGGTGGCGCGGACGGATTGGTAGATGACGAAGGCGGCCGTATCCAGCTGCTTGGGACGGATGCGCGCAGGCTCCAGCAGCAGGAAGTTCTTGATGATGCCGACGACGCGCAGGTCGAAGGCGAGGACGCGCTCGGGCGGAGTGACGCGGAGCCCTTCGAGCGCGAGAATGCGGTGTAGAGCGGGAGCGGCGCGATACAGACGGAGTAGCTCGACCACCACCGACCTTGCCACCTCGCGCTCCGAGGCGGGGCCGGCCACGGACAGCACGCGCTGCATCATCTGCGTGGCGCGCTCGAACTCGCGGTCTTGCAGGGCGTCGAGGATGGCGTCGCGATTCGCGAAGTACTGGTACAGCGTGCCGACGCTGACCCCGGCCACTTCCGCGACGCGCGAGGTGGTGGCAGCGTCGGCTCCTTCTCGTTCGAAAATCCGAACCGCGGCGTCCAGGATCAGCTCGAAGGTCGCCCGCGAGCGCGACTGGCGCGGCTGATTTCTAGGGGGACGAGCGGTGACTCGGGGCGGCATCGAAAATCCGAAACTTACGCGAATGGTGCGTGGCGTCGGCAGGGAGCATGCTGACACACGTCACGCGCCGTCCGCGCGGAACCTAACACGGACCATCGCCATGCGCCTCCGCTTCGCAGAAGATCGACGCACGCTGTTCTGGGCATTCGTGCTGTTGCCGTCCGCGCCCGTACTCGCCTTCGCGGTGCCGGCGGCAACGCCCTGGCTCATCCCGTGGATCTTGTACCTATCGTATTGCTCGGGAGTGCTCGCGCACAACCACAACCACTCGGGCGTGTTCGTGGGCCGTCGCAGCAACACGCTTTATGCCGCCTGGCTGTCGTTGTTCTACGGCTTCCCGATTTTCGCCTGGATACCGACTCACAACCAGAACCATCACCGCTACCTGAACGGCATGGGTGACGCGACCCGCACGACCAGGCACTCCTCGAGAGATACCTTGTTGGCGGCGCTCACTTACCCGCTCGCCTCGGCTATCTGGCAATCGCGAGGGATCGCCGCCTACGCCTGGGAAGCGCGCAAACGTCCGGCCCGTCTGCGGCGGGTGCTGCTTGAAACGACCGTGTTGCTCGGGGGCCACGGCTTGTTGCTCGCGCTCGCCCTGGGCCTGCACGGGCCTGCGCTGGGAGCCTGGGTTTACGCGATCAGCGTCGGGATGCCGGCCGTGCTGGCCACCTATTTCATGATGTTCACGAATTACGTCCAGCACGTCGACTGCGACCCTGCGTCAGCCGACGACCATTCCCGGAACTTCACGAGCCCGACCTGGAACTGGTTCGTGTTCGACAACGGCTTGCACACCGTGCACCACGAGCACCCCGGGGTGCACTGGAGCCAGTACCGCGCTCTGCACGAAGCCCGCGCCGCGCGCATCGCTCCGCACCTGAATCAGCGCTCGCTGTTCGCCTACCTGATGAACACCTATGTGTTGCAGAGGCGGCCGCTCCGTCGCGAGCCGGCGCTTCACTGCTGAAGCCGCGTCAGAGCGAGACGGTGGAGTCGCTCTGCGCTGCTTGCTGGATCGCCTGCAGGATCCGAATGTCGCGCAGCCCCTCTTCCCCCGGGACGACCGGCGGGCGCCCCTCGAGGATGGCCAGGGCTTCATCGTCCATCTGCCGGGCTTGTTGGTTGTCGATCGGCTGATCGAGCGCCTTGCCGTCGCTGGTCTGGCCCTTCACGCCCTCGTAGCTCTGCATTGGTTCCAGCTGGTACCAGCCGTTCTGCGCCTCGACGCGCAGCACATTTTCGGGCTTGAAACGGCTAGCCTTGCCGTAGGCGGTGATCCCCGAGGGCAGCTCGAGCTCGTACTCGGTGGACTCGTCGACCTCCCGGAACAGCTCCGGGCGATCGGCCCACTGGCGGGCGCGGAGGACACGCACCGGCTCCTCCGAGGTGGCGTAGCGAATGGCGTTGATCGTGTAAACGCCCATGTCGTAGAGCGCGCCGCCCCCCATGGCGCGGACCATGCGCCAGCTCGGCTCACCGCCCATGTGATCGGCAGCTACGGCGCGCACGCTCCGAATTGCCCCATAGGGCTTGTCCCGTCCCATCTGGATCACGGTCCGCGTGTTCGGCTCGTGCTGCATGCGGTAACCGATCGAGAGCGAGACCCGGTTGGCGCGGCAAGCGTCGATCATGCGCTGGCACTCGTCCGCGGTCATCGCCATTGGCTTTTCGCACCACACGTGCTTGCCGGCTTCCGCCGCGGCGATCGAGTATTGGGCGTGCAGGGACGTGGGAACGACCACGTACACCACGTCGATCTCGGAGTTATTGGCGATGTTCGGCAACGACGCATAGTCGTACACGTTGCGGTCGGCGATCCCGTATCGCTCTTGCCAGACGGGGATCTTCGCGGGCGTGCCCGTCACGATGCCGCGCAGCGCGCAGTGTGTCGTCTTCGTCAGGGCAGGGGCGAGCCGCGTCTCGCTGTAGTTTCCGAGACCGAGCAGCGCCACGCCGAGCTGCGATTTTCCGCTCGGTACCGGCACGCTCGCGGAGCCCGAGGGATGCGGAGCCGTCCCCGAATTACCGGGGGAAGACACGCAAGCGGAAGCACCCAGGGCCGCGCTACCGACCAGCAACCGCCGGCGATCCAGAAGGGGTCTGGAGAGGGATGAACCATACAGCAGTCTCATGAGCGGGCGCTCATGCAACGGCCGTTCCGTCCGCGGCGCTTCGTGTCTCAGGCGCGGCGCTGGAGCATCACGATCACGATCGAGACGCCGACCCCCGCGGCCACCACGAGCCCGATACCGAGCGGCGACCATTTCAACCACCACGCGGCGGCCAGTGAAAGCCCTTCCACGGCCGCGCAGGCCACGATCACCCGTTGCCTCTGCTCCAGTGTCACGTGGCCGACTCTAGCGGTGACGGGCGCGCAGGTCACGAGGGAACGTGCAGCGGAGAGGATCCCGACCGTGGTCCAGAGCCGCTGCGGCGCGGCGAGCCCGTCTGCTTCAGGGCCACGGCCGCTCGCGAACGCTTACCGCCCGGCGCCGAATCGCCCGCTCCGACTTTTCGCTGCGCGCACGACGGAGAGTGCCGGATCGCGGGCTGCGGCAACGTCTGCGTCGCATATCCCTACTCTCATATCGAAACCATGCTCAACCTTCTGCCGCTCTTGCACGTGCAGGCCTCCGTCAACGAGCTGAACGCCGAGCTGGCTCCTCACTCCGCGCCGAATCGGCGCTTCTCGCGCGCGAATTGGGCCCTCTGTGTGCTGAGCGGCCTGCTGCTCGGCAGCGCCCTCGCAAACATCATCGCTCCCCCGGCAGACAAGGCTCTGGCTGAAGACGAGGCTCCGGCGCTCGGCGAGAGCCACTCTGCGGAGTGACACCTAGCGATACGCTCTATGTCGGCGCACGACCTACGCTTGGCTCGCACCCGGTAGAAGGGTCTTGCGTGCCCGCACACCGGCGTCCTACTGTCATGAGATTGCATGGAGGTTGCGGTGAAGGGACGTCAGTGGGCGACGGGGCTTTTGGTGTTGGCGGCGTTGAGCTTGCCCGCGCAGGCGCAAGCGCAGGACGTGGGCGTCGAGCTGGGCGCGCGCGTCGGTTTCGGTGTACCGATCGGAAAAGCCAGCGAGGAGGGCGCCGACCTGAGCGAGGTGATCTCCGGCCAGTTCCCGCTCTGGCTGGATCTCGGGATCCGCGCCGACCGCGTATTCGTGGGCGGCTACTTTCAGTACGGGCTGGGGCTGGTCGGGAGCGGGATCGACGACGAGTGTGAAGAATTCGAAGCGCAGGCCGACGCGACGCCAGACGCCGACGTCGACGCCGGTTGCTATGCCCGCAACACCCGCCTGGGCGCTCAGCTTCACTACCACTTCGGAGCACCCGAACGGCCGGATCCGTGGCTCGGCTTCGGTGCCGGCTACGAGTGGACGACCCTGACGGTGTGGGCAGAAGCCGGCGACGAAGAATTGAAGATGCGGACTTCGGTCAAGGGCTTCGAGTATCTGAACCTGCAGGGCGGTGTCGACTTCCCTCTCGGCCCGACCACGGCGCTGGGCCCCTTCTTCACCTGGACGCTGTCTCGCTTCGATAGCGCATCGCTGGACTGCAGCGGCGACTGTGGCGACATCCAGGGCCTCGAGGCGGACATCGACGAGAAAGCCATGCACTATTGGCTGTTTTTCGGGGCGCGATTCTCGTTTTTCCCCTAGCCCCAGTCTCGGACAACCAAAGACTTGCCTATTGCGGCCTCGGCAGGCGCGAAACAAAAAGGGGAACCATGCCTGAGCTCACCCTGGATGTGTGGCGCGCGGCGGCGGTGGCACTTTGCGAATACGCCTGCGGGTACACGGCGGGGCGGAGCAAGGACGACCCGGTCTACGTCTCCGTCACCGAGGGGCGCGACGGCCCCGGGCCCGAGCAGCGCGCCCGCTACAGCTCCTGCGGGGATCTGGCGCATTGGATGTACATGCGCCTCGGGATCCGAGCACCGTGGCTCAATCGCAACGACGACGACTCTTTCGGTCCGTGGAAGCCCGGTCGGAACATCACCCGCTTGTGGGGCACGGCCTGCCCGTTCGATCGCGAACCTCCGAATGCTCCCAACTGGGTACCGGAAGCCGGCGACGTGATGCTGATCTGGAACACGGGCCTGGATGCGCACGTGATGGTCTCGCTCGGACGCGACGGTGCCGCGCTCCGCACCGCGAACTACGGCGCCGGCGGCATGTCTCCCCTGCCCTTCCCCGGGGCGAAGATCGCGAGCAAGCCGATCACGCACCATCAGGGCAAGCCGTTCTACGGCACACGCCAGATCCAACGCTATCTGCCGCTCGGCCTGGCCGTGCAGCACATCACTGCCAGGCCGAACCTCGAGGGCGCCAAGCTCACGGGCGAGCACTTCGACGCCATCGAGCGCGGGTGGAACGCCGCCGGTCGCTGAGCGACCGCGGGCTCGACGCTGACAGGGCTCGGGACATCCGCTTCGTGGCGGTCTGCGCGGCTCAGCGGAATGTAGCCACAGCGGATAGTTGAAACCGTAGCCCAGGGACGTAACGGACGGCTCGCGCACGTCACGAATCGGTGAAATAGCTAGGGCTCGCCGGTTACTCAGTTCTTGTCGCTGCGGCATCGGCAGCGGGGTCCACTAATGCGCCACTCTCGAATCGAAATTTCTTCAATCATCCAAGTATCTTTGGCTCTCAGCGCCGCTGCGGCGGCTTTCGGGTGTTCGTCGGATACGAACGACCCAGCGACGGCGACCGGCGGCGAATCGTCGGTCCCCACGACCGGCGGCTCGGGAACCGGCGGTTCGCCCGGGTCGAACGGAGGCTCCCCCAGCTCCACCGGCGGTGCGGCCTCGGATCCGAACGCGCTCGTCGGATCGTTCACGGTGACGCTGAACCCGGCGGGTGAGCTGATGGACGCCTACACCTCCGTGATCGGGAAGGTGTACTCCGGTGCCTATCCCACGGACGTGATCGAGACCCCGCTCGCGACGGGGAACGGCTGCACCACGTTCAAGTTCTCGCGACAGAGCTGCATCGACGTGACTTGCACGGGCTCGCAAGTCTGCGCCGCGCCGGACGTGTGCCGCGACGTGCCCAAGCTGGTCAGCGTCGGCAAGGTGTCGATCGCGGGCATCGACCCCGGAACGCTGATGCTGTCGGGAGTGAACAACAACTACCAGTACCCCGCCGACATCACCTACCCGGGTTTCGCCGAGGGTGCTGCGATCACCTTGTCGGCGAGCGGCGATTATTACCCTGCGTTCGAGGTCTCCACGACCGGCGTGGCGCCGGCGGCGATGAAGGCCGACAGCTACTTGATCGCGCCGGGGCAGCCGCTCGCGCTCGAATGGGAGCCCGGCGCAAACGCCGATGCAGACGTGTCGATTGTGTTGAACATCAGCAAACATGGCGGCAGCGCCGGCTACCTGCGCTGCGATACGACGGACACGGGGTCGCTGACGATCCCCGCGGACGTGCTGCAAGCGCTGATCGATCTGGGCGTGGCCGGTTTCCCGGCGCTGACCTTGACGCGTCGCACGCGCGGAGTAGCGCCGGTCATGGGCGGCAAGGTTGCGCTGGACGTGGCAGCGGAGGCCCATCCGACGCTCAACGTCGAAGGCTACTGCTCGTGCTTCAACAGCTCCGATTGCGGCTCGTGCTCCGATGCGACCAAGACGGTCTGCGATTCGGTGCGAAAGCTCTGCAATGCGCCCTGACACCACCCCGACGGTCTCCAGCAAGCTCATGAAAATCCGCCTCGATCACTTCTCGTACCTGTCCCTCGTGTTGTCTGCGGTCGCGATCGCCGTATCGTGTTCGGCTTCCGAGGAGGACGACCCGTTCTCGGGTAACGCGGGTGCGCCCGCCGCCGGCACGACCAACGGCGGCTCGCCGAATGCCGCGGGCGGTACGACGGGCGGCACCACTCCGACGGGTGGGAGCGTGTCCCAGGCCGGTTCGGGGCCCACGGGCGGATCCGTCGCAACGGGCGGCGCCAGCACCACGGGCGGCGCCGTCAGCACCGGCGGCAACACGGTGATGGGCGGTGGCCCTCCCGTCGGCAACGGCGGCGCGATGATGAGCGGAGGCGCGGGTGCGAGCGCAGGTTCCCCGGCTACTGGAGGAGCGGGCGGAGGGTCGTCGTCGGAATGCGCCGGGGTGACGCCGATCTCCAAGTCCACCTGCACGGCGGGTGAGTCGAACTGCTTCAGCTTCTTCGTGGCGAGCCGCGCGCGCATGTTCGCGCTGGCCGAAAAGTTCAACGGCAGCACCAAAGGCTGGGGCGGCGATCTGCGCTACGGCACTGGCGACGGCCTCACCGGCGCCGACAAGATCTGCACGGAAATCGCCGAGCAGTCCCTGCCCGGAAATTGCCGAAAGTGGCGGGCGTTCTTGAGCACCACCAAGGTGAACGCCATCGACCGCGTCGGCAGCGGGCCTTGGTACGATCGTCTGAACCGCACGATCGCCAACAACCTCACCGAGCTGATCGAGACGCGCCCCGGTGGCATCACGGTCGCCTCGATCCGCAATAACCTCCCGAACGAGGACGGGACCCCGCATCACGACGAGGAGGTCGGTTGCAGCGATCTCAACGACTGCGCCGATAACCACGACGTCCTGACCGGCTCGGATACGGACGGCAAGCTCTGCACCCAGACCACCTGCCCCGGCTTCGGCTTCATGTTCCCGGGCGGGAGAGGCGGCATCGGCGGCATGACGGGCGGCGGCGGAATGACCACGCTCACCGACCAGGCCTGTGAAGACTGGACCCTCGGCAGCTCCAAGGCGGGCATCGCTCCTCGCTGCGGACACACCTGGCCCACCCGCGGCGGCAGCTCGGAAGACGACTGGATCAGCCTCCTGAACGAGAACGGCTGCGCTCCCGGCTACAACCTGGTGCAGGACGGCGGCCCGATGCCGACGGGCATGGGGTCGGTCGGTGACGGCGGCGGTTACGGAGCGATCTACTGCCTCGCGCTCGGCGACTGATCCCGTGGTTGGCCGCGCTGCTCGCCTGCGGTGTCGCCTGCGGAGCGCTGCTCTACTACTTCAGCCCGTCGCGGGCCGTCCTCGAAAGTCTGGAAGCCACCGTGCGCTCGCGCGGCGGCGTGCTTCACGTCGAGAAGGTCCGACGCGGTGTGCTCGAAGACGTGGTGCTGGGCGCGCGGATCGAGCTCGGTGACGGAACGGCCCTCGTCGCTCCCGAAGCCCGAATCGTGCGGCGCGCTTCGGGCGCCCCCGAGCTGCGTGTGCCCGAAGCACGGGTGGAGCTGCACCGCGATCCGATCGCGGCGTACTCCGGATTTCGCACGCTCGAGGGCGCAGTTCCGGAGGGGCTCGTGGTCGAACGGACCTCGCTGGTCTACGAGCACCGCTCCGTCGGGCGGCTTGCGCTGGATGGGCTCCGCCGCGTGGCAGGAGCCGGGCCCGATTCGTTCGCGGCAGAGCGCGCGCGGCTGGGCCCAGTCACGTGGCCCAACCCGACATTCACGTTGAAGGCCAAAGACCGAGCGCTCGAAGTCTTGCTCGGACCGCGCGCGACGGCGCGCTACCTCGCGAGCGACGGGCGCGCCGCAGAGTGGCTGGTTCAGCTGCCGCGGCAGACCTTCGGGCGCGAGCCCGCGCGCTTCACCGCGACATTCTCGTGGATCGTCCCCGAAGATGCCGCGTTGGATGGGCGCGGCAGCTTTCGAGTCATTCTCGACCAATGGCCAACGCCAGCGTGGCCGGAGGCAACCGCCCTGCTCGGCAACTCGGGTGCGATCGCGGCCCCGGTGACGCTCTCCCCGGAGCCATCGACGCTACGGCTCGAGCGCGTGAAGGTCGAAACCGCTCATTTCTCGCTCGATGGCAGCGGCACGATCACGCTCACCGAACAGCCGCGGCTCGAGCTCGAGGCGAAGGGCCGCCGAGCTTGCACGGAGCTTTTGCGAACGATCCCGAGCTCGCGCTATCGCGACGCGATCGCCGCGCACGGCCCGCGCGAGGGAGAATCCGTGGAGCTCTCGCTACACCTCGAGCTCTCGATGCGCGACGGCTTCGCACCCCGTTTGGATTGGCGGCTGTCGGCGGGGTGCGGGCTCGCGGCGCTGTGAGCTAGACCGACGCGATCTTGCCGACGACCTCGTCCAGCTGGCTCTGGCTGGTGAAGCCGATCGTGAACGCATCGATCGCGTCCAGGTCGACGGCGTGCTTGATGGCCGTGTCGAGCTGGTTGGCGAGGCGCCCTTCGCCGAGGATCTTCATGCCGATCACGCCCTTGCCCGCGGCTTTCATTTCACGGAGCACCGAGATGACGGTGGCCGGATCGGAGTCCATGACCACCCCCGAGGGATTGACGCGCGCCAGGTCGATGTCCACCCAGGGTTCGCGCGCGGCCAGGCGCAGCGCCTCGATGCTGTGACACGAGACCCCATGGGCACGGATCGCGCCGCCTTGTTTGGCGCGGGCGAGCACGTTCATCGCGTCTTCGCAGCGGGTCGTCCAGTCGCTGCGGGTCTTCAGGTGCAAGAGCACGATGTCGATCGTATCGACCCCGAGCTCTTCGCGGAAGCGCGCCAGATCGGCCTCGACGCCCTCCGCGGTCTCCGCGGTGGTCTTCGTCAGCACCACGACGTTCTCGCGGCCGACGCGGCGAATGGCCTCGGCTACGTGGGGGTGAGTGCCATAGGCATCGGCGGTCTCGAAGAAGGTGATGCCCTGTTGCTCGTGACCGTAGCCGAGCAACTTCGAGAACTCCTCGACGCCGAGGCGCGACTGAGCCGATTTGCCCCCGGTGCCGGTCGTTCCACCGCCCATGGCCAGGCGCGAAACGCGGATGCCGGTGGAGCCGAGCACGACCTGGTCGCTCGCCGTTTTGCGGACGACCGTTGCGGCCCCGCCGCTCGCACTGACGGCCCCGCCGCTCGCACCGGCGGCCCCGCCGCTCGCGCTGGCGACCCCGCCGCTCGGGCTGGCGACTCCGCCGCTCGCGTTGGCGGCTCCGCCGCTCGGGCTGGCGGCTCCGCCGCTCGCGTTGGCGGCCCCGCCGCTCGCGCTGGCGGCCCCGCCACTCGCACTCGCGTTGGCGGCCCCGCCGCTCGCGCTGACTGGAGCTCCGCCCGTGACACGCGCACCGGAGCTCCCGCCCGCACCGCCGCTGCCCGGTGCGCCACCCGTGGTTGGCGGAGCACCGGGGTCGGCTCCGTCGTCTGTGCACGCTGCGGCGCCGACGAGCGCGCTCGACACTCCCGTGACGAATTGACGACGTCCAAGCGGGTTGGATTGCATGGCCATGACCGCTCCTTTCGCCCGGCTAGGATACGCGGAACCGAGCATCCGTGGCAGTGATTACGCCAGCGCGTGGAAACACCTGCCCGCGACCGTAACGCGCCACCCCGTGGGGGAGTAGATCGAAGCTCCCATGACCTTCAAACAAGCCGTGAAAACGAGCATCGGAGCGCTCGGCACCTTGCCGCTGGTTTCCCCGATCCTTCACAACCGCCACGTGCGGTCTGCCCTGGGTCATGTGCGCGGCACTGGATTGCTTTACGACGGGTGGAATCGACCCCATCCCTTCGACCGCCGGTATGGGACGGACACGAGCGGGCGTTTCTCCGCGGAGGAGATGCGCGCTCGTAGCCAGGCAGCCGCCTCCGAGCACATGCGGGGCTACGGAGGCTCGCAACCGAGTCTCGTCCGCGCGGCGCTGAACACGCTGCCGCGCGTCCGAAGCTGCACGTTCGTCGACCTCGGCTGCGGCAAGGGGCGGCCGTTGCTCGTCGCCACGGAGTTTCCGTTTCGCGACATCGTCGGAGTCGAGCTCTCGCCCGAGCTTGCGCGCACGGCTCGTCACAATACGCAAATGGTCGCGGCCCTCCATCCCGGTCGCACCAGAGCGCGCGTCGAGACCGGTGACGCCAGCGAATTCCCGCTCCCGGCGGGCGACCTCGTGTTGTTCCTCTATCACCCATTCAGCGCGCCGCTGATGCAAAAGGTGGTGCAGCAACTCGAGCGCGCGCTGCGCGATGAGTCCACGCGCCGCTGCTTCGTGGTGTTGTACAACCCCGTGCACGGCGCGCTGTTCGACGCTTCGCTGGCGTTCACTCGTCGCTTCGCTCGCCTGCTGCCGTACGCTCCCCAGGAGCTCGGCTATGGGCCGGACGCTCGCGACGCGATCGTGATCTGGCAGGCGGGCCAGGTGCCTGCGCTTGCGTCGCCCCCGGCCGCGCGGATCCGCATCACCGAGCCCGGGGTGCGCGCCGAGCTGGACGAATAACCCCAGCGAACCTTCAGCCGGAGTTCTGGCCTTCGTCTTGCACCGCTCCGCTCGGAAGGAGAGAACCCCATGCAACCTTCGAAGAACGGCATCTGGTCGCTCGGCTGTGGCGCCGCGTTCGCGCTGGCCCTCGCCAGCTGTGCCGAGAACCAGATGGAGGCAAAAAACCCCGCGCCGGCCGAGCCGAGCGCGGAAACCGACTCCGCATCGGCCGACCGCGCGACGACCGTGCAGATCTCGGCGGCACTCCGCGACCGCTGCCGCATGCCGGACGATCCGCGTGCCACGCCCAATTTCGAGTTCGACCAGGCCACCCTGCGAGCGCGCGGGAAAAATGTGCTCGACGATGTGGCCGCTTGCCTCACGAGCGGTCCGCTCCAGGGCGAGGTGATCACGCTGGTCGGTCGCGCGGATCCGCGCGGCTCGGAGGACTACAACCAGGCGCTCTCGGCGAGCCGTGCCGCGGCAGCGCGCAATTACCTCGCGCAGCGCGGCGTACCCGACGCGCAGATGAAGCTGATGGCCCGGGGAGAAGAGGGAGCCCAAGGCAGCGACGAGTCCACCTACGCGCTCGATCGACGCGTCGACATCGAGGTGGGCGACGTGAAGAACAGCCCGATCCTGCAGGGCACGATGATGCAGAAGGAGACCTCGGATTCGAAGCCGTCCGACACCCGGAAAGCCGGGAGTTATGCCGACGTCGCCGAGGGCGGCGAGGTCGTCAACGACGGTGCCGCCAGCAGCGGCTCGAGCGGCTCGGTGAAGGCGTCGGGCTCGGTGAACGCGACCACCAAGTAAACGTTCGCTTTTGACGCCTGCGAGCGGAGGGCGGATAACCCCGGCGATGCCTACCCTCCCCCTCCGCTCGCTCGCCGTCCCGCTGTTCGTGGCAGCGGGGTTCGCGTTCGGCGGGTGCGCGAAGCCGGCGCCGCCCACGGTGAAGCCCGTCTCGATGCGCGCCACGTCCGTCAGCCGCGAGCGGCTCCAGCTAGCCGTAGAGCTCGACGTGCACAACCCGAACTCCTTCCCGCTCGCGGTGCAGAGCGTGGCCGGCATGTTGTCTCTCGACAACGGCGCAACGTTGGGCGCGGCCTCAGCGGAGCCGCGCACGGCGCTTCCGGCAGAGGCGAGCACGGCCGTGACGCTCAATCTCGACGTGCCCTGGCAAAACCTGACCGCGCTCGCCCCCTTCGCGCTGTCAGGCACCGACGTCCCCTATCGCTTCAACGGCACGGCCAGGCTCGGGGGTGAGCGGCTGAACACCGACGTCCCCTTCGCACTCGAAGGGAAGCTGACGCGCGCACAGGTGATCGAGCTAGGGTTGCGCGGGCTCGGCGCGCCGCCAGCTCGCTGACGGCCTCCGGCGCCGGCCGGCGATCCCGCGGGCGTTCGGCGCGACGCAACGCTTCCCAGAGCCGGGCGTGGCCGGAATCGGTGCTTTTCGTGACTGCGCGGGGTTAGCTGCTACACCGCGCGGCTCGCACGGTCGCGTGCGTCCGTCTCACTATGATTCCACAACCCGATCCCTCCGCCACGCCCGAAACCGATTTCTCCGAGCTCCTGGGCGCGCCCCTGGCTTCTGCGCTTTCCGCGAAGGGATACACGACGCTGACGCCGATCCAGAAGTCGGTGCTGGATCCGGCGCTCGACGGGCGAGACCTGCGGATGAGCTCGCAGACGGGCTCCGGGAAAACGCTCGCGGTCGGTTTCGTGCTGCGCCACGCGTTCGCCGAGCCGATGCCTCGCGGCGGGCAAGCCTCGCAGCCGCGGGCGCTGGTGATCGCGCCGACGCGGGAGCTCGCAAAGCAGGTGGAGGCCGAGCTCGGCTGGCTCTACGCACCGCTCAAGATCCGGGTGGTCGCGCTCACCGGCGGTGCAAGCTATCGCGACGAGCACCGGGCGCTGGCTCAAAATCCTGGCATCGTGGTGGGCACGCCGGGGCGGCTGCTCGACCACCTGAACCGCGGCAGCCTGAACGGCTCGCTCGTGGAGACGGTCGTGCTCGACGAAGCGGACCGCATGCTCGACCTCGGGTTCAAGGAAGAGCTGGAGTCGATCCTCGCGACGTTGCCGGAAGGCCACCGCACGCACCTGGTCTCTGCGACCTTCGATCGTCAGGTCGCGGCTCTCGCCGATCGCGTGCAGTCGAACGCGACGACGGTTCAAGGCACACCGCTCGGCGTCGCCAACGACGACATCGACCACGTGGTGTACCTCGCTCACCCACAGCAGCGGATCGACGCGCTGATCAACCTGCTGTTGATGCAGCCGGATGCACAGACCTTGATCTTCGCGCGCACCCGCGCCGAGGTCTCGGAGATCACGGAAGAGCTTCGCAATCAGGGCTTCAACGCCGATTCCTTGTCGGGCGAGATGCCGCAGGACGCGCGAAACCGCGCCCTCGCGGGCATGCGGCGCGGCGCGACGCGCGTGCTGGTGGCGACCGACGTGGCCGCCCGCGGCATCGACGTGCCGGCGATCGCGTTCGTGATCCAACTCGATACGCCGAACGATCCCGATACCTATACGCATCGCAGCGGTCGTACGGGCCGCGCCGGTCGCAAGGGGACGAGCGCGCTCTTGATCCCGCCCGCCGCGCTGAACCGCACCAAGTCGCTGTTGGCGCGCGCTCGCGTTCGCCACCGCATCGAGCCGGTGCCGACCGCCGAGGCGATCCGCGCAGCGGACGATCAGCGGGCGCTCGCCGAGCTGAGCCGCGAGCTCGACGCCGAGGTGCCGGAGCGGATCCGCGAGCAGGTTCGAAAGCTGATCGAGGCCGGAGCCGCCGAGCGCGCGCTCACGCACCTGTTGCTCGAGTCACAAAATGCCTCGGTCGAGCCGCGGCAGATCCAGCCGCTCTTGCCGCAGCAGGAGCGCAAGCGGCCGTTCCAGAGCGCGCCGCGCCAGCGCGAGCTCGCTCCGCAGCGCGGCTTCGCTCCGCGCGACCGCGACTTCGCTCCGCGCGACCGCGACTTCGCTCCGCGCGACCGCGACTTCACTCCGCGCAACCGCGACGTCGCCCCAAGCGACCGCGTCGATTGGGTCCCGTTCCACGTGTCCTGGGGCGAGGAGCACGGCGCCGATGCGCGCCGCCTGGTCGCCATGCTGTGCCGCCGCGGTGGGATCCGGAGCTCCGACATCGGCGCCATCCGCGTCAGCCGCAAGTTCTCGAGCGTCGAAGTGGCCGCCCGCGTCTCGGAAGGCTTCCGCCACGCGACCCGCACCCCGGATCGACGCGATCCGAACGTGTCGATCATCCCGGCCTGAACCGGCTGGCGCCGCTCAGGTGCCCCGACGGGCGGCGTCGTCGCTCGATGGCGCCTCGGGCTCGCCAGTTTGCGGCGCTGCTTCCACCTTCTGAATTGCCAGGGTGCGAAGGTGTCGGCGGCCGGCGATCACGGTGGGCGACTCGGTCTCTTGGAAGGACTGCGAGCTCGGTGCTTCGGTGTCGCTCATGCTCGGATCAGTGGCAGCGCGCCGAGTGAATTTCTGAAGCCCCACGGTTTGTGGGAGCTCGACCCGCGCCGCCGAACCGCACTCACCGGCGGCGGCGGCGTGCGCGAGCGACGAGCCAGGCGGCCGCGAAGAACGCGAGCGGTGTGGCGGAGGCGCGCGCCGGAGTCACGACACAGGAGCACCCGTCCTCGCCGCTGCTCGGCGGAGGCTCGGGCGGAGGCACGCTGGTAGAACCGCCACTCGCGCTGGGTGAGCCTCCGGTGCTGGTCACGGAGCCACCCGTCGCGACCGGAGCGCCTCCCGTCGGGGCGCGCCCACCGCTTGCGCCGGTCTGTCCAGCTTGCCCGGACGCGGGCATCCCTCCCGTGGGAGATGCGGCAGCGCCGCCCGTAGCGGCAGCAACGCCGCCGGTCACGGTCGAGGCACCGCCGCTGGACGCGCCGCCTCCGCCGGAAGCGGCGCCACCCGCACCCCCACCACCCGCGCCACCGCTGCCCCCGCCCTCGACGGGCGTGAACTGCCAGAAGTCGAAGCCGAAGCTGCCCTTGAACGCAAACACGAGATCTTTGACGCCGGTCGCCCCGGTCACGTCGCAGGTCGTCGTCGCCCAGGTCTGGGCACCGCCCGTCGCGGTCACGTCGCATTTTCCGAGGACCGGGCCCGTCGCGCCGTCGGCGTGGATCTCGATCGAGCCCGTGCCGGTGCCCGCGACGCTGGCGCTGAAGGACTTTGCCCCGCTGCTGCCGAAATCGACGCCGCGCACGCTGATCCAGTCGCCGTCGCCGATGCTGGTCACGAACATGCCGCCAGCGTTCGCGCGCTCGGTCTCGATGCCGCTCTGCGCGTTGGTGGTCTCGGCTTCGACGCGTACGTACGGATCCAGCGTGCCGACCTGAGGGACGCCGTCGGTCGTGTACGTGACCTCTTTGATGCTGCCGTCTTCGTTGAAGTCGAGCACCTCGAGCGCGATGTTGCGCTTGTACGTATCCGGAACCCCCGCCTTTTTGGCGACCACGCGGTTGTGATAGGCGTGGTACCACCTGCCCTTGAACTCGAACTCCGAGGCGTGGTTGTTGTTGCCGTTCTCGGGAGGTTGATCGGCGATGATGCCGCCGTACGTGTAGCCCGACATCGGCGAGCTGCTCTTCAGGTAGTCGATGCGCAGGCCATTGTCGGAGTTGGTCGAATAAGCGAGGTAGTAAACGTCGTTGCGCTTGAACAGGAACGCGGCCTCGAAGAAGCCCTTGGGCGAGAGCGGCGTGGCCGATCCCATGACGCTGACGAGGTCGCTGCCGAGCTGGATCAGACGCGCGTTGTTCTCGCCGTTGCCTCCGAACGCGAGGTACGCCTTGCCGTCGGTGTCGAGCAACACGCCCGGATCGAACAGCCAGATGTTCGTGCCCGGCGCTCCGGGCGTGTTGGAGTCGATGAGCGCGCTGCCCTTCGCGTCTTTGAAGCCGCCGGCGGGGTTCTTGCTCGAAGCCACACCGACGCCGTTCGCGTTGTTGCCGAAGTAGAGGTAGATGGTGCCGTCACGCTCGAGCGGCTGGGGCGCCCAGGAGTGATGGGCCCAAGAAGCGTCGGCCGGGACCTGGAATACGATTCCGTGATCCGTCCAATTCTTCATATCGGCGGACGAGAGACAGACGATCGACTTCATCTCGTACCCGTCGTTCGGGTTGTCGTCGTCGTTGGAGTTGTAGAGGTAGACCCGCCCCTCGTGCACGAGCGCCGCGGGATCCGCCAGGAAGCGGTGCGACGCGATCGGATAGTCGGCTCGCGCGTGACCGGTGAACGCCAAGAGGAGAGCGAGGACGGAGAGCGAGAGGGTTCGTTGGGGCATCGGCGGGCTCGGTGGCGGTGCGCTCTGGCAGTGCGCTCTGCAGTAGATTTCCGTCACTGTATCTCCCGATCTGTGGCGGATTTGAAGGCGCGCCCCCACAAAACTTCGAGAAAAGCTGCTGGTACGCTCCCTGCCTTAGGCAGGGCATGCCCTTTAGCCGCTGGAAGAAGCAGTGGAACGAGAACTGGCAGGCGCTCAAGGCGTCGAAACCGGGTAAGCGCTTCCAAGAGGCTCGGGACCGCCAGCGCGAGAAAGATCGATCGCGCTCCGCCCTCGCACGCTGGTTGCGGCCGATCTTCGCGGTGCTCGCGTTCGCCGTCGGGGTGGTGCTGGCGTTCATACCGGGCCCGGCGGTCGTCTTCTTCGCCCTGTCTGCGGCGTTGTTCGCGACGCAATCCGAGACGATCGCCAAGGCGCTGGATCGCTTCGAGCTATGGCTACGCCGAGTGTGGACGAAGCTCCGAAAGGGTTCGGGGCCCGGGCACAGAAAGCAGGTTGCTCGCTGACGGTCTCCTCAGGGATAACGCGCTGGCGCTTTCACCAGCGTGTCAAACCGCTCGGCGCGGCGCCGTGCCCGGCTTGACGCAGCCCGAAGGCCGGGCGAAAGCCGAGCAACCGTGGTTGCTGTTTTGGGGACGAGACGTATACGGGCCGTGTTTTGGAGCTCGACCTTGGCGGCCTTGCTCGCGGCGTGCGGTCGCACTCCGCTGGACGCACTTTCGAATGCGGCGAGCGGAGGCGCGGCGACGGGCGGCTCCGGGGCGACGGGAGGGCTGACCACGGGCGGTGCCGCACCAGCCGGAGGCGTGCCAACGACCGGCGGCCTGGCTCTGACCGGCGGCGTGGCTCCAACCGGAGGTTCCCCGGTGGTGGCTCCCGGCGCGGGCTTCGGCGGAATGGTCTCGGCGGGCGGAGCCGCGCCGGGCGGGAGCGGCGGCGCGGGAGCGAGCCTGTCGAGCTGCGATGCCGCACTTTCCACCGTCGTAGACGGCCCACTCGCCAACGAGGCCGGAGGCAGCGTGGTCGCGAGCGTCAGCCGCGACTTCAACGCGGACGGTCGCCTGGATCTGGCCGGCGCCAACCTGGACGGCAGCCTCAGCGTGTTGCTGGGCAACGGCGACGGCACTTTTGCGGCCGGTGTCGTCTATTCGACCGGGCTCGAGGACGGTCAGCGCTCCGGCTACTCCCCGAGCGTGATCGTGGCCTCGGACTTCGACTCGGACGGCACGGCGGATCTGGCGCTCGTGAGCCCAGCTTCCACGAGCGTGAGCGTGCTGCTCGGAAGGCCGGATGGCACGTTCGGAACGGCCACCGAATACCCGCTCCCTGGCGTAAACATCGCCCTCACCAGCGGCGACTTCGACGGCGACGGCAGCGTGGATCTGGCGGTTCTGGGCCTGGTGGCGAACGCTGGGATCGACGTCGGCACGCTACACGTCCTCTTTGGCAGGCGCGATGGGACGTTCGTCGTGGAGGGGCAGTCCTGGGAGGGAGGCGCCGTGGAAGACATCGAGGCCGCCGACATCGACGCGGACGGCGTTCTCGACCTGGTGGTGCTCGACTACACCTCGATCACCGTGTTGTACGCCCAGGGCGGCGGAAGGTTCGGCGCGCCGCGCGTCCTCTCGGGTGCCGACACCTTCACGTCTTTGGAGGCGAGCGACTTCGACACGGATGGTTACGTGGACCTCGCCGTGTCGTTCTCTTGCGGTCGCTCCGCCCTCCCGGAGAGCGGCGTCCAGTTGTTCCAGGGAGACGGCATGGGCGGCCTCGTGGCGGGTTCGCGGTATCTCCTCGCGGGCGGCTGCGCCGGGCCGCTGCACCTCGCAGACGTGAACGGCGACGGGGCGCCGGATTTGGTCGCCGCGCCGTGGAGCCCATTCCTCGCCCTGGGCGACGGCAGCTTTTCGACCGAAGTGTCCAGCGCGGGGCTGTTTGGACAAACCCTGGTGGGCCTCGCCGACTGGGATGGGGACGGCAATCGCGACGTCATGACCAGCGCAGGCACCTCGGTGATCGTTTACCCAGGGCGCGGTGACGGCACGTTCGGCTACAGCCCGGTCTTCGAAACCGGGATTGCCCCCACGAGCCTGGTCGTCGGAAACTTCGGCGCCAGCGCTGCGCCGGACGTCGCGACGCTGAACTTCGATTCCTCGCTCGGGAGCTCGGTGAGCCTGCTCTTCAACGAGGGCGACGGCACGCTCGCATCCCCCGTTCAATACCCGACCGATCCCCCGGCAGGTGCGCTCCGCACCGCAGATCTGAACGCTGACGGC
The DNA here is from genome assembly GCA_025937835.1 of Polyangiaceae bacterium. Lineage (GTDB taxonomy): Bacteria > Myxococcota_A > Polyangia > Polyangiales > Polyangiaceae > PMG-095. The sequence continues at coordinate 47,405 of JAICQO010000009.1, forward strand.
TGGCTGGATCTGCTGCTGCCGCTCGCGTCGAGCGCCGGGATCGGCGTGCTGTTGGGATCCAGCAGCGGCGAGTTTTCGTCGATGGTCAGCTACGAGGCCGGCCGCGATCCACGAGACCTCGACGTCCGCGATTTGAACCGGGACGGCGCGCTCGATGTGGTGGTCGCGGATCAAGTCGGACAAGCCATCCAGGTGCTTCTCGGCAAGGGCGACGGCAGCTTCGAAGCACCGGCGCGCGTGCAGCTGAATCGAGACGCCACGCAGGTCGTGGTGCTCGACGCCAACCGCGATGCATTTTCAGACGTCGCCGTCACCAGCCTCGGCGCCTTGAGCTGGACGCTGCTGCTCGGAGACGGGACGGGCGCGTTCCACGAGGCGTTCGAGTATGCGGGCGGAGAACGCGCTTCCCAGCTTAGCCACGGCGATCTGGATCGCGACGGGAACGAGGATGTCCTGATTTCGAACCAGCTCGGCCTCAGCATCTTCTTCGGAACGAGCGAGGGCAACTTCGAGCGCACGCTCGGACACGCGGGACTCGGCGGCGACTTCAGCGTGGTCGATATGGACGGAGACGGCATTTCGGATCTCGTTTCGACGAGCTTCGGCGACCCATCCGGTGTCACGATCGCGTTCGGCAACGGCGACGGAACGTTCCGCTGCACGCAACGGTATGCGCTCGGCCGCTCGGTGCGTTCCCACGCGGTCGGCGACCTGGATCGCGATGGCCGCAACGACCTCGCCGTCGTCAGCGGTGACGGCGTCGAGGTTTGGTTGAGCCGCCCGCGCTAGAGCCGCGCTCCCAATACGGCGGTTTCCCGAGCCGCTCCCGGAAAAAGTCGATGAAGGCGCGGGTCTTGCGCGGCAAGAGCTCCCGGTCCGCCGTCAGCGCGAAGATGCCGTGTTCGGGCAGCTGCCACTCGGAGAGCAGCTGGACGAGCCGGCCTTTCGCGAGGTCTTCCCCGACCACGAAGCGCGGAACGCGCGCGAGCCCGAGGCCTTGCAGCAAGGCCTGATGCAGGGCCAGGCTGTTGTTGACGCGCAGCGGCCCGCGCACCGCGATCGTCTCCGTCTTCGAGCCGCGGGTGAAGGCCCAGCGCGCGCCCGTGGGGGAGAGAGAATAAACCAGCGCAGAGTGCTCGGTGAGGTCCGCGGGCTTCTTCGGAGCTCCGGCCCGTTTCAGGTAAGACGGGTGAGCCGCGATCACGTTGCTACCGCTCGCGAGCCGGTGAGCAATCAAGCTCGAATCGGCGAGGGTGCCGACGCGGAGCGCTAGATCGAAGCCGCCCTCGACGAAGTCGAGCACGCGATCGTCGAGCACCAGATCGATGCGCACCTCCGAAAACTTTTGCGCGAAGGCGCCGAGCGCGGGCACCACGTGTAACAGACCGAACGACATCGGCGCGTTGACGCGCAGCACGCCGCGCGGCAAAAGCTGGGTTTGAGTCGCCGACTCCTCCGCGTCCCGCGCGGCGACAAGCGCGCGCTGCGCGTGCGGCAAGGCCGCCTGACCCGCCTCGGTCAAGGACAGGCGGCGCGTGGTGCGCTGGAACAGCCGCACCCCGAGCCCGGCTTCGAGCCGCGAAACGGCCACGCTCACCATCGCCTTCGAGACGGAGAGCCGCTTGGCAGCCGCGGAAAACCCCTGCGTTTCGGCGACAGCCACGAAAACGGCCAGATCCTGGAGCGCGCCGAGATTGTTCATCTACGTGAACTATATGTTCACATTTGGACTGATTATAGGTCAACGGTGAACGTCGTAGACGAAGGGCATGAACCTCTTCGTCACTGGAGCCACTGGATACATCGGCTCGGTCACCACCGAGCACCTCACGCGCGCCGGGCATACGCTGACTGCGCTTGCACGCTCCGAGCACAGCCAAGCGCGGCTCGCCGCGCAAGGCGTCACACAGGTCCGCGGCGAGCTCTCCGACACGGCGCGCCTGGCCGAGCTCGCGAGCGCGGCCGAAGGCGTGGTGTGGATGGCGACGTCCAACCGCGAGGACATCGACGCGCCGGCGGTCGACGCGATCCTCGAGCGCCTGCGCGGGAGCGGCAAGACCTTCCTCTACACGAGCGGTGTCTGGGTGCACGGCAACACGCGAGGTCGCGGCGACGAGGACAGCCCGCTCGACGCTGCCGAGCTCGTGGCCTTTCGCGTGCCGGTCGAGCGTCGCGTGCTCACGACGCCCGGGATCCGCGGTTTGGTGGTGCGTCCGGGCATCGTCTACGGCAGAAACGGCGGGATCCCGTCGATGCTCAGCGCGTCTGCTGCCGCGAGCGGGGCCGCGCGCTTCGTCGGCACGGGCGAAAACCGCTGGGCCACGGTGTGGGTGGACGACCTGGCCGACCTCTACGTGCGCACGCTGGAGCGCGCGCCGGCGGGCTCGGTGCTGATCGGGGTTCACGGCGCCGCCTTCCGCGTCCGCGAGATCGCTCGAGCCGCGAGCGCCGGCGCCGGTGCGGCTGAACGAGTCGTGTCCTGGCCGCTTTCAGAGGCGCGCGTCGAGCTCGGAGCGTTCGCCGACGCGCTGGTGCTCGATCAGGAGCTCAGCTCCGCGCGCGCCGAACGCCTGCTCGGCTGGCGGCCGCGCGGGCCGTCGATTGTCGAAGAGCTACGCGGCGGATCCTACGCCATCGCGAGCGCGGCTCCGGCCGCGGCGGCTCGCTCGAGGTAAGGGAGCTCAACCGCGCTTGCGTTCGCGCTTGTGGGCAAAGCTGTGCGCGGCGAGCTCGAGCCCGACCCGATCGAGGCCGGCGAGGGACCTCGCCGTTTCGCCGTCGAGACCGGCTCGCGCCGCCCAGAGCTCGGGAGACTGGAGGAAGCCGCGGCGCGTGGGCTCGTCGGTGTACAGCCGAACCAAAAAGCGCTCGAGCGCCTGAGCCGCGTCGCTCCGGGCATGCGGCTCGCAGTACTGAATGGCGGCGGCAGGCTCGGTGACCGCCCGGCGACGGCCTTCCGCGAGCACCGCTCGAGCCCGCTCGATTTCCACGAGCAGCTCGCCGAAAGCCGGGTACGAGCCGTCTCGCTCGAGGATCACGCTCAGCGGTCGTGGCGCACGCGCCCCGAGCTCGGTGAGCAGCGAGTAGACGGCTTCGGGCACCGCGTGCAAATGGTCGTCGAGCAAGCGCTGGTTTCCGGCCGGCCCGATCCATTTGCCACCTGCGAGGTGGACGGCCCGAACACGCTCGAGCGGCAAAGCGCAGAGCTGCTCGAGCGGGTCCCTCCCGAAGTTCACGGCGTTGGAGTAGAGGTTGTTGAGATCGAGCAGCAGCGGGGCGTCGCTTTGCACCAGCACGCGCGCGATCCACTCGCTCTCGTCGAGCTCGCTGCCCGGCGGTTCGAGCAGCGTCGCGATGTTTTCGAGCAGCGGCGTCGCACCGACGATGCGCCGCGCACGCGCCACGTTCTCTGCCGCGCCACAGACGGTGGCCACGCTGCGCGGAGGCGCGGCCAAATGCCCGATCTCCACGCCGTCGCCGCGAACGAACGCCAGGTGCTCCGACCAGAGCTCGGGCTCGATCGAATGCACCACGCGAGCCAACGACTCGAGACGCCGGGCATCGACCGGCAGCGACGAGGCCAGGCCGAGCGAAACCCCATGCAACACGACCGGCACCTGCGCCGAGAGCGTCTTCATCGCCCGCAGCTCACGCGCGGGAGCCCGGAACAGATCGTCGGCGATCACCTCGACCAGCTCGATCCGGTCGAGGTTCGAGAGAATGCCCCCGGCGAGCTCGCGCCTCCAGCCGATGCCGACGCGATCCTTCCCCGTCAACTCCCGCACCCCCCGCAGCCGCCACCACCGCCGCAAGACGACCCGCACGACGACGAGCCGCACGAAGAAACGCCGCACGCATGCGTCGAAGACGACCACGAGCTGCCCGGGCTGCCGCTATCCGGCAGCGGCCCCGGGAAAAGCGCCGTGAAGCGCTCGCGGAGCGGGCCCTCTAGCGCGACGGCGCCGTAGATTCCCAATAGTAACGTGAGCTCGTTGGTGGCTCCGCCAGGAGCGATGTTGGCGGACCGCTCGCGGAGTCCGGAGAACAAGGCTTGAAAGTCCTGAACCACGCGGCGCCCCAGCGTGGTGCGGCGTCGCCACAGCAAGCAGCCGGCCGCGACGGGCACAACCAAGCTCAGCGCGACCAAAAAACCGACGTTGTGGTGACCTCGAGCGAACGCCAGCGACACCTTCGTGAACGACACCCACCATAAAAACGCGCAAGCGCCGAGACCGAGCAACAGCCGGACCCCCTGCTGCCCCGGGGACGGCAGCAGCCGCTGCTCGCGGAGCTGGGCTTCGATGGCGGTGCAGGCACGCCGGCATTCGTAGCTACGGAGCGCGCTCGAGGCGGGGCTCGGAGCCTCGAAGTGCTGGACGATGTTTTGCTCTATCGGGCGGCGCGTGTACGAGGCCGCGCCGGGCACCGCGTGCAGCGTGTCCCCGTTCGCCACCAACAAGCCGCGATCGTGGAGGGCCAACGTGGCGATCCGGATCACCTCGTCCGTGTCGGCGCGCAGCCGCGCGAACCAGTACGGATCCGGCTGCCAGATCTGCGGAACCGGCCCCGATTCGAGGAAATAGCGGGCGAGCCCCACGCCGCCCAGCACGAAGCTGGACAGCACGGCGTAGAAGACCAGAAACTCGGGGCCGCGCAGGTCGAACGGGTTCATCGCCGACTAGTGCAGAGCCGTTGCCTGGCGGTGCATTTCCGTGGCCAGCTCGAGCAGGTCGAGCAGCGCTCGCGGGGCGGCACCCGCCGGCAACGCGCGCGTCTCGCGGGCGAGGGAGAGCCGCTCCAACGTCTCTCGATAACGATCACCCGGCAGCTGTGCCGCGACTTGCTCGAGCGAGAGCTTCGGCGACGGCGCAGGTTGGCCCTTGAGCTCGAGCAGAGCCTCCGCGCAGGCGCGGAGCGGCCCGGCGGTGTCCGCTACCAGGGCTGCGGCCTGTTCGTCGCGCAAGCTGCGCAGCAAATACCTCTGCCGGAGCCGGAGGATCAGGTTCAAGAGAACCTGCCGCAACCGTGCGAGCTCGGCGGCGCGCGACGGACGGATCTCCGCGAACGGATCCGGACCGTGGAGCACGCGGCGGCGATGCAGGATGTCCGCGAACTTCACCGCGAACGCTTCGACGGCTGCCGGAACCTCGCTCGAAAGCAGGAACATGGCCTCGAGCCGGATCGCCGCGTAAGCCGTGCGCAGCGGATCTCTCAATCGATCGGCGCGGTCGGGCGAAAACTCCTCGAGCACGAGGATCAGGTTCACGTCCGAGGTCTTTCGCAGCTTTCCCTCGGCAGCGCTGCCGTAGAGCACGACGGAGACCAGCTCCGAGCCGAAAACCTGGCGAGCCTCTGCGACGAACCCCGACAGGACCCGCTGCACGGAATCGGGCAGTAGCGCGCTCTCTTCAGACACTAGATTCCCAAAACGAGCAGCAATGTCTCGTATCTAGACGTGCCGACGAGCGGCAGCAATCCGAATCAGTGATCGAAATCTGGCTGCGATCGCCGGGGCCTCGCGCCCTGGCTCGAAAAATCCCGTCCAAGCCGGCTCCGAGGGGGGCGTGCGCCGCTTGCGAGTCCTCCAGGTACTATCAAGATGGACGCTTCACTCGTGGATCCCTTGCTTCGCCCGCGTCAGCTCTGGGTCTTGTTGGCCGGGGCGGCTGCCCTGCCCGGCTGCCCGCCCACCGACGACTATTTTCTGAGCCAAACCCAGCCAACCAGCACCGCCGGTGCGTCTGCGGGCAACGCCGGCCAGCCACCCATGGGCGATCCGCACCCGGAGTGCGGTAATGGAGTCGCCGAGGGGGCCGAGGGCTGCGACGGCGCCGATCTGCGAGGCGCGAGCTGTGAGTCCTTGGGTCAAGGCACTGGGCAACTCACTTGCGTGAACTGCAAGCTGGACAACGCCGGGTGCGAAGTCAGGTTGCCCTTCTGCGGCGACGGAATCGTCGATCCCGAAAAGGAGGGCTGCGACGGCGCGGATCTGCGCCAGGCGACTTGCGAGCTCCTCGGCTACGAGGGGGGAACGCTGGTCTGTACTGCCACGTGCCACCTCGACACGGACGGTTGCACGAGCGCGACACCCGTCGCGGTGTGCGGCAACGGTTCCGTGGAAGCAGACGAGCTCTGCGACGGGCTCAACTTGCGCAGCCAGACCTGCCAGAGCCTCTTGGGTCAGGCGTCCGGGACGCTGCGCTGCACGACCCTGTGTGCGTTGGACGCGTCGGATTGCACCTTGCACCGGGCAATGTGCGGCAACGGTATCCCCGAGGGCGCCGAGAGCTGCGACGGCGCCGACCTCAAAGGCTACACCTGCGAAACCGTCGGATTCGGGCCCGGCAAGCTCTCCTGCACGGGCTGCGCGTTCGACACGACCGGCTGCGGCACGGCGGTAAGCGGCTGTGACGGGCTGGGCGGCTCGGGCGGTACCGGCTCTGCCTGCTGCGTGCCCGCTGCCGAGATCTGCGACGGGCGCAGCAACGACTGCGACGCGGAGGTGGACGAAGGCGGCGTGTGTCCGGACGGCTGCACCGCCCAGCTTTACGAGGACCGTCTCTACCTGCTGTGCATCCACCCCGACGCCACGGCCCAACGTGACTACGCCGACGCCTCCGCCGATTGCGCGGCCGCGACTACGACGCTCGGGCTCCCGATCGCCCTCGAGCTCGCGCACATCGAGTCCGCACCCGAAAATGCGTTCGTGAAGGGCTGGATCCGGGAGCGCATTGCGGAGGCCGGCGTGACCGAGGGCATGGTCTGGAACGGCGCCAACGACATCGCGCGCGAAACGCGCTGGGTCTGGGGCCAGGGGCTGAACGCCGTGCACTTCTTCCAGGGCACGTTGTTCGGCGGCGGCGATCCGGTGGCCGGGCGCTTCCATGATTTTGCCTCGGGCCGCCCCAACAGCGCGAACGCCACCGACGAGGACTGTGGGGGGTTCGACTCGGAAGCAGACTGGCGCTGGAATGACCGGCTCTGCACGCGACGCGCGCTCGGCTTCGTGTGCGAGCAGTCCGACGGCAACTCCGGCATGCCCCCCCCCACGGCCCCGCCGCCCCCACCGGGTCCGATGGGTCCGAGGCCGTGGCCGTAGCGACTCGCCGCTCAGCGCCGGCAGTACAACATGTTCGGGGTGGTCGGGTTGGTCGTCACGCGCTTGAGCGTCGAGGGCGATGCCACGCCCGGACAGCTGCACGCAGCGCCGTCGAGGCGCGGGCTGGCGGTGGTCGGGTTGTATTCGGTGCAGTGGTTGGACGCGCCGGGCTCGAACTCGAGGCTCGTGCCAATCGACACGCTGTTCGCGGTCGAGGAAAACGCCAGATGCGGGTTCGGGCCGTTGCCTTCGGCGAACTTGAGCGCGTTCCGGAGGTTGGCCGGCGTGCTCAGGTTTCCGCCGGCGGGCTTCTGCGCGCCGAACTTGTTCGAGGCGGAACAGGGACCGGTTCCCGTCGAAGTAAACGTGAGTTTGTGTTTCTCGAACGCGCACCACCCGCCGGGGACGCACGCCTTCATCACGTCGTAGCCCGTCGCGAGCCGTGAGGCGAAGGACCAGGAGCTCAGCTTGGTTCCGTCGGCGAACTGAAAGACCTGATCCAGGCGCGAGTCCTGGTACGCGAGGATCTGCTTGATCGTCGCGCAGCCGTTGCTGCACGGAGCCGTCGACTTCAGGCGCAGCATCTCCTGGTTGTTGTGACCGCGAAATTTCTCGAAGTCGGCGACGATGTCCCAGCGGCCGAGCTCCTTGGCCATGGCGTTGGCCAGCAACGCCAGCATCGGGTTCGTTCCGCCGTCGCCGTTGGCGCACGCGGCCTCGACGTTCTCCCCCACCGCCTCGCTGTCGGCGTCGACCGCCTCGACGCTGCACCCAGCAAAAACCAAAGAGCCACCCAGAGCCGCGATCATCGAAGAGACGAGCTTGTTCATCCGAAACATCCTTCCTGAACACCAGTTTTGCGCACGTGCGCGAACCACCCAACCAGTCGAGGCTCAACCTCGACCAACCGTAGCCACACTCGGTATCTCGTCCTTGCACTCGCGGTCAAGAGACGGATTCGCAACTCGAGCATGTCAGTCGGTGCGTTGCCCACGCCTGGCGACAGGCGTCGCCGCGGCCCGTATCACCCTCGATCGTGGTGTCTGCGCCGATCGACGCCCGACACGCGCTGCGTCGAATGCCCTTTGCAGAAGCCGATCCCGCGATTGGCCCTGCGCGCGCTGACAGGGGCCTTTGCTCCCAGTTCGCGAGGCATTCCCTCGGAACGCACACCGTCACCGAAGCTAGCCGCCGCGCGCACCGCGAGCGCGCTCAATCAGACGGCCGAGAGGTGTTCCACCAAGATCTTGAGTCCGAGCCCGATCAACACGATCCCACCGAAAGCATCGAGTCGTTGCCCTAGGGCGGAGCCGAAGCGACGTCCGGCTAGCACACCGAGCGCGCTCAGCCCGGCCGTCGTCACGCCGATCGTCAGGAGCGAGCTCACGAACGGCGCATTCAGCATCGGCAAGGTGAAGCCCACCGCGAGCGCGTCGATGCTGGTCGCGAGCGCGAGCACGAGCAAGAGCTGGATGCGGAACGATTCATCGACGGAGAGCGCGGGCTTCGCTCCGGCGTCGTGCTCCAAGCGCGCCTCCCACAGCATCTTCCCGCCAATGGCGCTGAGCAACGTGAACGCGATCCAGTGATCCCAGGCCTGAATCAGCGGCCCGATTCGAGCACCCACGAGCCAGCCAATCCAGGGCATCAGCGCTTGAAAGCCGCCGAACAAGAGGCTTACCGAGAGCACGTGCCGGAGCCGCAGCGTCCGCGCCGCCATGCCCCGCGCCGCGGCTACGGCCGTCGCATCCATGGCGAGGCCCACGGACAGGAGCAAGATCGCGCCGAAGGTCAAGGCCGGAGCGTAGCCCGCGCACGCCGCCGCACCAGTCCTACCCGGAAGGCTCGTATTCTGGCCTCGGAGCGGAGGTCGCCGGCGCCCGGCGGAATAAATGACCAGACGCGGGGGTGGTGTGATCTTCCGGTAGTTGTTCTAAACATGGACCCCGAGTGACCACATTCCTTCCGGAAGGCCGCGCCACGAGGGATCCGTATCTGCGCTCCGCGTCGCTCTCGAGCGCCTTCGAGCGTTGGCAGCAGAGGTACCACCCCTACCCGATCGCCGTTCCAGCGGAGCTCCGCCGGCGAGTGCCGCTCCCGATGCCGCTCGAGCGCCTGACGCCGAGGTTGGAGCAAACGTCGCACGATCCGGCGCACGCCTACATGTGCGCGTGCTGCGAGCACACGCTGAACAAGATCCGGCATCCACAGGCGGAGCGCTTCAAGCATTCGAGACACGCGCACACGCCGAGGCGGTCCGCGAAGCCGAGGCTCGAACACTCGGATCACGAGGTCGATATCGAATATGCGATCGACTCGTCGATCACGACGGTCAGCATCTGGTCGTTCTTCGTCGGCGTCACCGAGCAGCAGGCGAAACGGATCGTCGAAATGGCGGATCCGCCGAACTGGCACGGAGCCGTACCGGCCTTCTTCGAGGGCAGCGATCCGGGGACGCTCGATGAAGCCACCGGCAAGTTCCAGGTCGATCCGGAGCTCGCTCGAGCGCCGGCACCGAACAAGTACCAGCTCCGAGAGTACGTGGAGTGGCACTGGTCCCCCCAGGTAGAGGGCGGCATGGTCAACGTGCTCGAGATCGAGCGCCCGAGCCGCGAGCCCCGGCCCGCGGCCGCCTTGGTGGAGGAGGTGCTGCTCCGAACCCAGGCCGAGGACCGCTACGCGGCGCTGCTCGCTCCGAAAGCCCACGGCAACACTCCGGAGTTACTGGACGAGTACGACTACCGGCTCGTGCGCAGCGTGCAATCGATGTTCGTGAGCAGCTGGGAAACGGGCGGCATCGACGTCGACGAGGGCAGCTATGCCGCCGTGTGGATGGGCCCGGTGCCCGAGCGCCATCCGGGAGCGCTGTTCGTGTACTCGAGAAAGGCGCTCCGCTATTCTCAGCGCGCGGACATCATCCCCGGCTTCAAGACGCTGTTGAATCTGCTCGCGCCGGCGGTGACGAGCATGCTCATGACCCATCTCGGCTACAGCGGCATCGTGAACTTTCTGAGGGGCTCTCCCGACGAGCGCACGGACCACGTCGCTGCTTGATCCACGGAAGGAACACCCACGAATGGCCAACAATCCCCCTGCCCCCGGCGGCAAAGCGATCCCGGAAGTCGAACGAACCGGCTCCTTCCCGGGCTACCAACGCGGGTTGTCGCTGTTCGCGTTGTGGGCCGAGACGATGCAACAGCAGAGCCGGGTCTGGAACGAGGCCTGGGGCAAGCTCACGGCGGGCAAGTACGAGATGAGCGACTGGTACCGCGGGGTCGGACAAATGTTGAGCTCGAGCGCGAGCGCGACCGAGCGCGCGGTGCAGATCCTGGCCGGTACGGAGTCACCCCCGTGGGTCGCCATGCCGTGGCGCCCGATGAGCGAAGTACCGGTCCGCGTGCGGCGCCCGGTGGACGGCGGCCACGCGCTGAGCATCCCGGCTCTCCTGTATTGCGGTCCCGACGGGGGCGGAGGTAGCGTCATCCGCGGCAACGCGCGCGTCGACGGCGACACGATCCTGCTCGCGCTCAAGCCCGACGACAGCCGCGCGGTGAAAGAAGGCCCGTACATGGGCTTTTTGTTCAGCGATCGCTATCCCGGCGAACCGCTCGCGGTGCTGACGACTCAGGCCAGCCCTTACTGAGGGCATGTCGACGAAGGTGCAGCCTCCGACCAAAGTCGCCGTGATCGGGGGGGGTACGTGAGCACCGGAGCGCAGCGAAAACGAAGCCAAAACCCAAAATCGCCGGGCGTGGTGGAAGCTAAAGATCCCGGGGATGAGGTGCAGCCTCCGACCAAAGTCGCCGTGATCGGGGGGGGATGCGCGGGCATGACCGCCGCGTTCGAGCTCACGCGTCCGGAGCTCGGCGGGCGCTATCGAGTGACCGTGTACCAGATGGGTTTTCGGCTGGGCGGCAAGGGCGCGTCGGGACGCGGCGAGCACGGTCGCGTCGAAGAGCACGGGCTCCACCTGTGGATGGGATACTACGAGAACGCGTTCCGGCTGATGCGCGACTGTTACGCAGAGCGGCTCGAGCTCGACCCGGATCGCCCCGCCTTGCGCTTCGAGGACGCGTTCTCGCCGGCCCATTTCAACGGGGCGATGGATTTAGCGGCGAACGGCGAGTGGTTGCCGTGGAAGGTCGACTTTCCGGCCATGCCAGGCCTGCCGGGCGATCCGAACCCGCCCAAGCTCGACATCCCGACCTACCTGATCCACGCCGCGCGGCTGCTGCGCACCTTGCTCACGACGCTGTCTGGCGTGGACGACGCGAAGGCCGAACCGGTGCGCCCGCGCGCGCAGCCCTCGGAAGGCGAGCTCACCGAGCTCCTGAAGCGGCTGACCCAGCTCGGCGCGTTCGCAGGGCTCGGTGCGGCGGTCGAGGCCACGCGCTGGCTCGAGCTGGTGCTCGGCGCTCTGCCGGAATACCCACAGAGCCTGATCGCGCGTTTGCTCGACGCGGTCTCCGAGCTCGCGCAAACGGAGCTCCGGCGCCTGACGGAGGCGAACCACGAGCTGCGCCGGCTGTGGGAGATCGCCGAGCTGATCCTCGCGACGATCCGCGGCTGCGTCCGCTTCCGGCTGGTCTTCGATCCGCGCGGCTTCGACGCGATCGACGACTACGACTGCCGCGAATGGCTGGCGCTGAACGGCGCCTCGCAGGGCGCGATCGACAGCGCCTTCATCCGCGCGCTCTACGATCTTGCCTTTGCTTACGAGGGCGGAGACGAAAAGCGCCCGGCGATCGCGGCGGGCTCGGCGTTGCGCGGCGCCTTTCGGGCGTTTTTCAGCTACCGCGGCGCGTTCTTCTGGCGCATGAACGCCGGCATGGGCGACATCGTGTTCGCTCCGCTCTACGAGGTGTTGTGCCGGCGCGGCGTGCGCTTCGAGTTCTTTCACAAGCTCACGAACGTGGGCCTTTCGGAGCCCGGAGCCGCTTCCGCGCACGTCCGGGAGCTCGAGTTCGACGTGCAAGCGCACACGCTTTCGGGCGGCGAGTACGAGCCCCTCTGCTCGGTGAAGGGGCTCCCATGCTGGCCGGCTCGGCCGCTCTTCGAACAGCTGGTGGGCGGCGCGGAGCTCGAGGCGCTCGGGATCGATTTCGAGACGCAGAGCGACCGGCGCGCGTGCGAGAGAAAGCTCTTGCGCGTGGGCGTCGATTTCGATTTCGCCGTGCTCTCGGTCGGCCTCGGCGTGCTGCGCTCGGTGTGCGGCTCGATCCTCGAGCGCGACGAGCGCTACCGCAACATGCTCGAGCACGTAAAGTCGGTGCCGACCCAAGCCTTTCAGCTCTGGCTCGACAAGGATCTATGGGAGCTCGGCGGGGGCAGCCGCCCGATCAACCTCTCCGGTTACGTGGAGCCCTTCGACACGCTCGCCGACATGACGCACTTGATCCCGAAAGAGGATTGGGCGCGGCCGCCGAAGCTGCTCGCCTACTTCTGTAACGTGCTCCGCGACACCGCCGACCCGCGAGATGGGCGCTACGACACCGAAGAGTTCCTCGCGCGCGAGCGCTCGCGTGTCCGCCAGCATTGCGTCGATTTCTTGAGCCGCGACGCTGCAGCGCTGTGGCCGGCTTCGCGGGTTGCCGGCGGGTTCGACTGGTCGGCGCTGTCCTCTGACGCAAAGCTCGAAGGGCCGGCGCGCTTCTCGTCGCAATACTGGACGGCGAACGTGAGACCGAGCGACCGCTACTCCCAGGCGTTGCCAGGCAGCACGCGTTTTCGGATCTCTCCTCTCGACCAGAGCTACGACAACCTGACCCTGGCAGGCGACTACACGAACTGCAGCTTGAACATGGGCTGCGTCGAAGCGGCGGTGATGTCGGGCATGCTCGCGGCGCACGCGCTGTCCGGCTTTCCCGCGCTAGCGAACATCGTCGGATACGATCACCCTTGAGCTCGAGACCCATCATGGACGACAGCAACCGACCGAAACGGCCCAAAATGGAGCGCACCGAGCCCGATCGCTCCTGGATGAACGGCTCTTTCGGGCCGGGCGCATCCGCTGCGGGCTCGGACCCGCGCGCAGCGGGTTACCAGGCGATCAACAACGCTTATCGCCTGATCGACGAGTACGTGCGCCAGGGACAACGCATGGCCGAAAACCTGTGGTTGCCGCTGGACGGGTCGGCCGGGCGCGCCGCAAGCGCCTTCAACGCCCCAGAGCGGCTGATGCGCGCCATGGGCGACATGACGATGGCCTGGCTCGAGGTGATGGAGCAATTCACGAAGAATGCGCAAGCCAAGCCCTCACCGGTCCCGGCCGGGAGCGCTGGCCCGTTCGCGAGCTCGCGCGTGGAGCCGCCGCCCGCCGCTACCGAAGCTCCGTCGCCGTCCGCGCCAGCGAAGGCCCAACCGCTGAAGCTATCGCTCGACGCGCGCGGCCGTGTCGAGGTCTCGTTCCAGCTCGCAGACGCAGCGTCACTGGCAGAGCTCGCCGTGACGGAGCTTCGGTCGTTCGGGAGCGATGCCGAGCCGATCCGCGGCGTCGAGCTCTCGGGCGCGCCGGACGAGCCGGTGCTGCGCGTGCGCGTTCCCGAGGGCCAGCCGGCGGGGACTTACAACGGCCTGTTTCTCGAGCGCGGGAGCCAACGGCCCTGCGGCACCATCAGCCTGGTCGTGCACTGAGCCCGTAGCGCCGTGAGTCCGCCTTCCGACCTCGTTCGCTCCGTGCTCGACGAATATGGCTCGCTCGCTCAGCGCGCGCTGTCGTCGTACCTCGAGCGCGAGTCGCGCCGCTCGGACGTGTACCGGCTCGCCGCCGATTACCCGCTGCGCAAGGGCCGCAGCCTGCGCGCGAGCCTGTGCATGGCTGCAGCCCGGGCCTTCGGCGCCGCGGCGGAAGAGGCGGTGTACTCCGCGGTGTCGCTCGAGCTGATGCACAACGCCTTCCTGGTTCACGACGACATCGAGGACGAGAGCGACGAGCGGCGCGGAGGACCCGCGCTCCATCGCTTGCACGGGGTGCCGGCGGCTCTGAACGCCGGGGATGCACTGGTAGTCCTCGGCCTGCGCCCGCTGCTCCAAAACCGCGACGTGCTCGGTGCGCGTGTGTCTTTCAGGATCCTCGAAGAGGCGGAGCGCATGGTGCGCGAATCGGTCGAGGGGCAGGCGCTCGAGCTCCGCTGGCGCCGCGAGAACGCGGACGCCCTCACCGAATCCGACTACCTCCGGATGACGCTCAAGAAGACCTGCTGGTACACCTCCATTTACCCGATCCGCGTCGGCGCGTTGATCGGGACTCGCGATGGGGTGGACCTCGACGCGTTCGTGCGCTTCGGCTTCTTCCTGGGCACGGCGTTCCAGATCCAGGACGATCTCTTGAATTTGCACGGCGATCACGCCCAGTACGGCAAAGAGCTCGAGGGAGACCTGCGCGAAGGCAAGCGGACACTGATGCTGATCCGGCTGCTCGAAGCGGCGACCGAAGCGGAGCGCGCCCGAGCGCTGCGGTTGCTCGAGCTGCCGCGCGCCGCCAAGCCGCAGACGGAGCTCGCCTGGCTACGCGACACGATGCTACGGCTCGATTGCATCGACTATGCACGCGCCGTGGCGCACGCGCTGGCGGGCGCTGCGCTCGGCGAGTTCCCGAGGGCGTTCGGCGACGCCCTCGAGGGCCGGGACAAGCGCTTCATCGAGTCTCTCCCGTACTGGGCCCTCGAGAGGTCCTGAGCGTGCAGGCCATGCCCAGCCAAAGCGTGCTCGTGTACGGCGCGAACGGCTACACGGCGCGGCTGTTCTTCCCGCGCCTTCGTGAGCTCGGCATCGAAACGATCGCCGCGGGGCGCAACGCCGAGGCCGTGCGCGGGGTGGCGCAGCGCTTCGGTCTGCCGCACCGCGTGTTCCCGCTCGACGAGCCCGCGGGGCTAGACCGCGAGCTCCGCGGCGTCCGCTTGCTGTTGAACGCGGCCGGGCCCTACACCCGGACCGCGCGCCCGATGATCGACGCTTGCCTGCGCCAGCGCGTGGACTACCTGGATCTATCGGGTGAGCTCGAGCCCCTCTCCTATGCCGCCGACTCGGGCCGGATCGCGCGGGAGCTCGGGGTGATGCTGCTGCCCGCGATCGGCTTCGACGTGGTTCCGTCCGATTGCCTGGCGCTTCACCTGTCCGAGCGGCTACCGGGCGCAGAACGCCTGATCCTGAGCATTTCCGCGTCGAACCTGCTGTCCCGCGGATCAGCGGCGACGTTCGTCGAGCACGCCGGCACGAGTGTCCACGTCCGGCGCGACGGCGCGCTCGAGCCGCTTCGTTTGCGTACCCAGATGCGCTTCACCGACTTCGGCAGCGGCGCGCGGCCCACGATCGCCGTGAGTTGGGGCGACCTCGTCACGGCCCATCACTCGACCGGGATCCGCAACATCGAGGTTTATTTCGAGGCCACGGCCTTTCGCTGGTTCGCGGTCACCGCCAATCAATACTGGGGCTGGGCGCTGCGCGGCGACACCGCCAAGTCCGCGCTCGGCGCGCTCACTCGGATCTTGCCGGAGGGCCCGAGCGAGGCCGAGCGACAACGCGAGCGCTCCGTGATCGTCGGCGAGGTCCTGCGCGGCGGCGAGCGGCGGAGAGCCCGGCTGGTCGTGCCGGAAGCCTACACGTTCACGGCGGAGGTCGGCTGCCGCGTGATCGAGGCAGTCCTGCGCGGTGTTCGCGCCCCCGGCTTCCGAACGCCCGCCAGCTTGTTCGGCGCTGATTTCGTGCTCGGCTCGCCGGAAGTTTCGCGAGAGGACCTGGAATGAGCATCGGAGAACGTGAGCTCGTGAGCTCCGCGACGCTCGACGGGCTGTGTTGCGAGCTCCTGATTGAGCGCCAGCGGCTGCTCGCTCTGATCCGGAGCCACGGCGCGCTCGACATCCAACCCGCGAGCGACGGCGATCCGCAGCTTTTGCCGGTGGTGTGCGAGCTTTGGCACGTGACGGATGGCCGCTCGCTCTTCGGCGGGCTCGATCCAGAGCGGGTCTTCGAGCAGTGGGCCGGTGTGGCGGGCGCCTTCTTCGGGCCGGGCGCGGAGTCCATCCGAGCCCTGAATCGCTTGTTCTCGTTGGGCCCCTACCACGAGTGTTTGGTGGCCGTACCGAACGTGCTCCTCGAGCACCGAGGCCAGCGCCACGCGCTCGTGCTCGCCATGATCACCGATAACCCGATCGCGCTCGCGATCGATCGCAGCTTTCGCTACGGCTATCGAAAGCGGCTCGGCCGCTTCGATTTCGAAGACCGTCGTCGTTTCGAGGTGAGCGTGGAGCGCGAGCTGGTGGTTCTGGGCGAGATCGCCGAGGAGGAGGCCCTAGGGGAGCCAGATCGAGCCTGGTTCGACGAATATTGGGCGCAGCCGTTGCTCGGGTGGCTCGGGCCGCGTGATTTTCGGCGCTCCTGGCTCGAACGCCGGCTCTCCGCCTCGGAAGCGCGAGCGTCGCAGGTCGCCTCGAGCGTGGCGCTGTCGCCGGAGCTCGGGCTCGGCGGAGAGCGCGTTCACGGCCGGGCCGTCTCGTTCAGCCGGGTGCCGGCGCGGATCTCGCTGCCACGACGGCTGTCGACCGGCTGAGGTCAGAACAGGCCAGGCACGAGCGTGACGGCGATCCGCTCGGGCCGCACCACGCCCTGCTCGGTCAACCAGGCTTCGGCCTGTTTGCGGGCAAGCGCCCCGTGTGCGTCGTTCCGCAGCCGGCCCGCGCAGTAGCGGGCGATCTCGCGGAAGGACTGCAAGTGGCCGCGATCGAACGCCGCGACACCCGCTTCGAGCTCGGCGACGGCTCGGGCCCCGTCGCCTTCGAGCCCGGCGATTCCGGCGCGAACCAGCGCAGCGAAGCCGCGGGCGTAGTCGGTGGCGTGCCCATCCATCTCGCGCGCGGCTCGCCTCGCGTCGGCGAGCAACGCGCGGGCGTCGTGCCCGGACTCGGTGCGCTTCTGGTTCGTCGCTCGGAGCGCCGCGGCCGCGGCCAGCGCAGAGCGCGCGCGCGTGCGCAGAAGATCGTCTCGAATGAACGACAAGCGCAAGAACTGCTCGCGCTTGTGAAGCGACCAGGTCGCGAGCGTTCGCGCCCAGGCCCCGAGCCCATCGCCTCGATACAGCTCGCAATCCACGACCGTCACGTAGTGCTGGTAGTGCTGCGCGCTGTAGCCGGGCGGCGACCAGGAAAGTGCCCGATCGGCGCGCCAGCGGCCTTCGTCCGGTCGGTCCAGCAAGAGCCAGGCGATGGCCGGCGCGCCGAGGCTGATGTTGAGCTCCACGTGGCGGTCGTCACGGCGCTCCGCATCTTCTCGCGCCTCGCGCACGCGCCGCACGAGCTCCGCCCATTCTCCGTTCAGCGCGAGGCCGAGCAACGACCACATCTGCCAGGGCGCTTCTTCCCAGGTGCGACCGCGCGAGAGCGCGCGCCGGCCGGCGATCGCGCGATCCGCCTTTCGCCAGGTGGCCTCGAACTGCCCGCGGTAAAAGCTGATGATGGCCCGCGCCGAGGCCGCGAACAGCGCGTCGTACTCCGGATCGCCGCCTTCTTTCGCGAAGCCGTCGGCCATCTGCAGCAGCGTGTCCGCGCGCTTCTGGAACAGCGGCTGCGGGAGCAGGGAGCAGAACGAGGCTTCCATGCTGAGCGCGCGGCTCATGCGGGACGGCTCTCCGAGACGCAGCGAGTCCAGGGCGCAGCGCGCCGTGGCGTAGTTGCACAGCGCGTAGTCGATCATCGCCAGGCGCGTATTGGCGGCCCACAGCGCATCGAAGCGGCGCAGCTCGAGATCCGCGGCCGGCTCCGTCCGCCGCTTCGGCGTGAGGCCGCGAGCCAGCGCGAACAACCGCAACAGCGCGGCCTTGCGATGCGCCTCTTCGCGGGTCTTCGGCAACGACACCTCGAGCTCGGCGAGCACGCTGCGGATCATCTCGGTGCCGCGGCCGAAATGTCCGGTCTGGATGAACTGCTCGGCCGCGCGCTGCTGGAGCTGCGCGAGCTCGTCGGTGCGCACGTTCGCGTCGTTGAGCAAGCGTTTGGCCGCAGCGGAGTAGGCCTCTGCTGCTTCCCGGCCGCGGCCCTCGTTCGCGAGCGCGGCGCCGAGCCTCCGGTACAGCTCGTGAAGCGGGACATCGCCGGGTTCGAGCTCGATCGCGCGGCGGTAGAGGCGTGCAGCACGCTCGAAAGCCAAAAGCTTCGAGGCGTGGTTGGCAGCGGCCGTCACGTAGCGCCGCACCGACTCGGTGTCGCCCGCCGCTTCGAAGTGTTCGAGCGCCGTCAGCGGATTCGGCGGTGAATACTCGAGGATCGCGCGCGCGATGGCGCGATGGTGCGACGCGCGTGCGTCCTCGTCCAGCTGACGCACCACCTCTTCGCGGAGCTTGTCGTGATAAAACTCGATGCAGTGGCTCTTGATGTCGGTCGTTCGCACGATCGACAGGCGGTGCAGATCCGTGATCAGGCCGCGGCGGGCCGAGTCGATACCCGCGGCCGTCAGGGTCAGCTGCTGTTCGAGCGGAGCGCCGGCAACCGCCAGCACCTCGAGCACCGCGCGGCAGTCCTCGGGCAGCTCCCGCGTGCGCGCGCTCAAGATCTGATCGAAGCCGATCCGGCTCGAGGCCGGTGCGGCGCTGTCCGCGTGGCTCGCCAGGTACCGCGCCGACTCCGCCAGCAGGAACGGCGAGCCCGCCGCGGATCGGATCAGCTCGTCGCGGACCCGCTCGTCGCCCCGCCAGTCCTCGCCCAGCAGCCCCTGCACGAGCTCCCGACTCTGCTCGAGGTCCAGCGGGCCGAGCGGCATCACCAGCGTCGCTTCCCAAACTTCCGCGTCCTCACGCAGCACCTGGAGGCACGGGCTCGAGCGCTCGTCCTCGGCGCGGTAGCTCAACACCCACGAGAGCCCGGGACACCCGTCCGCCCGCAGCAGGTAGCGCAGCAGCATCCCGCTGTCCTGATCTCCCCATTGCACGTCGTCGAGCCAGACCAGGACCCGAAGCTTTTGCGCCAGCCGCGCCAAAATCTCACTCAATGCGATGAACGCGAGCTCCCGCTTTTCGCGCGCGCTCGCGTACGATGGGGGACCCGGCTCGTCGCAGCTCAGCGCCTTGGCCAACACGGGGAAGATCTGCCGGAGGGCTGCGTGCTGTACGAACGGCAGACTGCGCTCCTCCGGAGTCAAACGCTCGCCCAGCTGGTTGGCGAGATCGTCGATGAAACCGTCGATGGCGTTGAAGGCCACGGCTTCCTGCGGGTGGCAGCCGGATTTCAACACCAGCGTCGAGCCCGAATCGCGCAGCGGCTCGATGAAGGCGCGCAGCAGCGAGCTCTTGCCGATGCCGGACGACCCGTGAAGGCGCACTGCCCGGGCCGCCGCCGCCCCGGCCGAGAACCATTCGCGCAAACGTTCGAGTGGCGCTTCACGCCCGACCAGCTCCTGGACGACGGGGGGCAGAACGCTGACGGCTCGCTCGGCGGACTGTGCGCTGCCGAGGCACTTGAGGATCTGGCGCACGTCCGGGCGCGCCGAGGGTTCGCTGCTGAGCAGGCCCAAAATCAGCTCATCGAGCTCGGGATCGATGTCGACGCCACGCCCCCGCAGCTTCGAGCGCGGCGAGTTACCGAGCAGATCGATGCCGGACGCCACCTTGCCGCTGATGCTCTCGTAGAGCGTCATGCCGAACGAGTACCAATCGGACGCAGGGAGCAACTCATGCCCCCAGCGCTGCTCGGGAGACATGTACGACAGCGTACCGACGAGCCGCTCCTCTTCCCGCACCTGGCGCGTCGCCGAGATCGCGAGGCCGAAGTCGAGCAGCACCGTGCGGCGCGCGTCCGTGACCAAGACATTGGACGGCTTGACGTCCCGGTGCAGCCGGTCGCCCTGGTGCAGCGCGTGGATTGCGAGGGCGAGCTGGCGCGCCGCCTCCTTGAACCGCGCATGCCACTCCAGGGGGTCCTGGTCGATCGCGCCGAGGCCTGCCACGTAGCGCGCGAAATCCGTGCCGTTGACGAGCTCCATCGTCAGAAAGCAGGCCCGCTCGTCGATGAACAGCTCGTACAGGTCCACCAGGTTCGGGTGGACAATTTCGCTGATCGCCCGGAACTCGCCCTTCAGCTGCAGCCGATCCTCGGCTGAAACGCCGTGCAGCAGCTTGAGGGCCACCTCGTGACCCAGAGCGCGATCGTAGGCGCGGAACACCACGCCCATCCCGCCGCGTCCCAGCTCCTCTCGCAGCTGGAACCGGCTCGGCACGTCCAGCATCGAGCTGGCCGCGACCGGCCGCGGCACCGAGTCGCCGCGCACGCCGGTTCGTCGCGTGAACGACAACGGCCCCGAAGCGTCTGCTTTCTTCACGCTTCGGTTGGCCATTCAGGCCTAACCTAACAGGTCCGGAACGACGGGCTCAAGACCCGAGCAGCTAGCGCCGGAGCTCGAACGACTTGATCAGGTTGTAGACGTGAGCCCGGGTCAGATCGAGACGCTTGGCGGCGGCGCTCACGCTCCAATCCGTGGCCTCCAGCGTCCGGCGCAGCAACTCCGCCTGGAACCGCCGCGTTTCCTCCTGAAACGTCAACGACTGGGCCGCCGCCCCGGCGCCGCCCTGGTCGGGAAACAAATGTGCGAGCTCGAGCTGCGAGATGCCCTCGGCCGCGGCGCGGATGGTCGCCGCTTCGATCGTGTTCGAGAGCTGACGGATGTTACCGGGCCAAACGCTGTTCTCCACGGCGCGGAGCGCTGCTGGCGATAGCGAAACCCTGGCCAGCCCGTGCATACCTTGTGCGCGTTCGCAGAAGTACTGCGCCAGGATTGCCGCGTCCTCGCCACGCTCGTGGAGGGCCGGCAGATGGATCGACACCACCTGCAGCCGGTACAGGAGGTCTTGCCTGAAGCGCTTGTCCTGCACCGCCTGGGCGAGGTCCACGTTCGAAGCGGCGATCACGCGTACGTCCGCGCGGACCGGACGCGGCGAGCCGAGCGGGAAGTATTCCCTCGATTGCAACAGCTGCAACAGCTTGGCCTGCGCCGGGAGCGAGAGCTCTCCGATTTCATCGAGCAGCAGCGTCCCGCCGTCGGCCGCGCTGACCTTGCCTTCCACGCGACGCACGGCCGTGGAGTGCGCGCCCGGCAGGGCGCCGAACAACTCGCTCTCGACCAGCGTGTCCTGCAGTGCCGCGCAGTTGATCTCGACGAATGGCCCCGCGGAGCGGCCACTGTTGCGGTGGATCAACCGGGCGAGCTGGCTCTTGCCCGTGCCGGTCTCGCCGGAGAGCAAGACGCTCACGTCGAGCCGAGCGACGGCCTGGACGTCCTGCAGCAGCCGCGCGAGGCGCGGGCTCTCCCCGACGAAATCCTGCGCGCCGAGCCTGGCCTTGAGCTCCGCCAGCTGACTCGTACCGCTCAGGCGGCGGCGCAAGGCGGCCTGCTCGGCGATCGGCGCGAGGTGACGCGCGAAGCGTTCGACCTGCGCCGAGTGCTCGAGCAACACGTCTTTGGGCAGGGCCTTGCCCTGCAAATAGAGCACTCCGCGCGGCGGGTTCGCGCCGATCGGGGCGCAGATCACCGCGTCGATCTGCGACTGGCGGACGCTCTCGCGGTCGCGAAAGCGCGGATCCAGGAAGGCCGACGGCGTCACGACCACGCGCTCCGAGGCGATCGCCTCGCCGATGATACCGTGCGAGACGAGCGAGCGGAGGTCACTGACCTCGTGGTCTTCGAAGCCCACCGCGTACGACCAGGGCTGACCGCTCTTCTCGGGATCGAACAGCTCGAGGTAGCCGCGCGTGGCGCCGACGGTCCCGACGATCAGCTCGAGCGCGCTCTTGAGAAAGGGCTCCGGATCGTCCTCCGCGGTCAGCTCGAGTAGGCCGCGATAGAGATCGCGTTCGCGGGTCACTTGCCGGAGATTTTCCGGGCGCACCTCGGTCTCGGTCGTATCGGGCACTGGCTCCAGCGCCAACGGTACGGTGACCGGCCAGGGTTGCCAATACCGGTCCGAGGGCTCGGACACGCCCCGCAGTGTATTCGCAAAATTCTGCGAAAACTCGGCGCTCACCCGCAAGCGCTCCGCGCCAATTTCTCCGCGTCGTGGGCCGGCGCGTGCCGCACCGCAGCCGGGAAATTCTGAACCAGGTACACCAAGAGCTCCGAGCGACCCGAGACGCCGATGCGATGAAACACCGAGGAGATGTGATTGGCGACCGTGCGCGGCGACGAGCCGTGTTCGAGCGCCATCTGCTGGTGCGTCATGCCCTCGACCACGAGCTTGACGATCTTGAGCTCGGTTCGAGTCACCGAATCTGCCACCGCGTCCTCGAGCCGCGGCACGCTCACGATCCAGTAGTGTGTTCCCCCTTGCTCGATTTGCGTCGTCCTCGCGTTGCCGAGCCGCGTCTGCCCCGCAGCAGCCGCCACGGCCGCGACCAACAGCGCGGGCGCTCGCGAGGCGTGAGGCTCGAAGCCCATCGCCGACATGCACGCCCCCAACCTGCCCGTCACGGACGAGTGGCTCTTGCGCGAATCCATGGCCACGACCTTTTGCCGTTCCCCGAGCAGCGTCCGACGCAGCATCTCCAGGTCGACCGCTGACGGAGCGCGCCGCCGAACCGACCTTCGCCGCAGCACCAGGTACAACCGCGTCTCCGTCGAAAAGGTGTCAGCCGCCATCCATTGGCCGGAGGCCAGAGCCTCCCAGACGCTGCGCAACGCCCCCGACTGATTCGACAGCTCGTCGAGCTGAATGGCCCGTGTCCGTGACAACCATTCGTCAGCGTCGGGCAGCGTGCCGCGCAGCGCCTCGGACGGTGCGGGGATGAGATCCGATCGCTCGCTGCAGAAGGCGGGGCTGGTGGTCATCGCGTCGAACTGGGGAGCAATCCCCATTCCACACCAAAACCGCGAAAAACCGCGCATCCGGCCGTCGGATCTGTTCAATCCATCCGACACCTGTCAACTCGATTGGACACTCGCCAGGGAAGCCGCCCCACGCTCAGCCGAGCTGCTTTCGATAGTAGTGTCGCATCGGGTGGAACTCTCGATTCTCGTAGAACTGTCGCGCCTCGTGATTGAATGCCCAGACGGTCACTTCGATTGCCGGCAGGCCGCGTTGCCGCGACCAGTCCTCGCAGGCGTTGATGAGCGCCGTTGCCGTGCCTGCCCTCCGAGCGGCCCGCGCAACGACCAACTCGTCGAGCAAACCGAATCGCCTCGGCGCAAGCACGAGCCCAGCCGGCGTTTGGACCTCGAGCACGCGGGCAAAGCCGGAGACTTCTCCGCGCGCCGGCTCCGAAACGAAGAACCCTACGTTCGGGTCCGAAAGCGTCTCACGCACCCAAGCTTCATCGCGCGGCGCATACGTAGCGGAATACATCTCCGGATGAGCTTCCCGGTGATGGAGGTCGAGCTCGGTGTAGAGCTCGACCAAGCGCGGAGCGTCCGGCCCGCGCGCGCGGCGGATCCTCGAGACATCGGGAGCAGACATTCGTTCGCTTGGCTCAGGGCACCTTGATCTGCTTGGTGAACGTCACCGGCTGTCCGGTAAACTCCGGTATCTTCGCGGTCCGAAACAGCGCGGCGACGCACTTTCCGGTTTCACCGTCGGCGAATTCGCCCCCAACCTCGCTGCTTTGTACACGGCCGCTCGTCGCGAAGGTGACCCGCAGGTTGCCGTTCTTGGGTCCCGTTCTTCCCGAGCACGCGCCAACGTTTGCCGACAAGCGCCGGACTTCTTCAGCAGCGGCTCGATAGTCCACCGCGCGTGTGTCAACGGGGGCACGAGAGCTGGGCGCTGGACCAGCGGCGACCGAAACAGACCCGTCCCGATAAGGGTTCGCAATCTCGAAGTCGCTCGAGGAAACTTGGACGACGCTGGACTTACCTGGCAGCACGGTGAATTGCCTCGACACCGTTGCGCCGTCCCGGATGAACTTCGCAAGATGACTGCCCGGCGGCAGCACGATCTTTGCGGGAGTTGATCCGAGAGGGCGCCCGTCAACCAGAACGAGAGCATCGGGGATGGAGACGAGCTCCACGACCGGGCTGGCCGGCTCCGAGGCTCCCGGAGAGGACGACGGAGCAGCCGCTGGTCCCGAATCGGGGGCGCCACCCCGGTCTGCGGAGCGCGAAGGCGCGGAATTAGTCGACGTCGCCTCGATCACTGCGGAGGCGGGGGCGAGCGGCAAATCCTCGGGGTTTACCGGTTCAACAATCGGTCCAATTGGTTCTTCGCTCGGTCGGCTCTGCACGGACGTAGAACTTGCGGCCGGCTCGGCCTCCCGGAGAATCAACGGACTCGAAGAGGCGAGAGTGGAGGGTTCATTATTTCGGAGCCCGCTCAACAACGCTCCCAAGGTGACAGCACCGACGAGGCCCCACATCCCGTGCCGCCGCCAGCTGAGCGTTGAGCTCAGCGGAGATGCAACGCCAGAAACGGACGAGCTCCGACTCTCCAACGTGTCCGATTGGCTCCGTTTTCCGCCGTGGTGAATCCGTCGAATCCGCTCCGCGGAATGAGACGCCCCGTCCGCACCGTGCGGTGCGAGCGCGCGTGCGAGCTCACTGATGTCCCGAAACCGCTTTTCGCGGTCCTTCTGAAGACAACGGAATACCACCCCTTCGAGTGCCGGCGTCACGTCGCGTCGCCTGGCCCGCAAGCGCTCGGGCGAATCGACGGCAATCTTTACACTCACCTCGGGCAAAGTTTCTCCGGAAAAGGGCGGTTTTCCGGCAATCAGCTCGTACAAAATGACGCCAAGCGCCCATACGTCCGCGCGCGGATCCACGGAACGAGCCGCTCGGAGCTGCTCCGGAGACATGTACAATGGGGAGCCCATCACCGCGGAGCTCCCGGTCAGGCCGGCGCTCAGCTTGGACGTTGTCGAATGGAAGAGCTTCGAGACGCCAAAATCCAAGACCTTGATGCAAGAGGTGCCGTCTATGCGATGTGTCAAAAAAAGGTTTGCCGGCTTCAAGTCGCGATGCACGATTCCGAGCACGTGCGCCTCGGCGATTGCTTCGCAAGCTTGCAGGACGAATCCCACGGCCTCCGCTGGTGGAAGGCTGTGCTTTTGAGCGAGGAGCTCAGCGAGATCTTGACCCTCCAAATACTCCATAACGAGATATGGAATACCGCTCTCGAGGGTTCCGACGTCGGAGACTCGCGCGACATGCTCACTCTTGATTCGACAAGCGGCGCGCGCTTCACGAACGAATCGCGCCACGGCCTCGTCATTGGCGGCAAGTTCCGGCGATAGGAACTTCATGGCGACTCGCTCTTGTAAAACCACGTGACTGGCCGCCACGACGATGCCCATCCCACCGGCCCCAAGCTGGCGCTCGATTCGATACTTGCCCGCGACGATGTCTCCGGGGCTGGGAACGCCTGAATGCACGGAGTCATCCTTCTCGCAAGGGCGTGTGTGCGTCAAGGCGAGGGCAGCCAGGCTCGAGCGGCCTAGGTCGAAGCTCATGTTTCTCGCAGATCGATAGCCGTCAGCAGCCCCTGCCGCTTCCCCAGCCGCAGTCGCAGCCAGGGGCCGCGCCCGATCCCCGAACCCGCTACCGGCTCTGGTGTAGAGCCGGGGGCGGCGATGACGGAAATATGCGGTCGATATCGCGCGTTGAGCGGCCATGAGCCTGGGACGTACACCCGCCGTGGCAGAGGACCGCGTCGTTTCCACGGTCGACCCTGAAGCGCGGCATGGCCACAAGACAGCTTCGCCGCCGAGACGACGGCTCACGTGTCGCCGGGTTTGGTCGAGCCTGCCAAAGCTGCGCTCTGCGTGAGCGCTGCACGTCATCGAAAGACGGTCGGCGGGTGTATATGTGCACACGAAATACGAGACGCTGTATCGCTCGCGCGAGCGCCAACGTGACCCGCCGTGGAAGGCCGACTTACCGCGCTACCCGACCCAAGGTCGCGCAAGATCGCGCACTTGATGCGGCGCAAGCACGGCAGGCGTGCCCGCATGCGCGGACGACTCCGGGTCGCCCACGACTTCGCGCTGCTCGCGGCCGCCGTTAACCTAGGAGCCGGGGGACACCCACGACGGCGACCGAAGAGAAGTGCCCCGCCGGGCGAGGGCCCACGACGACAGCGGTTGCGTCGCAGCGGTTGCGCAGCAAAGACTTCAACTCGATTGGACAGCACCTTTCGCTTCGCGCTTACTCGCTCGTGCTCAGAGAGAGCAGGTTGCCGTCGGGATCCGGGAACCAGAAGACGCGTACTCCCGAGGGCGCGGTCCAGATCCCGCGCGCGTCCTGTTCTACGTGTGGATAGCGTCGTGCGACGACTCCTTGCGCGAGGAGCGTGTCGACGCTGGCCTCGATATCGTCGACCTCGAGGCCAAACACGGTATGGGGCAGTGGCACGAGCTCGTCGACCTTGCGCACGCGCAACTTCGTGCCGTGGGCGTCGAACACCAACGCGAAGTCGTCTTCGTCGAGGCAGCGCAGCCCGAGCGTCTCGGTGTAGAAGCGCCGGCACCTCGGGGGGTCCCGCGTGGCCAGAAAAGCGACGGCTTTGGTCATGCGCGGCGTAGCTTCGTCGATCTTCACCGTGCCGTCACCGCAATCTTGGTGCGGCTCCGGCGCTCGAACGTGCGCTCGATGCCCCAGGTCGGTTCGCGATCGCCCGGTGCGTTCGTGCGGGGGCGTGGCGGCGATGTTCTCGAGAGGGGCGGGGCCCGCGCCATCGCAGCTGCCTGGTCGCGCGAGTGTCGGGCACAGGCGATGCATCCCTGTCGCTCATGTTCAAGAAAACCGTCCCCCAGTTGGTGATCAAGACCATCCAGCGAAACGCCTACACCGCAGGGATTGCGGCCGGGGTCCTGACGCTGGGCGGGGTCGCTGCGTGGTTTCTGCGCAACCCACAGGCGCGCGCGCGCACCGGCGAGCTCACGGATCGCATGCTGAGCTGGTTACCCGGGCGCGTTGCTCCGGAACGCCTCGCTCTCGCGTCCGCGGATCAGCCGTACTGAGCCGGAATGATCGGCTCTTCGCGCGCGGGAGTCGCGGTCGGGTGGGTCATCGGGCCCTTGTTCGGGTTGACGAGCTGGCTTCGTCGGTCACGGACGTTTCATCCCCGAGGCGCGGTGTATCATGCGTGGGCTGCGCAACATCCCGCCGTGGCGCAGGAGCTTTCGCCGCTCGCGGAACGACTGACCGGGGGGGCATTGGTGCGATTTTCGGGCGCGCTTTGGAAGCGAGCCGAAAGTGTCCCGGACGTGCTCGGTTGCGCGATCCGGCTGCGCGACGGCAATAGCGGCGACAGCGACGATGCGGCGCCGGCGGAAGGCGATCAGGACCTGCTGTTTGCGACCATCCGTCGCCCTTGGACCATGCCTTTCGCGCCGTTTACGACGGCGGTGCACGACTACCTCGCGAACGATTATTTCGCAGTCTCGCCCTTCGATGCCGGGTTACCGAGATCCGTCTACTTGCGCCTGCACCCCGTGGAGGCGAATCGTGAAGGGGGCGGTAGCCGTAAGGATCGCCTCGCACGAGCGGTCGCGCGCCACGACGCGGTGCTCGAGCTCGAGGCGAGCTACGGCCCTTTCGGTCCGTGGGCGCCGCTGATCACGCTCGTACTGCAACGCCCCGCGCGGGTGGATCCCGAGCGCTTGCGGTTTCGTCCGTTCCGCAGCGGGCGCGGGCTCATGCCGCGCGGATTCGTCCATTCGTTGCGGGTCGGTGTGTACGCGCTCAGCCAAGGGGCGCGACCGAATCAATCGACGACCTAGCTCCGCTTGATGGCACGGGTTCTGCAGCCGCTTGCGACATGTCCGACATGCAGACGAACGGAAGTGGGCGCGAGCTCGTGCTGATCACCGGCTCGAACGGCCTGGTCGGGACGGCCCTGTCGCGCAAGCTGAGCGCGCGTTTCCACGTGATGGGTCTCGATAAGGAGCCGGCGAGGAGCGGGGCGCCCACCCAACATGTGCATCTCGATCTCTCGTCGCTCGACAGCCTCGATACGGCGTTGAAGTTCGTTCAGGCGACGCACGGCACGCGGATCGCTTCGGTAGTTCACCTGGCAGCACACTACGACTTCTCGGGCAGCCCGAGCCCGCTCTACGACCAGGTGACGGTCCAGGGCACCGAAGCGCTGCTGTTCGCGCTCAGGCGGTTCGATGTCGAGCAGTTCGTGTTCGCGAGCACCATGCTCGTCCATGCTCCCGTCGAACCGGGCTTTCCTATCGACGAGAACTCACCGCTCGGGCCCCGGTGGGCCTATCCGCAGTCGAAGCTCGAGGCCGAAGAGCTGATCCGACGGCACCGCGGCGACGTCCCGATCGCCATCCTGCGGCTAGCCAGCGTGTATGACGACGAGTGCCATTCACTGCCTCTCGCCCGTCAAATCCAGAGAATTTTCGAGAAGCGCCTGCTCGGCCACGTGTTCCCCGGCAACCCGGAGCACGGTCAGGCGATGCTGCATCTGGACGACGCGGCCGACGCCCTCGCAGTCACCGTGGCGCGGCGCGCCAAGCTTCCAGCCGACACCACGCTGCTCGTCGGTGAAGAGTCCGTGCTCAGCTATGCCGAGCTGCAGCGCATCCTGGGCCAGCTGATCCACGGCGCCGAATGGGACACTCACGTGCTGCCGAATGCCGTCGCCAAAGCCGGGGCATGGCTTCAAGAGAAGCTCCCCAAGAGCGAAGCACTGACCCGTTCCTGGATCATCGACCGAGCCGACGAACACTACGAGTTGGATACACGCCGAGCGCGCGAGCTGATCGGCTGGAGCGCGCTTCACCGATTGCGCGCTTCGCTACCGCGCATGGTCGACCTCTTGCAGGCTCAGCCACAGTTCTTTTACGAAACGAATCAGCTGGATCCACCGAGCTGGTTGAAACAAACCCCGCCGCGGCCGCCGGGAGCGACTGCACACGTGGTCGGAACGTGACGCGGCGGACGATATCGCGCAGAACGCACTTCAGTGCGCGTTCTTACCAATTGAAACGGTGTGTGGAACGATGCGATAGCCGAGCGACGCGCTGCAGACTGCACCGAATGGGCGGCTGCGATCTGCGCGCCGAAGAGGTTTCATGATCCGCAACTTTTCGGTTTTGATTTCCGCGTTTGCTCTGGCCGTCGCGTGCGGTGGCTCCAACACCGAGGCGAACTCGGCCGAAGACGTGAATGCGACGCCCCCGCCCGAGGCCCCCGAGTCGACTCCGACCGAGTCCATGCCGCCGAGCGATGCGGCCCCGAGCGATGCGGCCCCAACGGACGGCACCGTTCCGAGCGACACCTCACCCGCTCCCACGCCTCCGACCAGCATGGGCCCGAGCCAGAGCGACATGATCGCGGCGCGGTCGACGCTGGCGATGCCGGCAGAAGGTGCCAACGCAGGCAGCGGAGGCAAATCCGGCAGTACCAGCCCGAGCGGCGGAACGTCGTCGTCCAAGGGTGGCACGCCCTCGAAGATCAAGTGATCCTGTAGTCGTGGACCGCGCCGCGCTCACCCGCGGCGCGCGTCTCTAAACCAGAGGTGCCAAACGAAGGAGCGGCTGTCATGTCGATGGTGCAGAAAGTCGAGCTCTCGATCGATGCGGGCGACGCCGAAGTAGCTGGCGTGCTGACCCTGCCTCACGGCTCCAATGCGGTCGTCGTGTTCGTGCACGGCACGCAAAGCTCGCGAGCCAGCCCCCGCAACCTGTTCCTCTCGGAGGAACTGAACCGACATGGCATCGGCACCATGTTGTTCGATCTCGCGACGCTAGAAGAACACGATGCGCCCGAGGAAGCCGATCCTTCGAAGTTCGAAGGCATGCGCTCGGTCCATCGGCTGACGCGCGCGCTGGACTGGCTATCGGGGGCGCCGAGGACCGCGGGCATGCGCTTCGGCCTGTTCGGCGCCGGCAGCGGCGCTGGGATCTCGCTCTTGTCGGCGGCAGAGCGGCCGCTGCTCGTGCACGGCGTGGTCTCACGGGGCGGCGAGCCGGATCTCGCGGGAGACGCGCTCCGCCGGGTGCTCGCGCCGACTCTGTTCATCGTCGGCGCGAACGACGCCCCGGCGCTGGGCTGGAACCAAACCGCCGGCTCGTTGATGAAGGCGCCGCACGAGCTTCAAGTGATCAGCGGCGCAAGTCACCTGTTCACCGAGCCCGGCAAGCTCGAAGAGGTGTCCGAGCTCGCGGTCAATTGGTTCCGGACTTACCTGCGGCCCGATCAGCCGCTCGAAGCGCCGCCGCCGGACCCGCGGAAGTCGCTCTACGAGCGGAATCGACCGGATCCGCGCTACTCGTGAGCACTACTCCGCTGCGACGTCGAAGCTCGTGCGCGCGAGCTCGGCGCCGCTGGCGGAGGTGAGCACCGCTTCCCAGGTGCCCGGTTCCCGGATGTAGCGGGTGTTGGCCCAGGTGCGGTGGCGTGGCACGTTCGCCGGGACCTTCAACGCCGCGTAGCCGACGCGCTGATTCGAGCCCTTGCGTTCGAAGATCACGGAAACTTCTTGCTCGGCGCCGCCCGAGTTCTTCAGCTCGGCAAAGGCGTAGACGGGCTTGCCGTTCGCCACGATGTTCTGACTGTCGGCCAGGGGCTCTCGTCCTTCCACGCCGCTCGTGACGATGAAGCGCTTCACCACCAGCTCCGCCCCGGGAGCCGCGGCCTTCACCGGTGCGTCGCTCTGCGGTGCGAGCGCGCTCAACACCGCGGGCTTGTCCTGCTTCGGCGCCTGCGGCTCCGCGCGCGATTGCGGAGCGGCGGGCACCACCGGCGTAGCCGGCACGGCCGAGCCCGTGACGATGCGCGACACGGGCGCTGAGTTTTGCTCGCGGTCGGGGCTGCAAGCGAGCGCCGCCACGGACGCCGCGAGGGACAACACCGAAATGGCGATCGCGCCGACTGCCAACCCGCGAGATTCGTTCTGACTCATTGAAACAGTTCCTTTCGGGGCAATTCGAGACAGGCTTTTGAAGTTCGCCTGGCTCGCTCTGGCCTTCAGCAAGGGCCAGGCCGCCAACGCGCTCGCGGTTTTCTCGGTAGAACCTGAATCAGCGCCGCAGCTAGCGTTGCTTGGCGGACGCGGAGTGCGTGTCGGAGGTTCCACAGCGCGGCCTTTGAAGTGACGTTGGGACGCTGTCGGTGAAAATCCTCAGCAGCGGCCCCAACGGAACGGCCGGGAGCGCTGGCGAGGAGTATGCGCGTAAGCCGCGGAAGCCATTAACCTTCTCGCTCAGCAACCGAGCCGGTGGCATGTGTGCAGAACGCCGCGTAAAACCCGAATCGCCGGCAAAAACCGGCGGAAGGATAGCGAAATCCAGGGTACTCTTGGGGGAGTCTGGGTCTTCCTGCCCGGCGCCCCGCTCCAGTCCCGCTCGCCTCGCGATCCATCGAACGGTTACAGCTCCAAGGACGAATGCCCGACGCCCCGCTGACTCAAGCTCCCACGGAGTACCGTGATCCGGAGGAAACGCTCGACGGGGGCGCGTCGAACGGCGGGGATGCTCCCTTCATGGCCGGTGAGCTGGTGGCGGAGAGGTACCGCCTGATCCGGATGCTCGGCCAGGGCGGCATGGGCGTGGTCTGGGTGGCGCACTCCCTGGTGCTGGGGGTCGACGTCGCGATCAAGTTGATGCGCTCCGGAGTCGCGAAGCCCGAGATCGCCGCGCGCATGGCGCGTGAGGCGCAGGCCACCGCGACGCTCGGGCATCCGGCGCTGGTGCGGGTCTTCGACTTCGGGGTGACTCCGAAGGGTACGCCGTACCTGGTGATGGAGCTCGCGCACGGGGAGACGCTCGGAGCCCTGCTGCGTCGCGAGCACCGCCTGAGCGCAGTGCAAGCCGTGCAGATGCTGCTGCCGGTCGCGGACGGGCTGCGCTGCGCGCACGAGCGCGGCATCGTCCACCGCGACATCAAGCCGGAAAACGTGTTCCTCGCGCGCGACGCGCTCGGGCGCATCCAGCCGAAGCTGCTCGATTTCGGCATCGCGAAGCTCGAGCACCAGACCGGCGACGGCCGCTTGACTCAGATGGGCGTCGTGCTCGGCAGCCCGGAGTTCATGTCGCCCGAGCAGGCGCGCGGAGATCAGGACACGGACGCGCGCTCGGATGTCTGGTCGCTGTGCGTGGTGCTCTACGAGATGCTCACCGGCACGGTGCCGTTCAAGGACGAGAACTACAACGCGCTCATGCAGTCGATCCTGCACGATGCGCCGGTACCCACGACCGAGTACGCCGCCGGGGATCGCGATTTGTGGCTGGTGATCGAGCGCGGTCTCGAGAAGTCGCGCAACACCCGCTGGCGCAGCATGACCGACCTCGGCGAGGCGCTCGCGCTGTGGCTGTACGAGCGCGGCGTGAAGGAAGATCTGGTGGGCAACTCGCTGAAGGCGCTCTGGCTCGGAGGCAGCCTGAGCGGCATTAGCTCGTCCGCTCTCGACCACTCGGACCCGCCCCGGATGCCGACGCTGGCAGAGCGCGTGCGCGCCCCTGCAGGCCTGAAGTTTCGATTGCTCCGCGCGCGCCGAGCGCTCAAGACCGGCGCCCGCGTGGCTGCCGCGCTCGCCGTCCTGATCGTTTTGGCCACGCTGTTCTCGAATCGCGCCAGCACGGCCGAGCAAGATCGCGCCCTGGCAGCCGCAGCGGAGCCCGCGCCGACACCCACGGCCGCTCCGCCGCCGCCACAACCGAGCGCCGTGCTGCAGGCAGCACCGGAGCCAGAGCCAGAGCCGGCACCGGAGCCGGAACCAGCGGCAAGCCCGCCGGCCTCTGCCACCCCGCGCACGCAGAAGGCCAGCAGTCACGCCCCGCCCGCGCCCGCGCGCCGCACTCCGCAGCGTTCGAAGAAGAGCATTCGTGATTTCGGCTTCTGAGCTTGGGGGTGCCGGCTGTCGTCGAGCCGGGCGCGCCTTCGTCTGTCTGCTCTTCGCCGCCGCGCTCTGGGCGCCCGCCGTCGGAGCCGAGGAATCGGACGAGGCGCGCGCGACGGCGCGCAGGCTCGCCGCCGAGGGGTCCGAAGCCTTCGAGCGCCGCGACTTCGAGCGGGCGCTCACGCTCTTCGACGAGGCGGGCTCGCTGGTGCAGGCTCCGACGATCGCGCTGATGCAGGCGCGCACGCTGGCGGAGCTCGGTCGCCTGGCTTCCGCCGCCGAGCGTTACAGCGCCGCTCAGCAAACGGCGGCTGCGGACGCGAGCAACCCTGCGTTCCAGAGCGCCGCCGAAGATGCCGCGCGCGAGCTCTCGGCGTTGAAGCCTCGCATTCCGACGCTGCGCGTGAAGCTCGTCGGTTCGGAGTCCCGCGGCGCACAGGTGACGATCGACGGGCAAGCCGTGCCACCGGAGACGCTCTCGATCGATCGCTGGGTCGATCCCGGACCGCACGAGGTGGCAGTGAGGACTGCCGCCGGGGCCTCGTCCGCGCGCACGATCACCGTGGCAGAAGGCTCTCGCGAAGAAGTCGTTTTCAGCTTGGAGCCGGTGGTGCGCGTTCCCGTCGCGGCGCCCCGACGATCGCCCGCTGAAGGCGGCTCCCCCGCCCATCCGCCCGAGAGCACGCGGCCGCGGACGCTCGGCTGGCTCACTCTAGGTACGGGCGCCGCGCTCACCGGTGCCGGTGCTGTCCTGGGCGTGCTGGCACTCGGTCACAAGTCCGACCTGGACGCGGCATGCAAACCCGGTTGCCCGCCCGACTACGAAGACGACATCGACAGCTATCGCCTCGAGCGCAACCTGTCGTACGTCGGCTTTGCGCTGGGTGCGGCGGGGCTCGGCGCGGGCACCTATTTGCTGCTCCGCAGTGACCCGAGCGGAGCCGGCGCTGCCGTCGGCCTGTCCGTAGGCGGGGTCAGCGTGTCCGGCCGCTTTCAGTGAGTCGACACTCGTTATCACGCAGCGGCACGTTAACGCTCTCGCGAGACGATTCCGGCGTGGCGCTCCTTCAGGCGTTTTTTCGCGTTAGCTCCGGAGGCTCCGTGGCTTGCTGCGCTTCGAGCGCTGGATTAGGCGAAAGCCATGTCGCGGCTCACGTCGTTCAGTCGGGCAGCGTTGGTTTCGGTCGCGCGTCGCTCGTTGATCTCGACCTGTGCAGCGCTGGCCTTGCTCGGCGCTTGTAGCGATGACGATTCGGACGGCGGCGCGGGCGCGGCTCCACCGAGCGGAGGCTCGGCTCCAACTCCCACGGGTGGTACGAGCTCCAGCCCGGTGGGCGGCAGCGGCGGAGCGACCGGCGGCATCAACGGCACTGGCGGCGCACCCACGAGCGGTGGTGCGGCGCAGAACGGCGGGGCGATCGCGAGCGGCGGTAGCGCCGTGGCCGGAAAGGCCGGCGCGGGAGCGCCGAGCAGCGGCGGAAGCGGTGGCATCGCGCCGAACGGCGGATCCAGCGGCACTCCGACGGCTGGCGCCGGAGGCACGCTCACGGGCGGCTCCGGCGGAAGCGACGGGGTGGCACCTGCCGGCTGCACGCGCGAGCTGCTGAAGAGCACCATCGAGGCTTATTTCAAGGCGCTTGCCGCGCACGATCCGTCGTCGCTGCCCGTCGCCGACGACCTGAAGTTCACGGAAGACGGCGCCACGCTCGAGCTCGGCGAAAAGGGCCTGTGGAAGAGCGCCGGCGCCGTCAAGCACACGCACAGCGCGCTCGACACCGAAGAGTGCCAATCGGCGACGCAGGCCGTCATCCCCGACGACGGCGAGGACATCCCGATGGCCCTGCGCATCAAGCTGGTCGGCAGCAAGATCACCGAGATCGAGACGATCGTCGTCCACCCCGGCGACTACAAGGTGTCGGGCTCGAACTTCAACTCCAACACCGAAGCGATGATCGAGTCCGCCTCGAGCGTGAAGTGGGAAGAGCTGGTCCCCGCCGATCAACGCGCCACGCGCGAGGAGCTCACGAGCTGGATGGACAAGTATTTCCGCGTGTTCCCACGCGGTGTTTGCAACGTCACGAGCGACTGCAAGCGCCTCGAAAACGGCGGCGGCAACTTCGATTGCGCCGCCGGCGCGAGCTGCATGATGGGCGCTCCCACCGGCACGCCAGAGCTCGAGCCGCGGTTGATCCTCGCGGATGTCGAGGCCGGCATCGGCGTCGGCTTCACCATGTTCATGGAGAACGCCGACATGCACATGTTCAAGATGTACGACGACGAGGTCCATGCCGTGCAGGCCGTGCTCGGGCAAGCCGGCAGCTCGGGCTGGGATTAGGCGAGCGCGCTCGAAACTCAGGGAGCATAGGAGCAGCCCGGCTGCCGTACACAAGCACGCGGCGCGAGCTCCGTACACGCCGCGGGCGTACCCGAGCAGGTGCTCTGCCACTCGCAACCCGCGAGCGTGCAGGCGCGCCGTTGTTCGTGATCCGCGCACGGCCCCGGCGTGCCCGCGCAGGCGTCGCCGTCCCACTCGCAACCGCCGAGCGCGACACAGGTAGTTTCGTTTTCACGCGCGTCGCAGCTCTCGGGCTCGCCGCCGCACGCCATCGCGATCGAACACCCTTCGGCGCGGCCACAGCCGTCCGCGTCGAGTTCGCTGCAGGCGGTGGCCTCACCGGAGCACGGTCCGAAACCGCCGGCGCCGCCAAGCTCGACGTCCTCGCCGTCGGAGCCGCCCGAGCTCGCGGCGCCACCGCTGGAAGCGCCGCCATCATGAGGCGCTTCACCGCCCGCGCCGTTGCCGCCCGGGCTCGAACCTTCGCCCGCCGTTCCAGGGCCTCCTGCGTTCTCACTTCCGCCGTTGGAGGCGACTTCGCCGCCCTGACCGCTTCCGACGCCGCCGTCGCTCGGGCTCGCATCGCCGGCTGCGCCACCAGCACCGGCCGCCGCTCGACCGCCCGTGCTCACCACCGAGCCCGCCGAGCCGCCGCGACCTCCCGTGGCGCGCATGCCGCCGCTATCGGCGCCCGGATCGTCATCGCCGGCCGCGCCGTCGTCAGAGACCGAGTCCGT
Source organism: Polyangiaceae bacterium (assembly GCA_025937835.1). Lineage (GTDB taxonomy): Bacteria > Myxococcota_A > Polyangia > Polyangiales > Polyangiaceae > PMG-095. Next base: position 83,332 of record JAICQO010000009.1, read on the forward strand.
CTCGCCGCACGCAGCGAATTGCAGGCCAACCAATACAACGGCCGAGGCTTTGAAGAAGAAGTGGCGCATCGCCGGTGAGTGGGCGACGCGGCGTCCGATTTCTGACGCCCGCGCGAATTTCAGACGGCGCGGAAGTTTCGAGTTTTGGCGCCTCTTCCGGGTCTTCAGCGCCGTTCGAACGCGCCGATGTCGGGCTCGCCGCTCGCGGGACGCGGCTCGTACGCTTGGTGCTTCACGTATTGCGACGCGGGAGGATGATCGATCACGGCCGGGGGCAGCACTGCTCCCACATCGAGCAATGCGGAACCGTCACGTGGGCTGAACTCTTGCCGAGCAGCGTCGCTGAACCCGGGCTCGACCCCCTCGACGTTGTCGCGAGCGTCGATGCTGCCGGTCACGTCGTCGTGCGACTCGACCCAGCCCGAGGGTAGCCAGTTCGAGCCGAGATCGATCGTGCCTTCCCCGGAAAAAATCGCGAGCCTGCTCCCGTTCGCGGTGACCGAGAACGCGTTGTTGAGCACGACAGCGCTCTCGTCGGCCGTCGAAAGTCGGAATAGCGTGGTGTTCCCGCTACGCGTGGAGACCACGGTGTTCTGGTAGAAGTAAAGCGTGCCCTTGCGGTACCGCCCCTGCTGGTCGCCGTCACCGCCATAGTGGAGGATCTGGCTGTTGCCGGCGCCGTCGGGCTCCACGAGCACATTGCCGTAGACCCAGGTCGCCGCATAACGCGGATCGGCGACGAACTCGTCGTGAGCGGTCTCCACCAGATCGAGCTGGCGATTGCCCCACTCGATCCAGTTGTAACGAATCACGGTGCCGGCCGAGCGATCCTTGAGGTTGTTGCCGTCACAGCCTTCGCACAGCGGCCCATAGCGGTTGGCCTCGAAGGTGATCCCGAGCGACTCGGTGTAGCTGTTGTGCTCGTAGGCGCTGGCCGGGTTGCCGTTGTCGTAAACGTGGTTCTGCGCGATCCGGACGTCGGCGGTGCCGCTCGAAGAGAAGATGCCGTTGCCGCAGCCGTGGATGGCCGAAGCGACGATCTCTATGCCGGTCCCCTCCTCCAAATACACGCACGCCGCGTTTTGGGCGTACTCCTGCGTGGAACCATCGCTCGAGGTGAACTCGATGCCAGGGCGCGCGTCCCGAATATCCAGGCACAGGACGGCTACGGAAGCCGCCGGACCTTCGGGAACGCTCGCGCCGCCGATCTTGATGATGCCGCGCTCCTCGTTCCAGAAGTCGAGCGCGCTCCGCGTCGTCGCGCCCTCGCCGCTGATCACGGGCAGGCGGCCCGCGTCCGGCACCCCGAGCACCACGATCGGTTGGTCCGGCGTGCCGCTCGCGTTGATCACCCACTTGTCGCGATACGGCTCGTCTCGATAGTGAATGCGCACCAGCGAGCCGGCCTCCAGGGCTTCCCAGGGAACGTCCGAAGGTGTCTCGTGGTCGAGCCCCGGGCCCACTTCGTAGACGGCGCCGAAGGCCGCGGCATCGAAGCCGCTGCGCGAGCAATCGATCCCCGATGCCGGCTCTGCGCCTGGCTCGCTGCCGCCCTCGGAGCCGGCGCTGCCGCCCGAGGGCGAGCGACCGCCGCTGCTCGGCGAACCGGCGACAGGCTCGGTGCCGGTACTTCCGCCGGTCCTTGCTGCGCGGCCGCCGCTGGTAGGCCGCCCCCCGGAGCTCTCGCCGGCACCGTTCATTCCGGCTTGGGCGCCCCTGCCACCGCTGCTCGGCTCACCGGTTGCGACGCCGCCGCTCGCTCCGCCCGCGGCCTCCGGTGAGCTCGAGTCCGAGCTGCAGGCGCCGGAAATGAATGCCAGGCCTACGCCCACCGGGACGAACCAACTCCGCATTCGTCGAGCTTAACCGCGCGGAGTCACGGCCAGTGAAGCATTACAGCCCGTACGGCGGCCCGCCGGCCGGCAACAGCAAGATAAGTCCACGGACGCTCTGCCGGCCCCTGGTTAATATTCCGGGCCAACCGTTCCAGGGGTCAATGCATGCCCAGAACCTTAAGGACCACCCGCCCGGCAAGTTTGCGGTTTTGGCGAGGCTTTCGCGAGCACCGGAGCGGAGCGTAGGTGGCTACGTGAGCAGCGGAGCGCAGCGAAAACGAAGCCAAAACCCAAAATCGCCGGGCGTGGTGGAAGCTAAAGATACCGGGGATGGGGGTCAATGAGGTTCGAGCCGCGCGCTAACAGTGCGACTGACGCCACCAAGTCACTCGCGTTGCTCATCGACGCGCTGGACGACGAGTACGAGCAGAACGTCGTCGCCGGGGCGCTCGCGGGGGCGCGCGAGGCCGGAGCCACCGTGCTGTGTGTCGCTGGCGGCTCGCTCGAAGACCCGGCGGCGGATCGAGCCGCGCGGAACTTCGTATTCGACTTGGTCGGCGCAAAGAACGTCAGCGGCATCCTGGTCCTCTCGAGCTCGGTGGGCAGCGCCTTGGGGCCGGCTCGCTTCAGACCGTGGTTGGAGCGCTACGCGGGCGTGCCCCTGGTGTCGATCGGCGTTCCGATCGCTGGCTATCCCTCCGTGCAGGTCGACAACGCGTTCGGTGCGCGCGCCGTGGTAACGCACCTGATCCGAGACCACGGCAAGCGCCGCATCGCGTACATCCGTGGTCCTCGCGGCAGCAGCGAAGCGGACGTGCGCCTAGAGGCGTACCGGTCCGCCCTGGAACTCGAGGGGATCGAGCTCGACCCGCGTTGGATCGTCGACGGCGATTTCACCCGGCCGAGCGGCAGCCGAGCGGTGGCCGTGTGGTTCGACGAGCGCGGGATCAAGCCGGACTCGCTCGACGCGATAGCAGCCGCCAACGACTACATGGCGCTCGGAGCGATCGAGGAGCTCGGCAAGCGCGGGCTCCGCGTCCCGGAGCATCTGGCCGTGGTCGGGTTCGACGACGTCGATTCGGCGCGTCTCGCGCGCCCCGCGCTCACGACCGTGCGGCAGCCGACCGAGATGCTCGGGCGATGCGCCGCGCGCGCGGTGGCGAGCAAGATCAATCAGCGGCCCGTCGAGGAGTCCGGCCTACTACCGACCGAGCTGGTTCCTCGCACCTCGTGCGGTTGCTCCTCGTCGTTTGCCTCGGGCGTCTCCCTCAACGTCAGTCAAAATGCCGGCCGCGGCCTGCAGGCGTCGTTCGTCTCTCGGCGCCAGATCATCGTCGCGGAGCTAGCCCGCGCCGCGCGAGGCCGCCTGGGAGCCGCCGGGCCGGGCTGGGAGACGCGGCTGATCGACGCGCTATTGAACGAGCTGCGCGGGATGCGCGCGAGCTTCACGCGCGAGTTCGAGAGAATATTGCGCCAGGTCGAACGCTCGCGCCCGGACGCGGATCTGATTCAGGAGGTCTTGAGCGGACTCCGGCTCCAGTCCTTGCCTTGCGTCGCAGGGGATGCGATCGCCCGCGATCGCCTGGAGGAGGCGCTGCACGACGCGCGCGTGTTCGCGTGCGCGTTCGGCAACGAGGCCTTGGCCAGCCGCATTCGCCACGAGCGCGATCGCAGCAACGCCTTCCAGCGCGCCCTGCGTAGCGCGATGATCACGGGAGCCGCCGAGGTATCGAGGGTGTGCGCAGCAGCCTTGCCCGAGTTCGGCATCGAAGCCTGCGTCGTCGCCGCGCTCAGCCAGCCCGGCAACGTGAAGAGCGAAGCCCGAGTGGTGATCGGCTTCGGTCCCGGCGGAAAGCTCGCGTCGAGCGAGCCTATCGCCCTCGACGCGCTGCCCTCTCACGAGCTGCTCGAGCGCAGCGGCCGGACTCAGCTCCTGCTACCGATCGTGCACGGGGCCGAGCCGCGCGGCGTGGCGCTGATCTCGATCGTGAGCCTGGATGCGACGTTCGTCGAGGATCTGCGCAACGCCTTTGCCGCAGCCCTGGTGGTGCTCGCGATGAAACCGCGCTCGGGATAGCGCGTCAAAACGTCGCTCGCAGGGTCAAACGCGCTCCACCGTTCTTCAGGACCAGGCCGGGCGCCACGCCTCCTGTGCCGAGGGGAGCACGGGGCGTGCGGATGGTTTCGTGCGTGAGCGCGCCGTTGTCGATCGCCGAGGCGACCGCGGCGCCGATCAACGCTCCGCGGAATGCCGGGGTCTCGTCGATGCGACAATCGCCGGAGAAGGTTCCGCGATTCGGATCATCCAGCTCGCAGTCCGCGCTTCGAATTCCGATTCCGAATCCGATCACGGGTAGGGCGATACGCAAGCCGAGGCTGGCGAACGCCGCGCCGGTCCGGTGGTGCGCGAGGTGCACGCCGAACGGACCGAACAGGAACGCCACCGAGCCGACGCTGTTCAGGGCGCTCTCCAGGCCCCCCGACGCCGGACGCGCTCCCAGGAACAACAAGCCCGCGCCTGCGTCGAAGAGCAGTGTCTCCGGACCATACCACTCGTGGGTGACGACCATCTCGACCGGCAGCGGCGGTGAAGGCTCCGCCAGGCGGTCGTACTCGTCTGCAAGTCCCTTGGAGCTCCAGGTCACACAGACCAACGCCGCTACGACACACACCCGCTTCCCGCTCCGCATTCGCCAAGTGTACCTCTGTCCGGCGCGGAGATGAAGCTGGCGGAGCACGAGTGGCACGAGCACCGGGCCCACATCTCGAGCTTCGAGCGGGTCGCGACGCTCGACTGCTGAACGCGCCCTTGCGCCCGCTTGCCCTCGGGGAACCCATGGAAGCCGCAGGGTTGCTCGCACAGGTCGGACATTTCATGACCGTCCGTGCGGCTCGACCCGCTAGAAATCCGCGGATCTCGGTGATAGTGCTCGGTTCGTGACGAACGCACCGAACTTCGAGCTCCGGCAGCAAGACGCGGTCGCGTTCCTGTTGGGGTTGCCGGACGAGTCGGTCGACCTATTGGTGACCGACCCTGCCTACGAGTCGCTCGAAAAGCACCGCGCCGTCGGCACCACCACCCGCCTGAAACAGAGCGACGGCTCGAGCAACCCCTGGTTCTCGGTGTTCCCGAACGCGCGGTTCGGGGAGCTCTTCACCGAGGTGTACCGCGTTCTCAAGCGCGACACGCACTTCTACTTGATGTGCGATCCCGAGACCGCGTTCATCGCCAAGCCGATCGCCGAGCAAGCGGGCTTCAAGTTTTGGAAACCGCTCGTTTGGGATAAGGGGTCGATTGGCATGGGATATCATTACCGTGCTCGCTACGAGTTCGTGTTGTTCTTCGAGAAGGGCAAGCGCAAGCTGGCTGATCTGGGCATCGCGGACGTCTTCAACATTCCGCGCATCCGCGGCGGCTACCCGGCGGAGAAGCCGGCGGCGTTGAGCGAGATCCTGATCAAGCAGAGCAGCGACGAGGGCGCGCTGGTGGTGGATCCGTTCATGGGCTCGGGCTCGACCGGCGTGGCGGCGCTCGGCCTCGGCCGGCTCTTCCTCGGCAACGACGTGGCCGGCACTTCGCTGGAACACGCGCGGAGGCGCCTGCTCGAGCTGGGCGGGAGCGAGGCTGAGCTGCTCGCCCCGGCGGCCCACGTCCGGGGCCAAATGCAGCTCGCGCTGGGCTAGACTCGGCGGATGACCGGCAAGGAATACGCCGATCTGGTCGCCTCCTACATCCTGGCGAACTTCGGGTCGCGCGGGCTCGTGGTGTATCGCGAAGTGCAGATGGGCAAGACCATCATCGGCAAGAACCGCCACGTCGACATCCTGGTCGTACATGCGGAGAGCCGCACCGCGCTCGCGATCGAGTGCAAGTACCAGGACAAGTTCGGCACCGTCGACGAGAAGATCCCGTACGCGATCGAAGACATGAACGCCATGGGCGTACCGGTGTGCCTCGCGTACGCGGGCTCGGGCTTCTCTCAGGGCATCTTGCACATGCTCGCGGCCTGCCCGATAGCCGCGCAGTGCGCGCCGCTCGCCACGCTCGAGCGGACGCGCGAGACGCGAGAGCTCGACATCGCGATCGCCATGGCCTTCCGCTTCTGGGAGCTGGTGGTGACGCACAAGAAGCCCTTCGAGCTCGCGCCCGAATACGCGCAAGAGTCGGCCGAGCCGGCGGTGCCGTCGGAGTCGTTCACGCTCGAGCTGCCGGGGTTCGGTGCGGTGCGGCGCGTCCCCGAGTGACACCGGACGTCATGCGCCGCATGCACCTCCTGGTCGGGCTGCTCTCGATCGTCGCCTTTCTGATCACGGGCTTCTTGATGTCGGTCCACGTCCCGGCGCTGTCGGAGAGCGATCCCGAGCTGCGGCTTCTGTACCGTTCGCGCCACGTGTACTTGATGTTCGCCGGGGCGGCGAACGTGTTGCTCGGGCTCTACGTCGAGGAATCATCGAGCAAATCCCGACTCCTTCGCCGCGTTGCGAGCGCTCTGCTCCTGGTCTCGCCTGCCCTCGCCGTGTTCGCCTTCGCGCACGATCCCAGGGCGGGAACACTCGCGCAGGCGGGTCCGGGGTCGCTCTCCGCGTTTGCGGTGTTCGGCGGCACGCTGCTGTTTCTGCTCGCGGAAGCCAGCGCACGCGCGCCCTCTCGCAGCGCGCGCTCGAGGACGTGAACGCTTACGCCGGACCGCGGCCCGTGTCGAAAAGCGTTCCGTGACGTTTCCCTTCCGGCCACCTCCGGCCCGAGCCGAGACCTGTGCAGCTGAACCGCGTATGCTACCCGCCGTGGCCGAGAAGCATGCTCGAATCGCCGTGGTCGGAGACGTGCACTCCGCGTGGCAGCCGTTCGACGTGCACTACTTCAACCAGAGCGACTACGCGCTGGTCCTCGTCACGGGCGACCTCGGCAGCAGCGCGCGCCGCGACGGGGTGTCGATCGCTCGTTCGCTCGCGCACCTCGAGAAGCGCACCCTAATCATGCCCGGCAACGCCGACGCCCCCGAATACGCCAAGCTCGCGGCGGAGTTTTCGTATCAGCGCGGGCGCGCGGGATTGATGGACGCTTTGGACGCGAACCCCCGGGGCGGCGTCGAGATCGTCGGCTACGGGCTGCACACGGCCGAGCTCGGCGCACGCAGCGTCAGCCTGATCAGCGCTCGGCCGTTCGCGACGGGCGGCAGCGTGCTCTCTTCCCCCGAGCTGCTCGAGCAGAGCTTCGGAGTGCGGTCACTCGCCGAATCGAGCGAGAGGCTGCGCGCCCTGGTCGATCGAGCCACCACGGACGCTCTGGTGTTCCTCGCTCACAACGGGCCGGCGGGGCTCGGCGAGGACGCAGCGGCGCTCTGGGGACGCGACTTCGACCCGCGCGCGGGCGATTGGGGCGACGCGGACCTCGCCGACGCCCTGGCCCACGCTTCTGCACGCGGCAGGCGCCCGATCGCCGTGGTGGCGGGACACATGCATTGGCGGTTGCGCGGCGGCGGCTTGCGTCGCTGGAAGCTCGAACGCGACGGTGTCGTATTCGTCAACGCCGCGCGCGTGCCACGAATTTTCGAGGCCGAAGGTGACGGCGCGCGCGAGCCTCTCCATCACCACGTCGAGCTCCGCCTCGGTGTGGACGGTTTCACGGCAGCAGAAGTGCGGGTCCCCAGGGCCTAACTCTGGAGCGCGTCCGGCCGTTGATAGGACGTGGCCCGCGCCGAAACTCGCTCCAAGATCTCGAAAGGAGATCCCGCGCGCGCCGACGTACGCTCGAGTGAGCCTCCGCGCTCCCGCTCGCTTTCCGTCCCCGCTCCCAGCGTGCCGCCCCACTCACTGACACGACCGAGCCTCGCGCCTGCGCCCACGCTCAGTAAGGGCGTAAACTTCCAGACCTTCCTCCGTAGCATCGAGGAAGAGTTCGGCGCCGCGGCGAGACACGACGTGTGTATGGCGAGCAGCGGCGAGCTCGGTAAGTTGCTGCGCTACGGCGCCCTGGTGGCCTCGGGTTGGTATCCGGTCGGGCTGTATTGTGAGCTGCAAGCACTGGCGCAGCGGGTCCTACATCACGGCTCCGAGCTCGCGCGCCGGATCGGCTACCTCAACTTGAAGCGCGACCTCTCGGGGCCGTACCGGGTGCTCGTCTTCTTTCTCACACCCGAGGCCATCGTCTCCGGGACGCCGCGGATGATGCAGCACTACTGGCGCGGCGGAAAAGTCACGGTGACGGAGGCGCGCGACGGGATGGCCGCGGCCCATTTCAGCGGTTGGCATGGCTTCGATCGCAACGTCTGGCTCGACGTGATCGGCGCTGCCGAGGCCGCGGTCGAGGCCGCAGGCGGAGAAAACGTGCGCACCCGCGTCGTCTCCGGCGGCCGCGACGGACACCACGCGCTCGAGCTCGAGCTGCGCTGGACGCGGCGCTAGCCTGCGCGTCTTGGTGGTTACTCTCGCCCACCGAACAACGACTCGAGGCGCTCTTTGCCGATGCCGAGACGTTCGGCCAGCGCTTCGATCGTGCGCTGCTCGGCAGAGTCCATACGATCGTCCACGACCGCCACGGTCGAGGCCAGGGCCAGCGCGAGCTCCCGGTCCTCTGGCTCGCCGTAAATCCGCGAAGCGACGTCGTCGAGCCGGAGCTCAAGCCCCTGCACAGCCAGCAGCCGTTCGAACTCGGACAGCATCGATTCCATCGCGCTGGTCCCGAGCACGCCGGCGGTGAGCGAGCGCAGCGCGCCCCGTAGAGCGATCCGCTCGCGCTCGTCGAGGTGGCCGTCTGCAGCCATCACCAGATACATGGCCTCGGCGAACGGACGGATGCGCTGGTAGGCAGCCTGGGCCTCTGGAGGCGCCGAATTTCCCGACCACGAGCTCGGAAACAGCGACGGACGACTACCGCCGCTCAGTAGCTGGTTCTTCAAGCGCTCGAGAGTCCTGCTGGGAGCCGACACGGTGGACCCGGAGACTCCCAGCACGGGTTGGTCGGGAGGGTTTCGAGTCTGCAACGCGGCGGCTCAGTCGAGGCTGTCGCCGCGCCCGAGTGGATCCGGCAGCGGCGCGCCGGCTGCCACGAAGCGCAGCGAGACGGAGTTGATGCAATAGCGCAGCCCGGTCGGACGCGGCCCGTCGGGGAACACGTGACCCTGATGGGAATCGCAGCGCGCGCAACGCGTCTCGACGCGGCGCATGCCGTAGCTGAGGTCCCCGATCTCTTTTACGTGCGCGGGATCGAACGGAGCGTAAAAACTCGGCCAGCCCGTGCCGCTCTCGAACTTGGTCTCGTACTTGAAGAGGGGGAGCCCGCACAGGCGGCAGGCATAGACGCCGGGACTCTTTTCACCGAGTAGACCGCCGCAGAACGGCGCCTCCGTCCCGTGCTTCAGCAACACGTGCGCCTCTTCCGGCGACAGCTCGGCCTCGAGCCGGGCGCGCTCTTCGGCGCTCGGCGGGGTGAGATCGAATGAGCTCATTCGCCGAGTGTACGCCCGTTGCGCGACCGTTACTAATGCGGCTGCTCGCTCTCGAGGCACGCCACGACGTCGGCGAACTGCACTCGCCCGGACTCGCTCAAGCGCATCAAGGCCTTGTGGGCCTCGAGCATGGTCTCGCGGAGCTCGCTGGTCGACGGGCAGGGCGCGTCGACGCAGTCGCTGCAGTTTTCGGCGACGCCCTGCGCGTCGCTCACGATTTCGAAGCTCTGCTCGAAGCCCATGCTGCGCAGCACGTCGTTGATGTCTTCGTTCCGCGACACGATCATGCTGCCGTTGCAGTGACAGCGTTCGGCGCGTTCGCGCATCCGCGCGAGGAGACCCAGGTTGGTGCTGTCGAGCGCCTCGGCGTCCGACAGATCGAAGATCAGACCTCTGACCTTGCCCCGATCGAACAACCCGTCCAAAAACCGCCGGATCGCCGGCGCGGACATGTAGTCCACCTTGCCCGAGTAGCGAAGCACATGGACGCCGTCCGACTCAGCATGAGTGACGTGGGCCTTAGCCATGACTTTCCTCCCGACGCAGGAACAAGATCGCGATGTCGTCCGTGAGAGTGGTTGCCTCTTCCAGAGCCAATGCTTCTAGCACGCTGGAGAGATCGTGTGATTTTGCGAGGATGCGCGCCAGCCCCTCGCGCCTCGCGCGGTGGCCTTCCTTCGGTGAAAGCTCCAAGATGCCGTCCGAGGCGATGAGCAACCGCCCGCCCGGGGCGAGGCTGGTTTCTCCCGCGCCAAAACCCGCGCTCCCCGGCAAGTTGAGTGGCCGGCCCGAGTTCTGAAGCTCGACGACGTCGTCGCCGTTGGCGATCAACGGAAACGGAAAAGCCCCGGCGTTTCCGTAGACCAGCCGCCCCGTGGCCGAGTCCAGCACGCCGTAGAACATGGTGACGTGCTTCTCCAGGCGCTGGGCCCGGAGATCCGCGTCCAGGCTCTGGAGCAACTCGGCAGGGCGCAGAATCGTCGGATCGTCTCGGGTCGAGAAGGCTTCGCGGTGCTTCGAGACCAGCGTGGTCAGAATGGCCGTGATGAACGCCGATGCGGCCCCGTGCCCCGCCACATCGGCCAGGTAGAAGGCCGAGTGCCGGTCACCGAGCGGAAAGTACTCGAGAAAGTCGCCGCTCAACGTCTGCGATGGGAACAGCCGTCGGTAGAACCGGTGCATCCCGATCCGTAGGCCGTCTTCCGGTAGCAGTTGGAACTGCAGCTGGCGGGCGGCTTGCTCGTCGGCGCGGAGCTCGTCGAGCGCGGCCGACAGGCGCTGGTTGGCCTGCTTGAGGCTCTCGCTGTAATCGCGGTTCTCGCGTAGCAAGGCCGCCTTCTCCAGGGCGCGATCGACGGCATGCACCAGAAACTCGGGGTCCAGGACCGGCTTCGAGATGAAGTCCCAAGCGCCGCGCCGGAGCGCCTCCACCACGTCCTGCATCGTGCCGACTCCGGACACGACGATCACGGGCGTGTCCGGAAAATCCCGGACGAGCGCGCCGAGGACGTCCAGGCCATCGAGCCCGGGCATGCGCAGATCCAAGAGCACTGCGTTCGGCTGGTGCTCCGCGGCGGCGAGCATTCCCGACGCGCCGTCTTCGGCTTCGAACACCTGGTAGTGGTGGCGTTCGAAGACATGGCGAAATGCCCGACGCCCCCAGGAGTCGTCATCGACGATCAATACAGCCGCGGACTCGCGCATTGCTCGACCCGCAAATACGGACTCTAGAGGCTGAGCGTAACAGATCCCCGGACGCGACTCGCGCGATGCTCCGTTTCGGCACGCGAAAAACCTCTCGAGCGCGTTTTCCCCCGTCTAAGTTCCAAGGCTGGCGGAATGTCAGCGAATACGGCGGCCGCGGTAGATCACCCCGCCACCTTCCGACGCAGGCACCGTGACCGCTGCACCGTTGGCGCGGCCGACCTCCGAGGAGACCGGAGACCGCCGGGTATCGGGCGGCAGGTCCGCCTCGCTCGACCGCGGCGGAGTGGAAGCGCGCTCGACCGGCGGGCCCGCGTGGAGGGAACCGCGCCGGCGCCTGCCCGCGAGCGTCAGCGCCATCTTCAACGAAGCCGCGTTGACGTCGTGCTGGGCCAGCACGCCGAACACACCGTCGGGCTCGAAGCGCAGATGCAAGCGCTGCTGATGGAAGCGCAAGACGAGCGAATCTGGACCGCTGCCGTCCGCGCCGAGCGTCTCTTCGAGCCGCAACACGCGCGGCCCCGCCTCGCGCAAGAGCTCGGTTCCGAGCATCGGCGGTAGATCGGACGCGGCGATCGCGCCGCTGCGATCCACGAAGAAACTGCCGAGCACTCCGGCGACGTCGCGGAGCGGAGCCAGGTAACCGCCGCCGTCTCTGTTCGTTGGGTGCATGACTCAGAGCCCGAACTTCTGGCGCAGCGGCTGGAGATCGGCCTCGGGAGCCGCCGTCAGGGCGATCAGACCGCCGTTCGCGTCCATGTAGACCAACCTGCGGTGCCGCTCGTGCACCGACTCGAGCGCCGAGAAGCCATCCATCCCGAAAGCTTCGCCGATCAATTGCGAGAGCCGCGCCGCGTAGCCGGCGACTTCGGCGAGCTCCTGCGCGGCGCCGCGGCCCGAGATCATCGAGCCGCGCGCATCGACGCGCACCGAGGCCTCGATCATCGAGACCGGGACCATGGGTGCCTGCGGCGCGGAGCTCGGCTCTCGCTGCGAGGCGTTCGTCGACGGCAGCGGTGGCGCCGATTTGACGGCGGAGAGCGCGGTTTTGGCGGGGCGCGGCTCCAGGCTCGGCTTCGGCGGAGGGACGACGTGGCGCCCCGACTCGTCTCGCTGGCGAGCCGACGACAGGATCAGGTTTTGCCAACCCACGTCGATGGTCGCGAGCTCGGGCCAGCTCATGTTCGAAGGCTCGAACGTCCCGGAGTCCCAGCTCAGTAGCTCGAGCGCCGCGGGCAAACCCGAAAGGTCGTCGAGCATCGCGTGCACGACCTGGCCGCTGCGAAAGAACAGATAGCCGATCCGCCCGCGAGAGATCACCCGGAACGCGCCCTCCGTCCGCGACAGGCACGCCATCTGCACCAGATCCGGCAGGCACGCGCCGGTCAGGCTCGCGCGAAAGCCGTTGGTGACCGGGATCGGAACGCTGGCCGCGTCGTCCTCGGCGGACGCTCGATCACGCATGGCGCCGAGTATGCCGAGCGTTTTTCGACTCAGCAAGCGCGCACCTAACCTCGCCAGTGACAGCCGATCACCGGCGAACTGTCCGCGACCTGCCGCAGAAAAACCTCGGAAACAATCGAGCCCGCGACGTCACTGTTCTGGATCGATGAACACTCCGAGCGCCGACCAGGTTTCGCAGGCCCTCGCGACACGCAGACCTCGCTGAACCTGATCTGGACGCTAAGCGCGGCGTCTTGGTGATTTTCATCAGTGCGCGGCGCGCCGTACGGCGACGTCGGGCAACTCTGGACGTCACTGATCGACGTCGCTGCAAACCTCGGCTCGTCGGTTGCTGTTCCGCGCTCTGCCTCTGGCTCGTCGATCGCCCCTTCAACAATCGCGTCTCGTTGCACGCCGAGCTCCCGCGCGCCCTCTCGACGTCCCGCGCCGCCGAGCTCGAGTGGAGCTCGAGTAGAGCTCGCGTAGCACCCACCGCAAGTAGCGACCGTACCTACAGTGTCCGAGCACGCGCCCCGAAATCTCGCTGTAAAAATTGCCGTCGCGCGCCCAAATCGGCGCGCCGGCCAAGAGAAACATTTGCTAGCCTCGTCTGACTCTGTGCCGAGCGGTCGTCCAGAGTCGAGGGCTCTCTCAGGCCTCCGTGAGGTCCGAACGCGGAGACTCGGGCGGCGGGTCATGCTCACTTTTCGCGGATTCGACTCAATACTTTCGCATCGCCGCCGTAGCCTTAGAAAGCCGCTGTAGTGCCACGTCATGTCGGTCCAGCTCAGCCGTAACCTGCCTCCGCACTGGTCCTGCGTCCGTGAGATCCGCACGGAAGTGACGCAGGCCCTCGGAGCCTATTCGAGCGCCGTTCGCTACGCGGCGATGATGACGTCCTCGGAGCTGCTCGAGAACGCCGTGAAGTACGGCGAACCCGTGCGGCAGGCTCCCACCATTCAGTTCGGGATGTCTGCCAATTCCAAGCTCATCGAAATCACTGTTTCGAACGGCTCGACGCGCGCGGAGCGCGTGCTGGAGCTCCGGCGCCACGTCGAAGAAATCACGGCGGCTCAAGATCGCTCGGCGATGTACTTCAGCCGCTTGCGCGAGCTGGTGAACGAGCCGAACCAGGGCAGCAAGCTCGGCATCTACCGAATCGTGTTCGAAGGTGAGTTCGACCTCCGGGTCGCGTTCGTCGACGAAGTGGTCACCGTCACTGCCAGGCGGGTCGTCGGGTGACCGATCCGGTCGTGAAGTTCGAGCAGGACGGGCTGTGCATCCAGCTCTCGCGCGCCGCGGGGGAGTTCAAGGTGTCGTGGCTCGGCGTGAGCGACTCGCGCTCCCCGGCGGCCTTTCTGAACCCTGTCATCGAGCAGATCGCGCGCAGCGCGGGCGGCGCCCCGGTCACCGTCGATTTCACGGGCCTCGAGTACATGAACTCCGCGACCGTCACGCCGCTGATCGCCCTGGTCCGGTCGCTGGATCGGGCCAGATCCTCGGTGCTGTTGCTGTTCGCCGAGGTGGACTGGCAGCGCACCCACTTGCAGTGCATGAAGGCCATCGCGAAAACCCTGCAGAACGTCCGTGTCGAGGGCCGGCCGCCGCCGGCGTGATCTCGCGCGCACTCGTGCTGCTACTCCGCCGCTTTCGCAGGCGCGTAGCGCAGCGCCATCAACGTCACGTCGTCGCTGTCGGCGCGACCCCCGATCTCTTCGAGGAGTGAGTCCACGATCGCCTTCGGATCGCTAAAACGGCTGGCGAGGGCATGGAAGCGCGAGGTGAGCCCGGCCGTGCCGAGGCGGCGCTCGCCGAGCATCATCTCCGTGATGCCGTCGGTGTAGAGCAGGATCGTGTCCCCTTCTTGCAGCTCGATCGTGTCGTTCTCGAGCAGCTCCGAGATGTCGTCGACCAGGCCCAGCCAGACGCCGTGGGTGGCGATGCGCTGCACGGTGTCGTTCGCAGCGCGGTGGACCAGGATGTCCTGGTGCAGACCCGAGTAGCGGACCCGGTCGCCCGACAGCTCGAGAGCCGTGATCGTCATGTATTGCCCGTCGCTGATGCGCTGGAGGTTGCCCCGCACGGCGGTGTTGGCTCGGCTCAGCACCAGCGAAGGTGAGAGCTCCTCGCCGCGCTGCCGAGCGTTCAACACGATGGTCCGCACTGCCGTCTGGATCATCATCATGATCAGACCCGCCGTGACGCCGTGGCCGGAAACGTCCCCGATCATGATCCAGTCGCGATCTCCGGCTTCGACGACGTCGTAGTAGTCGCCGCCGACGCTGTCGGCCGCGATCATCGCGGCGGCGACTTCGTAGCGCCCCACTCGCCTGGTCTCCGGCAGTAGCACCGTCTGGATTTTCTTCGCCAGATCCATCTCGCTCCACAGCTCCGAGAGGGCGCGCCGGAGCTCGGCGGTGCGCTCCTGAACCTGCGCCTCGAGCGTCTCGTTGGTGCGGCGCAGGCTCTCCGTGGCTCGGTTGAGCTCGCCGTAGAGCTTGGCATTCTCGACTGCCACCGCGGCCTGCGCGGCGATGAACTTGAGAAAGCTGGCGCGCGCCGGACTGAAAGCACCGGTCGCCGAGTTGTTCTCGAGATAAAGGACGCCGACCAGCCGTCCGCGGTGCAACATCGGCACGCACAACACCGATTTCGGCTGGTGCAGCGCCAGGTACGGATCCTGCGAGAACCGCGCGTCGCTCCGCGCGTCTGCCAGGATCGCGGCGGTTTGCGTACGCGCCACGTACTGAACGATCGGCACGGACAGCTCCTCCGTGCCCTCGAGGACCTCCGAAATGCCGATCCTCACCAGGTCCGGCTCGATCGTCATGCTGGCCTCGATCTCGAGCTTGCCCGCGCGCTCGAGGACGAGAAAGCCGCGCTGCGCACCGGCGCTGCCGATCAGCGTCCGCATCAGCCGCTCGAGCACGCGCTCGAGCACGAGCTCGGTGGCCACGGCTTCCATCGCACGCACGGCGGCCGTCACGTCGAGCCCGCCTCCGAGCTGCGTCATCGCATCGTAGTTGGTGGACCTCACGTCACCCGAGCGTTGAAGCCCGACCCCGAGCTCGCCCAAGTGCTCGGGATGACGCCGCCGGAGCTCCTCGGCTTTGGCGGTGGCGCCCCAGCGACGGTAAGAGTAATAGGCCTCCGCCAGGTATGGTCGAGCGACCTTGGGCCGACCGTGCCCCAGGTGGAACCGCGCGCACAGCTCGTTGGCGAGCGCCTGATCCTGGATGAAGCCCTGCTCCTCTGCGAGCGCGATGGCGCGGTCGTAGGCGGCCATCGCCGCTGCCGCTTCGTGCTCGCCGCGCCAGGCCAGCTCTTCGGCGACCAGCAGCTCGACGCGGTGCTGGTGATTGGCGGGCGCCGCCGCTGCAAACGCGCGCAGCGTCGCGAGATCCGCGGCAAAACGCCCGAGCAGTCGCTCGCTCTCCGCGGGGCTCCCCGACCGCGACGATCGCGACAGCTCCAGCAAGCCGAGCGCTCGGTAGAAGCGCACGAGCGCGTTGTAGAACAGCGCCGGGAGCGGCGCGTGCGCGTCGGTGACTTCGACGGCTCGAGCCGGTTTGCCCGCGAGATAGCAGAGCATGGCCATGGCGGCGCCGTACAGGCCGCGGACCGGCGGTGAGCCGTTCGCAACGAACGCCGCCTCGTCGAACCCCGTGCTGTCGAGGCGATCCAGCCCGGCGGTGCGGCCCTTCAGCGCCAGCAGCGTCTGGCGACACACCGCCGCGAAGCCCTCGTTGACCACGTCGTCGCTCCGCGACAAGAGCTTGTCCACGTCGTCGAGCTCGGCCTCGATCGCGTCGAGGTTCGTCCCCGCATACACGCAGTAGTTCAGCCGGATCGTCGCGCAGTAGTGCGCGTGGAACAGGTCCCCGGTGTCGAGGCTCAGCCTGAGCCCGACACCGAGCTGCTCGATGCTCACCGAGAGGTGCTGCTTCCAGTGGGCGACGAAGCCGCCGAAGATGAAATGCACGGGGCCGCGGGCCGCGGGGTTGTGCAGCCGTTCCGTGAGTCGGATCCCGAGCTCGCCGTAGCGGTAGGACGTGGCGTAGTCCGCGGTCACGACCGAGTGCACGATGCCGTACTGTTCGTAAAAGAACGGCGACTGCGGAGCGCTCCCGTGCTCCAGCGGCAGGGCCACCGCCTTCAGCACGATCAGCACCATCAGCTCCTGATTGCTCTGGAACGCCTGAGGGATCGCGTGCATCAGCGTCTCGGACAGAGCCAACGTCAGCGGATCGCTCATCGGAGGCAGCTCGGCCAGGGACTCGATCTCGCGGCCCGCGAGCGCGCCCTGATAGGCCGCAAAGCTTACGCCGATCGCTGCACCGAGCGCCGCCTTGTCACTCGGCTCGGGAAGCTCGGCGCCGAGCAAGCGCGCGGTCTCGACCGAGTTCAGGCACGCCTCTTCGAAGCGGCTCATGCAGGTCAGGATCGCGCTCCGCAGGTTCCTGCCGGGGACGCGATCGAGAGTCGAGCGAGCGACCGCTTCCAGCTCGTCGATGTAGCCGAACGCTTCCTGAAAATTGCCGTTCAGGAAGCTGCACTCGGCGAGCAGCAGCGTGACTTTCCGGGTGTGTTCGTAGTCCGGCAGGCCCGAGTCGCGCGCGAGCTCGCGGGCCACGCCGAGGTAGCTGAGCGCGGCTTCGGGCGCCGCCGCGTTGCGCGCGCGGGTTGCCGCGAGCAGGCCGAGCCGAGAAAGCCGCAGCTTTTCCGCCGGGTCCGTGATGAGCTCGCGGCCACGGTTCCAGTGATCCGTGACCTCGAACAGGTTTTCGATGCGCGACAGCTCGGAGGCGGGTCCGAGCAACATGCGCCCGATGCAGAGGTGCACGTCGGCGCGCTTCTCCGGCGCGGTCAGCGCATAAGCGGCTTGCTGGACGCGGTCGTGCAGGAACCGGTACTGCGCGTTCGGCGGAGCCACGGCCTCGTCGAGGGCCACCACGTCGGCGTAGCGATAGTTCCCGTCGAGCGGCAGCACGAAGCCCTCGTGCAGCGCGGGCCACAGGTCGGACATGACCTCGCGGGCCGACTTTCCGGAGACCAACGACAGCGTCCGCACGTCGAAGCGGTGCCCGACGCACGCGGCGAAGCGCACGAGCTCCTGAGTCGCGGGCGGTAGGTTACGCAGCCGCTCGAGCAGAAAATCGACCACGTTGTCGGTGGCGAGCGTGCTCGAGACACGCGCAAGGTCCCACTGGAAGCGTCCGCGTTCGTCGTCGAAGTAGAGCGACCCCTCGCGGTACAGGGTCTCGAGAAACTGCTCCAAGAAGAACGGGTTTCCGTGGGTCTTGGCCAGCAAGATCTCGCACAGGGGGCGGACCTCGGCTTCGCTCGCGCCGACGGTGGCGGCCACCAGGCGCTCCACGTGCGGGGCCGCGAGGGGCAACAGCGCGAGCCGCGTCATCGCGGCGCCGGCCCGCGTGAGCTGCTCGAGCACCATAGCGAGCGGGTGCATCGAGTCCACTTCGTTGTCGCGGTAAGCGCCGACCAACAACAGGTGTCCGGAACCGCCGTTGGTGAGCAGCCGCTTCAACAGGTTCAGCGACGCCGAGTCCGCCCACTGCAGGTCGTCGAGGAACACTACCAGCGGCTGACCCTGACCGCTGAAGCTCGACAAGAAGTTCTCGAAGGAGAGCTCGAAGCGGAGCTGCACCTCGTTCGGGCCGACCGGCGGCGGCGGCGGTTGCGGGCCGAGCAACAGCTCGAGCTCGGGCAAGAGCTCGACCAGCACGCCGGCGTTCGCCCCGAGCGTCTGGGACAAGTGCGCTCGCCGGCGGGCGAGCACGGCTTCGGGCTCCGCCAGCGTGGCCTGGATCAGCTCGCGCGAGGCGCGCGCGATCGCACCGTACGGCTCACTTCGATTCAGATAGTCGAACTTGCCGGACACGAAGTGCCCGCCGAGCCCGAGGTGGCGCTCGAGCTCCTTGACCAGCGCGCTCTTGCCGATGCCCGAATAGCCGGAGAGCAGGAGCAGCTCGCAAGCGCCGGCCTTCACGGCCTCGAAGCGCGTCATCAACGTGGACAGCTCGCGCTCGCGCCCGTAAAGCTGCTGCGGGATGCGCAGCTCTCGCGGGCGGTCGTGCGTGCCGAGGTCGAAGTCCGCGATCGTACCGCTCGCGCGATACGCATGGAGGCAGTGCTCGAGATCGCGCCGGACACCGGCGGCGCTCTGGTAACGGTCGTCGGCGGCCTTGGACAACAACCTGAGCACGAGCCGGCACAATGGTTCCGGTAGCCCCGGCCGGACCCGCTCGGGCGGGGGCGGCGGACGCGCAATGTGGCAATGAACCAGCTCGAGCAGGTCCGTGGAGTCGAACGGCAGGCGCCCCGTGAAGAGCTCGTAGAGCGTCACTCCGAGTGAATACAAATCCGAGCGATCGTCGACCGCACGGTTCATGCGGCCCGTCTGCTCGGGAGAAATGTAGGCGGGCGAACCCTCGAGCTCCGTCAGCGCCGAACCGAACTCGGCCTCGCGCGTCAGCCGCGTCGCGATCCCGAAGTCGATCAACTTGATCCGCTCGGGATGCTCGCGGTCGAAGAAGAAGTGCTCCGGCTTCAGATCCTTGTGGATGATCCCGCGCTCGTGGATCGAGACGACGGCGCCGGCGAGGGCCACCGACACCTCGAGCGCGCGCTCCAGGGTCAGGGACGGATCCCGGACCAGGCTCTCGAGCGACGCATCGCCCGCGTCCTCCAGCACCAGGGCCAGCGTGTTGCCCGACCTCTCGAGCCCGAGCGCGCGGGCGACGTACGGCGAGTCGATGCTGCGGAGGATCGAATACTCGTGCTCGAGCCGCAGGATCTCGGCGTCGCTCGGGAACTCGCTGCGCGGTCGCTTGACCACCACCTGCAGCAGGTCGGAGCGGCGGAAACCGCGGAAAACCCGGGTCGCCGCCGTCTCCTGGAGCTGCTGCGTAAGGCTGTACCTTTCGGCCAGACTGGACATGTGGACCCTCCGATGCGAGCGTCGTCGACGAACGACGACTTCCCGCTGCGGGTCAACACTACCCTCGATCGAGTCCGTACGGACACGCAGCGTGACGGCGAGCAAGTGGACCGCGACGCGCGGGCTCACCTTTCCTCACACGAGAGCGCTTCAGTGACTGAACGCTTCGGCGAGCTCTTTGGCGGCGTCTCGGAGCTTCTCGACGCGGAGCAGATCGAGGCCGAGCACCTGGGCGGCCTTCTTGAGTTGCCCTTCGGGGATCTCGGCGTGGAAGCCGTAGCCGACCTCTTCGGCGAGCGCGTCGGCGATCCGAAGCGCGGCGAGCACCTGGCGATCGGCGGGATCGGCCTCGCCGCCATGATGCATCGCGAGCACGCGCACGAGGTCCGGCGGGAACGCCCAGGTCTTGGCCAAAAACTCGGAGGCCCACTCGTGTAGCTCGCGCACCGCCGGCCACGCCGCCTGGAGGGAGACCCCGGGCCCCGACTGAGCCACCTCGTTCAGCGCGATGATGCAGGCCGCGATGCCCACGTCGTGGAGCAGCCCGCACAGGAACGCGTAGTCGCTCGGAACCTCGGTTTCGCGGCAGATGAGCCGGGTCAGCTCCGCGGTGAACGCAGAGTGCGTGCGCAGCCGAGCCATGTCGTTTTCGTAGCCCGGCGCGCGGAACACGCGCATCTCGAGCGCCGCGCGGCAGAACAGGTCGGAGACACGGCGCAGGCCGAGGCGGACGACCGCGTCGTGCAACGAGCGCACCTGTGCGCCGCGATACAGCGTGCTCTGCGATAGCTTCAAGAGCTGACTGGCGAGCATCGGATCGCGGCTCAAGACGACCACGATCTCCTGAGCGGTCACGTCCGGCTTCCAGCTCAGCGTCATCAGCTCGAGCACGACGCCGGGCAACAGCGGCGGCTCGTACTCCTGGGATTGAAACAGCGAAACGAGCTTGGCCGTGATCGCTTCGACGCCCAACTCGCCGGCTTGCGGCAACACGGAGAGCACCGTCGGGTATTCGCCGGAGCCTGGTCTGGTCGGAGCGGGCATTACTAATGGATACGCCTGAAGCACAAGCGATTTAAGCCCCGATGCTTCACCCCGGGTGCTGACGCAGCCGGTTCGGGGCATTCTCACCGATTCCTGACTACTTCCGCGGGCTTTCCCCCACATATCGACGCACGTACGCGCCCGCAGGGCTCGCTCGCTCCCCGGCATCGAGGAGTACACTGGAGCGGTGACTCGCGCACTGCCGATGGTGCTGTCTGCCCGGGAGAAGCCCACCTTTCCCGATCCCGAGCAAGCAGACGACCGCGGCCTCGTGGCGGTCGGCGGTGTGGTAGCGCCGGAGTGGCTGCTCGCGGCCTACGCGCGAGGGATTTTCCCTTGGTATGACCAGGGGCTGCCGCCGTTGTGGTGGAGCCCCAATCCACGAGCGATCCTCGACGGCGAGCGACTGCACGTCTCTCGCAGCATGCAGCGCGTGCTGCGCCAGGGGCGCTTTCGCGTCAGCTCCGACACGGCCTTCGAAGCGGTGATGCGCGCTTGCGGCGACGAACGCGACGAGGGCACCTGGATCCTGCCCGAGATGATCAGCGCCTACGTGGAGCTGCACCGGCGCGGGCACGCTCACAGCTTCGAGGTCTGGGAGGGCGAGCGGTTGGTCGGCGGTCTCTACGGCGTGCAGCTCGGGGGCTTCTTCGCCGCCGAGAGCATGTTCCACCGCAGCACCAACGCCTCGAAGGTGGCGTTGATCTGCGCCGTTCACTCGCTGTTCGGCGCGGGCATCCAGCTGTTCGACGTGCAGTTCTTGACCCCGCACCTGAGCTCGCTCGGCGCCCACGTGATCCCGAGGAGCGCCTACCTGTCGCGGCTCGAGCGTGCCCGCGGGCTCGACGTCTCGCTCGACGCCTTGAACCCCACTGTCCCGTGACCCAATCGGTCCGCCGACAGGACCACGGGCCGGCTCCGGGCCGGAGCTCACTAGGCGGGAAATAGACAGTGAATTCATCACGTTAGGAATTATTCCTAATTTCCGATGAATTTAGTGCTACATCGGCGCCGCCATGCTCGCGACTGCTGCCGACCTCAAGCCGGCGCTCGACCATCACCTCTCGCACCTGAAGCAGCTCGAAGCCGAGAGCATCCACATCCTCCGTGAGGTCGTGGCCGAGTTCGAGCGGCCGGTGATGCTGTACTCGATCGGCAAGGACTCGTCGGTGATGGTGCACCTGGCGAAGAAGGCCTTTCATCGAGGAAAGCTGCCGTTCCCGCTGCTCCACATCGACACGACCTGGAAGTTCCGGGAGATGATCTCGTTCCGCGACAGCTTCTGCGCCGAGAACGGCTTCGAGCTCCGCATCCACACCAACAAGCAGGGCGTCGAGGAGGGCATCAACCCCTTCGATCACGGCAGCTCCAAGTACACGACGATCATGAAGACGCACGCGCTGCTCGCGGCGCTGCGTGACGGCGGGTACGACGCGGCGTTCGGCGGCGCTCGCCGCGACGAGGAGCGCTCGCGTGCCAAGGAGCGCATCTACTCGTTCCGCGATCGCTATGGCCAGTGGGACCCGAAGAACCAGCGCCCGGAGCTGTGGAACGTCTACAACGCCAAGATCAACAAGGGCGAGAGCATCCGCGCCTTTCCGCTGTCGAACTGGACCGAGCTCGACATCTGGCTCTACATCCACCTCGAGAACATCCCGATCGTCCCCTTGTACTTCGCGGCGGAGCGCCCGGTCGTGGAGCGCGAAGGCACGTTGATCATGGTCGACGACGAGCGCATGCGGCTCGAGCCCGGCGAGAAGCCGAAGCTCGAGATGGTGCGGTTCCGCACCCTCGGCTGCTACCCGCTGACGGGCGCGCTGCGCTCGACCGCGACCACGCTGCCCGACATCATCCGCGAGATGCTGCTCACCAAGTACTCCGAGCGCCAGGGGCGCTTGATCGACCACGACGAAGAGGCCTCGATGGAGGCCAAGAAGCGCGAAGGTTACTTCTAAGCGCGAGTTAGGCCCCAGAATGCAGCCCACGAAGCCGGAAACCGAGCTCATCCGTCAGGATATCCACGCCTACCTCCAACAGCACCAGCAGAAGGAGCTGCTGCGGTTCGTCACCGTGGGCTCCGTCGACGACGGCAAGTCCACGCTGATCGGGCGGCTCTTGCACGACACCCACGGGGTTTACGAGGATCAGCTGAAGGCCGTGAAGCGCGCGTCGTCGCGCGCGGGCCTCGAGATCGACTTCTCGCTGTTCACGGACGGCCTGAAGGCGGAGCGCGAGCAGGGCATCACGATCGACGTCGCCTACCGCTACTTCTCGACCAACAAGCGCAAGTTCATCATCGCCGACACGCCCGGGCACGTGCAGTACACGCGCAACATGGCCACCGGCGCGTCCACCGCCAGCGTCGCCATCATCCTGATCGACGCGCGCCTCGGCGTACTGCAGCAGTCGCGAAGGCACGCCTACATCGCCTCGCTGCTCGGCATTCCGCAGCTCGCGGTGTGCGTGAACAAGATGGACCTCGAGGGCTACTCCGAAGAGGTGTTCCGGAAGACCAGCGCGCATTTCTCGGAGTTCGTGGGCCAGCTCGGGTTCCGCGGCGTCACCTTCATCCCGGTGAGCGCCCTGGCCGGCGACAACGTCGTGCACCGGAGCCCGAACATGGGCTGGTACGACGGCCCGACCTTGCTCGAGCACCTCGAGCGCGTTCCGGTCAGCGAGACCGTGAACCAGACGGACTTCCGCTACCCGGTGCAGTACGTGCTGCGCCCCGACCTGAACTATCGCGGCTTCTCGGGCACGATCGCCTCGGGCGTGATCCGGAGCGGCGACACGATCCAGGTGCTGCCTTCGGGCAAGACCACCCAGGTAATCGGGATCGACACCGCGGACGGCTCGCTCGAGCAGGCGTACGCTCCGATGAGCGTGACGCTGCGGCTCGCCGAAGAGATCGACATCAGCCGCGGCGACATGCTCGTGCACCCGGACAACCTGCCGGTGGTGGCGCAGCGCTTCGACGCGATGTTGGTGTGGATGAGCGAGCGCCCGCTCGACCGCCAGAAGAGCTACCTGCTCAAGCACACGACGCGCAGCGTGCGCGCGGAGGTCGAGCAGGTCGCCTACACGACCGATCTCGAGACCCTGAAGCAGGAGCCCGCGGCGCGCCTCGAGCTCAACGACATCGGCCGGGTCACGATCTCCTGCCACAGGCCGCTGTTCCACGATCCGTACCGCAACAACCGCGGAACCGGCGCCTTCATCCTGATCGACTCGCTCACCAACAACACGGTCGCAGCGGGGATGATCCTCGAGGGCGAAGCGCCGGAAGCGCGCGCCAGCCAGCGCCGGCCCGTGATCGAGCACCCGCACTCACAGGTGAGCGCCGACGAGCGCAGCGAGCGCCTGGGCCAGAAGGGCTGCACCGTGTGGCTGACGGGCTTGCCCGCCTCGGGTAAGAGCGTGATCGCCTACGCCCTCGAACGCCGCCTGTTCGACATCAAGCGCCTGGCCATGGTCGTCGACCCCGACGACGGCCTGTCGCAGGGCCTCGAGCGCAATGGCTCGAGCCCCGAGCAAACGCCCGAGCTCGCGCGCCGCTTCACCGACGCCGGGCTGATCGCGATCTTCGCCTACGCCTCACCGCTCAGCGCCGACCGCGAGGCGATCCGCTCCGCCGTCGGCCCCGAGCGCTTCGTCGAGGTCTACGTGAACACGTCGTCCGCGATCCGCAAGCTGCGCGACGCGCGCGGCGACTACGGCCCCGGCCACCAGGGCCCGATCGCCGAAGCCCCCGCGAACCCCGACATCGAGGTCAACTTCGACGCCGAAGACGCCGACGAGGTCGCCGACGCGATCGTCAAGGTGCTCGTGAAGCGCGGGCTGCTGCCGTCGCTGTACGCGTTGTAAGTTCTCGAGCGCGGCGCCGTCAGGTGCGCATCGCCGCGCTGGGCACTAGACCGCGTAGGAAACCCATCAGGCCGCGGGGCTGCGGCGCCGACTGAGGTGGCGGCGCGGCCTTGCCGTGGCCCTGTTCTTCCAGGAACGCGATCAAACGTTCGCGGAGCACGTAATAGTCGGGGTGCTCGGTGACGTCGTGGCGATTTCTCGGGCGGGGGAACGGCACGGTCAGGATTTCGCCGACGTGGGCTTCGGGGCCCGAGGTCATCATCACGATGCGGTCGGAGAGGAAGAGCGCCTCGTCCACGTCGTGCGTGACCATCAGCGCGGTCTTTCGGTCCTGCGCCCAGAGGTCGATGAGCACGCTCTGCAGCTCGATGCGCGTGAGCGAGTCGAGCATGCCGAACGGCTCGTCGAGCAGCAGCAGCTTGGGCGAGAGCGCGAAGGCGCGCGCCAACCCGACGCGCTGGCGCATGCCCGCCGACAGCTCGGCCGGCTTCTTGTCGAACGAGTCGCCGAGGCCGACGAGCTCGAGCGTGTGCTCGGCTATCTTGCGCCGCTCTTCCTTCGAGAGCTCCGGTCGCACCTGGTCCACCCCGAGCAAGACGTTGTCCACGGCGCTGAGCCAGTGGAGCAAACACGGCGCCTGGAAGACCACGCCGCGGTCCGGGCCAGCCTCGACCACCTCTTTGCCCGCCAGCACGATGCCGCCGTTGGTGGCGGTGTTGAGACCGGCCACGATCGAGAGCACCGTCGATTTGCCGCAGCCGGAGTGGCCGATCAGCGTCACGAACTCGCCCTCCGACACGCTGAGGTCGAAGTCCTTGACGATGACGGCCTGCCCTCGCGGAGTCGGATACACCTTCAAGAGCTTGAAGATTTCGAGATACTTGGAGTTCAAGCCGGGCTCTCCACGGGCAATGCGGACTCGGCGGCAACGCGCCGGTTCGCGGCAGAGCGCGCGCGCCGCACGCGCTGCGTCTCGAGCAAGTAATCCGTGATCGAGGCACGGATCTTACGGAAGTGGGGGTCGTGGTTCATGGCTCGGCGATCGCGGGGGCGCGCGATCTCCACCGGAGTCGGCGCGCCGAGCGTCGCTTCGGGGCCGGCGCTGAGCGGGACGATCCGGTCCGCGAGCAGGATCGCCTCGTCCACGTCGTTGGTGACGAGCAGGATCGTCTTGCCCGAGACACGAGCGATGCGCTCGATCTCGTCCTGCAGCGTGGCGCGGGTGAGCGCGTCGAGCGCGCTGAGCGGCTCGTCCATCAGCAGCACCTCGGGCTCGATCGCGAGCGCGCGCGCGAGCGCCACGCGCTGGCGCATGCCGCCCGACAACTCCGCTGGGCGGCGCTCTTTCGCGTACGTGAGGCCCACCATCTCCAGATAACGCGCGACGCGCTCGCGCTGGGCGTTGCGCGAGTCTTTCGAGAACACCTCGCGTACCGCGAGCTCCACGTTCTCGAACGCGCTGAGCCACGGTAACAGCGAGTAGTTCTGGAAGACCACGCCGCGCTCGGGGGAAGGGCCCTCCACGGGCTTGCCCTTGAACAGGACCCTTCCCTGGTCGGGCTTCGAGAGGCCCGACAGCAAGGCCATCAGCGTGGACTTGCCGGCGCCCGAGAAACCGACGATCGCGACCAGCTCACCCGGCTCCACCGATAGCGACACGTCCGAGAGAACGTGGGTGGTACCGAACGACTTATGAACTTGTTCTAGCTCGAGTATCGCCATGGGTGCCTCTCGGTGCCTCTCAGCCGGTACGCAGTCGCTTCTCGACGAGCCCCATCATGCGGTCGAGCACGAAGCCGACGATGCCGATGGTCAGGATGCACAGGATGATGTGCTCGTAGATCAAGCTGTTGTATTCCTGCCAAAGGAAGCCGCCGACGCCGGGCGCGCCCGTCAGCATCTCGGCCGCCACGATCACGAGCCAGGCGATGCCGAGGCTCAGCCGGAAACCGGTGAACATGTACGGCATCGCCGCCGGCACCATCACCTTGACGAGCGTCTTCAGCTTCGACAGCTTCAGCACCTTCGCCACGTTCAGGTAGTCCTGCGGCACCGAACGCACGCCGAGCGCCGTGTTCAGCACCGTGGGCCACATCGAGCACATGGCGATCGTGAAGGTGCCGGCCGGCTCGGGCTTGTGGAAGAGCACGAAACCGAGCGGCAGCCACGCGAGCGGTGACACGGGACGGAGGATCTGCACGATTGGATCGAAGCTTGCCCGGAAGAAGTTGCTCATGCCGAGCAAGAACCCGAGCGGTGTTCCGAGCAAGATCGCGATCACGTAGCCCTTCGCGACGCGGGTCAGCGAATACCAGGTGAAGCGCAGGATGCCCTGGTCGAGCTCACCGCGCTTCTCGAAGGGCTCCATGACGTAGAGCCGGCTCGCCTCCCACGTGCGGGACGGCGACGGCAGGCTGGTCGCAACGGTGCTGCTCGCGACGGCCCACAAAGCCACCACGATTGCCCCGCCGATCAGAGGCAGCACCAGAAGCCCGATCCGCTTCTCCAGTTTCTCCCGGGTGAAGCTGTTCATGGATGCCTGAACCCTTTCCGTTCTACTGACCGACTCTTGCGGTCAACCAAGTTTCCTGAGCGTCTCGCGGCCATGTCCGTCTAGCCCTTCATGCTGTGAACCGCGAACGAGGTCGCGTGTTTTTCCGGCTCTTTCGGGTCGAAAGTCGCACCATCGAACAACGTGACCGGAGAGTCGTCCTCGCCTTTCACGTCGACACCGAGCTCCTTCATGGCCTCCGCATAGATGTCGGCGCGCATCACTTGCTTCGTCACGCCTTCGTAGTCCGGAGTGCCATCGACCATGCCCCAGCGACGGAACTGCGTGAGCCACCACTTCGAGAACTTCGCCTGCGGGTAGTTGCAGTCGCGATCGTGGAAGATCATGTAGTTCTCGTCCTTCTTCTTGCGCCCGTCGCCGTAGTCGTAGTCTCCGAGCAGGCGTCCCAGGATCAGCTCCGGAGGGCAGTTGATGTACGTCGGACGCGAGACGATCGCGGCCTGTTCGGGCCGGTTCTTGAGGTCGTCGAGCCACACGCTCGCCTCGTGCAGCGCCTTGAGCACGGCCTTCACCGTCTTCGGGTTCTTGGCCGCGAATTCCTCGGTAAAAGCGCAGACTTTTTCGGGGTGGTCCTTCCAGATCTCCTGGGTGGTGATGGCGGTGTAGCCGATGCCGTCGGCGATTGACCGCGCGTTCCAGGGCTCGCCCACACAGAACGCGTCCATCTTGCCGACCTTCATGTTGGCCACCATCTGCGCCGGCGGGATGGTGACGAGCGCCACGTCCTTGTCCGGGTTGATGCCGCCCGAGGCCAGGTAGTAGCGCATCCACATGGCGTGGGTTCCGGGCGGAAACGTCATCGCGAAGGTCATCGGCGTGCCGGCGGCCTTGGCCTGATCGACGAGCGGCTTCAACACCTTGGCATCGGTGGACAGCTTGCCCTTCAGCGCCATCTTCGCAGTGATCGCCTGGCCGTTGCGGTTCAGCATCCAGGGGATGATCATCGCCTTCTTCGGCGAGCCGAGCAGGCCCATGGTGGATGCGATCGGCATGCCGATCAGCATGTGCGTGGCCTGGATGTCGCCGTTCGAGAGCGAGTCGCGGATCGCCGCCCAGCTCGCTCCCTTCACCACCGTGGAGTTGATGCCGTACTTCTTGAAAATGCCCTTTTCGTGGGCGATCACGATCGGTGAGCAGTCCGTGAGCGCGATCATCCCGAAGCGCATGTCGGGATGTTCCGGCGCGCTCCCGGCGGCGCTCCCGAGCGCTGCGGGGGCGGCGCCCGGCACAGCTTCGGCCTTCGAGGCGGCTTCGGACTTCTTGCTACAGCCCGAGAGGCTGGCGGTGGCAGTGGCGGCGGCGGCACCCAGCAACAGGCGGCGGCGAGGGAGTTTGCGAATCATGGGCATGTCCTTTTTTTGGGTGAGTCGCTCAGATCACGAACGGCAGATCCAGATGGATGATCTTGTACTTTCGGTCCTTCATCGGATCGTCGAGTGGGATGACGTAGCCGACCGCGGGACGGAACCAGCTCTTCTCGCCGAGCTGGATGTGCAGGCGCGGACCGAGCTCGACGGTGGTGTTGTCGCGCAGCGTGTCGGTGGTGTCGTTCTCGACCAGCTTCGGCGTCGACAACCAGCGCTGGTGGCGCAGCTCCGCCGCGAGCGACAGCGCGGGGATCACGAAGTAGCCGAGGTGCAGACCGGTCGTGAAGTTCGTGCGCGACGAGTCGGGGACCGCCGGCGCATCGCCCTTCACGCGCGTGAGCTGCAGTAGCGTCGCCTCGACCTGCGCCGTAAAGCCGGCGTCGGTGAAGGCCGCGCCCACGCCCGGGAAGACCACGAAGTCGTTGACGGCGAACATCGCGTTGTCGAGCGCCGAGCGCGCGAAGATGCCCGCGTTGTTGGCCATCACGTTCTTCGGTTCGGCGTCGTTGCCACCGCCGGAGCCGATCGGCACCGTGACGCCGAGGAACAGGCCGAGCTTGAAGTTCGGCGAGATCTTCGGGGCGTACGTGACGCCGAGCACCGGGTTCAAGAAGCCCGTCCCGGACTCGGGGTCCGTCGGCGCGTCGGGCGGCGAGTTCGACACGATGCCGAGCCGGATCAGCGGCGCGAGCTCGTCGGTGACCTTGTAGCTCGAGAGCAACATCGACGCGACCGTGGAACCGGACTCGCCGTTCGCGGGGCTCTCGTAGAACGCGATCGCCGTGTCCGAGCGGATCACGTTGCCGACGACCACGGGACGCAGCTGGAAAGGCAGAGAGTACGGCGGCGGCTTGGGCTTGCCGGCGTCCGGCGGCGGCGCCGCGGGTTCGGCGACGGGGGGATCGGCGGCGGGCTGTGCACAGACGACGGCGCTCGAAAGCAAGACCGAAGCAAAGAAGGCCGTGCGTGTGAGGACGTTGGACGAGGAGGCGGAGAAGCAAGTCATTCGCGTTTTTTCTCAATGGGTAAGGTGGTGACGGGTCTGTGTTTCTCGAGAGCGAGTGCGAAGTTCCAGATGGCGCATCAACGCCATGACGAGCGGCCCCATCTTGGGGTGGTCGGGCATGACGTGACGGCGCACGCCATAGGCCCGCAGGATCGCCGCGCACGTCGGTCCGACCGCTGCCACCACCACACGCTCGTTCAACGCTTCGATGAGCTCGCGGCCGCAACCGAGCGATTCGGCGACCTCGAACAGGTGACGAAATTGGATCTGACAGGTGATCGCGAGCGCATCGATTTCGCCCGCGAGCATCCGCGCCACGAGATCCGCGAGCTCTCGCGTGTCCTCGGGCATCATCCAGCGGTACAGCCAGATCTCCTCGAGCTGCGCCTGCCGCCCGAGCAGCGTTTCTGCCAACGTTTCACTGCGTTCCCCGTAGTGCAGCAGGATCACGCGCCGCCTCCCGAGCTCGATCCCCGACAGGGAGTCGATGAGCTCCGCCGACGTGAAGGGCTCCCGCGCCGTCAGCGTGGCCGGGACGCCGAAGCCCCGCAGCGCGGCCGTCGGCTTGGGGCCGCGACACACGGTGGTGACGCGACGCAAGGCATCGACCAGCTCCGGGCGGCGGCCGATGCGCTCCGCGACCTCGAACAGCAGCGAGACCGCGACGCCCGTCATGAACACCACGATTTCGTGGCGATCGCTGGCGAGCGCGTCGATCAAGCGACGCGCGAGCTCGGGCGAGATCTCGGCGCCTTCGCGCAGCGCCGGCACACACACGGGCTCTCCACCGTGCTTCTCGACGAGCCGCGCGAGCTCGCGGCTCATGCGCGCTTCGAGGAGAGCTATTCGGGGACGTTGTGTTTCGTGCAGTGGAATCACTCCAAAAAAGGCGCGCTTCGAATTGCGTCGCGTGCGCCGCGTTCGGAATCACCTAAACGCAAGCGATGTGCCACGAGCTGCGACGCGCTCTGCACGCCCCACAAACCGCGTCAAAGGCAGCCAGAAACGCCTGCGACATGCCCCATACTCCGCAGCGTGCGACAACCTCGTCGGGATCCACTGAACGCGGCGACGAGTTTGTGGCGCGCCTCGGAGGCCCCGGCGTTTCTCGCGCGTTTCTCGGTTCTCGACGCGCTTGCGCGGTTGCCGCGCCGTTTCGCGGTTCAGCGAGCTGGGTTTCGACGAACGCGCGAAGCGGTTTCTACGCGCGCGTCGCGTCGAAGCAGTCAGTGCGTGAGGTGCGGGCGTTCCGCAGGAGCCGCGTCGACGCTGCGCGAGCCGAGCTCGAGGTGTCGCATCAACGCGATCACCAGCGGCCCCATCTTCGGGTGATCCGGCTGAACCTGCACACGCACACCGTAGGCGCGGAGCACGGCGGAGCAGGTGGGCCCGACGGCGGCCACCACGACTTTTTCGTTGAGCGCCCGGACCAGCTCGCGTTCGACGCGGAGCGCCTCGGCCACGCTCATCAGGTGCCGGAACTGCACCTGGCAAGTGATGGTCAAAGCCGCGATCTCGCCGCCAATCATGCCTCGGACGAGGTCCTCGAGGCCGGCCGTGTCTTCCGGCATCAGCCAGCGGTAGAGCCACAGCTCTTCGAGCTGCGCCTGGCGCGCGAGCAGCGTCTCGGCGAGGGTCTCGCTGCGCTCACCGTAGTGGAGCAGGATCACGCGCCGGCCCTTGAGCTCGATTCCCGACAGCGAATCGATCAGCTCCGCCGAGGTGAAGGGTTCACGCGCCGTGAGCGTGGGAGGCACGCCGAAGCCGCGCAGCGCGGCCGTGGGTTTGGGGCCGCGGCAGACCGTGGTCAGTCGCTTGAGCGCCGCGACCAGGTCCGGCCGCCGGCCGACCTGATCGGCGACCTCGAAAAGCAACGACACGGCCACGCCGGTCATGAAGATCACGATCTCGTGCCGGTCCCCGCGCAGGTCGTCGATCCACTTCGAGAGCAGCTCCGGAGATAGCTCGGCAGACTCGCGCACGGCGGGTACGCACACCGGCTCGCCGCCGTGCTTCTCGACCAGCCGCGCGAGCTCCCGGCTCATCCGGGATTCGAGGAGCGCGATACGCGGGCGGGCGGTTTCGGCCATCTAGCACTCCTCGGCGAGACCAGACTCAGGCGCGGAAGCGCGTGGTGTCGATGCCGTATTTGCCGGCCTTGTAGCGGACGATGCGCTCGGTGGTGCCGAGCGCGCGCGCGGCGCGGGCGGCGTTGCCCCGGTGCGTGCGCAGCGCCTCCTCGATCATCTGCCGCTCGAGCCGGGCCACGGCCTCGTTGAGCGTGAGCTTCTCCGAAGGCTTTTCGCGGGCTGCGACGCGGATCGACTCGGGCAGGTGGTGCTCCTGGATCACGAACCCGTCACAGACGACGACCGCGCGCTCGATCACGTTCTCGAGCTCGCGCACGTTGCCGGGCCAGGCGTACTGGCAGAGCACGTCGAAGGCGGCGCTCGACACGCGCGAGATCTTGCGCCGGTGCTCGCCGGCGTACTTGGACAGGAAGTACTCGGCGAGCGCGGGCACGTCGGCGCGGCGGTCGCGCAGAGAGGGCAGCCCGATCGTGAACACGTTGAGGCGGTAGTACAGATCTTCGCGGAAGGCGCCGCTCGACACCGCTCGCTCCATGTCCTTGTTGGTGGCAGCGATGATACGTACGTCGGGGCGGAGCGTTTCGGTGCCGCCGAGCCGCTCGAACTCGCGGAACTGGAGCACGCGCAGCAGCTTGGCCTGCGTCGTCAGCGTCAGATCGCCGATTTCGTCGAGAAACAGCGTGCCACCCTGGGCGAGCTCGAAGCGGCCCTTGCGCCGAGCGTGCGCCCCGGTGAACGCTCCGCGCTCGTGACCGAAGAGCTCGGACTCGAACAGCGTCTCCGGGACGGCCGCGCAGTTCACCTTGACGAACGGCTGGCGCGCGCGCGTCGAGTTGGTGTGGATGGCGTGCGCCACGAGCTCCTTGCCCGTGCCGGACTCGCCGCGGATCAGCGCGGTGGCGTTGGTGCGAGCGACCTGGCCCACCTGTTCGTAGACCTGGCGCATCGCGGCGCTCGCGCCGATCATGTTCGAGTACTCGAACACCGCGTGCTGCGAGCGCTCGCGCGAGTCGGCCGCCTCGGTGTCCGCCTGCACGCGCTCGAGGTGCGCGGCGCGCAGGGCCTGCGAAATCAGCGAGGCGACTACCTCGAGCACGCCGAGCAGCCCCGTGACCTCGGCGCGCTCGAACTGGCGGAAATAGGTGGAGAGCGCTCCGGCCGGTCGACCAGCAACCGCAACCGGTACCGAAATGAGACTGAAGCTCGCCTTCGACCAATCGGCGAGCTCG
The DNA here is from genome assembly GCA_025937835.1 of Polyangiaceae bacterium. Classification (GTDB taxonomy): domain Bacteria; phylum Myxococcota_A; class Polyangia; order Polyangiales; family Polyangiaceae; genus PMG-095. The sequence continues at coordinate 115,892 of JAICQO010000009.1, forward strand.
CTCAACTCGGACAGCGCCATCGGCTCGTGACGCACCACCGGAACCACGATCGGCCGCCCGGACTCGGCGACGCGGCCGGCAACGCCCATCCCGAAGCGCGGGCGTAGCTGCTCGGCAGAAAGCCCGTATGCGGCCCTCACTTCGAGCACGCGCTCGTCGGGATCGGCGACATAGAGCACGGAGCAACAGGCATCGAGGCGCCGATCGAGCACCGCGAGGGCTTGCTCGAGCGCCGGGCGCGAGCCGTCGCCCCCCGTCAGCTCCCGGCCGACCTCGGCCAACGCCATGAGGTGCTCGGGAACCGTGGGCGGAATCACCCCTTCGCGGGAATTGCGGGTCACCGCTACGGGCACGCTGTTCGAAGCTCGCATCCGTTCGCGCAGAGTATGTGGCGGCGCATCTTGCGGCGAGGTTTCGTCCCTATGAACACGCGGGAACGAACCCGAAACCTAGAAACGATCCCGAAACTGAGAGTTGACGTGGGAGCCGACCAGATCGAGGTTGGTTTCCCGCTAGGGTGAGATGTCGGAGAACCGTACCGAGCCTTCCCGGAACCGACCAAGACCTGGCCTGAGAGATCTTCGGCAGTTCATCCGCCGCACGTCGGAGCCACTCGAGCTGCAGCTGCTCGGTCGGATCTTGCTGCACAGCGTGTTGATCGGCGCAGCCGCCGGCCTGATGGGCTCGCTGTTCTACTACGCGCTCGAGTTCACCGAGCATGTCATCCTCGAGGGCATCGCGGGCTACGAGGCCCTTCGCGCTGGTGGCGAGGAGATCCACAGCCCCCTGGAGCGCGCCCCGTTCCGACCGTGGCTGCTCGTGTTTTTACCCGCGATCGGCGCGCTGCTCGCTGGCCTGATATCGGCCCGCTGGGCACCCGAGACGCAAGGCGGCGGCGCCGACGCGATCATCCGCGACTTCCACCACAACCGCGCGCAGGTGCGGCGACGTGTGCCGGTGACCAAGGCGCTCGCCTCGATCCTGACGCTGGGCTTCGGCGGCTCCGGCGGACGCGAAGGTCCGACGATGCAAATCGGCGGAGCAATCGGCGCGCTGGTCGGGCGCGCGCTCGGCGTCGACGAGCGGGAGCGGCGCATCTTGCTGGTCGCAGGGCTCGCGGCGGGCGTTTCTGCGGTGTTCCGCACGCCGCTCGGCGCCGCCTTGCTCGCGGTCGAGGTGCTGCACCGCGACGACTTCGAGTCCGACGCGCTGGTGCCGAGCGTGCTCGCGAGCGTCACTTCCTACTCGGTTTTCATCTCGTTCTTCGGTGAAGCCACGCTCTTCACGCACGCGCCGCGCTACCCGTTCGTGCTCGGCCATTTGCCGCTGTACGCGCTGATGGCGCTGATCGTGTCGCTCGCCGCGCTCGGCTTCTTACGCATGCTCCACTCGACACGACGGCTGTTCGAGCGGCTGAAGTTGCCGCTCTGGGCCAAGCCGGCGCTCGGCGGCCTGATGCTCGGGGTGATCGTCACGCCGATCCTGATCGAGCTCGGTCCGCGCCTCGGCGGCGAAGGCCGTGGCATCGGCCTGCTCGGTGGCGGTTACGGCGCGGCGCAGCTCGCGATCACCGGCTCGCCGTGGTTGCCCGGAGGCTGGTACGCCGTCGAGCTCCTGGCGCTGCTCGCGGTCTTGAAGGCCGGAGCGACGGCGCTGACGCTGGGTTCGGGTGGCAGCGCCGGCGACTTCGGTCCCTCGCTCGTGATCGGCGGCCTCGTGGGCGGAGCCTTCGGTCGCGCCGCGCAGCTCTTGTTGAACGACCCGCGCATCGACCCGGGCGCCTTTGCGCTCGTCGGCATGGGCACCTTCTACGGCGGCCTCGCCCACGTACCGATCGCCTCGCTCGTGCTCGTTTGCGAGCTCGCGGGCAGCTACGACCTGCTCGTCCCGCTGATGCTCGCCGAGGCCATCGCGTTCGTGGGCCTGCGCCGGCACTCGCTGTACGGCGCGCAGGTCCGTACCAAGCGCGAATCCCCCGCGCACCGCGACGACCTCGTGCTCGACGTGCTCCGCGAGGTAAAGGTCGGCGACGCGCTGGTGCGCGACCGGACCTACGTCAGCTTCCGCCGCGAGGCCACCGCGCGCGAGATCCTCGAGCGCTCGACGGAAGCTCCCGTCTGGCAAGACGTCTTCCCCGTCCTCGCCGACGACGGCCGCCTGCTCGGCGCGATCAGCACCGACAGCGTGCGCAACCTGGCCATGAACCCCGACGTCCTCGACCTCACCTTGGCCGTGGACCTGATGGCCGCGCCCGCCTTCGTGCTCGAAGACGAGGACCTCCACACCGCGCTCGAGCGCATGCTCGCCCACGCCACGCGCGAAATCGTCGTGCTCGACGCCGCCGGCGCCATCAGCGGCTTCCTCGATGAATCCGAGATCCAGCTCGCGTACCACGACGTCACGAGCCGCGCGCGCGCCCGCAGCGTGCTCACGCCCCCGCCGCGCAACGTTCTCACGCCTCCGCCGCGGCAGCGGTAGATCCCTGGCGGGCGGCGACAGCAAGGCACGCATTCCCCGCTTCTTGAGGATCGCGCCGACCGTGCTGGCCGCTGGCAACACGATGCGCGGGTGCTGCCGCCTCACGATCACTAGCAGCGTTTCGTAGCGTTCCTTCCACTTGTACCCTTGCTTTCGGCTTATCCCGAAGCGCTCGCAGAGCTCTCCAAAACTCTCCTCCCCCGCCAACATCGCCGCCACAAACCTCAACCGCTCGTTCATCGGTGACGTCTCTTTCCAAGGCATGGAGCGCAGGTTCCACGCCCATCAAGAACGTGTCACCTCTGTTCCCGGTCTAATTGTCACCTATGTACCCGGTCTGAACCGCGCTTTTTCGTTGACAGCTTTTTTAGGCGCCCGCTGCTTCTGGGCGCCAACTCGTGCGCAACTGCCAATTGCGGCGCTGACTTCGCGCACTGTCGGCGTTTCGGCGAGAAATTTACTCGCGACGCGTTCGCAGCGCTGAACGCCCCGCCACGCGCCGCTGAGGAGGGCCGAAATCGTGGGTGTATAGGAGATAACCATGCTCACGCAACTGCTTGCGCCAGCGCATTCTCAGAGCTCGCTCGCTGGTCGCGTCCGACGACGACCCGAGCGTCCGCGCGCATCCGGCTGTTCCGTAGAAAGACTGCAGGCGCTCGACGCAGAGCTCGCGCGTCGCGCTGGCGAGGCCGGGCGATTGCGGTTCGAGATGGGCCGCGGTCTCCACTTGCTCGAGCGCAGCGGCGGGCATCACGCGCTCGGTTTCTCGTCGATCGAGGCGTACGCGCTCGAACGCTGCGAGCGCTCGGCGAGCTGGACGCAGAAGGCGCGTAGCTTGGCGAGGCGGCTCGACAAGCTGCCGCTTCTGGCGGACGCGCTGATTTCTGGCTCCCTCAGCTGGAGCATGGCGGCGGTACTCGCGACGGTCGCGTCTCCGGACGACGCAGATTTCTGGCTCGGCGAAGCGTCACGTCGGACCGTGCGCGAGATGAAGGCGCTCGTGCTCGAGAAGCGGGGGGGACCGAAGACGGTGAACCGCCCGAAGCCGAAGCCGAGCTGCGCACCCTCACGCTCACCGTGCCCCGCGAGGACGCCTGGTGTTTCGAGCAAGCGAAATTACTGGGGCGGCACCTGGGGGAGCGTACGAACGCCGACTTCGTGCTCGGCTTGGTCGCCGAGTCGACCAGCACCTTGTGCAGCGAGCTGCCCCGCACCGCGATTGAGCTGCCCGACAACGAGGCCATGAGCCCGCAGCGCGCCTGGGAGCGCGAGCTCGCGCGCATGCGGGCCGAAGCAGAAGTGCGCTGCGAATCCCACTTCCGTCGCGGCCCGGAACCACGTCCGCACGTGGAGCCGTTGCTCTGGCCCGAGCAGCCGGAGGCCGTGGATCGGCAGCTGCGGGAGCTTTCGCGCGAATTGGTGGGGCGCGAGGTCGATTTTGGGCGCGCGCTCGAGGCCTTCTTTTCAGCCGACGGCTGGCGGCGGTTGGGTTACGCGACCGCGGCGCAATACGCTCGCGAGCGCCTCGGCACGAGCCTCTCGTCCGTCAAGGCCAAGCGACGGCTCGTGAAGCGCCTCGGTCAGCTCAGATTTCTGGCCGACGCCGTAGATCGCGGCGAGCTCGGATACGAAGCGGCGCGCCTCGTGGCAGAGGTCGCGACCGGCGCCACCGTCGAAGCCTGGGTGACGCGCGCCACCGAGCGCACGCTGCGCCATCTGCGCGAGGAGATCGACTCGGCCGAGCTGCTGGCAAGATGGTCCGAGAGCACGGCCGTGCTCCCGCCGAGCGAGGCCGACGTGCGCCGGGTGCAGGACCTGGAACGCGACGTCCTCACGGGCCAGATGTCTGCGCCCTCGCCGCCGCCGCCATCCGCAAGCGTGTCCCCAGCGAAGGTAACCCTGCACCTCCGCGTGAACGCGAGCACGGCGCGGGATTTCCGGCATTGGGAGGCCATTTATCTGCGTCATCGCGGCGCGCCCCTGCGCGGCACGACGTTCCTACGCTTCGCCTGCGAGCTGTTCATCGACACCTGGCTTCCGCGCCCGCCCGAAGTCGAGTACTCGCACATTTACCAGCGCGATCTTCATCGCTGTCAGAGCCCGTGTTGCGGCCGGCGCGATGTCACGCCGCATCACCTCCGGTTCCGCTCCCACGGCGGCGACGACTCCGAGGAAAACCTGACCAGCCTCTGTACGTGGTGTCACCTCGAGGGCATTCATGGAGGCCAGATCTCTGCAGCGCCCCCAGCATCCAACATCCGCTGGAGCTTTGGCCGCTCCGCGCACACCGTGGTCGAGGGTCGGCGGCGAGTGCGAACCAGCGCGCCGTGTCCGACGCTGGACGCTGCGCGTACCTGAGCGACGCGGCCCGCGCCAGCGCGGAGACGACATGTCGTTTTCCATGCCTCGGGCCGGAGGTTCATTTCGCCGCGCTAGCGCCTCTCGAAACGGGGACCCGCCAAAACGGAGTTCGAAAAAGGTGGAGGCGCCGGGAGTTGAACCCCGGGGTGGTGACCCAACGCACGCTCACCGCACTTCGACCGGGATCTCCGAAGTTACCGGCGCGGGAGCTCGTGACGGCTTTGGCACCTTGGTCGCAACCGAATACGCCACCCCCGCTCCGAACAGCGTGATCGCGATCGCGACGGCGATCGGCACG
>JAICQO010000193.1 GCA_025937835.1 Polyangiaceae bacterium
CGGGGGTCTGCAACAACGTCTGCTACGACTTCGAGACCAGCGAAGAACACTGCGGATTCTGCGACAACCCCTGCGCCGAAGGCATCGAGTGCCTCGGTGCAAACTGTCAGATCGGCGACGCAGGCTGAGGCGGGCGTCGTCGGAGGGCTGCTCGACCTCCTGCAAGCTCAAGGGCGAGCGCTGTACGGAGCTCGAAGAGGGTGAGCGCTTCCCTGCGCTCACTCTGAGTTGGCGACCCCAGCGGGAATTGAACCCGCGTTACCGGCGTGAGAGGCCGATGTCCTAACCGCTAGACGATGGGGCCTGGTGTTTGGTTCGTTCTGAGAGCTTTGGCTGGGGGACTAGGATTCGAACCTAGATAGCAAGAGCCAGAATCTTGCGTCCTGCCGTTAGACGATCCCCCAAGGGTTCCAAGTTTGGCTGGTTCGAAGCATTGGGGTTCGGCCGCTGAGCCTGAGCACCTCGGCCGGGGTCGGCTTAGTATCGCCAAATGTCGGGCCGTGCAAGAGAATCTCACGGGTTGCGGATGGGTAGCGGGCTGGCCGGGCCGGCTCGGGGGCTGGTGGAGGGCTAGGCAGCGCGGGAAGTGATGGTGAGGTAGCGGTGCACGGTCTCGGCTAGGCCGAGCTCGAGCGCGTCGGCGACCAGCGCGTGGCCGATCGAAACTTCGGCGACGGAGGGTAGGGCGGTCAGGAATGGGCCGAGGTTGTCGAGGTTCAGGTCGTGCCCGGCGTTGACGGCCAGGCCCGCATCCACGGCGGCGCGGCCCGCGGCGGCGTACGTGGCGAGGGAAGCCGCGCTGCGGGCGCCGAGAGCCGCCGCGGCGTAGGGCTCGGTGTAGAGCTCGACGCGGTCGGCGCCGAGCTCTCGCGCGAGGGGCATGAGCTCGGCGATCGGATCGACGAACAAGCTCACGCGCGCGCCAGAGGCGTGGAGCGTTTCGATGGCGCGCGCCAGGGCCTGGCGTTCGACCGCGCCGAGCTCGACCAGGTTCCAGCCGTGGTTGCTGGTGAAGGCCTCGCGCGCGTCGGGCACGAGCGTCGCCTGGGTCGGGCGCACGCGCTCGCAGTGCTCGAGCAGGCCGTGGAACGGGTTGCCTTCGATGTTGTATTCGGCTTCGGGATAGCGCTTCAGGAGCTCGGCGATCTGGTCGACGTCTTCGGGTCGGATGTGACGCTGGTCGGGGCGCGGGTGGACGGTGATGCCGTGGGCACCGGCGTCGAGGATCAGCCCCGAGAGTTTGACGGGGCTCGGGATGCCGAGCGTGCGGGTGTTCCGCAGAGTAGCGATCTTGTTGACGTTGACGCTGAGCTTCGTCATCGGTGGCGCTCGCCGTGCCACGGAACCCGGCCTTGCGCTAGGCTTCGTCCCAGGATGCGCGGTTTGGTGGTGGTGTCGGCTTTGGCAGTCGCTCTGGGAGCGTGCGGCGGCAAGGCGTCGCGCACCGATGTTCCCCCCGAAACCACCAGCATCACGGGTGGCGCCCCCGCTGCAACGGGCGGCGTGAGCGCGACTGGTGGCGCGGGCGGCGTGAGCGCGACTGGTGGCGTGAGCGCGACTGGTGGCGTGAGCGCGACTGGCGGCACCGTTGCGACGGCGACGGGCGGCAAGCGCTCGGACGCTGAATGGTTCCGCGAGTGCACGGGCGCGGACACGTTGCGCCTGCAGCGTCTGACCGCAAGCGACATCGAGCGCACTCTGGAGGATGTCTTCGACAGCAGCGGGACGAGGCTCGGACGGCCCTGGCCCGCGCTGCGCCAGCGCGGACTCGGCTCGGTGACCGTCGAGGAAGCACGTGCACTGGTTCAGATCGCGCGTGAGCGAGCGCAGCAATACTCGGCAGAACACGCCGACGAATGCCCGGACGAGCTCGCCTGCCGGCCGAATCTCGCCGATCTCGGCCTGCGGCTGTTTCGCCGGCCGCTGAGCGAAGAGGAGAGCGCCTCGTTCGAAATGCTCTTCGAGCGGGCCGCCGAGGAGGCGAGCGATCCGGCGGCCGGGTTGAGTGCCGTGGTCGAGGCGATGCTCGAATCGCCGTACTTCGTATTCCGAGTCGAAACTAGCAGGGGCGGGCGCTGGTCCGATTGGACGGTCGCGGCGCGGCTCGCGTACTTCTTGTGGCGGTCCGGCCCAGACGCGGAGTTGCGCAACGCGGCCACCAGGGCAGAGCTATCGGATCGAGAAGGGCTCGAGCGACAGGTCGCGCGGATGCTCGACGATCCGCGCGCCGCATACGGCTTTGCCGCCATCGTCGAGGAGTGGCTCGGGCTCGCGGAGCTCGGCGAGCCTGGCTTCGCCCTGTGGCCTGCTGAGGTGCCGCTCGCGGAGATGGCGGAGCAAACCCAGATCTTCCTCGAGCGCGCGTACGCCGAAGATCGAGCGACGCTCGACGAGCTGTTGCTCGCGACGCAGGCGCCGCTCAACGCACCGCTCGCTGACTATCTGCGTGTTCCGAGTGACGGACTCGGCGCGCGCTTCAGCGACGTCGAGCTCGAGCCCGCGAAATTTGCGGGCATTTTAACGCATGGTTCGCTGCTGCTGACGGCGGGGACGCCCTCGACCCGGGGCAAGCTTTTGCTTGGCCGCTTTCTCTGCACCGAAGTCGGCGCTTCACCCCCGAGCGTGGAGCTGCCCCAGGGCAACACGCGCCGCGAACGCTACGAGGCCATCTCGAGCAGCGCGGCGTGCGCCGGCTGTCACCAGCTGCTCGACCCGCTCGGGTTTGCGCTGGAGGGCTTCGATGACCTGGGAGCGCCCCAGGACGCTCTCGTGAACGGCTCGATCGCCGAGCTCGACGGGACCTCGAACGTCCCGTTCGACGGACCGCGCGGGCTAGCCGAGCTCCTCGCAGGTAGCCGTCAGGTCTCGCGTTGCCTGGTTCGGCGCTTCGGCGAGTACGCGCTCGACGGCGGACAGGGCCAGGTCCACGTCCTTCAATCCGGAACCCCGCTGCCGCCAGCAGGTGAACCGCCGCCGCCGCCAGCTCCACTGACCTGCCTGGCTTCGGCGTTCGAGCGCGGGGGCGGTGATCTGCGCAGCTTGCTCGCGGGCTTGGCTCAAAGCGACGTGTTTTTGCGCGCGAGCGCGGACTTCCAGCTACCGTCTGTCCGCGCCAGCGAGCGCACGCCACTCGAGCACGCCGCCGGAAACGGGGACGCGCTCGCGCGCAGCGCAGCCTCGCTGGTCGATTCGCCGCTCGAGATCCAGAGCTACGCCGAGGCGCTCGCGGCGCTCGCTCGCGAAGGCGCGCCGTGACGTACGCCGCGCGGATCCATGCGCCACGCGCTGCCCGGTCCCTTTAGTAGGACCGCAACATCCCGGACCGACTGAAGGACGATCCGAACGTCGGTTCAATGTGGACCTGGGTTGCGATCGAGGCGGATACCAAGCTGATCGTCACGTACGACGTCGGCGGCCGCGATCAGAAGCGCGAACCGGTTTCATGCTGGACGTCGCAAGCCGCGTGACCGGTCGCGTCCAGCTCACGACCGACGCGCACCGCCCGTACGATTGGGCCGTGGCGCTCGCTTTCGAAGACGGCAAGGTGGACTACGCCCAGCTCATCAAGCGCTAGGCGGGTCGGAAGATCGGGGCGCCGCCGGAGTCAGGGCCGCGGCTGGTTGCCGGTCACGTAGCCGAATGAACCTGAAGCAGTACCCCTTTAGTTGACATAATGTATCTTATGCGAACTCAGCGCAGGGGCGCGGGGAGGCGCTCGGCCGGACGGATCCGAGCGCCCTCCGTCGAAGCTGCTCAGAGCTTCGACGCGAGGACGGGCTCGGCGCC
>JAICQO010000083.1 GCA_025937835.1 Polyangiaceae bacterium
GGACATCGTCAAGACCAACATCGCCAAGATCGGCGGGGTGATCGACGTCCAGAGCGAGCGCGGGATCGGCACCAAGATGACGATCACGCTGCCGATCACGCTGGCCATCGTCAGCGCGCTGATCGTCCGCGTGTCGAGCTCGGTCTTCGCCCTCCCGCTCGCGACCGTGTCGGAGGCGTTGAGCTTCGAGGAGGACATGGTGCGCGTGGTCGACAACCGCGAGGTGATCACGCTGCGCGGAGCCACCTTGCCGATCTGCCGCCTGCAACGGCTGCTCGAGCTCGAGCGCAGCCCGCGGCCGGGCCGCGGCTTCGTGGTGATCGTGTCGCTCGCCAACCGGCGGCTCGGGCTCGTCGTCGATCACCTGTTCGGGCAAGAAGACATCGTGATCAAGCCGCTCGGCAAATCGCTGAGCGAGGTGCGCGGCATCGCGGGCGCCACCGAGCTCGGCGATCAGAACGTGAGCCTGGTGCTGGATACGGCATCGCTGATCGAGGAGGTGCTGATGGGCGGTGAGGTTCAGCGCGAGCGGCTCGGGGTGGTGAATGGCTGAGCTGGTGCGGGCGACGTCCATGCGCTCGATCCGCCGCGACCCGGTGCGCGGGCCGGTGCGCGAGTTCCTGGTGTTCAGCCTGGGCGACGATCTCTACGGCGTGGATCTGACGCGGATCCGCGAGATTTTGAGCCCGCCACCGATCACGCCCGTGCCCCGCGCGCGCCCCGACGTGGTCGGCGTGTGCAGCGTGCGCGGTCTGCTCGTCACGGTGGTGGATCTGCGCCGTCGCCTGTCGCTCGAGACAAGGCCGTTCGGCAAGCGCGCGCGGATCTTGCTGGCGCTCGCCGAGTCCGGTGAGACGGTCGGGCTGTTGGTGGACGAGGTGAAGCAGGTGGTGAGGCTCGGGGACGCCGAGATCGAATCGGCGACGACGGCGCTCGGCGGTGACTCTTCGGAGCACGTGACCGGCATCGGTCGTACCCAGGACATGTTTCTGGTGCTGCTCGATCTGTCGAAGATCGTGAGCACATGAGGAGCTGATGGCGCCGCAACACCGGCAACGTCCAGATCGCCAGCGAGGCTTCGTCGGCTTCGTCGTGGGCGACGTGACCTACGCGGTGCCGATCGGCAACGTGAGGGAGATCGTGAATCCCTCGCCGCTCACGGAGCTGCCCCACGCTCCGCACTCGGTGGCCGGTGTGCTCGACCATCGCGGTGAGGTGGTGCCGATCGTCGATCTGCGCGCGCGCTTCGGGCTGCAGCCGAGCCCGGCGTCGCGCCGCACCAAGTGGATCCTGATCGAGGTCGAAGGCCGCAGCGTGGGGCTCACGGTAGACCGCGTAATCGGCGTCTTCGGTGTCACGGGGGAGCTCCGTCCTCCGCCGGTGCTCGGCCCCGGAGACGACACGCGCGGCGTCGTCGGCGTGGCGCCGCACTCGGGGGAGCTCGTGTTCGTGCTCGACGTGGGGCGCTTCGACGTCCTCACCCAGTCGCTGCGCCCGGGCGCGCTGCTCGGCGCGCGAGGTCACCTGGAGGGCGGGCCGTGATCGACTCGGGGGATCTGGAGGCGCAGCTCGAGTCGAACGATCCGGAGGAGCGCCGGCGCGCCACCTCGGAGCTCTACGTGCGCTCTTCCGACGCCCCGCTCAGCACCTGCGGGTTGGTGTTGAAGGCGCTCGCCGACGAGGACTGGCGGGTACGAAAAGAAGCGATCGCCACGGCCTTTGCATTGGCTCCGAGCCGCGAGCTGCTCGAGGAGCTGGTGCGGGCGCTCGAGCCCGGAGACAACGTCGGGCTGCGGAACGCGGCCGTCGAGGCCTTGGGCGGCTTCGGCGTGCACGCGGTGGTGGCGCTCGATTTCGCGCTCGTGAACCTGGACGCCGACGGCCGAAAGCTAGCGGTGGAAGCCCTGGGCCGCGTCGGTCACGAGCTGGCGCTCCCGGTGCTGGCACGGATGGCGGTCGATCCCGATGCGAACGTGCGCGTCGCGGCGGTCGAGGCCGCGGCCGATCTCGGCCGTGCGGGTGTGTCGGAGGCGATTCAGACCCTGGAAGGGCACCTCGCGTCGCCAGAGCCGATGTTGAAGCTCGCGGCGTTGAACGGCCTGAACTCGCTCGGGGTGGCGGTGCCGTTCGAAACCGTTTCCGAGCTGCTAGAGGAGCCAATTCTGCGCCGCGCGGCGTTGCTCGCGGCGGGGCGGACCCGACACCCGGGCGCGATCGAGCCGGTGCTCGACGCGTTGAGCCGCGCCTCGGGAGCGTTTTTCGTGGAGCTGACCTGCGCGATCGCGGAGCTGTCGCGAGAGCGGACGCTGGTGCGCAGTATCCGCGACAACGCGGGGCGCCTGTCGCCCAAGGCCACCCAGCGGATCCTGGACATTTGCGCCGACGAAGCCGCCTTCGACGATGCCCGGCGCGCGGCGATGATCGCCGCGGCCGCGCTGGGCATCGAGGGCGCGGCCGAGTTCGCGATCCAGTCGATCGGCGACGACCGGTTCCTCGGCGAGGCGCAGGAGATGCTCGAGTTGCTCGGTGAGCTCGCCGTGTCGCGGCTGGTGCACGCGATTCAACAACGTTCGCTCCCCGAGCTTGCGAGCTGTCTGTCGATCCTCGGACGGCTTGCCGGGAACACGCAGCGAAGCCTGGTCGTCGGCACCGCGCTCGAGGCCCTGGAGGACGAGCTGCCGGACGTACAGCGCGAGGCGCTCGGCATCATCGCCCGCTACGGCAGCGCAGAGATCCTGGTCCCGCTCTCGCGCTCGCTCGAGGATCCGGGCTCGCTCTCGACGCTGCGCCCGCGCGAAGTGGCGCTGAGCGCCCTGGCCGAGCGTTATCCGATGGAGGCGCGCGCGCTGATCGACGCCGCGGATCCGGGAGAGCCTTCGGCGCACGCGGCCTGCGTGTTGATCGCCGCGCTTCCGCCGGAAGACTCCTCCCACGAGCGCTATCAGCTATTTCTGAGCTCGGCCGTCGGCAACGAGGCGGCCGCGACGCGGCGCGCTGCGCTCGAAGCGATGCTGCGCGTGTCGAGCGCCAACCTGCTTTCGGCCCTGTCTTTCTCCGTCACCGACGAAGCCGACGAGGTGCGCAGCATGGCCGTCAGCGCGCTCGGACGGCTGCGGGACACGACAGGGCGCGCGGTGGGGTTCGAGTGCCTGGTGGAAATCCTCGCGAGCTCCGGGGTGGCGCCGCTGCGCGCGAGCGCGGTGCGAGCGCTCGGAAACACCGCCGACGAGCGAGCGGTTGCGGTGCTCGCGCCGCTGCTCGGCAACACCACCACCCTGCTGGCCGTGGTCGCGGTCGAGGCGCTGGCGGCGCTCGGGGCCTCGATCGATACGCTGTTCGGCGCGCTCGCCCACCCCGAGCCCGAGGTGGTGAAGGCGGGCTTGCTGGCGGTGTCCGAGCGGGAGGACGCGCGCGTTCCGGAGCGGCTGGCGGAGTGCCTGGCCCACCCTGCCTGGGACGTGCGCGGCCTATCTGCCGAGCTTCTCGCGCGTCACCCGGGGGAGATCGCGAAGGCGGCGCTCCGGGCCAGGCTCTCGATCGAGCAGAGCCCGGCCGTGCGCGAGGTGCTCGCGCGCTCTCTCGATCGAGTGAGCGGTGTGCGCCGCACACCTCCGCCGGATCTGGGCGGGAGCATGCCGCCGCGATGACGAGCCGCATCGACGAGGCCCTGCCGCGGCTGTCGCCCGACGACTTCCGCTTGATGCGCGACCTCATCTACTCGTACGCGGGCTTGCGCTTCGAGGACGACGCGCGGGTGTTGTTCGAGCGCCGTCTCGCCGACCGCCTCGCAGCCGTGGGCGTGCCGGACTATGGCGCTTACTACAAGTACCTGCGGTTCTCCCCGCTCGGGCCCGCCGAGCTGGAAGAGGCGGTCGAGCGTCTGACCACGAAGGAGACCTATTTCCTTCGGCAGGAGTATCAGCTGCGGGCGTTCGAGCGCGAGATCCTCCCGCGCCTCGCGCAAACCACGGCCCAGAGCCGCAGGCTGTTCGTCTGGAGCGCGGGTTGTTCGACGGGTGAAGAGGCCTACACGATCGCGATCCTGATCCACCGGAGCGGCCTATTTCACGGGCATGAAGTGCGGGTGATCGGCAGTGACATTTCCAAAGTCGCCATCGCCCGGGCACGGCGCGGGATATACCGACATGGATCCTTCCGTGCGACACCGCCCGAGTTCGTCACTCAGTACTTCCACGAGACCAGTGAGGGCTCGCAGGTCGTGGACGACATCCGGAGGATGTGTCATTTCGGGCAGCTCAATCTGCTCGACGCCGCCCGAGTCCCGTTCGTGGGCCGGGTGGACGTGGTGTTCTGCCGGAACGTATTGATCTACTTCGACGTGAACTCGCGAAGGCGCGTGATAGATGCTTTCTACGAACGGCTGCTGCCGGGCGGCTACCTCTTGCTCGGCCATTCGGAGTCGCTCCTGAACGTGACGACAGCTTTCGAGCTCGTTCACCTCTCCGACGACCTCGTGTACAGGAAGCCGGTGAGCTCCGAGCGCTGGGACGGAGGCGCACGGTGAACCCGGCCCAGTCGGGGCGGCCGCCGCTCCGTGTGTTGATCGTCGACGACTCGGTGTTCAACCGCCGCAGCCTGGCCGAGATCTTCTCGGCGAACGGGGCGATCGAGGTCGTAGGCAAGGCCGCCGACGGCGAAGAGGCGCTGCGGCTCGTCAACGCGCTGCGCCCGGACGCGATCACGCTCGACCTCGAGATGCCGCGGATGGATGGCTTCACCTTCCTCCGCATCCTGATGTCGAAGCTGCCCACGCCCGTGGTCGTGGTCTCGAGCTACAGCCAGAAAGACAACGTGTTCAAGGCGCTGGAGCTCGGCGCCTTCGACTTCGTCGCCAAGCCGGATCGGCTCGGTGATCCCGATCTCGGCGGGATTGCCCGCGAGCTCATGCAAAAGATCTTGCTCGCGGGCTCGGTGCGGCTCTCGTCCCAGCGGACAGCGCCGCTCCCCGTCGAATCCGTGCGCGGCAAGCCCGAGCCCGGGCCGGCTTCGTCCCCGCACCGCGTGGTGGCGATCGCCTCGTCGACGGGCGGGCCGAGCGCGTTGATCGAGATCTTCTCGCGGCTGCCGAAGAACTATCCGCACGGCGTGGTGATCGCCCAGCACATGCCCGACAAGTTCACGCGCACGTTCGCGGAGCGGCTCGATCGGCGCAGCGAGCTCTCCGTCGCGGAGGCACAAGACCGGGACGTGGTGGGCGCGGGCACCGGCTTCGTCTGCCCCGGCCGGCAGTGCATGGATCTCGAGACCGACGTGCGAGGCGTGCTGCGGCTGCGGGTGGGCCAGCCTACCGAACAAGACAGGTACGTTCCGAGCGCGGACCGGCTGCTCACTAGCGTGGCGCGCGTGGCCGGGCCGCGAGCCGTCGGAGTGATCCTGACCGGCATGGGAGACGACGGCGTGCTGGGGGCCCAGGCCATCCTCAGTGGTGGCGGGACGGTGATCGCCGAGTCCGAGCTGACGGCCGTGGTGTACGGGATGCCCGGCTCGGCAGTGCGCTCCGGCGCCGTCACCCACGTCTTGCCGCTCCCTGAAATTGCTGGGTATTTGGCGCGCTTGTGAGCCTGCTCCATTCCGCGCCGGGCCCGTTCGGTAGGGCCGGGAATGACGGGAGAGCACGCCGTGTTAGCAGGCCTGAGAAAACACGGGAGCGACGGGAAGCACCATGATCCGCATTCATTCCAAATTCCTGACGATTGGCCTGGTCTCGCTCGGACTCGCCACGGGCTGCGGCCGCGGGCTGGCCGCGAAGGTGCAGCCCGAAGCGACGCACGAGCCTGCTCATACGCCAGCCGCTGCCGTGCCCGTGCAGGTGCTTCCGAGCCCGGCGCTGACGCAGGCCGGCGGCGCCTCGATAGCGGACATCACGGAACGCGCGCTGCCCTCCGTGGTGAACATCGCGCTGACGAAGGTCGGCCGCCCCCAGGGTCCCCTGGGCTTTCCGTTCTTCTTCGGGCCACCGCAGGAGCGCGTCCAGCAGGGCATGGGCTCGGGCGTGATCGTGTCGGCGGATGGCACCATCCTCACCAACAATCACGTCGTGGCAGAGGCCACCGAGATCAAGGTCACGACCTACGATCGTCGAGAGTTCACGGCCAAGGTCGTGGGCACGGATCCGAAGAGCGATCTCGCGGTGATCAAGATTCAGGGCGATGTCACGGGGCTGAAGCCGATCGCGTTCGGGGATTCTTCACGGTTACGCCTCGGCGACGTGGTGCTCGCGATCGGTAATCCCTTCGGCGTCGGGCAGACGGTGACGATGGGCATCGTCTCGGCCAAGGGGCGCGCCGATCTCGGCATCGTGGATTACGAGGATTTCATCCAGACCGACGCGGCCATCAATCCCGGCAACTCCGGCGGCGCGCTCGTGAACATGGAGGGTCAGCTGGTCGGCATCAACACCGCCATCCTTTCGCGCAGCGGCGGCAGTCAGGGCATCGGCTTCGCGATCCCGACCAACATGGCTCAGCCGATCATGGAGAGCCTCAAGCGAGACGGCCGGGTGGTGCGCGGCTGGCTCGGCGTCGGGATCCAGGAGGTCGACGCGGAGCTCGCTTCGGCGATGAAGCTGCCGGTCGCGAGCGGCGTGGTGCTCTCCGACGTGCGCTCGGGCACGCCCGCCGAGCGCGCGGGCCTCAAGCGCGGGGACGTCGTGGTCAAGCTCGACGGCCGTCCCGTCACGTCGGCGGGTCAGTTCCGCAACACCGTGGCTTCTACCGGCGCGAAGCACCGCGTAGTGCTCGATATTTACCGCGACGGTAAGCCGCAAACCGTCGGCGTGGAGCTCGGCGAAATGCCGAACGACGGCGCACTCGGCGGTGGCAGCTCGCAAGCGCCGTCGTCGAGCGGCAACACCAGCGTGCTCGACGGCATCAGCCTCGAGGTGATCACGCCGGCGCACCGACGCGCCTTCGACATCCCGAGTGAAGTGCAGCAAGGCATGGTGGTCACCGGCATCGATCCGCGCAGTGCAGCCGCGCGTGCCGGCCTTCGGCCCGGGGACGTGTTGCTCGAGGTCGATCGCAAGCCGACCACCACGCCGAAGCAGCTTCAGGACGCCTACACCAAAGCCCAGGGCAATGTGTTGTTGCTGGTGAATCGTCGCGGAAGCACGGTGTACGTCGTGGTTCGAAGGTAGTCTGGAGTTCCAGCACACCTGTCTCGAACACCGACGGCGGTGTGTCCATGTGGCACAAATCGGTGCGAGAACCGCGCGGGCAATGGGCGTCCGAGCAAGAGGGCGCTACCATGAGCCGCCATGGCCGAGGCGCGCCCAATAACGCCTGAGCCGCCGGTCGTGAAGGGGCCGGCGTCCAGCGAGGCGTCGTTGCCTTCGGGGTCCACGCCCCTCGGAGCCGCGCTGGCCTGCCCGACCTGCGGCGGCCGTTATCCCGCGGACTTCAAGGTCTGCCCGCACGACGCGACCCCGCTCGAGAGCGCGCCGCCGAACGAGGAAGAGGACACCCTCATCGGCCAGCAGCTGGGCGGAACCTACGAGATCCTGCGCGTGATCGGCGAAGGCGGCATGGGCCGGGTCTACGAGGCGCGGCACATGCGCCTCGCCGGCAAGCGCTTTGCGCTGAAGCTCCTGCACGCCGAGCTCGCGCGGCAGCCGGACGTGGTGGCCCGCTTTCAGCGTGAGGCGCAGGCTGCGAGCACGCTCACCCATCCGAACGTGGTGGGCGTGTACGACGTCAACACGGCGCCCGACGGGAGGCCGTTCCTGGTCGCCGAGTTGCTCGAAGGCGAGCCGCTCGGCGAGTACCTGACCAAGCTCAAGAAGCTGCCGCTCGGGGAGGCGGTGCGCATCGCGCGCCACGTCTCCCGCGCCCTCGGCGCCGCGCACGAACACGGCATCGTGCACCGCGACATCAAGCCCGAGAACGTATTTCTCGTGGACGGCGGCTCGCTCGTGAAGGTGATCGACTTCGGGATCTCGAAGGTCGGTCACGGCAACGACAAGTTGACCAAGACCGGCACCGTCATGGGCACGCCGGACTACATGGCGCCGGAGCAGGCGCGCGGCGACAAGGTGGACTTGCGCGCCGACATCTATGCGGTCGGCGCGATCTTGTATCGGAGCCTGACCGGGCGAAAGCCGTTCTCCGCGCCGGATCCGATGTCGACGCTCACGGCCGTGCTCACGCAAGAGCCGACTCGCCCGAGCACGCTCGAGGTTTCGATCCCCTTGCCGCTGGAGCTCGTGATCCAGCGCGCCATGGCCAAGCGCCCTGAAGAGCGCTACGCGAACATGCGCGAGCTCGAGCGCGCGCTCTCGCCGTTCGACCCGGGCTCTGGCTCCTTGCCCGACGGCATGAACGAGATGGTCTCGGACGCTCCCGCGAGCACCACCGTGTCGAAGTCGGGCTCCGACATCGCGGTCGAGTCCGCGCGCAGCGTGCGGATGGCCCGGCCCGGGCTGGTTTTTTACACGTTGCTCGGCGGCTCCTGGCTGCTTGGCAACCTGGTGGCGGCGATCGCGTCACTCTTGCGGTTGACGGGGAAAGAGCCGACGTCGACCGAGTCGATCATGGCCCTGGCCGGCGCGAGTGCGTTCGTGATCACGCCTTCCGTCTTGTGGTTCCGCCACGTGGCGCGCGAGATCTGGCCGAGCACACCGCGCGCGATGCAGGCGGTGTCGCGCCTGAAGCGCACCGTCTTGTTCAGCGCGACCGCTTACGGGCTGTGCGCGCTCGCGGTGGTGTTGTTCGAGACCGTGGTCGAGCACACCAGCGCCGATATCGCTCGGCCGATGTGGTGGCTCGGCGTGTTCACCGTGGCAATGGTCGTGGGCTTCGTGACCTGGCTGCTCGGGCGGCCGCGCCAGCAGGGCTAAATCGAACGGCGGCGAGTGCCGCCCCCGAGACTAACGCCCGAGCATCAGCCGCGGGTCCACCCAGCGCGTGAAATCTTCGTCGGAGAGCAGGCCGAGCGCGAGGGCCGCCGCGCGCAGCGTCGTGCCCTCGGCGTGGGCCTTTTTGGCGATCTTGGCCGCGGCGTCGTAGCCGATGTGCGGGGAGAGCGCGGTCACCAGCATCAGCGACTGCTCGAGGTGCTCTTGGATGCGCGGCAGGTTCGGCTCGATGCCGAGCGCGCAGTGCCGGCGGAAGCTGTCGCAGCCGTCGGCGAGCAGCCGTGCACTCTGAAGGAGCGCGTCGATGATCAGCGGCCGCGTCACGTTGAGCTCGAAGTTGCCGCTCGCGGCGCCGAAGCCGACGGCGACGTCGTTGGCGAGCACCCGCGCGCTCGCCATGATCAAGGCCTCGCACTGGGTGGGGTTGACCTTGCCCGGCATGATCGAGCTCCCGGGTTCGTTCTCCGGGATCGTGAGCTCGCCGAGCCCCGCGCGCGGGCCGGACGAAAGCCAGCGGACGTCGCTCGCGATCTTGATCAGCGAGGCCGCGAGCGTCTTCAGCGCTCCGTGTGCGAAGGAGAACGCGTCGCACCCGGCCAGCGCTTCGAACTTGTTCGGGGCCGAACGGAGGGCGTGCCCGCTGAGCTCCGAGAGGCGCGCCGCGACGCGCTCGGACCAGCCGGGCGGCGTGTTCAGCCCAGTCCCCACGGCGGTGCCGCCGAGCGCGATCTCCGACAGGTGAGGCAGGGCGCTCTCGAGGTGGCGTGCGCCGTGTTCGAGCTGCGCCGCCCAACCACCGATCTCCTGTCCGAGCGTGAGCGGGGTCGCGTCCATCAGGTGGGTGCGGCCGATCTTGACGACGTCGCGGAACGCCGTGGCCTTTGCGGACAGCGTTTCTTCGAGCTCGTGCAGTTTGGGGAGCACGCGGCCGACCAGGGCGTCGAGCGCGGAAAGCGACATCGCCGTCGGGAAGGTGTCGTTGGAAGACTGGCTCATGTTCACGTGATCGTTCGGGTGCACGACGCGCGCGGCGCCGCGACTGCCGCCGAGCAGCTCGCTCGCCCGGTTGGCGATCACCTCGTTCACGTTCATGTTCGTTTGCGTGCCGCTGCCCGTCTGCCAGACGCTGAGCGGGAACTCGGCGGTGTGGCGGCCGGCGATCACCTCGTCGGCGGCCTGAACGATCGCCTCGCACAGCCTCGGCTCGAGCTCACCGAGGTCGCGGTTCACTTCGGCCGCAGCGCGCTTGATCAACGCCATGGACCGGACGACGGCGAACGGCATGCGCTCTTCGGAAATGCGGAAGAGGTCGAGGCTGCGCTGCGTCGATGCTCCCCAGAGCCGCTCGCTCGGTACCTGGACGCTCCCGAGGCTGTCACGCTCCTCGCGGGTTTCGGTTTTCATGGCTTCGTCTCGTCGGGGGCTGCGCCCCCCGGGGTTCCCCTGAGAATTGACCGTTTCGCGGACCGTAGGTAGGAGCGTGGCATGGATCGGCAGGCCGTGCGGACGGCGGCACTCGCAGCCTTGCTCTTGGCGACTCCCGTGGCGGGCGCCGAGCCTGCCGCGAGCAAGCCCAAGCAGTCAGAGCGGAAGACCGCTCCGGCCACGAAGCCGTCGGTCGCCAACAAGCCCTCGGTGCCCGGCAGCCTACCCGAGGTTCGTCCGAGCTCGCTCCCCGAGGTACCGCAAGGCGTGGATCCCGAGCGCGGTCGCGGCCGCCGCAGCGTCGCCGACGGGGACGGGCCACGCGCGCCGAGCGAGGCGAAGCGGCCCGAGGTACCGAAGGCTGCGGCAGCGCCTGCACCCGCCGCCAAACCGGCGCCCGCCGCCAAACCGGCGCCCGCTCCGAAGCCGGCGCCCGCGAAGCCCGCGCCCGCGCCGAGCGCGCGCTCGAACGGCTCGAACGGAGACCCGGAGCTCACGTCGATGCGCGAGGCCGAGCTCGCGTTGTTCCCGAGACCACTCCCGGGAGTGATGCCAGGTTGGTCCTGGGATTTACCGAAGCCGGTGGGGCCGAGCGCGCCCGAGATCGTGACGGGGGCACCTTCCGCCACGCGCTTTACTCCGACGGAACGCAGCGAGCCCGCGCGCGACGCTGCCTGGCTGCGCTCGCTGTCGTTGCCGAATTTACCGGTCCGCTTCGAGCAGCGGGTGCTCGACTACCTGACGTTCTATCGGGAAAATCAAAGCGGTCGTGGCATCGCGCGAGCCTGGGCCAAGAAGATCGGGCGCTTCGGGCCGTTGCTTCGCTCCGAGCTCAGCAAGGCGGGCTTGCCGAGCGATCTGGTTTGCCTGTCGTTGATCGAGAGCGGCCACAACCTGACCATCGTCTCACCGGCGGGCGCGGCGGGGATCTGGCAATTCATGCCCGACTCGGGTCGCGCGTACGGGCTCGTGATCGATCGCTGGGTGGACGAGCGCTTGGATCCACAGCGCGCAACCGAAGCCGCCGCGCGCTTCCTGAGCGAGCTCTACCGGCGCTTCGGTAGCTGGGACCTGGCGATGGCCGCCTACAACATGGGCTACAACGGGCTCGGCCGCGCGATCCGCAAGTTCAACACCAACGACTACTGGGAGCTGGCTCGCTACGAAGCGGGCCTGCCCTGGGAGACGACGCTGTACGTGCCGAAGATCCTGGCGACGGCGATCTTGCTCGGCAACCGGCGCGCGTTCGGGCTCGACGACGTCCCGCCCGATCCCCCGGAGACGACGGATACGGTGCTGGTCGCGCCGGGAATTTCGCTGGACGCGGTGGCGAAGCTGGCATCGGTCTCGGGCGAAACGATCGAGGACCTGAACCCGCAATATCTCGCGGGCCGCACGCCGCCTCCGGCATCGGGCGCTCCCGGTCAGAGCTGGCGGGTGCGCGTGCCGGCGGGCAAGGGAGCCAGCGTACAAGCCGGGCTCGCGCGCGTGGCGCTGAAGGACGAGTCGTATCGTCCGTACGTCGTGAAGCGCGGCGAGACCCTCGAGTCGATCGCAAACGCGCGCGGCACGACCGAGGCGCAGCTGCGCTTGATCAACCGCGTCGCCCCGAAAGAGGTGCTGGTCGCGGGCGCGGTGCTGTTGGTGCCCGAGCCCGAGCCGACCAGCGATGACGACGCGAGCCGCCGCGTGGCCGTCGTGCCACCGCGCGCGTTTTCCGACTCCAATCGGCGCCGCGTGTTCTACCGCGTGGCGAGCGGTGACTCCGTGGAAAAGCTGGCCGAGACCTTCGGCGTCACGCGCGCGGAGCTCTTGCAGTGGAACTCGATCGACGACCGGGCCCGGTTGCAGCCGGACATGACGCTGCAATTCTTCGTGCCGCGCTCGAAGGACCTGTCACGCGTGCCGCACCAGACCGAAGCCACGACGCGCGTGCTGGTGGCCGGGACGCCCGAGTTTTTCGAGTACTTCGAGGGTCAAAACGGCAAGCGCCGCGTGGTGATCCGCTGCCGCAAGGGGGACTCCCTCGCGGACATCGGAAAGCGCTACGGGATGTCGATCGGTTCGATGGAGCGCGTCAACCGCCGCGGCCGCAGCGAGCAGCTCGAAGCGGGGATGCCGGTGGTGGTGTACACGGATCGCCGGAGGCTCGCGCCGGGCGACGTCGAGTTCGAAGAGCCGCGGGCAAGGCTTTCGACGCCCTTGCCGTCGGCCCCGCTCGCGTCCGGCGCGGGAAGCTCCGCTGCGCGGTCGAGCGCCGACTGAGCGCGCCGAGATCGTGATCCGAACGCGCAAGGCTGCTACTAGTCCGGGCATGGTTCCGTTCGTCGCGATCGTGTTGGCCGCCGGCCAGGGCACGCGCATGAAGAGCGCGACGCCCAAG
This sequence comes from Polyangiaceae bacterium, assembly GCA_025937835.1. GTDB lineage: Bacteria > Myxococcota_A > Polyangia > Polyangiales > Polyangiaceae > PMG-095. Next base: position 12,681 of record JAICQO010000083.1, read on the forward strand.
GTGCTGCATTCCCTCGCCGGCCGCCCGCTGGTCGCGTATCCGTTGCGCGCGGCCTTCGAGGCCGGAGCTGCCCATGCGGTCCTGGTCACGAGCGGCGATCCAGCGCTAGCAGCTGCGGTGATTTCGGGATTTCCAGAGGGAAAGCTGACGGTCGTGACGCAGAGCCCGCCGCGGGGCACGGGCGATGGGGCGCGGATCGCGCTCGAAGCTCTGCCGGAGGGCACCGAGCGCGTTCTGATCCTGTACGGCGACACGCCGCTGATCCGTGCGCAGGATCTGGGCGAGCTCGTGGCGGCGCTCGACCGAGCTCCGAGACCGGACCTGTCGGTGATGACGTGTCGCGTGGCGCAGCCGAAGGGCTACGGACGAGCGTTGCGTGACGCCGAGGGTCGCCTGGTCGAAATCCGTGAAGAGCGCGATCTGCGGAGCGCGGACGAGCGCGCCGTGGACGAGGTCAACGCCGGGCTCTACGCGGCGCGGGTCGAGCCGCTGCGCTCGGCGATCCGACGGCTTACGCCCGACAACTCCCAGGGTGAGTACTACCTGACCGACGCGGTCAAGCTGCTCGGCGTCGGGCGCAGCGTGGCGGTGCTCGGCCACAGCGACGCCTTGCGCGGCGTCAACGACCGCGCCCAGCTGCACGCTGCGGAAGAGCTGATGTTCGAGCGGATCCGCGAACGACACGCCGTCTCGGGCGTGACCTTCCGCGGCGATCCGCGCGTCGACGACACCGTGGAAATCGGCGAGGACGCCGTGATCGAGGCCGGGGTGCGCTTGCGCGGCCAGACGCGGATCGGGCGCGGCGCGCAGATCGACGTGGGCGCGGTGCTGGACGACGTCGAGGTCGGCGACGCGGTCTCGATCCGAGCGTACTCGGTGCTGCGAGCCAGCGTCGTGCGCGCCGAGGCGCAGATCGGTCCGTTCTCGCACCTCCGCCCCGAGTCGGAGATCGGGGAGGGCGCGCACATCGGCAACTTCGTCGAGGTCAAGAAGACGCGCGTGGCTCGCGGCGCCAAGGCCAACCACCTCGCTTATCTCGGAGACGGCGAGATCGGCGAGAAGGCGAACATCGGCGCCGGCACGATTTTCTGCAACTACGACGGCTTCGCCAAGCACCGCACCGTGGTCGGTGCCGAAGCCTTCATCGGCAGCGACTCGCAGCTCGTCGCGCCCGTGACGATCGGCAAGGGCGCTTACGTCGCCACCGGCACCACCGTCACGAAAGACGTCCCCGACGACGCCCTGGCGATCGGGCGGACCAAGCAGGAGAACAAGGAGGGCTACGCGTCGCGGCTTCGCGGACGGCTCAAGGTAAAGAAGGGGAGCTAGCCCTCACGCGCGCGGATTACGAACCGGTCAGGCCGGTCGTTAGCCGGCCGGACTCGGGGGGCTCGGAGGCCGCGCCGTTGGCGGACGGGGAGGCGTGGGGAAGCTCGTGCTGCATGCGGCGGCGCTTCACTTCCAGATACGAAGCGGAGAAGGGGTTCGAGGGGATCAACACCGGAACGCGGCGGTCGATCTCGATACCGAGACGGCGCAGCGCGCCGATCTTTTCGGGGTTGTTGGTGAGCAGCTCGACGGACTGAACGCCGAGCTCTCGGAGGATCGCCGCGGCGACGTCGTAGCTTCGCGCATCGACCGGGAGGTGCAGGAGCTCGTTCGCCTCGACCGTGTCGGCGCCGAGCGCCTGCAGGGCGTAAGCGCGCACCTTGTTGGCGAGCCCGATGCCCCGGCCCTCTTGCCGCAAGTAGAGGAGCACGCCGAAGCCGCGCTCGGCGATTTCTTGCTGCGCGCGCTCCAGCTGTTCGCGGCAATCGCATTTGAGCGAGCCGAAAACTTCGCTGGTCAGGCACTCCGAATGCACGCGCACCGGAACTGCCCGCTTGCCCTTGACCTCACCATAGACGAGCGCACAGTGCTCGCGGCTCAGGGCGGGGTGGGCTGCAGGGTCATCCCAGCCATAGACGCACAGCTGAAACTGGCCGTGCCGCGTGGGCAGGGGGGAGCTGGCGAGCAGCTCGAGCGAAGCAGGGTTCTTCAAGCGCTCGTTGGGCGGCATTTTTCTTGGGAGTCTCGCGGACCGGCGAGGCTGCGTCTAGCGCAGCGCCCGTCTCTGAATTTTCCAGTGGCCCCAGCGGGTCCGGATGGAACATGAGCCCGCCGGCAGGGCAGGTCAAGCGCCCCCCTGACGGGGCGCAGCCGCGCGCCGTTTGCGCCGTTTGCCCCCGCTGCTCAATCTGCGACATTCTCGCGGGCTAGCTGCGGGACCTGCCCTGGGCGCACATCTCGAGTACTCCCCGTTCGAGTAGTGCGCGCGCAGGTAGCTTGGAGCCGCCCTTCAAGTCGCGATCCATATCGCAGAGACGCGTGAGCCAACTCTCGAGGGCGGTGCGCGGCAAGCCTTTCACCTGCTGCTCGAGCTCGCGCGCCTTGAACGGTGGCGCACCCGCGCGTTGAGCGGCTTCGGGCGGCGACGCGCCGTCGCGCAGTGCTGCCTCGAAGCGCACCAGCTGTCGCGTGGACCAGGCGAGCAGCCCGATCAATCGCACGCTCTCGCTCGGATCGAACACGTCCGAAAGCGCCGTCAGCGCCGCGCCCGCGTCGCGCCGGGCCACGGCCCCCGTGAGCTCCCAGACCGTTTGCGTGCGCAGCCGCACGACGCAAGCGCTGACCATGTCTTCGGTGATGGTCTGCTCGGGGCCGGCGTAGAGACACAGCCGCTCCAGCGCGTCGGCGACCGGAGACAGATCCGGCCCGGCCAGCTCGGCGATCAGCTCGGCGACACCCGGAGCGAGCGCGTGCGAGCGTTCGCGCGCCAGCCGTTCGACGAAACCGGGTAGCTCGCCGCGCCCGAGCGGCTCGCAGGCCACGAGATAGCCGTCGCGCAGCGCGGCTTGCATCAGCCGCCGGCGCTTGTCGAGCCCGGTGCCGATCAGCAGCAGCACCGTGCTCGGCGACGGCGCCTTCGCGTACTCGACGAGCTTCTCGAACGGGTCCGTGACGACGCCGCGTTCGGGAGCGTCCTTGGCTTCCGTCGCTCGCGGCTCCCAGCGCTCGATCTGCCGGACCACCACCAGCCGCCGCTTTGCCATCATCGGCAGCGTTCGTGCTGCCGAGAGCGCGTCGTCGACCTTGCGCTCGCCCGCATCGAACTGATCCTCGTTCAGACCGGGGACAGCGCCAGCCAGCGCGGCCGTGCGCAGCGCGCGCACCACGTCGGTCGCCGTGTGCGGCTCGTTCGCGAGCACCAAGTAGACGGGGCGAAGAGCGCCGGTCTTTGCCTCGTTCTCAGCCTGGGCGGGGGTCATTCGGGAGAGGGCTTAGACCCGGATCGAACGGGGGTCAAAGCGTGCGCGTTTCGCCGCCTCGGCCCGAAGGCGCTGCTCAGTACTGCTCGATGAACTTCCAGACCTCTGCGGGCACCCAGGACGACTGTTGTCCCGAATCTGCAGGCGACGGCGTGTGACCGCCATCGTAGTCGCACCAGCGCACGGGGAAGCCGGGAGAACAGCCCTTGTAGTCCGTGCAGACGTGACCGCCCGCCGGCGGCATCGGCATGGTCTCCACCGTGCAGCCGTTCGTCTTCGCGAAGTAGTCGCTGCTCATGCCCTGGCCGCTGCCATCGTTCCCGAGCGCGGAGAAGAAGGGGATGGGCTGACACGACTGCGGCAGCGATAACCCTCCGCCGGAATGCACGACGGCGGCGCGGAAAGCGCCCGGGAGTGCACACGCCAGAGTCCAAACCATGGCACCGCCGTGGCTGAACCCCTCGATGAATACGCGCTGCGGATCGATGCAAAGATCGTCCGACAGCTGCTTCACCAAATCGGTCGCCATGGTGGTGTCGATGTTCGGCTTCCACGTGCCGTCCACCGCGGTGGGTGCCGCAAAAATCGTGCTGCCCGCCGCCAGCTCCCAGAGACCGAAGAACGACGGCGCGATGTCCGTGCCTTTCCCGCCGGCTCCGTGAAAGCCGATGATCAGCCGGTAGGGGCGCGTCTCGTCGTAGTCCATGGGCGTTCGCAGCACGTAAGCGCGGTCCATGCTGCCGCTCTTCAAGCTGCGATTGCCGTCTTGCAGGGTGCGCGCCTTGCCGCAGCCGGGTGACATCGTCGACCCGCCGCCTGCGCCCGACCCTGCTGCTCCAGCGGCGCTGCTGCCGCCCGCGCCAGCCGTTGCTACTCCTCCGCTGCTCACGCCTCCGTTGCCCGCGGTGCTCGCGCCTGCGGTGCTCGCGCCTGCGGTGCTCGCGCCTCCGTTGCCTCCGCTGCCTCCGGTAGTAGTGATGCCTCCGGTGCCCGTGGCGCCCGCGCCTCCCGTGCTCGTGCCGCCGGTCGTGACGGTGCTCCCGCCGGTCGTCGTCACTTTGCCGCCAGCGCTCGTGCCGCCGCTGCCCGAAGCGCTCACTCCGCCGGTGCTCGCGCCGCCGCTGCGCGAAGCGCTCACTCCGCCGGTGCTCGCGCCGCCGGTGGCGTGGTCCGACGCGTCAGTTGAGCTCGAGTCGCTACAACCGAGCCCGAGCGCGACGCTCAGCCCGAGCGAGCCGAGCGCGGGACGCAGCAGGCGCCCACTCCGCTGCTGCTTGGACCGAGGGGACGGCGAAGGAGTGGGGGATACTCCGAGGGACATGGAACTTTCACTCCGCGAACCGAGCCGTCCGCATGGCACACGTATCCACTCCGCAGTGGAACGAGACCGGCTCCGCCGTCGGAAAATCTGCGGCGCGAAGGAAAAAAGACGCGTGGTGAAGTGCGGACATTGTTGTCACCCCCGCGACACTGAAACCAAACACCGAGATCGGAATTGCGTCGTCCGATTGCGAGGCCCGTTGGTTGATTAGTATTTGTTGCCCGCGCACAATCGGTACTATTATCCCACCGTGCAACATCAGATCATCGGTCGCCTGGCATGTAGTCTCGTAGTGGTTGGTGTGACTGCGCTCGCGTGCAGCGACGACACGGGTACGCCCGGAAACGATCCGCCCGTCGGTGGCTCTGCGGGCACCGGCGGAGCCAAGTCCAATACGCCCACGGGCGGTGCGGCTACCACTCCCACGGGTGGTTCGGCGCCCACCCCCACCGGCGGCGCCGCGACGGGCGGCATGAAAGCCAGCGGCGGCAACACTTCGACCGGCGGCGTTTCACAGTCCGGCGGCACCACGGGCGGCACTGCACCAGCGAGCGGCGGCAGTGGCGGCAGCGGCGGGATGGGTAAGGGCGGCAGCTCTCCCCTCGGTGGCGGCGGTAGCGGCGGCGCAGGCGTCGGCGGTAGCGGCGGTGCCAGCGGCGCTAGCGGCAGCGCGGGCGCGTCGGGGTCCGGCGGCGGCAGTGGCGGTGGAGCGGCAACCGGCAAGAGCGCCGGCTGCGGTTCGACGACGGCACCGCCGAAGAGCGGCAACTACATGATCAGCGTCGGCGGCGCGAACCGTTCGTACATCCTCAAGGTGCCGGACAACTACGACGCCAACAAAGCCTACAAGCTGATGTTCGCGTACCACTGGCTGAACGGCACCGCCCAGAACGTCTCCAGCGAGAATTACTACGGGCTGTGGGGCCTCTCGGAAGGCAGCATGATCTTCGTGGCCCCGCAGGGGAACGGCAACGCCTGGCGCGACGCGGGCAGCTCGAAGAGCCAGGGCGGTGAGGACATCAACTTCACCAAGGCTCTGGTCACCGATATCAAGAGCAAGTTCTGCATCGACAACGGCCGCGTGTTTGCCGAAGGCTTCAGCATGGGCGGCTCGATGTCCTATGCGGCGGCCTGTGCGATGGGCGACGTGTTCCGCGCCATCGCCGTCCACTCCGGCGGACCCATGAGCGGCTGTGTCAACCACGACAAACCCGTCGCGTACTTCATGACCCACGGGACCATGGACAGCGTCTGCACCTACCCCGGGTTCGGGGTGCCGCAGATCAACGACTTCGCAGACGTGAACGGGTGCATGCCCAAGAGCATGCCGACACCGAACGGCAGTGCCCACTCCTGCATCGACTTCGAAGGCTGCACGACCGGTTACCCGGCGCGGGCGTGCATCTTCAACGGGGATCACCAGTGGAACCCTCAGGGGAACTGGGTCTCCGGCGAAACCTGGAAGTTCTTTTCGCAGTTCTGAGCGAAGGCGTCCTCCACTGCTTCAATCGGTTAGCGATCCGAGCGTCGTCTGCCACCGCGTGGACCACCGGGATCACACCGAGTGGTACTTGACCGGCCGACCCGCGCTGGGTTCGGCCGGGGAAGGCGCCACGCGGCTGTTCGCTGCGCTTGCGGAGGTCATCGCCGAGCACGGCATCTCCGTCTTGTCGGAGCGGGTGTACGCGCTCCGCTCCGCGCGAGAAGAAGTGCTGCAGCTGCGGGCGAAGGCGCTCTCGGCGAAGGGCCTCGCGAGCCAGGCTACGGTCACCTTTCTGCAGGGCACTCCGGCCTCGGGTGAGGCGTTCGGCGGTGTCCAGCTCTGGGGCGTGACTCCCAGAGCGGGCGCGGGCCAGCGCGTCGAGACCATCGAGCGGGACGGGCAGGTGCTGGGGCGCGAATGGATCGGGCCCGACTTCCGCCAACTCGTCCTCACATCGATCGACGGGTTGGGTGGCGGCGCGCCCGCGGACGCGCCCGAGCAGGCACGGCGCATGTTCGAGCGCGCCGGCGCGGCGCTGGCCGCGCGCGGCTATTCTTTCCGTGAAGTCGCCCGCACCTGGATCTACTTCGCGCGCTTGCTCGATTGGTACGGCGATTTCAATGCCGTCCGCAACGCGCACTACGCGGCCGCCGGTCTTTCGAGGGCCGCTGCGCCGGGCAGCGTTTCGACCTTTCCCGCCTCCACCGGTATCCAGGCGCAGAGCGCGTCGGAGGAGTGCCTGATGGACGTGTTGGCGATCGACCGCGGCCACGCAAACCGCATCGCGGTACGTCCGGTCGCCGAGAGCGGGCGGCAGGGGCAAGCCGCTGCGTACGGTTCGGCGTTCTCCCGCGCGATGGTGATCGACTGGGCAGAGTACAAGATCATCCACGTCTCAGGCACCGCCAGCATCGACCCCCGAGGGCACAGCACGCACCCCGGCGACGCCGCCGCTCAGTTTCGCGACACCCTGGCCAGCATCGACGCGCTGCTCGAGCCGGAGGGTGCTGGGCTCTCGAACCTTTGTCAGGGCACGCTTTTCGCGAAGTCTGCCGCGGTAGCTGCCACTTGCCGTGACGTGGCGCGCGAGCTCGGGTCGCCGGCGTTGCCGTTCGTCGAGGTGATCGCGGACGTCTGTCGGCCCGAGTTGCTCGTAGAGATCGAGGCCGTCGCGATCGTTTCGCGGCGCGGGTAACCGCCCGCGAGCGCCGGCACTCAGCGACCCGTGATCGCCTGAACGAGCTTCACGTTGTTCTGCTCCATGGCGACCGCCAGAGCCTGACTCGCCGTCCGTTCCGACTCTTGAAGCCGGTGCAGGTCCCGGTAGACGCGGCTGAGAAGGAAGAGCGCCAGCGGGTCCTTGCCGCCCGAGAGCTGGACGGCCTGCTCCAGCTGGACACCGGCTTCGCCGAAGCTGCCTTTTTCCGCCAGCGCGAGGCCGAGGTCGCGGCGCGCATCGACCCCGTCCGGTTTGCTCTCCACCGCTTTCTTCAAGTGAGCGATGCCCTTGTCGCGCTGCCCAGCGCGAGCCAGGGCCGCGCCGAGATTCCGCTGCGCGTCCGCGTGTTGGGGATCGAGCTCGACGGCCTTTTCGAACTCTTTGAGGGCATCCTTGTCGGCGCCCTTTCGCGCCAGCGCTTCGCCGAGGTTGCTGTGGGCTTCGGCGAACTCGGGGTTCAGCTCCAGCGCCTTGCGGTAGTTGCCGATCGCGTCGTCGAGCTTACCGAGCTCTGTCTGGGCGACTCCGAGGTTGTTGTGGATCGAGGACTCGCCGGGCGCGAGCGCGAGCGCCTGATTCAATTCGCCGACGGCCACCTCGAACTTTCGATCTTTCATGGCCTCGGCCGCGAGGTCTACGTGCTTTGCGTATTCGGCGGCCGGCGTGGCTATCTCGAGCACCGTCTCGGGAGGGATGTTCACGAACTCGGGGATGTTCACCGCGCGATTGGCAGCCGTAGAGTTCTCGATCAGGATCGCCGGGCTGTCGTTCCCGGCCGCGTCGATGTGAGTCAGGAACATCTGCGTGTAGGGCGAGCGGCTCTTCGAGCTGAACACCAACCAGCGTCCGTTCGGCGAGAAGCTGTGCCAGGAGTTCATGCGCGACGTGTTGCACTTCATGCGGCGCGCCTCGCCGCCCTCCGTCGGCACGATGTAGAGCTCACTGTCGGGTCGCATCAAGAGGCCGTTCTTTGCCTTCACGAACACGATCCAGCGGCCGTCCGGGGAGACTTTCGGGAACGAGTTGCTCATCCCGTTCTCCGACGCGCCGAGCACGGGCACGGCCTTGCCACCCTTGCCGTCGTTGAACGGGATCCGGTAGAGGTCGAACTTGACCTGTAGCTCGTTCGGATCGTTGGCAAACTTCGCGAGGGGCGCGTCGGATGGGTACGGGTCCCGCGCTTCGGCTCGGGCGAACACGAGCTGCTTGCCGTCGGGAGTCCAGACCGCGTTCGTGTGCACGAAGCGCGGATCGTCGGCGCCGGGCAGGTGTCGGAGCTTTTCGGCTCCGCGCTCGTACGTCGCCAGAAGGCCGCGGGTCGGGTAGAAGACCTGCAAGAAGCGATAGTCGGTGAAGTTGGCGACGTAATAGTTCTTCACCAGGTCGATCGGATTCTTGCTTCGCTGGTAGTCGGTCTGATCGACGCCGGGATCGTTGACGGTGGTGACGACGTGCTGACCGTCCGGGGACACGCGCGACATGAACCCGACGCGGATCTTGCTGCCGAGCTTGCCGCGGAAGTCGCTCCAGGCGACGAGATCGTCCTTCCCGATCTGCATCTTTGGCTGCACGTTGACGAGGGCGTAGAGGCCCTTGTCGTTCTGCGGGCCATCCATATCCATGCCGAGCGTCTTCCCGTCCGCCGAGAACGAGTGGCAATTGGCGCAGGTGTGGAGCCCCTGCATCACCACGTGGCTCTCCGTCGCTGCGACGTTGCGGAGGCGCCACGCGATCAACGGCACGGACTTGGTGGCCAGCGGCTTGATGACGCCCTTTTCGTTCGCGGACGGCATCAGCGGTACGTCGCGGTAGAAGATGGGCGCTCCGACCGGATCTTCGGAGGTCTGGATCGTGACCGCGCCGCGCGAGGCGATCGCCTTCGCGTCTCCCGAGCGACGCCCGGTGATGACGACCGTCGCCGGCCCACGCACGGAGTGCGCCTTGATCGCAGCCCAGGTCTTGCCGTCGGGCGTCCAGGTGTGGCCCGCGGCCTGCTCGGGCGTGAGCTCCGGGGGCCGGTTGTTGTCGGACACGACTCGCGGATCGGTCTTGCCGACGCGCAGGCGCGGTCCGGTCGACTCGAGCTCGAGGCTCGGTGAGCCGTCGGCGAAGCTGACCCGAATCAGCCAGGAGGAGACGTCGCTCGCGGCATCCCGGAACTCCCAGGTCGGCGCCGGAAACTCGGGAGGGAACACGGACCCGTCGAGGGGATAGTCGATGGTGATCGTCGCCGGCTCGCGAGGGGACTCCGCCTTCGCGACCGGCTGCTCGTGCTCGCGCCCTCTCAGAGCGAGCCCGATCGTGATCGCGGCCACGAGCACGGCGACGAGGCCGATCGCGATTCGCGCGCCTGAATGCTGCATCGCAATTCCTTCAGCGTTGGGCGAGCCGGGACGGGCGACAGCGCCGAACCCGGGTCGCGCTCGCGATCTATGAACTCTCGAGCCGGGGTCAGTCAACCGTCGGGGGCCGCGTTGTGCTCGCAGTCAATCTCTTTGTGGTGGCTGGACGGTTGTTTACGGAGTAAGAGCGCGCCGTGTCGCGAGCGATCGTGGTGATCGGCAATTTCGACGGTGTGCACCGCGGGCACCAGGCCGTGGTCGGCGCCGCCCTCGACTCCGCCCGAGAGACGGGCGCGACTGCCCTGGCGCTGACCTTTCACCCCCATCCCCAAGAAGTGTTGGGAAACACGCCGCGACCGGTGCTGACGAGCCTCGCCCGCAAGCGCACCCTGCTCGCGCGCGCGGGCATCGGCGTGGTGGTCGAGCCCTTCACGATCGACCTCGCGGCGCTGTCGCCGGAAGAGTTCGTGGAACGGATCCTGGTCCGCAAGCTCGACGCCGAGAGCGTGCTCGTCGGAGAAAATTTCCGATTCGGCAAGGGGCGCGCCGGCGACCTCGACGAGCTCGTGCGGCTGGGCGAAAGGTTCGGGTTTTCGGCGCGAGCCCAGGCGCTCGCGGGCGACGAGGCCGGCTTGTTCTCATCGACGCGCGTGCGGCAGGCGCTGTCTGCGGGCGATCTCGCCGCCGCCGAGCGCTGCCTCGGCCGGCCGCATTCGGTGGCGGGAACGGTGCAGCGGGGTGACGGCCGCGGGCGGACGATCGGCGTTCCAACGGCGAACCTCGCGGACATCGCCGAGGTGTTGCCGCCGAACGGCGTGTACGCGTGCCTGGTCGATCGGGAGCTCGGGGACGACGCGGCCGAGCCGCTCGGCCTCGGCGTGGCCAACATCGGCGTCCGCCCGACGGCAGCGGCCGGCTTCTCGGTCGAAGTTCACCTGCTCGATTTCGACCAGGCTCTGTACGGTGCGCGCTTGCGCGTGCACTGGGTGGAGCGGCTGCGCAGCGAGCTCAAGTTCCCGGATCTGGACGCGCTCCGCGCCCAGATCGAGCGTGACAAGGCTGCCGCTCGCGTCGCGCTTTCCGGCCGAAAACCGCAGCCGAGGGCCGGCGGTGGCTGGGCCTGAGGGTAGGGCGTGCGCTGCTCGGGCTTGACCGGGTGGCGCAGGCGGCACTGAATAGGCGGCGCGTGGACACAGCGACCTTCGATCGGATGTCTCGCGACGAGCTCGTCGCCAAAGCGCGTTCGCTCGGCGTCGAGCGCGCGGAGTTGATGACGCGCGTCGAGCTGCACGACGAAATCGTGCGGCGCAGCGAGCCCGATCCGGGTGAGCGCAAGAAGGCCCGCGGCTGGTTGGGCGTGGCGCGCGATCTGGTCGCCGGTGTCGTCGAGTCGGGTCTGAACCTGCCCGACGCGGCGGCGCTGATCCGCGGCCGTGCCGAAATCGATGCCCAGGGTCCGTCCCCGGTGGCGACCGTGACGCTCGCGCAGATCTACGCGGCGCAGGGTCACCAGGCGCGGGCGCTCGCGGTGTTGGACGAGGTGCTGGCGAAAGAGCCGGACCACGCCGCGGCGCGCGCGCTGCGCGAGCGCTTCCTCGAGTCGCCGGAGCCGGCGAGAAGGGTCGTGGAGCCGCAACCGGAGCTACCGCCGCTCGACGTCACACCCGCGCCCGCGCAAGCTGCGCGCGCGCCCGCGACGCAATCGGCAGAGCCGCCGGCTCGGTCGCAACCCGCGCCCGAGCCTGCTCCCGACCCAGCGCCGATCGAACCGCCGCCCGTGACCGTGCTGGCACCGGTGGCGCCGATACCAGCGGCGGCCGTGCCGGATTTCGAGGCGCCGCCGATCGTCGTCACGCCTCCGCCCCCGAAGACCGCGGCGCGCCTGCCGTGCGTGCTCGTGACGCGGAGGCCAGGCGAGCGGCCCGAAGTCGTCTGGGATCTCGGCGATTTGCCCGGGCCGCGTGCCGGCGTGTCACTGGCGATCCGTTACGTGTCGTGGACCGCATCGCCGTCGGGCGTGGACCGCCGCGAAGGCGAGCTGTTCGTGAACGAACGGCGCGGGCGCTTGCGCCTCGCAGAGGTCGATCCGGCGGCGGTGGTGCGGCTGGTGTTCGGGCACGGTCGTAACGACGATTTCGTGCCGCTCGGGATCGCCTCGGAGCTGTCGGTGAACGACGGCGCAGTCAATCTTCGCTTCCGGCCGCCGACGGCGGCGGGCGTCGAGATCCAGCCATTCGAACGCGAGCTCGCCCTCGCGTCGAACTGACGCCTTCGGCGCGAGCCGCTCGCGGCGCATGCTCCGCGATTGCACGCAACTCGCGGGCACGCCGCCCGAGCGGTGGTCATGCGTCGCTCCGTCGCTCTCGGTCTGTTCGTATTCCTTTTCGTAGACTTCGCGCCACGCGCAGCAGAAGCCGGTCCTCTGCGCATCGGAGCGAGCTTCGAGTGGAGGAGCTCGGAGCTCGGGGCGCGCTTCGGGGGCGCCCTGTGGCTCGCGGTCCCGCTCGAACGCCTGGCTTCGCCGCTCCGTGCGTCGCGTTTTCGCCCGCGGATCGCCGAGGACGCGCTCGCGACGCCCAAGCGAGCACGAGCTCAGGCGCCGCTCGCGGATCTAAGGCTCGCGCGGGGAGCCGTGCGGGCGGCGCGCCGTGCGGCTGCGCGAGACGCGACCGAACGGCGGCTCGATGGGCTGGGTAGCCGCGCGCGCGTCTCGGCGGCGCTGCCGGAGCTGATGCTGCGCGCGACGCGCTCCACGGATCAGAGCTTGCGCCTCTCGCCGGACGATCGCGATGTCACCTACTACGACTACACGCGGACCGGCGGCGCGGATCTGCTGCTCGAGGCGCGCGCCACGTGGAACCTCGACCGGCTCGTGTTCGCGGACGAGGAGCTCGGGGTCGAGCGCCTGCGGCTCGAGCACGCGAAGAGCGACGAGCGCCTGGTCGAGCGCGTTCTGGCCCTGTTCGCGAGCTGGGAGCAGGCGCGGCGCAAGCTCGCGGCGCCGGAAACCGAGCCCGAGCTCCGGCTGCGCGCCGAGGTCGAGCAAGTCCAGGCGGAGGCGAGCCTCGACGCGCTCACCGCGGGTTGGTTCGGCGCCGAGCTCGACCGCGGCGCGGTCCGGGGGCTTCCGGCAGCGCCGGCCCCGGCCCCGCCCGCAGCAGCGGAGCCGGCGGCCCCGGAACCGCCGCAAAAGGCCCCCTGAGCCGTTGGTATTCGGACCGAAACGAGCTATCACCGCTGCACGATGCTTTCCGACACTCGTTCCGTCCTCGAAGACCTCAAAAGGCGCACGGATGCGCTAAGGGGGTCTCTTTGACGTCGATGGCCTGAAACGCGAAATCGAAGAGCTCGACACCCTGTCGAGCGCGCCGGACTTCTGGAACGACCAGAACCGCGCCCAAGCCCACATGCGCCGCCGCGCCACGGCGACCGAGAAGCTCGAGCTGATCGAGAAGCTCACGCGCGACGTGAGCGACGGCCTCGAGATGGTCGAGCTTTTGGCCGGCGATGACGACGAAAAGACGCTCGCCGAGCTCGACCAGCAAGCGAGTGAGATCGCCGAGCGCGTTCGCAAGGCCGAGCTCCAGCGCATGCTGTCGGGTCCGGTCGATCACGCCAGCGCCATCGTCAGCATTCATCCCGGCACCGGCGGCACCGACGCCAAGGACTGGGCGGAGATGCTGCTGCGCATGTACCTGCGCTGGTGTGAGCGCCGCGGCTACCGCACGGACGTCATCGACTACCAGCCCGGCGACGAGGCGGGGCTCGACGGCGCTTCGTTCACCGTCAGCGGTCCCAACGCCTACGGCTACCTGCGCGCTGAAATGGGCGTGCACCGCCTGGTGCGGATCAGCCCGTTCGACGGCAACGCTCGCCGGCAGACCAGCTTCGCCGCGATCGAGGTCACGCCCGACGTGGAAGACGAGATCGACATCGAGGTCAAGGACACCGATCTCGAGGTCACCACCATGCGCGCCGGCGGCAAGGGCGGCCAGAACGTGAACAAGGTCGAGACCGCCGTGCGCATGCGCCATCTCCCGTCCGGGATCATGGTGGTGTGCCGCGCCGAGCGCAGCCAGCACCAGAACCGCGCCATGGCGCTGAAGATGCTGAAGGCGCGCCTCTACGAGCTCGAGCAAGCCAAGCGCGACGCCGAAGCCGCCCGGCTCGAAGCCGCCAAGGGACAGATCGCCTGGGGCAATCAGATCCGGAGCTACGTGCTCCAGCCCTATCAGCTGGTGAAAGATCTGCGCACGGAGCACGAGACGAGCGACGTGCAGGCCGTCCTCGACGGGGATCTGGACGGCTTCATCGAAGCTTACCTGCTGCAGAACGCCGACCAGGCCTCGGCGGGTCAGATGGACGCGCTCACGCGCCCGAGGTAGACCCGCGGCCCATGGACAGCGGCGAAGATGCCTTGATTCAAGCCCGGCGCGACAAGGCCGAGAGCCTGCGCGCCCGCGGCGAGAACCCGTTCGCGAACGACGCACGGCTCGAGGATCGCACGCGCGTGAGCGAGCTCCGGGCGCGCGCCGAAGCCGCGCTGCTCGAGCCCAAGCACGAGCTTCGCTATTCCCCCGAGTGGGTGCAGCAGATATTCGGCAGCGACACCGTCCACGTCGTGGGCCGCCTCGTGGCGCGGCGGGGCATGGGCAAGGCCAGCTTCTTGCGGCTGCGCGACGCGAGCGGCGAGATCCAGCTGTTCGCGAAGCAAGACGTGATGGGTGCGGCGTTCTCGGCGCTCGAGCCGATCGACATCGCCGACCACGTCGAAGCGCGCGGCGCGTTGATGGTGACCAAGACCGGGGAGCTGTCGATCGAGCTCCGCGAGCTCCGGCTCCTGACCAAGGCGCTGCGGCCGCTGCCCGACAAGTGGCACGGCCTCACCGATACGGATCTGCGCTACCGCCACCGCTACGTCGATTTCGTCGCGAACCCCGAGGCCGCGGCGGTGCTGCGCGCGCGCTCGCTGATCGTCAGCGGCTTGCGCGACTTCCTCGACTCGGAAGAGTTCGTGGAAGTGGAGACGCCGACGCTGCACACGCTGATCGGCGGCGCCCTGGCCCGGCCCTTCACGACCCACCACAACGCGCTGGATCTCTCGCTGTTCCTGCGGATCGCGCCCGAGCTGTACCTGAAGCGGCTGCTCGTCGGCGGCTTCGAGCGCGTCTACGAGATCGGTCGCTGCTACCGGAACGAAGGCATCAGCACCCGGCACAACCCCGAGTTCACGATGCTCGAGTTCTACCAGGCGTACGCGACCTACGACACGCTGATGACTCTGACGGAGCGCCTGGTGCGCCACGTGGACCGCTTTCTCGAGCAGCGCCTGGCGGGGCTCGGGCTCGCGCAGTACTACGCCGGTTGGGTCGAGGCGCGGCCGTTCGCGCTCGACCAGCCGTTCGCGCGCGTGCCGATGGCAAGGGCGGTGCAGAGCGCCGCCGAGCGCGCCGCGCTGCCCGCCGCCGAGCTCTTGGAGCGGCTCGAAGCGCTCGCTTTCGGTGAGAAAGGCGCGCCGCGCAACCACGAGGCCGACGGTTGGGTCGGCGAGTACAAGGCGCGGAGCGAACGCGCCAAGAGCATCGACTGGACGAACCTGCGCCGAGCGCTCGGCCACTGCGCATCGCCAGGCGAGCGCCTGTTCGTCGCCTACGAGTACCTGGCGGAGCCCTTCCTCGTCGAAGATTACCGGGCGGGCGACAAGAGCCTGCCGGTGTTCATCATCGACTACCCGATCGAGGTCTCGCCGCTGGCACGCAAGAAGGACGCCGATCCGAGCCTGACCGACCGCTTCGAGCTGTTCGTTCACGGCCGCGAGCTGTGCAACGCCTTCAGCGAGCTCAACGATCCGGACGATCAGGCGGCGCGCTTCCGGGCTCAGGTCGAGGCCAAGGCGCGCGGCGCCGAAGAGACGATGGACTACGACGCCGACTACGTTCGCGCTCTCGAGCACGGCATGCCCCCGGCGGCCGGCTTCGGCATGGGTGTCGATCGGCTGACGATGATGCTCACTGGCCAGCCGTCGATCCGCGACGTGATCGCGTTCCCCCTGCTCCGCCCCGAGGGCTGAGCGAGCGACCATGACGCAGGCGACGCGCATCCAGGTCAAGACCGAGGCCCCGGGTCTCGTGATCCGGCTTTGGGAGGGGCTCGGCTCCCACGGGCGGCTCGCGCTCGTCGTCGTCGCCGTGGTGCTGGTGGGCGGGCTGCTCGTGCTCGGGCTCCGGCGGCTCGGCCAGGGAGGGCGCCGCGGCTTCTTCATCGGCCTCACGGGGCTGTTCTTCGTGGGTTTGTGTGCGCTCGGTACCTGGGCGTTCCAGCTTCCCGAGCCGAAGGGCAACTACTTCGTGCTGTGGCACCAGGTGGTCCGCGTCGGCGCGGTGCTCTCGGGCGTCGGCTTCGTCGTGGGCTCGATGGGGCTGTCGGTGCCGTGGGCGTTGAACCGCGTCGAGGGACGCGGCTTCGTGTCGTTCGTCGCGGCGCGCCACGTACGCGCGCACAAGAGCGGCTTCTTGACCGTGATCAGCATCCTGTCGATCCTCGGCGTGGGCGTGAGCTCGTTCGCGCTGTGCGCGGTGGTCGCGATCATGGGCGGCTTCGGCGCTGACCTGAAGCGCAAGATCCTGGGCAACAACGCGCACATCCGCGTCGAGGGCCGGAAAGCCGGCGGCTTCGAGCACTGGCGCGGGATCCTCGACGAGGTGCGGCTCGTGAAGGGGGTGCACGCGGCGACACCGGTCGCGGGCGGCGAGGCGATGGCCTCGAGCTCGACCAACACGGCCGGTGTGATCTTGCGCGGCATCGATCCGGTCACGATCGGCACGGTGATCGACCTCGTGCAGAACATCGAGGTCGGCCAGTTCAAGTACCTGACGCAGCCCGCGCTGCTCGACAAGCTCTCGCCGGACGAGGCGATCGGCGTCGGCCCCGGCGGTGAGGTGTACTTGAAGGGGCCGGACATTAAACCGTACCTGAAGAAGCTCGACCCCGAGGTGGAAGAGGCGCTCCAGCCCGATCAGGTGCACCCCGGCATCATCCTCGGAAGGGAGCTGGCGAAGTCGCTCCACGTCTACGTGGGGGACGAGCTCACGCTGATTTCACCGATGGGCGAGCTCGGCCCGATGGGGCTCTTGCCGAGCGCGCGCCGGTTCCGCGTGGCCGCGGTGTTCTACAGCGGCATGTACGAGTACGACCAGAGCCACGCTTACGTGTTGCTCGAGACGGCTCAGGAGTTCTTCGATCTGGGCCAGAACGCCACCGGCGTCGAGATCCGCGTCGACGATCCGGAGCGCGTGGCCGAGGTGCGCCCGCTCGTCGAAAAGGCGGTCGACCAACCCGAGCTCTTGGTGCGCGACTGGAAAGAGCTGAACAAGAACCTGTTCTCGGCGCTCAAGCTCGAAAAGATCGCGACCTTCATCATCCTGTCGCTGGCGATCCTGGTCGCGAGCTTCTGCATCATCTGTACGTTGCTCTTGATGGTCACCGAAAAGAGCAAAGAAATCGCGATCTTGAAGGCGCTCGGCGCGAGCGAC
>JAICQO010000177.1 GCA_025937835.1 Polyangiaceae bacterium
AATCGCCGCACACGGGCGAACGGCACCGCGCGCACGGACCGACCGCGACGGCACCGCAATGTTTACAGCGCGCATCGGCAGGGCCGCCGTGGCCGAGAAGCTGTCCGGACACGGGCCGAGTCTAGCCCGACCCGTCGCGGAACCGCTCAGGCAGCCGGCTCGGCCTGATTTTGCGGGTCGCTTCCGAGCACGATGGAGTAGGCGCGCGCCGGACGATAGTGGGTCAGGCATTCGCCGAGCTCGACTCGGGTGATCCCGAAGCGCCGCTGCAAGTGAGCGGTGAAATCCCCGATCGAGTCGTCATGGCTCGTGTCCGAGATCTTGTAAGGGGGCATCGGGGTTCTCCTTTCCGGAAGTCGTCTTCGTGACGACGTTCCAGACTAAGCAGATCTCATGCCATTCGCGCCGCAACGAAACTCCGAGCTTTTCGTGGGTCATCCGGCGCTCCTCCGCACACGGCGCATGCAGATGTGTCACGCGCCGTGGCACAATCGCCCGACCTCACTCGCGCAGCGCGAGCGGCATGTTCGTGTCCGCGCCCACTCGATCCGTCTGGTGATAGGTGTGCCGGCGGCCGTGGCGCTCGCTGTGCTGAGCGCACCAGAGCTCTTTGCCCTGGCTCGCGCGCCGGGCTTCGACGCATCGCGGACACGGAGGCTCGATTTTGGGCACGTTGTCGTCGATGGTCTTGGCGCGCTCGACGAGCACGGGACAGGGAGCGAGCCGCACCACGCTCTCCGCGACGGAGCCGAGGAACAGACGGGCGGCACCCCGTCGACCGTGCGTTCCGACCACGACCAGATCCGCCTCGAGATCGGATGCCAGCTGGGCGATCTCGTAAGCCGGCGCGTCCATGCGAAGATGAGAAATCGCACGATGGAACAGCGTGCCGCGCTTTCCGCTACCCGCGGCGCGCTCGCGAAACACCTGCAGCCGTTGGTCGGCGTGGCGCCGGAGCTGGTCCGAAGCCGAGTTGATCGCCGCGGCGTCCGGAACGATCGCGCCGATCGTTCCCTCCACGGGTGTCAGCGCCGTCAGGCTCTGCAGCACGTGGACGATGTGGACCTCGGCATCGCCTTTCTCAGTCGCGAGCTCGAAGGCGCGATCCAGCGCGAGATCTCCAGCGGGCGAATAGTCGATGGCGGCGACGATCACGTAGGGTTTCGTTTCCATGGTTCCTCCTCCGGCTGACACGACAGCGGCGTTTTTCCCAGGATGGTGCAGGCCTCATGCCAGAGGCTTACCGGCAGGCCAGCTCGACGAACGCGAGAGGAGCTCGCGCTCTGGTGCTTGGCCAGGCCGCAAATTTGGCGCCCGACTGCGCCTGGTGCAAACGCCGCGTGGCCGTCTTTTATGTCCGTGATCGTTTTCGCGCGCCTGCGCATAACTCGTGCCCGCTTTCATGCACGGACACAAACTTCGACTTGCCCCCTCGGTACTCGCGGTCGTAGCCGGCCATCTCGGGCTCGGTTGTTCGGACGAAGCGGGGAGCCACCAGGCGGTCTCCGGCGGAAATAGCGAGAGCTCCGGCAGCACCGGCATGGCGGGAGCTGCGCCGTCAGGTGGCGGCGTGGCCACGGGCGGCGCTCTCGGCGGATCCAGCGGCGGCGCGCCGAGCACCGGCGGTCTGCAGCCGGCGACCGGGGGCGCCTTCAACGGCGGCGGGACCGCTGCCACGACCGGTGGAACTGCGACCGGCGGAAGACGCAGCGCAAGCGGCGGAGCCAGTGGTGGCACGACCTCGAAGGGCGGCTCCGCGAGTGGCGGCGCGGTCGCGCCCGGCGCCGGCACCTCGGGCGCCAGCACGGCTGGCAGCGGCGGAAGCGGCGGCGGCACGAGCGGCGGAGACGCGGCGCTCTGTCCTCCCGGCATCACTCGCACGCTCACCGTCGCCAAGGACGGCAGCGGCGATTTTTCGAGCGTGCAGGAGGCGGTCGATTCGATCGCGAGCGGCAGCTCCGAGCGCGTTCGCATCGACGTAAAGGCCGGCACCTACGAAGAGAAGCTCACGATCGCGAGCCGCACCAACCTGTGCCTCGTCGGTGAGGGCGCCCCGACGACGATCCTGACGTACGACGACAGCAACATGGCCGTCGGTAGCACCAGCGGCAGCGCCAGCGTGCTCGTCAGCGCCAACGACTTTTCCGCCTCCAACCTGACCTTTCAGAACACGCACGGTCCGGGCTCGCAAGCAGTCGCGCTGCGGACGACGGGTGAGCGCCAGCAGTTCTCCAATTGTCGGTTCGTCGGCTACCAGGACACGCTCTACACGCACCAGGGCTCCCAGTACTTCAAGAACTGCTACGTGCAGGGGAACACGGACTACGTGTTTGGCGGTGCGACGGCGGTGCTCGAAAACTGCGAGGTGCGCAACGTCGAGGGCGGCAGCGCGGTCGCTGCGCCGAACACGGACCCAGCGCGGGCCTTTGGCATCGTGTTCCTCGGCGGGAAGTTCACTGCTGCTTCCGGCGTGCGCGCGAGCTCGGTCGGGCTCGGGCGTCCCTGGGGCGCGGACGGCGCGGCCGCCTACCTGCACGTCGAGCTCGGCGCGCACATCATCGCTGCGGGCTTCGTGCCGATGTCGGGCAATCAGCCCGAGAATGCACGCTTTCACGAGTATCAGAGCACGGGCGCCGGCTCGGGCACGAGCTCGCGCTCGGCCTACCAGATGAACGCGACGGAAGCGGCGAAATTCACCGTCGCGAGCGTGCTCGCGGGCTGGACGCCGAGCTACAGCCAGTAGCGCCGTTCGTTGCCGAATCGTCGCGCTTTCGTTGCTCCCCGTGGTGCGACAACACGCCGCATTGTGACCGGCGCGCGTTCGTAGGATGGGATGCTTCTTTTGACGAGGAGTGAGCGATGATCCGAACAATCAGTACAATGCTTGGTGCCGGTTTCAGCGTCGTGTTCGCGAGCACGGTCGCGCGCGCGCACATTGGGATCACCGGGCCGGGCTTTGCGGGCACGAGCCAGCTCGTCACGTTCAGCGTCGGGCACGGCTGCGAAGGCAGCGATACGCGCAGCGTGCGCGTCGAGATCCCACCGGAGGTGCTGTCCGTGCGCGCCGTCGATAGCAACCTCGGGCGGGCTTCCGTGGAGCTCGACGACGCGGGTCTCGTCACGTCGGTGACCTGGGAGAAGCCGGAAGCAGAGGTGCTTCCGAGCGACACCAACTACTACACGCTCGCGTTGCGACTGAGCGTCCCGAACCGGCCCTTCACGACCCTGTATTTCCCGGCTTATCAGACCTGCCAGACGGCTGATGGCGAGCTGATCGAGGTGGCGTGGTCGGCCGCCGTTTCCGAGGACGAGGTGCCGGAGGGCGAAGAGCCCGCCCCCGCGCTCACGATCCTTCCGGCGCGCACTCCCGGCTGGAACCAGCTCACGCTGCCGGTCGACATCGACGACCTGTCCGCCTTCTTTTCCGACGCGCAGATCGTGTGGAAGGGCGACGCGGCCTACAGCGCGAGCGCGGTCACGGCCGAGCTCATCGCCAACACCGAGGGCGTCAGCGCGCTCACCTCGCTCGCTGCGGGCGACCAGATCTGGGTGAAGTACTGATGTCGGCACGGCGCAGCACGTTCGTGTGCGCCCTCGCGCTCGCAGCGCTCTTCACGGCTTGCGACGACGACGGGAAAGCTGACAACGTGACCGGCCCGAACAACGACGCCGGAGCGGGAGGCGAGCACGCGACGACGCGCGAGCCCTGTCTGGATCGGCCGGGCGAGTTGCAACGTCCGCCGAGCCGCGGCTTGCCGTGCGATTTGCTCCCGCCCAACTTCGAGCGCTGACGCTCGGGCGTGGAATCGCTCACTTCCTTCACGGCAAACGTGGTCGGAATCGCTCATTGAAACGAAGGCGCGCCCCCCTAAAGTGGAAGGCATGCTTGCGAGAGTCCGTCCGCGCTGGGCGCTTCACGCGCCCGCCATCAGCACCGCGCTGATCTCTAGCTTTCATACTGCCGAAGCCCGTGCAGACATCGAACTCGAGACGGAGGTCGAGGCGGCCGTCGTCGCAGCCACGAGGAACGACGTGCGCGTCCCGGGCGACTCGGGAACGGCATTTTCCCTGGTCGATGATTTTTCGACGTCCGCGAGCCCGGCTTTTCGAGTCCGTGCCGGGGTGCGGATCGCCGACCGGCACCTGGTGACGGCCCTGTATGCGCCGCTCACTCTGAATGCCACGGGCGAGCTCGACCGGGATCTCGAGTTCGAAGGCGCCTCGTTTCCGGCGGAGACGCCGCTGCACGCCGTGTATCGCTTCGACTCCTACCGGCTCACTTACCGGTACAGCTTCGTCCGCAATGACTCGCTGGAGCTCGCAGCCGGCGCGACCGGCAAGATCCGCGACGCAGAGATAGCGGTTTACGGTCCGACGAAGGGGCAGAAGACCAATACCGGATTCGTCCCACTCTTGAACCTGCACGTCGAGTGGCGGCCCGGTGCTGGCAAGCTCGGGCTGTTGTTCGACGCCGACGCGCTCGCCGCGCCGCAAGGGCGGGCCGAAGACGTGTTGCTTGCGGTTCTGTGGGCTGCGCGGGACGGTGTCGATGTGTACGCCGGGTACCGCACTTTGGAAGGCGGCGCCGACAACGACGAGGTCTACAACTTCTCGTGGTTGCACTACGGCGCGGTCGGGATGCGCGTACGCCTCTAGCTTTTCGTTCTCACGGCGCCGCGGATCCGGGCTGACAGCGCGCGTAGCTCCGAATGAAGGCGAGGAAGCTCTGGTACGCCGGATCTTCCTCGCCGTCGAACTTTTGACCGCCGCCGTGAGCCACGCCGCCGCTGTACTCGGTGAGCGGCTTCAGCAGCAACAGGCTCTGTTCGGGATCCACGAGGTCGAGGTAGCCTGCTTCGGTCGCGAGCTTCAGCGTCTCGATCGAGCCGTTGCTGCAGTTGCCGCGCGTGCTGATCCAACGGGGGATCGACGGATCTTCGTCGAGCTCGTTGTCGAAGTGACAGGGGAAGCAACGGCCGCGGAAGGCATAGACGTCGTCCAGGAAGCGCTGCTCGAGTGCGCGCGCGGTACAGTCCGGGTCGCCCGTGTCTGGGACGCGCGGCTCCGCCGGATCGGGCTCGAGGCGACAGCCCGATCTCGAGGTCGGGGCGCTGCACATGGCACCCGCGCACGCGCTCGGGCAGGCCGCGCTGGCCTCGATCCATTCCAAGAACCCGTCGTACTCGGCGTCGATCACGCGTTCGGTGATGAGCGCGCTGTCGGGCTGGGCGCGCTGGATCCAACCCAGGATCTTGCTCTGGTTCGGTCGTGAGAGGTCGACGAGCCCGTCGGCCACGAGGCACGCCATCGTTTCGCAAGGCGTCGAACGGACGAACGCGGCCAGGTCGACGCCGGAGAGGTGGCACTGATTGCAGGTCTTCGGGTCGTCGTCGCGCAGCAGGGGCTCGATCCGTTGCTCGTAAACTTCGAGCGGCGGAACCAGACAGGACGCGGGCGGATCATCCGACACGCACCGCGTCGAACCCACTCCCATCGCTGCGACGGCGAGCCATGACCCGAACCGGCGGAGTTGGCGCAGCCTCGTCGCTCGGCACCCGGCGGTCATGCGGGGCGGAGCATAGCGCGCACAGAGTCAGAAACGGGCGATCCAGACCGAGGGGTGGCGGAAGCGAGCGCGCGCAGGCAAACTGCCTGAGCCGACGGGCCAGGCTCGGGGTACCTAAGGACAGAATGGCGGTCTTCGAGAGCAAGCTCCGGCCGTTTTGGGCCGCCGCCGTCCTTTCGCTCGGCTGCTCGGGCGAGGTGGGCGAGGGCACCTTCGACGCTTCGCAGGTCGGCAGGGAGCCGGGCAACGGCGGCACGGCAGCGACGGACGGGGGCGGGCGCTCGGGCAGTGGCAACGGCGGCAGCGTCA
Organism: Polyangiaceae bacterium; assembly: GCA_025937835.1. GTDB lineage: Bacteria > Myxococcota_A > Polyangia > Polyangiales > Polyangiaceae > PMG-095. Next base: position 5,876 of record JAICQO010000177.1, read on the forward strand.
GCGCGGGCGCAGCGCCGGTCGCGCCGAGCGACACCTCGAAGCTCACGCGCGTGGCGCGGCTCACGCACGAGCAATACGCAAACAGCATCAACGAGCTGTTCGGAATCAGTGACGGGCCGTCGAACGAGTTCGCACCGGA
>JAICQO010000095.1 GCA_025937835.1 Polyangiaceae bacterium
ACCACGACGCCGCCGCCGGGCGTACCGCCGATCAATAGCTCGTAGGCAGGGCCGGCGCCCGAGTACACGACTTCCACGTCCCTCGATCCGCTGCCGTCGATGGCCCACTCACCCGTCGACTTCACGCGCCCGTACCCAGCGCCGATGCCCATCCGCAAATAGAACCCGTCGTGGTTGCGCCAAGTACCGTCATCGACGGGCGGCGGAGGCGGCGGCGCGGGCTCGTAGACGACGATCGCTCCCGGCGGATAGCCGGCAGGCGGGGGCGCGACCGGCGTTGCGCCGGGGACCGGCTGAGTCCCCGCGAGCGGAGGCGGAGGCCCCGCGGGCGACGCTGCGGGAGCGGGCGCGGGAGCCGGAGCCGGCGCGGTCGCTGGTGCAACGGGAGCGGGAGCCGGAGCCGGAGCCGGAGCCGGAGCCGGAGCCGGAGCCGGAGCGGGCGCAGGTGCCGGCTGTGGACCGGGCGTCGGCGGTTGCTGCGCGGGCGGCGGCAACGGTTGAGCAGGCGCCTGGGCCCAGACCGGTGAGCTCGAAACCGCCAGCGCTTGAATCAACCGAATCGCAAATCGACGCACAACGCCACCTCCGAAACGCGGCTACGCTACCACACGAACCTCCGACGATGCAGCCCGTAATCCAACCCGCGGTCTCGCCTCCAACGTTTCTCGACGGAGTGAAGTGCTTCGGTGCAGCTTTTTCGTTCCTGCTCCGAAAGCCTGCGGCGCTGCCCTACGCGCTGGTTCCGGCGTTGCTCGTGATCGTGCTGTCGGCCGCGGGTCTGTTCGCCTCGTTCCACTGGGTGGCGCCGCTGATCCGCGAGCTGTTGCCGGCCACCGAGAGCCAGGTGGGGAGCACCGCCGTCGGGGTGATATCGTTCGTGGGGACAGTGCTGGTAGCGACACTCGGGGCGTTGCTGGCGCTTTCGCTCGCGCCCACCCTCGCCGCGCCCGCGCTCGAGCGGCTGGTGACGCTGACCGAAGAGGAGCTCGGTGCGCCGCCGCGGGCGCCGCTCGGATTCTTCCGCGAAATCCTGCTCGGGCTGCGCGCCTCGTTCATCGGGTTTTGCATCTTCGCGCCCGTGCTCGGGCTCCTATTTCTGAGCGAGCTGATTTTTCCTGTCAGCGTGGTCGCGACGTTGCCGATCCGCTTCGCCGTCGCAGCGCTGTGGCTCGCCTACACGATGTTCGACTACCCGCAGAGCCTGCGCGGTTTCCCGATCCGCGCGCGCTTCCGGCTCCTGCGTCGAGCTCTCGCCCCCACCTTCGGCTACGGCCTCACCTGCTCGCTCTTATTCTGGACGGCCTGCGCGATCCCCCTGCTCTTACCCGTCGGAGTGATAGCCGCCACCCGGCTCTTCTGGCGCGTCGCGGAGTCCGACCCCACTCTCCGTCACAACCCCTCTCTGTAAAGTCGTGGGGCGTTTTCGCCGCAAAGGCGCAAGGGTCGCAAAGACTCGCAAAGATTTTTTGGGGGGTTGCTCTGCGCGCTCAGCGCGGCGGAGTAACGGCGCGACGCGACGTCTTCTGCGTCGCACTCAAACAAAAGGGCGGGGGCGCGGGGGCGGGGCGGGGTTAGGACCAGCGCATTCGGAGGGCGCCTTGGGCGATGCGTTCGGCGCGCTTCAGGTCGTCTTTGCGGAAGGCGTGGCCGGGGCGCGAGAGCTCGAGCATCGCTTTCAGGCCGGGGCCGAGATAGATCGGGACCATCGCGGCCGAGCCGACGCCGCCGCGGCTGGTGGCGAAGCGCTTGGCGAGCGCGTCTTCGGTGAGGCCGAACGGTGGACCGCACACGGGCTTACCAGCCAGCGCGGAGCGCAGCACCAGGTCGTCTTCCGGCAGCGAGTACTTCAGGCGGTCCTTCGAGATTGGCCCCAGCACGCACAGCGTCGTCAGCTCGCGGCGCTCGCGGATCCGGTAGTGCAGCATCCCGCTCTCGGCGCCCGTGCAAATCATACCGAGGCGGGTGATCAGGTCGCAGAGCTCCTCTTCGTCCGTCATGCGCGACGCCGGGCGCATCCGCTCCGCCAGCTCCGCGTTACTCGGCAGCTTCGATACCGGCACGCCGTTCTGCGCCGCAATTTCGCGCACGGCCTGGAGACCCCGCCAGTTCCCGCGCATCGTGCGCACGTGGCAGTAGTCCGGCACCCGGCCGTGGTTCACACCCTTGATCAAGAGCCCGGTCACGACCGGACCCACCGTGAGCTCACCGTTGGTGACGTACCAGAGGGGCGGCGGCTCGGGACGGAAAACGCTGACGGGAAACTGGTGGATCTGCATGGGGACAATCCGTGCGCGAATTGTCCCGTGGAATCGCGGAACAGGGCCAAGATTTTGGGAACGCGGACACCGGGTCCGGGAACGGTTGTCTTCGACGCCGGGCCCGGGCATCGTCCGCCTCTACAAAGGAGGACTCGATGAACAAGGTGGTACATTTCGAAATCCCGTTCGACGACAAGGCGCGCGCGAGCAAGTTCTACGGCGAGATCTTCGGCTGGGCGCTCACCGACATGCCCCAGATGAACTACGTGATGGCGGAGACGGCCGAGTCCGGCGAATCGGGCTTGCCGAACGAGCCAGGCGCCATCAACGGCGGGCTATTCCAGCGCCCGAAAGAGGCCCCCCACCCGTGTATCTACGTGGCCGTCGAGTCGATCGACGACACGCTGAAGCAAGTCGCTGCCGGCGGCGGCAAGGTCGTCACTCCGAAAACGCCGATCCCGGGAATGGGCGCCTACGCTCGCGTCACCGACACCGAGGGCAACGTCATCGGCCTCTTTCAGATGGGCTGAGCGTCGCTGCGCTTCCCGGAACACGCACTAGACCGGTGCCGCCTCGACCGATTGGCCACGCTCGAGGCGGCCGCGGCGCGCGTCAGAACTTCAGGCTGAGTGCCGCCAGAGCCGTGAGGCCCGAAGAGCTGGCCTTGGGGTCGAGCCCGGCCTGTCTGGTCGAGCCGTCGGGCTTCACGAGCGCCGGGGAGGCCTTTTCGAGCTCGACTTCCCCGGCCTTCACCTTGAAGTTGCCGACCCAGGCGTGCTGATAGCCGATGTCCAGCCGCAAGCCGAAGCGCTCGCTCAGCCGCACCATCGAGCTTGCCGCAACTTGCACGAACGGCCCGGAGAACATGCCGCTGAGTGAATCGCCCTCGTCGAAGGTCCCGCTCCGGGTGATCACCGGCGGCGTCTTGCCAGGCAACACCTCGGCCTCGCCCGCGTCGATCAATCCCACCAGGTAGCCGAGCTTCGGCGTCACGCCGAACGAAACGAAGCTGGTACGGAACGGGTGGACGTCGAAGCCCGCAGCCAGCGTGACGAGCGTGGCGTTCGCCGGAAAAACCCCGAGCTCGGCGATCGCGGGCAACCGCGACCCGAAGTGGTATCCGACGCGCGCGCCGAAGCGCTCACCGCTGGTGTTGCCTCGCTGGAGCGGCAGCTCGATTCTCCCTTCGAGCTCACCCGTTCCGAAGTCCTCCCAGTCCGAAGCGTGGACCCGTTGCAGTCCGCTGATCTCGAGCGGCGTCACGGCCAGTCCGCCGTAGATGCGGCCGTCCCGCTTGGGCCCCGACGTCGCCTCTTCTTCTTGGGCGAGCGCGGTTCCGGAAACCGCGAGCAGCGCCGCCGAGCACGAAACCGCCACCACCCGGCGCAACGTCCCCAAAGTTTCCAGAGCAAACGAGTCCTTCCGATCCTGGATCGACATGAGCATTCTCCGACTTTCTTGGCGCGAGGTGTTCGCGCAGACACCGGTAGAGCAAGCTCCGCGCCGAGCTCCGCCACCCGGCGCGACCTGCGATTTTTCGGCGTTTTTTTGCTGTCTATCTTCCGAACTCGTGAGCTCCGTGGCGCCGAACGGATCAGCCTGGGTGTGTTTGGTTCCAAGCTGGATCGATCTTGCTCTATTGTTCTCGCCGAGGAGCAGCGACAGCGTGGAAGGCGATCACTATCTCGAGCTGCGAACGGATCGACCCGGTGAACGCTTGTGGGTTCATCAGGCCAGCGAAGCGCCGGGCGTCGCGTTCATGAAGGTGCAGAACTCGGATCGACGCTGGGAGGTCGTTCACGACACGTTCGCCGTCTGTCTGCTGCAGGGCCCCGCGCCGATCCGCGCGAAGTGGCAGTACCGGCGACGCAGCCTGTCGCTCGGGGCGGGCGAAATTCAGGTGATGGAACCGGGCGAGGTGCACAAGACCACGGACGTCTCGGGCCGGGCGTCGTTCTTCGTCATGCAGCTCGAGCCGGCGCTGTTGAACGAGACCGCCCGCGAGCTCGGTGCCCATCACGGGGCGCGCTTCAGGGGTTGTCAGTTCGACGATCCGGCCTTGCGTGCTCAGATCGAGAGACTGGACTCCAGCCTGCAGAGCCCCGCCTCGCGGCTAGAGCTCGACTGCCAGCTGGCCCAGACGATGCGACGTCTGCTGCTGGGTTGCGCCGAGTCCGCGCCAGGCACCAGGGCGGAAGGCCCGCTACACCCCGGAGTGCGCCGCGCGCGCCGGCGGCTGGACCAGAGTTTCTCGGAGGACCTCAGCCTCGAAGCTCTGGCGAAGGAGGCCGGCATGGCCAAGTTCTATTTTGCCCATTGCTTCGCCGACGCTTACGGGGTGTCACCGTCTCGGTATCTGGTGATGCGTCGGGTCGAGGTCGCACGACGGCTCTTGCAGTGCGGCCGCTCGATCGCCGAAGCCTCCGCCATGACCGGCTTCGCCGATCAGTCGCACCTGACCCGGACCTTTCGCAGCTTTCTCGGCTACACACCCGGAACCTGGGCACGAGCGATGCGACGGCGGGTGCTGCATTCGCCGCCGCACTCAAACCGGAAACGCTAGAGCGACCCTCAGGTATCCCGACGCGAGCGTCAGGTAGATGATGCCCAGCGTGAAGTACGCGACGCGGTTGCGTACGCCGCGCGGCCAGAGCGGCAACAACCACAGCTGAGCGGCCGCGCGCGCAGCGAAGCAGACACCGAGCAACAGACACAGCCGCTGCCCGAATCGGCTCGTGGCGAGCTCCTCGGCGCACGACGCAACTAGAGCGCCTACCCCCACCAGGAGCAACATCAGGCCCCACACGAACAACAGCAGGATCCGCCGGGTGAGCGCCGAGACGCGGTCCAGCTCGGGTTTCAGCCGCAGCGGACCGCGCACCAGCAGCGCCATCGCCGGTAACTGCAGGAAGTGCAGAGCGCCGAGAAAGACCAACGACGACGACGAGCTTTCGAGCGTCATGACGGGCTCCCGGCACCGGCCGCGCGGCGCGCGCCTCGCAGGCCCTGAACGCGATCGATCATCGGTGGCTCCGCCTCGGGGTCCACCTGCACGTCCAGCAACGTCGGTCCGCCGCCGTCGAACGCACGGCGCAGCTCTTTCGCGAGCTCGCCCGGCTCCTCGACGCGCGTCGCTCGGGCTCCGACCGCCTGCGCGATCGACGCCGCATCCGGGCACACGCGAAACGTGCCGGACTCGACGCCATGTCCGCCGCCGAGCAGCTTCTCGTTGCCGAGCCGCACGAGCCCGTGGCCGCGATTCGAGAGCACCACCCAGACCAGCCGCGACAGCCCAGCCTCGACCGCGGCGTGGAGCTCGAGGCCCTTGGCGAGGAACGCGGCATCACCGGTCAGGCACAGCGTGGGTCGCCGTGACGCGATGCGGATCCCGATCGACGCCGCCAGAGGGTGCGCCATGCACGACCAGCCCATCGGGATATACGCGCGCTGCGGCGGCACCAGCCTCAGGTGGTGGGCGGCGAACAGACAGCTCGTGCCGATGTCTGCCACGACGCAGGCGTCGCCCGGCAGAGCTCTCTGAATCTCGGCGATCACGCGTTCTGGCCGAATCGGCCGCGCGTCGCTCGACATCTCGGCCGCGTTGACGGTCCGCGGGTGCGAGCGGCAGAGCTCCTCGAGCCAGTTGCCGAGCGCCTCGCGGGGTTCGAGGGCTTTCAGCAGCTCCTCTACCACGACCCGAACGTCTCCGCAGACCCCGAGGCACGGGTAGTCGCGGTTCAGGACCGATGGCTCGAGGTCTACGTGGATCAGAGCTCCCTTCGGCCGAAGCGCGGCGCTGTAGTTCATCGTCGCGAATTCGCCGAGGCCGGTTCCGAATGCACAGAGCGTGTCGAGACCGCTGCTCAGCACGGCGCGCGCGAGCGGACCCGAGCCGAACGAGAACACCCCGAGCGACAACGGGTGCGTCTCGGGGAACACGCCCTTGGCTCCGCAGGTCGTGGCCACCGGCGCGCCGAGCGCCTCGGCCAGGCGTAAGAGCTCGGGCCCCGCCTGACGCGCTCCGCTCCCCAGCAGAAAACCGATCTTGCCACCGCGCCGCAGGACGTCCGCGGCGCGGGCTGTCGCGTCTCGGTCGAAACAAGCCGCGCGCGGCACGCGGTACTCCGAGCTGGACTCCGGCAATGCGCGCTCGAGCGGCGCTCCTTGCACGTCGAACGGGATCGAAACGTGCACTGGTTGCTGTCCGTGCACCGTGCGACGGAGCGCCTCGCACAGCAGAAAAGCCGCCTTCTCCGGCGTCGCTCCGACGGCGCTCAGCATCGTGGCGGGCCCGGACATGCGCGCGACGTCGATCGAGAGGTCGCTGCCGTCTTGAGCCGGGCGCCGCCCCATCAAGGACGTCGACACCTCCGAGCTGACCAGCAGCACCGGGTTGCCCTGAACCGCGCTGCAGGCGAGCGCGGTCAAGGCGTTCGTGGCGCCCGGACCGCCGATCGTGAGCACGACGCCCGGCTTTCCGGACGCCCAGGCATACCCGTCGGCGGCGAACGCCGCACCGGTCTCGTCCTTGGCCACGACGATCCGCACTCGACCGAGCGCCGAGACCGCCGCGAGTAGCGGCAGCGCGGTTCCCCCAGGCACCGTGAACACGCAATCGATCCCTTCGGTCAGCAGTAATCGAGCAAACAGGTCCGCTACGGACGGCTTGTGCATCCACTCCTCCAGGGTCTGGCAAACCGCGTCGCGCGGTCGCTCACTCCCGGGAGTGCACACCCCGTGCCTGACGAGAGACCAGCCTGTTTCGAGGCTCTTCGCGCTTCAGCGCGCCCATTCGTCTAGCAAAGGGATCAACCTGGATCGTTTCAGGGCCGGAGCCGGATCAAGCTGTTACTCCGCAGCTCGTACGCGAACGCGGACCCCGACATCGAAAAGTCGATGCGCTTGCCATTCACGCGCAGCGAACCGGCGCTCGGGGTGGGCTCGCCGTAGCCGATCACGGCTTGGGCCACGGCGCGGACGCTGCCCTCGTGGTCCGTGTAGACCTCGAGCTGGTGCTCGGTGCGCCGCGCGTCGCCCCGCGTGTTGATCACGATCGCGTCGGGGCGACCGTCCCCCGTGATGTCGGCGCGCGCCATGCCGCTCGACTTCACGGTGTAGCCACTCTTGCCCTCCGACAAAGTGAAATCTCGCCCCTTCATCGAGACCTGGAGCGGAACGCCTTCGCTCTTCTGAACGGCCTCGGCGATCTTCCTGGGATCGTCGATGGCGGTGCGCGCCGAGCCGCCGGCCTTGGGACGCGGTTTGGGCGCAGCGCCCGAGACCTGCCCGTTCAAGGCGCCCACGGCATCGATGTCCGCCCCAGCGAGCGAGTTCCCACATTCGCTGCCGACATCGGTGATCTCCACGAACCGGTACTGAGCGCTCGGCTTGGCCACGGAGGCGATGTCGAGTGAGGCCGGCTGACCCTTCACTTGCCCCGCGTCGAGCCAGTTGGTTCCGTCTTCGCTGATCCGGATTTTCATGGCTTCGACGTAACGGCCGATCTCGAACACGTGCAGGTCGGCGCCAGCGCCATCGGTGAGCACGTTGTCGTCGAAGGCGACCTGGAGCTTTCCGCGGCACCCGAGCGTGTAATAGCCGTTGTCTCCCTTGAAGTCGGGTGGGCCGAGCGCGAGGTTCCCGTCCGCGCGTTCGCCCTGGCTCGCCCCCGGTGTCTTCGCGACCACGCGGTCGGCGAACGCGGTCTGGCCGGTCGCCATCTTGACCTTCTGGCCTTGTTGGTCTTCGAACTCTTGCGTGCGCGACAACGCCGAAGCGGCTTGCTGCCCTTGAGCTTCGACCTGCGCCAGGTAGCCAAGAGACAGCCCGCGCACCACGCCTTCCAGATCGCCGGCCGTGATTCCATTCGCCTGCACCTCGACCTGGATGCGCGGCGACAGCACCAGGTACACCGTGTGTTGTCGCGACGCTGCGGGCGCCGGCCGGAACAGCGCCGGAAAGCCGGCCAGCACCGCCTTCGGATCGCGGGCCTTCGACAGCACGCCGAGCGTGGCCGTTGCGCCTTCCTGGTTCGAACGAACCATCAGGATCGCGAGCACCAATTCGGCTCCGTCGCTGCGGCGGTAGCGACGGATCACGCGAAACCGGCTATCTCCACCGATCTGCGTCAGCGGGAGCTCGTCCGTCACGAACCCAGCACCCACGATGTCAGGAAGAAACCGCGGCAACACCTCGAACAGCTCGTCGTCCAGCACCGGAGAGGAGCGCGTCGGGAGCGCGGGCAACGAGCTTCTGGGAGCGGCTAGCAGCGGATGGTCGTCACTGCGGAGCGAGAGCAGCCCCTTGGCGACCGGCCGCCCGTCGGGCAAGAACCACTCGCTCGAGAGCGTGCTCCCTTCCAGCTTCATGCGGAGCTTCGCGCCTTCGGTGCACCGCCCCGGAATCGACAGCCTTTGAGTTGCCTCGAGCGTCCCGTGCTTGTCCAAGCGGCAGGCCGTGAGCACCCCGCGGCAGCCGAGCCCCGGATACTCCGCCACTCCACAGGTCCCGGAGGCACCCGCCCGGCTGAGAGTCAGTTCCGCCGTGAAGTCTCCGAACCCCGGTTGAGTCGCCGAACCCTCCCAGGCCCGCCACCAATCCGAGTCCAGCTTCCGCAACGCGGCACTCTTCGGCTCCGTTGCATCCGCGACCGCCGTCACCGGCGTGTCGAACTTGGGCTGCCCCTGACAGGCAAAGGCCTCCCCGTCGATTTTCATGCCCTCGATTTGCCCGCTCTGATTCCGCTGGTAGCTCGGCTCGCCCAGAAGCACGTGAGTGGCCGACTTGGCCGCCGCTTCCTTCACCGCAGCGTTGCTCGCATAGGTGCGCAGGCTCTCGTTGTCGATCCAGGCCCCGCCGAAGCCTCCGGACGTACCGCTCACGGCTCCGAGGCTCCTGCAGTTGCCGATCGGCCGGCGAAGCAAGATTTTCAGTTGTTCCTCGCTCTTGGTGAGCCCCGGCCCGCAGCCAACGCCGGAGGCGAAGCCGAGGATCGTCACCAGAAGCGTGCGAGAAGCGAGCGTGTCACGAGCCATGCTGTCCCTACGTACGTGTGCGAACACGTGAGTCCGAGCGAAGCATGGTCTAGATCGCACGGCTCCTCCTTGTCACGATTTTTGTCGCGTCGCGGTGAGCCTCCTCGTTACGCGCAAGAAACGTTTCGCGTCACTCTCGCTGCTGCTCTCCTCTCGTAGCGAAGCGCGCACGGATCACAAATCGCAAGATCGTTCTAGAAATCGAAGCCGCACATCGCTGTAAAAGAGCGGGCAGCCGTAAGCGCGCACTCGAATCCTGAGCGCTGCGAGAAATCGATTTCAATCGATAACTGAAATGAGTTAGAGTGCCGAGGTTTCGGCTTTTGCAGATCTTCAACCGGCTGCCTCGATGGGCACTCCGGCACAAGGAAAGGCCATGAATCTCCTTCACTGCACGACGTTGCTGTGGGTCGCGCTCGTCTCCGTTCCGGCATTCGGCCAGGCCGCGGTTCCTCCCCCCGAACCCGGCCCAGAGGGCGTTCCCGACGCGGAGTCTGCGCCTCCACCGGTGCAGTTCGGTCAGACGCCGGAGTCCACTGAACAGAAGCCACCAGGCCAAATCCAATTCGGCACCTCTCCGCCACCCGGCAGCGAACGACCGGAGTCCGTGACGGACATCACCCCTCAGCGCAGCCCGCGCGAGGCCCTTTACTTCGGCTTCGGCCTCGGCGGCGGCCGAATGCAGGACAAGGTCATGGGCTACGGCGGCTTCGCCATCAACCTCGGCGCCGGTTACTCGATCAACCGCACCCTGAGCCTCGCGCTCGAGCTCGGCGGCATGGGCCACAAGGAAGGCGACACCAACATCGGCATCTTCGGCATCGCGTTCGGTCCGCAGGTCCACCTGCTCGAGCACGTCAAGCTGGCGGCTGGCCTCGGCTACTACGGCCTTAGCCACAACGGCCCCCTGAAGCCCCCGAACGAGAAGGCCGACGACCCCGACGAGGAGACGCTCACCTCCGTCGGCGGCGAAGCCACCCTCGGGGTTGAAGTTTACCAAGCCCCAGGCGGGTTCACGCTCGCCATCGACGCCCGCACCCAGCTCGCCTTCCCGGACCAAAAACTGGTCCTCAACACCTTCGGCCTGGTCGTCCTCCGTTGGTACGGGATCGGTCGAAGGCGGAGTTAGCTCGCCTTCTCACCCGCCCAGTCCCGGCGTTTCACCCTTCTTCTTCCTCGCAAGCAATCGGTACCCATGAATCCATCCAGCTTTCGTCTTCCTGGCCTCACCCGTTCCGTGCTCGCCTTCGCCATCCTCGGCGGTACCGGCTGCGCGGATTGCGACGATCCGTCGAATCGCGGAAAGTGCGAAGACTCAGTGCTCTGGACAGGGAGCGAAGGGGGTGCAACGGACACCATCGGCGTCGATAGCCCCGGCGGAGCCGATAGCGGTGCGAGCGCTCGAGACGGCGGAGGCACCTCGAGCGGGGGGCGATCTGCGACGGGAGGAAAGGATCCCGGACCTGGTGGGAGGAGCCCTACGGGAGGTAAGGATCCAGGCGGTGACGGGGGCGCGCGCCCAGCGGGTGGCACGGGATCCGAGGTAGACCCGGTCGTCTATTCCTGGGGGTTGCCGACATACGCGGACGACGCATTCGATCCAGGCGACGAGTGGTTCGTGGACAACGCTGTGGGCACGCATCAAGGCGAAAGCGCGGTCCATCCTCCCGCACTGGGCCCAGGCGCCAGCAAGTCAATGACTTTCGATTGTGGAGGGAGAGAGCATACGCAGCTCGGTTTCGTCGTCCGCCGACTATCCGAGAGCACGACGCTGGAGCTCTACGACGGCGATGAGTCTCGAGGTTTTATTCACGTTGGCGGAAACTGGATGGCACACGTCATCAATGTTCCGCGCGGCTTGCACACGTATCGGCTGGTCGCCAGGAACACGAGCACGGATGAAATTAAGGTGCCCTACGTCGTCGACACCTTCTCGTGCAAAGACGCCCCCCCATCGACAGCCGTGACCGAGGAGTACGTCGACTTCGTCGATTTCGATCAGGCGTTCGTCCCGGATCAGGTCGGCGGCACGTGGTACGTAGACAACATGCGCGGCGCGAACCAAGGGGAAGCCGGCCTGCACCCGCCGCCCTTGGGGCCTGGACAACACGAGGAGGCCACCTTCGATTGCTCGGGCGCCGAAACCACTCAATTCAGCTTCGTGGTGCGTAGGTTGAGCGAGAACGCTTCGCTGGAGCTCTTCGACGGAGAAGAGTCACGTGGATTCATCGATGTCGGTGGCAACTGGGCCGGCCACGTCATCAACGTTTCAGCGGGCTCGCACTCGTTCAGGTTCGTAGCGAAGAACACCGGAACCTCGGAAATTGACGTCCCTTATATACTGGATACCTTCGCCTGTAAGAACGCCCCAACGAAGACCACGGACTCAGACGAGTTCGTAGATTTCGTCGATTTCGATCAGGGTTTCGTTCCAGAACAAGTTGGCGGAGAGTGGTACGTCGACAGCGTGACTGGAGCGAACCAGGGAGAGGCCGGCGTTCATCCCCCGCCGCTAGCACCAGGAGCCGAGGCCTCGTTGACCTTCGACTGCGCGGGCAACGACGTTACGCAGTTCAGTTTCGTGGTTCGGAGACTGTCCGAGAACACGACATTGGAGCTCTTCGACGGGGAGCAGTCCCGTGGACTTATCCACGTTGGTGGCAACTGGGCCCAACAGGTCGTCAACGTGCCCGCCGGCTCGCATGTCTTCCAGTTGACGGCCAAGAATACAGGGACGGCCGCCATTAGGGTCCCCTATTTGCTCGACACATTCGCGTGCAAGAACGTCGCCCCCAACGCGGTCGAGACCGACAACTACGTCGACTTCGTGGACTTCGACAGCGGATTCGTCCCTGCACAGGTCGCCGGGGAATGGTTCGTCGACAACCTTCGTGGGACGAACCAAGGAGAAGCCGCGCTTCATCCCCCGCCACTGGCGCCCGGCGCCGAAGCGATGATGACCTTCGACTGTGCCGGGAGTGAACATAGCAAGCTCAACTTCGTAGTACGGCGAGCTTCTGAAAACGCCGAGTTCGAGGTCTTCGACGGGGCAACCTCCCGAGGTCTCGTCGATGTGGGCGGCAACTGGGCGGAAAAGCTGTTCGAGTCTGCTGAACCCGGATATCGCGAGTACACCTTCGTTGCTCGCAACAAGGGTGCATCGGAACTAGACGTCCCGTACGTCGTTGACACCTTGAGCTGCGAGTAGCGGGTCGCAAACATGAGCCCTCCAGCGTGATCAATGACACCCCATGCTTTCGCCCGACTCCGAAGCCCTCGTCGGTTCGACGCTCGGCGGCAAGTACGAGCTGAAGCGAAAGTTGGGCGCCGGCGGCATGGGGACCGTCTACGAAGCCGTGAACGGGATGACCGGGCGTCGGGTGGCGGTGAAGGTATTGGCGGCGGATCCGCGGGATGGGCAAGCGCGGGCGCGGCTCGTGAGGGAGGCGCGGGCGGCGGCCGCGATCCGGCACCCGAACGTCGTGGACGTGTTGGATGTGGCCGTCGATCAGGACTTCGGGGCATTCCTGGTGATGGAGTTGCTCGGCGGGGAGTCGCTCGATCAGCGGATCGCACGCGAGGGACGGCTGACCTTCGCCGCGACGTCGGCGATCTTGACGCCGATCGCCCAGGCGCTGCAGCTCGCGCACGACACCGGGGTCGTGCATCGCGACATCAAGCCGTCGAACATCTTCCTGCACACCGGGGCGCGCGGCGAGCTCGTGCCGAAGCTCGTGGACTTCGGCATCGCACGGGCGGAAGGGCCGAGCCTGACGCGCACGGGCTCGATGGCGGGAACGGTCGGGTACATGGCGCCGGAGCAGATGAACGACGCGAAGCGGGTCGACGAGCGTTCGGACGTCTGGGCGCTCGGTGTCGTGATCTACGAGTGCTTCGCAGGGAGCTTGCCGTTTCGCGGGACGACCGCGGTCGAGGTGATCGCCAGCGTGATCAATGGCCAGCTGCAACCGCTCGATCAGGTCGCTCCGGAGACTCCCAGAAGGGTGGTTCGCGCGGTGCACCAGGCCCTGACGCTGGACGCGGCGCAGCGCCCGACGAGCGTCACGAGCTTTCTCGAGCTGCTCGGGTTCGTCGCGAGCCCGGACGCGACACTCGAGGCGCCGCGGCGCTCGTCCACGGAGATGCTCACCAGAGCGCCTCCCCGGGCAGCACCCACGGCGGGTGCGACCGCGCCCCTCGAGCCGATTTACGCCGGGAGCCCAGCTGCCGCCGCCCCCGCGCCGACGCTCGTCGAGCCGCCGCGTCGGTCCCTCCCGATGTTCGCGATCGCGGGTGTCCTGCTCTCGGGTGCCGGGCTGTCGGCGTTCCTCGCGTTACGGGGACCGGACCCCGGCGCGGCGGGCGTCGCGAGCGGCGCTGGCTCGGCGCCGCTTCGGTTTGCGCGCCGCTCGGCGTTGCCAGCCCTCGAGTGGCGCTCCGTTCCCGGAGGAGCAGCGCTGATCGGCAGCACGCCCGAAGCGGTGCGGGCAGCGCTCGAAGAGTGCCAGAGTGACGGCGAAACGAGCTGCGCCCCTGCAGCCCTCGAACGCGAGACGCCCGAAACGGCCGTACAGATCCGAAATGTCCGCGTCCTGCGCCACGAGGTAACCAATCGACAGCTCTACGAGTGGTTGTCGGGGCTACCGGAATTGAAGTTGCTATCTCGTTCCGACGGCACGTGGATCGCGGACGCCCTCGGGCCGCTGGTCGCGCTCTCGAAGAACTCGCAGGGGGCCTCCGGGTTCGAGCTAGCTCAGGGAACTCCGCGCGTGCGTGCCGGTTTCGCCGAACGACCCGCGGTCTGGGTCTCGCGCCCCGCGGCAGAGGCGTTCTGTCAGGTGCAAGGAGCGCGGTTGCCGACGTCAGCGGAGTGGGAGTGGGCCGCTCGGGGTAGCACGCGGCGCCGCTATCCCTGGGGCAACGCCTTGTTCGGCTGTCATCGAGCGTTCGCGGCGCGCGCTCCCGGTGCGGCGTGTGCCGATGGAGCGGCCGCCCCGCTCTCGGTTCAGGAGCCATTTCAGGACGAAACCCCGGAGGGTGTCCTGGGGTTGGCGGGCAACGCGGCAGAGTGGACGAGCGACCGCGCCGAGGTGCGTGGCGGCGATTGGCTGTCACCCGCGTGGACGACGCGGTCCGCCGTGCGCCGCCAATTCGCGGGCGATGCCGGAGCCGAGTGGATCGGGTTTCGATGTGTGATGGAAGGGAATTGAGTCCTCGGGTGTGACGATGCAAGCGCGCAGCACCTTGACAGCGACGGCGCAGCCCGGCGCAAACCCAAAACCGTTCCTGGTCGTGCTTGGACCGGGGTTGTTCACGACCTACGAGTTGCCGGCGCAGGGGAGCTTCATCGTCGGCCGCCGTCCCGGCACCGAAGTCTGGGTAGACGACGGCCTGATGTCGTCCGAACACGTTCGCATCAGCGTCGAAGACGGTTGCTCGGTCGAAGATCTCGGGAGTACCAACGGCACTTACCTGCGCGGTGAGCGCCTGCAGCCGGGGCGACGCCATGCCTTGCCGTGGGGGGAGGCGGTCGGAATCGGTAGCTGCCTGTTGGTGATCCAGGCCACGTCGCCCGCACCGCCTTCGCGACGCGCCATCTCTTACGGGTTCTTGAGGATTCGGCTCGACGAGGAGTTGGCGCGAGCCGCGGTGGATCCGGCGAGGCGCTTTTCGTTGGCGAGGCTGCAGGTTCTCTCCCCGACCCCTATGGCAGCGGTCTGTCACACGGCGTCCGAGGTGCTGCGACCATTCGATACGCTGTCGGTCTATGCCGCAGACGAATACGCGGTGCTGTTCGCACAGACCCCGCACGAAGAAGCGCGACAGCTCCTCGCGTTGCTTTACGAGACGATGGCAGCACGGGGTTCGACCGTGCGCTGCGGCATCGCGTGTTACCCGGATAACGGGCGCACGGCCTTGGAGCTGGAGGCGCAATGCGCCCGCGTGCTGCGTCCGGCGCTCTCGTCGGAGACAGACTCCAACGTGGCCGCCGAATCACCGGCGATGCGAGAGCTCTACCGCTACGCCGAGCGCGCCGCGCGCAGTCAGATCTCTCTGCTCATCACGGGTGAGACCGGCGCCGGCAAGGACATGCTGGCGCGCTGGGTCCATGCCCACTCGCCGAGGGCGCGGGGGCCGTTCCAGGCGATCAACTGCGCGGCGTTACCCGAGGCCCTGCTCGAATCCCAGCTCTTTGGTTACGAGCGCGGCGCGTTCACGGGCGCCACGCGCTCGCAGAAGGGGCTGCTCGAGGCCGCGGAGGGGGGCACCGTGTTCCTCGACGAGATCGCCGAAGTGCCACTCGGGGTACAGGCCAAATTGCTCCGCTTGCTGGACAACGGTGAGATGCAGGTCGTCGGTTCGAGCCGGCCCCAACGCGTCAACGTCCGCTTCGTGGCAGCCACGAACGTCGATCTCGTGCGCGCCGTCGCAGAGCAGCGCTTCCGCGCCGATCTCCTGTATCGTCTCAAGGGCTTCGAGTTACGCTTACCTCCGCTCCGCGCCCGCCGAGAGGACATCCTGCCGCTGTCGCGCTCGATGCTCGCCCGGTTTTCCGCGGTCGAGGGGCTCGAGCGAGTGCCTAGCCTGTCCCCCGAAGCGGTCGCGTGTCTGCTCGCGCACCCCTGGCCCGGCAACGTGCGAGAGCTCGGGAACACGCTGCACCGAGCGCTCGTGCTGAGCGATCACCAACTGATCACGCCCGACGAGCTTTTCCTGAACGACGACGCAAGCAGCGACCCCGCGGGCACCGAGGAGCCTACCGAGCGCCCTGTCGAAGAGACCACGAAGCTCTCTCGCCGCGTCTCCAACCCTTCGCGCCACCGCGTGGTCGACACCCTCTCGGAATGCGGCGGCAACCAGCGCCGCGCCGCCGAGCTGCTTGGCATACCGAGAAAGCGTCTCCGCGAGCTAATCGTCTCCTACGACCTCCCACTCCCCCGCGCTCGCTCGTAGCGGCTTCTCAGGCGTCAATCACGCAGTCGCCCTTCGGCCGTGCCACGCACGAGAGGACGTAGCCAGCGCGCTTGTCTTCCGCATCGAGGTGGCCGCCGCCGGGGTTCACCTCGCCGCTCAACACCTTGAGACGGCAATCGCCGCAGTTGCCGACGCGGCAGCCGTAGTCGAGCTCGACGTTGTGCGACTCGGCTATTTCGAGGAGTGATTGGCGCTTGCTGCCGGTGATGCGCCGGCCGGTTTTGGCAAGCTCGATCGTGACTTGATCGGCGGTGGGCTCGGCGTCATTGACCGGCACGCTCTCGTCGCTGTGGCTGCGGGCGGCGGCGAAGCTCTCGGCGTGCAGGTTCGCGAGGTCGAAGCCCATCTCCGTCAAGAGCACGCGCGACGCATCCATGAAGCCCTCGGGGCCGCACATGTAGACGTGTCGCTCGTGCAGATCGGGCGCTACCATTTCGAGCATGGGGCGGTTGATCCGGCCGCGCAGGCCGGTCCAGGCCTTGCCGCTCGAGCGCGAGGTCGTGATCAGCACCGGATCGAAGGTGCGGTAGCGGGCCGACAGCATGTCGAGCTCGTGATGAAAGACGATGTCGTCGGGTGTCTGGATCGAGTTGAAGAACTTCATGTCGACGTCCGCCGACAGGTCGCAGAGCCAACGCGTCATGCTCATCAGCGGGGTGATGCCGCTGCCCGCCGCGAGGAACAAAATCTTGTCCGGGATCTTGCCGGGGATCAGGTGGAACTTGCCCTTTGGCCCCGAGATCTCGAGCTTGTCGCCGACCTTCAAGTTGTCGGCGAGCCAGTTCGACACCAGCCCGCCGGGCACGCGCTTGATCGTGAGCTCGAGCACGAACGGGCGCGTCGGCGTGGACGAGATCGAGTACGAGCGCACCACCTTCTTGCCGCCGATCTCGAGCACGATCGTGCAGAACTGACCGGGCCAGTACACGAACCGGCACAACGGGTCGCCCTGCAAGCGGTAGGTGTAGACGTTGTGCGTGTCCTGAAGGATCTCGGTCACGTACAGCGGCGTGTCGCGCCCGGTCCAGATCGGCAGATCCACCTTGGGATCGATCAGCGTCGTGTTCAGGCGCGCGCGCGCCCGCACCACGCCGGGAGTGCCGTTCACGATCGGGATTTCCTGCACCACGCGCTCCACGTTCACTCGAGTCGCCTTCAAGCTGGTTTGTGCCGTGTACGCGCAGCGCCCCACGTGGGACGTGAGCTCGTTGATGTACTGCGTGCCTTCCATCTGCGCCTTGGATTTGTGGAAGCTCGCGTAGATCACGTCGCCCTTGACGCGATCGCTCACCACGGCCGGAAAGGTCATGCTCGCGCCGTTGTCGGGGTTCGAGACTCGCACTCGCTCGCCGTCCTTGATGCCGTGCTTTTGCGCCATCGACGGCGACAAGAACAGCGGGTTCTCGTCGGGCATGCCGACGATCGGCGTGGCCTTGCCCGAGTTGAAGGTCTGGATCGCAAACCCGATCTTCTTCTTCTCGTCGGAGAGCGGCGAGCGGCCGCTGTTGAAAAGCGTGCCGGTCGGGATCTCCAGATCCGCATCGGTGGGCGTGAAGAACCGGAACCGCACCGGCCTCCGGAACACGTCCCCGTACGGCTGCGCCGCTGGATCTTCGTAGTCGAGCCGGTAGCGATTGACGCCGACGCCGCCGTAGTAGACCGAGCCGCGCTCGACGAGCTCCGTCCACTCGATGGCGCGGCCGTCCGCGTGCTCCGGCCGGCAATACAGCGGGCCCGAGCCGCCGTCCATGTACGCCATCACGCGTTTCCACAGCTCGGCGCGGCTCACCTCGCCGTCGAAGCGCGTCAGCTTTCCGCCGCGTTCGGGCGCCGAAAACCGCTGTCGGAGGTAGCCCGAGCGGTGGTGCCGCGCGAGGTCCGGGTGCTTCTCGGCCGTGTCGCCGTCGTCGAGCCGCGAAGTGATCTCCGCCATCACGTCGTACAGGATGGTCGCATCCGAGCGTGTCTCGGGCGCCGCCTTTTTCTGCGGAACGGACAGCGTCAGCTTCCACTCGCCGTTCTGGTACAGCTTGGTGGTCGCGGGGTGCGGCGGCGAGGGGATGATCAGCTTCGCGTGCTTCTCGGTCCAGCTGTCGGGCAGCGGATCGATCACCACCAGCGTGTTCTCCGGCTCGAGCAGTTTGTCGATCCAGCGCTTGCGCGACATCATGTTGGCTTCGAACTGCGTGCCCATGCACACGAACAGCTCGCGCACGCCCGGCGTCGGCTCGGAGTAGTCGAGCGCCGCGCGACCTGGATCCTCCAGCACCTTCGCGTAGGCGTCGGGCGGTAGACCCATGCGCACGGCCGCGTCCCGAGCTTCCGACATCGGAACGCGACCCATGAAATACTTGCGCGACAGGCCCTGAACCTCGGATTCGGCGTTGATCTGCCCGGGCAGGCGCAACGTGCCGCCGAGCAGCTCGCCGTGCGAATCCAGCCCGTATTTTCCGAGCATCCCGAACAGGCTGCCCCACAGGCAATGGGCCACGGCGCCGCTCGTCTGCGACAGCCCGACCGACGGAATGTTGATCGGCACCACGCCGCGCTGCGCGACCTTGAGCGCGATGCGCCGGATGCCTTTCAAGAGCCGCTCCACGTACTCCGGCTCGGGCGCGATGCGCTCTGCGACACGCTCCGGCGCAAAGCGCTCGGAGCGCGCGAGCGCCGCATAGGATTCGAACTTCTCCGCGTCGCCGAAGCGATCGATGAACTGCTTCGATACCGCCTCCGGATAACGGAGCAGCACCTCGTGAGCGATCGCGAGCGCCAGATGCGGATCCGACTTCGGACGGATCAGCAGGATCCGCTCCTTGTCGAGCACCTCGGCGATGGCCTTGGCAGACTCCGTGACCATCACCTCGATCAGGTAGCAATCGAGCCCCTGCCTCGACAGCAGCTGGCGGAACACCGGTGGGTGCGCGATCAGCCCGTTCCAGCCGTTGAACACGTAGAAGCGCCCGGGTCCGTTGACCGCGTGCTGGATCGTGACCCACGGGCCCTCTTGCCCGGTCAGCATCTCGTTGTGCACGGCGCCGGCGTTCAGGCAATGCTCGGCGTTGCCGGTCAGGTTGCGCACGCCGAGCATCCGGAACACTTCCTGAACCGCGAACACCGCGAAGTAGTCGCACTGGCCGCTCGCGTAGAGCAGCGTTCGCGCCTCGGGCAGTCGGTGCTCGAGCAACAGCTCGGCGAGCATTGCGATCGCCTCGGCGTAGCTGATGGGCTTGCGCCGGCCGGTGTTCGGGTCGAGCACGCTCGGGCTGATGTGGATCGGATACGCGGGCCGCTGCCGCATCATCGAGTGCCGCAGCTTGATGCAGCCGGTGGTGGGGCTCGGCTGGTTGAGCTCCTCGCGGAACACGCTGAGGCTGCCGCTGAAGCGCTTGAACACGTGCGCCTGGAGCATGCCGTCGCTGTGACGAATGCGCTCCACCTCGCGCCCCGCGAATGGGAGCTTGACGCCGCCGCTCGAGAGCTCTCCGCGCACCAGCGCGCCGGGCCCGACCAGCGGCACCACCGTGTTGACTCGCACCACGCCGGGGCTCGTCATGCGGGCCTCGAAGCTGCGCGGCTCGCCCCCGAAATCGAGCGTGAAGGTCAGGGATTTTTCCGGAGAAAACTGCGCCTTTTCTTCTTCTTGCAACTCAGGCACGCGCTCCAGCGTCGCGCCGTCGCCCACGCCACAGAACGAACACGACAGCTTGCCGACCTGGGGAACGGACGCTTCGTGCTCGGGCATCACGTAGCGCGGCGTCTCGGTCAGGTCCTCCATCAGCCCCGCGTGGTCGAGCGTCGGAACCGTGGGCTCGGTACCGGAGTCCGGCGCGGCGGATGGGACGGGCGCGCGCCCGGGTGACGGCATCGTCGGTGACACGGCCTGACTCATGGCAACCCTCCGGTGCGCAGCCGGTTGGAACGTGGTTCGAGCGACGTCGCGACCTCCGGCGTGTGATCCTTGGCCTGCTCCGGGAACTCGAGCTCGAAGGTCGTGCCTTCGCCGAGCGTGGAGAGCGCGCGGATCGTGCCGCCGAACGCCTGGCTCACCAGGTTGTGCACCATCGCCAACCCGAGCCCGGTCCCGCCGCGATCGCGCCCGGTTGTGAAGAACGGGTCGAAGATGTGCGGCAGATCCGCCGGGGCGATGCCCCTACCGAAATCTCGTACGCGCAGCAGAAAGCCGGGCCCGCCCCCGACGTCCTTGCGCGACAGGGTGATCTCTACCTTTCCGGGCTCGTGCTCGGTATAAGCGTAGCGATCGATGTTGGTGAGCAGGTTCAAGATCACGCGCGACAAGAGCCCCGGAAAGCCGTCCCAGGTGCGCTCGGCCTCGGTCTCGAGCTCGCAGTGCACGACGATGTCGAGCCGTGACGTCGCGAGCAGCAGCCGGTGCTGCCCGGATTGCCCGCGCGGGCCGTGGTAGCTCGGCCCCGGCGGCAGCGCAGACAGCGTCTTGGCGCGGAAGATGTTGAGCGTCTCGTTGACCGCCCGCAGCAGGTCGACCTTGGTGCGCGGCTCGGCGAGCTGCCCCACGCTGAGCTTCTTGAACGATTGCACGAGGCGCGCCGCGTGCGCGACGTTCTTCTGGATCAGGTGACAGGCCTCGGCGACGTCCCGCATCATCTCTTGCACCTCGGGCTGATCCGAGACCAAGACCAGCGCAGCCGCCGAGAGCTGCTCGCTGACGAAGCTCGCGGCGTTCTCGATCACGCCGAGCGGCGTGTTGATTTCGTGCGCGACGCCCGCCACCACGCTCGAAAGCGAGCGGATCCGCTCTTCGTCCGTCGAAGCCGGCGGCGCGGTCTGCTCGACCTCGATCACCTCGGGCACCTGGCGCTGCGGCATCGGCGTGATGTTCGGCACGAAGGCGCGGGCGGCCTGCATGCGCGCGAGCAGCGCCGCGCAGCCGAGGCTCGACAACACGAACACCTTGGCCGGCGTCGCCGCCGTCGCCTGCGTGTACACGAGCTGACCCTCGCTCAGCGCCACGCGCGCGAAATGGTCGCCCCCGTCGCGCGAGCCCAGATCGACGCGCTTGCCCTTTTCGCGCAGCGACATCTGCACGCGGCCGTCGAGCACGATGTACAGGCTGTCCGCCGCCTCGTGATCGCGAAACACGGGCTCGCCGCGCGCGAGCGTGCGTTCTTCTCCCAGAATGGCGAGGCTCTCGACTTCGCTCTCGCTGAGCGAGCCCAGAATCCGCGCGCGATGTAAACCGAGACTGATCACTCTAGCTCCGCGAACGTAGAACGGCCCTCTGTCCTCATCCTGTCCCGCCCTGAACTCTCTTTCCCTTTCGGGTCAGATGCTGAGTTCTTCGAAAACCGTCGTCTTGCGATCTCTCGAGCCGGCCACGGCGATCGAGGCGTAAATGGCGTTTTGCGCGTGTCCGGCGAGCAAGGTCAGCGTCTTTCTGGCCAGGTCGTCGGGCACCGCGCCGTCGACGTAGATCCAGCCGTGCCCGAGCTCCCGGTGCACGATCAACGGGATCAAGAAGCCGTTGTCGAGCAGGGTCGCGCCGTTCACGCGCGAGCTCGAGTTGGCCTGGTGAACGCGCGAGCGCGCGGCCTCGACCGCTTGCGCCGTGTCGGCGCCGCTCGCGTCCGACGTGAGGTGCATGCTGATGCGCCGCGGACCGAGCCCGAGGTCGAACGTCTCCATGTCGAGCACCACCAGCGGTGCGCGCGAGATCGACATCACGGTCTCGAGCACGAGCCGCAGCATGAACTCGACGCCGAGATCGGCGTTCAGCACCACGGCGCAGTCGTGGACCGCGCTCAGGTAGGCGCGGTGCCGCTCCAACGTCAAAAGCTCCTGAAACGACTTCAGCGCGCAGCGCACGGCCGTATACAGCCGCGCCGACGACGTCTCCGTCTTCGCGAGGTAGCCGTCGATGTCGTACGTGTCGATCGTGTGTTGCTCGGGCGCGATGCCCGGCTGCCCCGTCCGCAACAAGATGCGGACCATCGGGTTGCCGAGCTCACCGCGGATCGCCGCGCACAGGTCGAGCCCGGCCGTGTCCGTTTCCATCACGACATCCAGCAGAATCACCCCGATATCGGGGTATTGCTCGAGCAGCTTCAGCGCCTCGCGCGCGCTGGATGCGTAAAGGAACTCGATCGGACCGCATTTCCGAGTCAGCCCCTTGAGGCTGAGCTTGGTCACCGTTTGGATGTCGGGTTCGTCATCCACGATGAGAATGCGGTGCTTTCCTCCCCAGTGAACGAGTGGTTTCATCGCAGCACCGTCGTCATTCGAACACGGACCTCATTCCAGGTAAAGAGCGCGAGCCTAGTCCCGCGCCCGTGGCAGAAATGTTTGAGCAGTCGGATCAGGCTTCGACGCGCGCCAGACTGGGACGCGCGCCCTCGGCGGAAGAACGACGCAGGTAGCACCACCAGGTGAGACTCAGACACACCACGTAGAACGCGAGGAAGTACGCGAGCGCCATGCCGGGGCCACCCGTGGCTTTGATCGACGCACCGAGCCCGCGCGGTACGAAGTAGCCGCCGAGCGCGCCGATCGCGGAGATCAACCCGATCACCGCGGCGGTTTCGCGACGAGCCGTTGCGAGAGCAGCGCTCTGCGAGGCCGCGTCGGGGGCGGCGCGCCGCGCGTGAAACTCTCGGAAAGTTGCCGGAATCATCCGGAACGTCGAGCCGTTGCCGATGCCCGTGGTCGTGAACAGAAGCAGGAACGTACCCAGGAAAAGTACCAGGCTGTGCTTTTCGACGGCGACCAGCAGCGCACCCGCGACGGCCGTCATCGCGATGAAGGCCGCGAAGGTGAGCGCGGGACCGCCGAATCGATCGGCGAGCTTTCCACCGAGCGGGCGGGCGACCGAGCCGACCAGCGCGCCGAGGAACGCGAGGTTCGTCGTCACCTCGGGAAACTGGGTCTTCAGCAATAGCGGCAGCGCCGCCGAGAAGCCGACGAACGAGCCGAAGCTACCTATGTAGAGGATCGACAAGAGCCAGGTGTGCCCGCGCCCCACGACCGCGAATTGATCGCGCAGGTTGGCCTTGGCCGAGCTCAGGTTGTCCATTCCGAACCAGGCGCCGATCACCGAGACCAGGATCAGCGGCAGCCAGATCAAACCCGCATTCTCGAGATGAATCGTGCCGCCGCTGCCGGGGAGCAGCGTGTAACCGACGACGATCGGGACCAGGAGCTGCACGGTGCTCACGCCGATGTTGCCGCCCGCCGCGTTCAACCCGAGCGCGAAGCCCTTGTTTTTATCGGGGAAGAAGTAGGAAATGTTCGCCATGCTCGAGGCGAAGTTGCCGCCGCCGAAGCCGGCCGTGGCCGCC
>JAICQO010000113.1 GCA_025937835.1 Polyangiaceae bacterium
CACCCTGGTGGAGTTCCGCGCGCGCTTGCGGTTGATGCGCTTCGTGCGGCTGGTGGACGAGGGCGCCAGCCTGAGCGCGGCGGCGTTCGGGGCGGATTTCGGTAGCTATGCCCAGTTTCACCGCGCGTTTCAGCGGGCGCTCGGCTGCTCTCCGAGCGACTATTTCCGCGGCGCTCGCTCTGCGGTGGAAGCGGCGACGGCGGCGGAGCCAACGCCAACCGCGCGTCGGTGATCCCCTACCGGTTCTTCTTGCGTGCCTTGCGGGCGGCCTTGCGCGCGTTCTTCTTGGCCCGCGCCGCGGCCTGGTCGACCGGGCGTCGCTGTTCAGGACCGGGTGACGGCAAGCGAAACGAATCGGGAAGGGGTTGCGACTGAAGGACTCTCATCCACGATTCGACCCCCGCCTTCGAGCTCATGTCGAAGCCTGCCTCGCGACCCTTCATCATCAATGTCTTCGCCATCCCGAACTTACTCGGGTCGGAAAGCGCAGCCGCCAGCTCTTTCACCGCGTCGCCGCCCAGCACGCGCAAACAGGCATCGGCCTGCTCGAGCTCGAACTCGCGCTCGAGGAACCGATAGAAATCGCGAAGTTCCCCGATGATGGAGGCCGCCGAAGACGCGTCGATGCTCACCTTCCGCGGAATGATGTCGAACACGATCTCCTGCAGCTGGCTCGAGTCGAGCGTCGGGATCGTCGCGTTGAAGTACTCGGCCGCGAAATCCATCACGAACTGACAGGCCCCGACGTCGGTCAGCGCGTTTGCCTCCGGTGAGGCGGCGAAGCGGCGCATCAGCTCCTGTTCGAGCATTTCGCGCGCCTCGGGCTCGATCACTTCACCGTCCTCGGCGAGCTCGGCGAGCTCCGCGAACACGTCCTCGGGCAGCTCGTATTCGGGTCGCGTCAGCGGGTGCGGTGCGCGGAGACGCACTTCTACCTCGCCCGAGTGGGTCTCGACGACGAGCGTGCGTTCGACGGGCTCGCCGCCGCTCCACGCCGCGAACAGCGCGTCCTTGTCCTCGAGCACCCGAGGCAGCGCGAGCGCAATGGCCTCCGCTACCGTGAGTTCCCGCGTTACCGGTGGCCGTTCGATGAGATCTTCGTTCACCGCGGAAAGGAGCGGATATGCCTCGGCGCTTTCGACCTCCCAGCGATGTTCAGCGATCTCCTTCTGCAGCTCTTGGTCGAGCTCGCGGCCGTCCTCGAAGTTGAGCGCGAGATACGCCGGCACCTTCGGAACTTTGCCGAGCTCGATGGCATCGGCCGCATCGACGTAGGCCTCGAACTCGTCGAAGCCGGGAAACAGCACCAGGCCCAGGTTCTCTCCCATCTGCCCCGTGATCGAAAGCGCGGCCTCGCGGACGCCGAGCTTCTCGATGCTGACGGAGAAGACGCTCATGTCGCTTGGCACGACCTTCCACGGTTGGGCCCGATAGATGACCGCGGCAGCGTGGAAGAACGCCGCCACCGCTTCCGGGCCTACCTCCGGCGACAGATAGGACCATCCCGGCGGGTCTCTCTCCAGTCGTTCACGCATCACTTCGAACACAGCGTCCAGCTCTGGCGTGGGCGCACACACGACGTCGAGCTTCGGATGACCCGCTCGCAGCGCTTCGGCGAGCTCGGGCGACGCGACACGTACGCGGTCGGGCGCGTGCGGCGGGCCGAGCATCGGCTCCGCCATGGTGTTGCGCAGACTCTCGCAGGCAAGCCCCAAGAGCTCGCCGGGCGTGCCCACGGTATGACCGAGCACCGCGCCGTCGGCGGCCATCCAGAACAGCGCCTCGGGGCGATACGGCTCCCCTTCACCGGTCACGTAGCCCGGCAACGAGCCCACGCCGCCCACCCACTCGATTGCCTTTCGCTCGTTCTTCTTGGCCATGCGCGCTTCAACCTGCAGAGACCGCGGGTTAACACGATTCGGAGCGCCGCGGAGCTGGCGCGCTCTCTTCGCTACGTGGCCGTCGATGCGGCTAACGGCCCGGCGCGCGCCGCGGGACGTTGCGGCGCGGCCGCTGTTGCGTGGGGCGCTTCTGTGTCGCGCCCCACTTCTACGACTCGGACCGTGAGCAGGTCACCATCTACGGCTGTTCCCGTCAACGCGAGCACGCTGGACACGAAGGCTGACGCGCACGAGGTGATTGACGCTTGTGCCGGGCCCGCGAGCGCGGGCTCCCATCCCATGAGACGGGCTCTGACGGTGCCGCGCAGTGAGCCCACCATGCCGCCCGTGAGCTTGGCGCGCGTTCTGACGCTGATCGCGGCATCCTGCAGCGAACGTCCGCGGAGAACACTCAGGGCCCGGAGAACCTCACCCCGCAGGCGCGCCGCGTCGATGACCACCGCCCCGCCATCCACCGCCTTTTCGAGAGAATGGAGCGCGAAGAAGCGCTCGCTGGGGCGACCTTGTTCCGCGTAGTGCTGGACGTTGTCCCGAAGCAAGGCGTAGGCCCGCCAATCGCAGGCGCGTTCACCCGTGGCCCCGGACAACCTCAGCTCGAGCCTGGCTCCGACGTTCGTCATCTGTAACCTCCGTGCGCAGAGCAGTACGTAAAGTTGCAGGTGCAACGATAACTATTGCACGTCTGAGACCACTCGGCCAGGTGTTGGCGCGGAGATAGTTGCAGCTGCAACTGCGAAGGCTTGCGAGCCTTGCTGGACCATGGATACAGTGCGGCGATGAGCCCTTCGAGCGGAGGCCACCCGACTGAGTCGATGCTCCCTGGACGCGCGCTGGCGTTCATGCAGCTTCTGTGGGCGATAGCTCACGGCCTCGAGTCGACCTCCAAGCGCATGCATTCGAGGCTCGGCATCACCGGGCCGCAGCGCCTGGTGCTGCGCTTGATCGGCCACGGAAGCGCCACTTCCGCAGGCGAGCTCGCTCGCCTCATGCATGTTCACCCGAGCTCGCTGACCGGGCTGCTGCGCCGTCTCGAAAAGGCAAGGCTGGTCGAGCGGCAACCTCATCCCTTCGACGGGCGCCGCTCGCTACTGAGGCTCACGCCGAGCGGGCGGCGGCTCGATCGCGACAAGACGGGGACCGTCGAGTCGGTCATCGAGCGCGCGCTCGCGACGATGTCCGAGCGCGACCTGAGGGCGGCCCAGCGCGCCTTGCAGCGGGTGGCGAAGTCGTTCACCGAGGCTTGAGCCGAGTGAACACCAAGGCGATGCGGGGCGCGCCTTCGACTTGCTGTGTCGCTACGGCGGCAACAGCGCGTCGATGATCGGGGTTTGCCAGGTGCCCGCGCGCGAGTCGAAGAGGCTCATGTGCTCGGGGTCTTCCCAGATCGCCCAGCCGATGTTCGCGGCTTCGCACGCGGCGCGCACGGCGGCTACCAGGCGAACGCGCGAGTCCATGGCTCCGCCATCTTGCGGTCCCCACTCGCCGTTGTAGACGGCGCGGCCCTTGCTTTGCTGGTAGCTCGTGATGAGCGCGATCTGCGCGGCGATCGTCGCGAGGCCGGAGGGGTTCGTGGCCGCGGGCTGGCTGTTGTAGGCGGTGAACCAGTCGTTGGCCCACGCGGTGTCCTTGGCTGCCTGAACCGGGGTTATCGGCGTCGAAGGCGGACCCGGAAAGACCACGCCCGTCGTCAGATAGGCCTCACCCATCCATTCCTGGCCCTGAAAGCTGAAGAGCTTTGGCTCGTACAGGTGGATCGAGGTCAGGAGGTTTGCGTCGTCGGGGAGCGCGAGCAGCGATAGCTTGCTCGGGTCGGCCCAGAACACCGAGTCGATGATCACCAGTCGCCGCGGGTTGGTGGCGCGGACGGCCTGGAGGGCGGGGACCAGCACGTCATTCCAGGTGGTATCGAGACCGCCGTAGGGTTCGTTGAAGAGCTCGAACGCGACCGTGTCGGGGCGGCTCTGGTAGCGTTCGGCGATCTGTTTCCAGAGCGCGACGAAGCGCTCGCGGTGCGCCGCGACGTCCTTGGTGAGCTCGTCGTACGCGTGCATGTCCAGGATCACGGCGAGGTTTGCCGCGGTGGCCTGGTCGAGCACGGTGTCGATGCGGCTGAAGAACGCGGCGTCGATCGTGTACGGCGCGGCGGCCAGGGCGTGACCGCTGAAACGGATAGGGATACGCACGTGATCGAAGCCGCGCTGGGCGATGAACGGAAAATCCTCGGCGTAGATCACTCCGCCCCAGTCGCCCTCGTTCGGGGCATCCAGGCGATTACCGAGGTTGATGCCCTTCTTGAAGCGCGCGGCGGCCGCTGGAGGAACACCGAAAGCGAACGGTTCGGGACCTGCACCGCCAGCCGGCGAGCCACCTCCACCAACGGGTGCGCCTCCAGCACTGATGCCGCCGGTTGTACCGTTGGTGACTCCGCCCGTGCCGGGGCCTGTGCCACCGGTGCCGCTGCTGCCGCCGCCGGCCGACACGCTGCCGCCAACACCGTTCCCGCCAGTGCTCGACCCGCCGCTACTGACGGCGCCGCCGGTCGAGCTCGCACCGCCCGTGGGAGCAGGACCGGCGAGACCACCGGTAGCGGTCGCACCCGCCGAGACTCCGCTCCCTCCGCTCGTGACGACCCCGCCGGTCGCTGCGGCACCCGAGCTGCCGGGCGCGCCGCCGCTGCCGCTAGAACCGTTCGAGCTGGAGCAGCCGATCGCCGCGAGCAGCGAGAACAGCCCGGAAATCGCAAGACCGACGCCGCGAGGGCAGCTCCGCATGCGCTGGCCTATAGCCGCCGGCGTCGGCGCGTCTTCGCATCCTGTGGGGGAAGAGCAGCCACACGGCGAGGCGGCTCAGAAGGGGGCCAGTCGTTCTTTGAGTCGTTCGCCCACGCCCGTCTCGAAGAAGACGCGCGGGGTGCAGTCGAAGGCCTGCTGGAAGGAGCGATGGCATTGCGAGTAACTGCCGAAACCCGCGACGAGGGCGGCCGCCATGAAGTTGTGCCCGCCGCCGCTCTCGACCAGCTGAATGAAGCGCAGCAAGCGCAAGCGAGTGCGGTACGTGAGCAGCGTCAGGCCGAGGTCGCGGTGAAAGTGGCGGCTCACCTCGCTCTCGTTGCCTTGGATGAGCCGCGCCAGCTCGCCGCGCTTCAGCTCGGGCCGCGCGAGCAACGAGCTCAGCGCCCGTGCGGTGAGCGGGTGGCGATCGGCCGTTCGAACGCGCAAAGCGTGTGCTTCACGCCAGAGCTCGCCCAGGTGTCGCTCGAGCGCCGCTGAATCGCACACGCTCGCTTGACTGCCACAGCTGGCTCGGAGCTCTGCCAGCGCGCGCGCATCCAGCCGCAGCCGCGCTGCACCGCCCAGCGCGCCAGAAAGACGATCGCCCAGCACTTGCTCGGAGAAGGCCGGAGTCACGCCGATCACGTACAGGTCCAGGTCCGGCGTCGCGGAGAGCAGCACGTGATCCTGCCCGGGCGGCCACCACAGCAAGTCGCCCTCCGAAACCTCGATCGTCGCTTCCCCGTAGCCGAACGACGCGGCGCCGGCTGCAATCAGGTTCAGCTCCGGCTCGGCGTGAAAATGCCGCGGCCGCCGCGTCTCCGGCACGTGGTGCCAGACGTGGCCTCGGGCGCGACCGGGGATCGGAAAGGGCTGATACAGCGCCTCGGCCACCGCCGGAGTTTATCAGAGCCTGCGTAGCGCTCGGGCCGGAGGAGGAGCGGGGGGCATCAATCCCCTCAAGAAATGCGAACTCCTGTCGCTGCAGACATCACGGGCCGCACGCGGCTTCGAACAACCCCTGCGTGCCGACGGGCTCGCAAACGCCGGCTCGACACTCGGTGCCCGCGATGCAGGCGGCTTCGGCGTCGTCGCAGGCCTCGCCTGCGCTCCGCTCGAAGCGACACCGGCGTTCCGCGCAAGCCGCGTCCGTGCACAGGCAACGGAGCTCGCCGTCGCAGTTGCCTTGGGAGGAGATCGTGCCAGCGCGCACCCAACACGCTTCGGTCACGCCGACACGCTCGACGCACACGGGCAGATCCGATCGGGTGTCGCACATCGCGTTGCCGGCGCAGCTTCGAAGACGGCCCCAGCCGTCCTCAGGGCAGGGAGCACCGACCGCAGCGCCGACGGTGCAACGACTGCTCTCTGCGTCGCAGTAGCCCTCACTGCATTCCCAGCTCGCCTCGCAGGTTTCACCGATTTCGAACAGCGCCTGACACGTGCGCCCGCCCTGCTCGTCCGCGCGACACACGTATCCGCTCGTGCACTGGCCCACGACTTCGCACGCGGTGCCGGGGGGGAGGTTGAACGGCAAAGTGGCTTCGCAGGTGCCGCTGCATTGCGTGCCGGGCGGACAGGCGCCTTGCGAGCTCCCGCAAGCATCGCCCTCTTCCAAAATCGGCAAGCACTCACCGCAGCCGTCGCCTTGGAAGCGACCGCAGGCGAGGGTCGCGCACTGTGAGCCGAAGCTGCAAGGCTCGCCGGTTTCGAACGCACCCTCGGGGTAACCGCACTCCGGGAACATGCCGCGGTTGATGTCGTCACACGCGGCGTCGTTCCAAGCTTTCGCGCAACCATCGACGATATCGACGTCGAGACGCGACCCCGCTGAAAACAACAGATCCGGGCAGCGCGGCAAGCTGGATGCAAGACACGCGGATTCGGGCGCGCTCGGATCGCAAGCGGTGCGACGAGAGCACTGCGCAACGAAATAGTCGACGCAAGCTCGGTATTGCTCGAGCTCGGTCGAGGTCGCAGGCTCTGGACGGCCACCCTCGCCGCCCGGCTCGCCGGTCGTGCCCGCGTCTGTCGAGCCAGACGGAGCTCCTCCCTCACTCCGTCCACCACTCGTGTCCGGAGCGCCGCCCACTCCCGAGCTGCCGAGCGTCCCGCCGGGGGCGGCCGAACGTCCGCCAGTTGGAGAGCTCACGGAGCCCCCCGCGCCTCCTTGCTGGGCACCGAACCCGGATGCGCCGGAGCTCGAAGAGGAGCCACTGTCCGGCTTCACCCCCCCGCTCGGAGTCGCCTCGACCGCTGAGCCGCTCTCGCTTTCACCGCCACAACTCGCGACGGCTGCGATCGCTCCCAAGATGTATCCCCATGGCGTGTGCGCGCGCATCGAGCTCGACGTTACCACATCACCTCATCTTCAATTGGGAGGGTTAGGACGCCGAATCGAAATGAGAGACGTACGTATAGAAAGAGTCGTCACCTTTGCGACGTCTTCGTCATCGACGACGGTAACCATCTTGCGACTTGACCCTCGTCAAACCACTCGGCTATAAGCCCGCGGATTGGTGCGCGGGAAACGTGGTGCGCGCAAGGAGGGCAGCGATGGCTGGTTCGAATAGATTTTCGTCGGCGATGGTCAAGTGTCTCGGAATCGCCGTCGCGTCGCTGTTCTCGCTGACCGGTTGTGGCGGTGAAACGCAGCAGTCTGCGGTCGGTAGCACGAACGCCGAGGTGGTCTTCACTAAGACCATCACCCTGTCCACGCCGAAGAACATGCCCGTCTTCACTCCGGTGCTGACGGGCTCGAATTCGCTGGTTTTAGGCGCATTTTCCAACGTTCTCCCGACGAATCCCGTGGTGTCGATGGGCACCACCGGTTCGCGCGCCGAGCCCGATGCGCAGCTGAACGAGCTCTGGAGTCGCGGCACCGCCACGCTGCGCGACCGCGTCCACCTCCGCGGCAAGCTCTACGCCTCGTCTCGCTCGCTCGGTAACAACGTCCAGCTCGATGGCGGTTGGAACAACGCTCCGGTCTTCGATCCTGCGTCGACCCTGACCTGGACCGTCACGTTTCCGAACACGACACCCACGGACGTCATCCTCAACTCCGCGGAGAAGAACGTCAACGTGGCTCCCGGTCGCTACGGGCTGCTGCGAGCCGGCCTGAACTCGGTGATGAATCTCCGAGCGGGCACCTACTACATCAACGACCTGCAGTTCGATACCGGCGCGACGATCCAACTCGATCAAACGAACGGCCCGGTCATCCTCTATGTCTCCAACACGATCATTTTGCGCTCGAACATCGTCGCCATCGACAGTTCAGAGCCGGATCTCCTGATCGGCTTCCTCGGCACGAACAACGTTTTCGTCGAAGTCACCTTCAACGGCGCCATCATCTCGCCGTTCTCGACGATTTATCTGCGTGACCGGCCGCCGAAGCACACCGGCTTTTTCGCCGGAAAGGGCGTGGAGCTCGATGCCCAGGCCGACGTCGGATACCGCTTTCCGTTCGCGATCATCCCGGCTGCCGCTCCTCCCGAGGCCACCTGCCGCAGCCTCGTGCCGCTGCGCAGCGACTTGAGCGGCCAGGCTCAGCAGGATCAGTACCTCAAGGACCTCGCGCGTTACTGCGGCATCTGCAAGCTCCAGGACGACTCGGACGACGACGGCACTTACGACTGCTTCGACGGTTGCCCCTTCGATCCCGACAAGACCGCGCCCGGTTCGTGCGGCTGCGGTGTGTCCGAGGCCAACCTCGACAGCGACCCGTTTCCCGGTTGCATCGATCGCTGCGACAACGACCCGAACAACGTCGCGCTCGGTGATTGCGGCTGCCTGGGCACCGACACCGTCCAGCCCGCTGGCACCCCGTGCGGAGATCCCGCGTGCCCCGGCCAGTCGAACGCCACCTGCAACGGCGCCGGCGTGTGCGGCAATCGCAACGCTTGCCGTCCTTCGACGGAATGTCAGCCGATCATCGTCGGCGCCAACGTTTACTGGCTCTGCGGCAAGGGCACCGGACCGACGCCCCCGACGAAGTCGTGGCCAAACGCGTCGACCTCCTGCTCGTCGAAGGGCCTGGTTTTGGCCCGGATCGACACCTACGAGCAGAACAAGCTCCTGCGCTCCACGCTGAGCTCGCTCGGTCTCGCTTCCGCGTGGATCGGCGCGAACAGCCGAGGCGCAGCCAACGTTTGGCGCTGGGCCAAGGCCGGAAGCGATAGCGGCGATCAGTTTTGGCAGGGCGGACCGAGCGGCACGGTCGTCTCCGGCCGCTTCAACTCGTGGGCCAGCGGCGAGCCGGGTACGGCGCGTTGCACCGCGTTCCGTTCGAGCGACGGTCGCTGGATCGACAACGATTGCGCTCAGGCGCTCCCGTACGTCTGCGAGCTATCGCCGACGCCCCGCGTGAAGATCCCGCCGCGGCCGCCGATCCCGAAGAACCCGCAACCGGCCGGCCCGTGCGTTCCCGAGGACGGCGGCGCCTACCCGCTGCCGCCCGAGGGCGATCTCGCGACGCTGCAGGATGACTACGCGAAGGCGGGGATGGACGTCTTCCAGGGTACGGCGGCGAACCCGCCCGCGCCCGGCCACACCTGCCCGCGCGACGAAGCAACCGAGGCCTGCCCGCTCACGAACGTCGATTGGGCGTCCGAGTGCACCGAAGACGCCGATTGCGCTGCGATCGGTGCCGGTTACGTCTGCCGCAGCATCAAGCTCGACGAAAACTGCTTCGGAACCGAGAGCGCTCCGTGCGAGTCCGAAGTTCACTGCGGGCTCCCGCAGTGCGAGGTCGATCCGTTCGCGAATCGCTGCGAACAAGTCGAGGTCTGCGGTACCGACATCACGGCCAGCTTCGACCCGGACAATTCGACTCTCGACGATCCGGACCCGGTCGATCCTACGCAGTTCTTCCCCGAACCACCGGACACCACGGCTTCTCCGTCTTACAGTGATCCCGCGGTCCCTGGCGGCCGCAACCACAGCTGGTGCCGCCTTCACCAGCAGGACACCGACAAGGTCGAGCCCGCGGACAACGACCTGACCAAGCACGGTGAGAGCGGTTCGAGCAGCCCGATCCAAGTCAGCTTCGATCCGCAGCTGATTTTCGAAGCAGACCCGGCGGCGCTGCCGTTCGGCGAAACAGATCTCCTGCTGCACGCGAAGGCCGGGATCACCACCCACGTCAAGCTCTCGGGGTTCTTGGGTCAGACCTACGATCAGGACATCCTGCGCGCGGGCATCGGTATCCAGGCCCAGCGTTGCCGGCTGTCCACCGCCGAGACCGAGTTGATGGTCGCGGGGGTCGATATCCTCGATCTGGCCGGCTTCATCCCGAAGCTCGACACCGACGATCCCTCCGCGGGCGCCGCGTACAGCGTCGCGCAAGACTGCAAGAAGTCGCTCGGTGGGTTCCTCAACACGGCAGATCGTCTGAAGAAGGCGTTCCGAGACGCGCAGACTCTGCTCAAGCAGTACAACGCCATCAAGTCCGGCAACTTCAAGTTTCCGGCTGATTGGTGCCAGCAGATCGGCGTCGAGAACATCGTCTCCAAGGGCTTCCCGCTCGCAGGCATCTGCCCGCTGAACGAAAAGCCCGAGCAGACGATCAACCGCTTCGTCGATTACTACCAGAGCGAGGAATTCGGCGAGGTTCTCGGCATCAAGGACGCGATCGCGAGCTTGGGTCAAGCCACCGAAACGCTCCGCACCAAGATCGCCGAGGGCCTGAACTCGGTCGCGAGCGGGACGCACATCGACGCTCCGTTCGTCGACTTCAAGCGTTCCGAATCGCAGACGATTCTGAACACGCAATTCTTCATCGGCCCGGTGCCGATGACGCTCGAGATCGCGGTCGTCGCCGGCTACGGCATTCACGGCGGCTACTCGGTGGACCTGCAGCTGCCGAGCAACCTGCTGCAGACCCGCGGCGACCTGTCGAACGCGGCTTCGCCGATCGTCGACGACATCGCGAAGGTCTCGGCCATCGTCGAGCCGTGGGCATCTGCCGGTCTGACCTTGTTCGTGGGTGCAGGCTTCTCTGTTCCCGGCGTCTCGGCCAGCATCGGCATCGAAGGCGGTCTCACGCTGGCGCGGATCGGCGCGCCGATCCACGCGGGCGTGGGCCTCGCGCTCGCGACCACGCCGGACACCCGTCCGATCCCCTCGGATATCGAGCTGGTCTCGGAGCTGATCAACGGTAAGCCGAACTTCCCGTTCGGTCTGCCGCAGGCGTATCAGTTCTTCCTTTCGTACGACTACGGCGCTCAGGTGAACCTGGACGACGTGTTGTCCGGCATCGTCAACGGGCGACTCCGGATCAAGTTCTTCTTCTTCAGCCGCACCTGGCGCAAGAAGATCGTCCAGTTCACGGGTTGGTCCGCGAGGTTCCCGCTGATCTCGGGCTCCGGCAACGTACAACTCTTCAGCGTGCGCAACGGCTCGAACGCGCCGAAGGCCAGCGGCAACGCGGGCATGGGTCGCTCGGAGCCCCAGGTGCCGTTCACCTTCTTGAGTCGTCTGATCGTTCCCGAGACTCCCGGCTCGCCCGACGATCCGCCGTTCTCGGCTGGCGGCGGTGGATCTGGCGGGTCCGGCGGCGCCGGCGGCACGGGTGGTACGAGCGGCGGCGTTGCCAACCTGGACAAGAGCGAAATCGAGTCCTTCGGTTACGACGATCTCTGCTGCTCGAAGCAAGGGCAGGATTGTTCGGAAGAGGGGCGTCCGAGCCCCCCCTGCTGCCCGGGCTTGCTCTGCGAATCGGGTGTCTGCAACCCGGAGCCGCCTCCGGCGTGCGCCGACACCGGCGAGAGCTGCGGTTGGAACGACGAGCTCGGCGTCATGATCACGTGCTGCTCCGGCGAGTGCCCGAAGAACGGGATCTGCCCGGCGGTGACCTGCTCGGACATCGGCGACCCGTGCGGCGAAGGGCTGCCGTTCTGCTGCCCGTACCTGTACTGCAGCAGCGAAAGCGGCAAGTGCTACGACCCGAGCCCGCAGGACCCGCGGTGAAGCAGCTGCCCACGCTTGCTTCGGCGGCATTGCTGCTGAGTCTCGCGGGGTGCCGTGGGAACGCGAACGCCGAGTCCACCTCGGCGTCCGCCCCCGCGGGCGTCGCGACGGCCTCGACGGCGAACGCCTCGCCAGGCACCGCCGAGCCGGGCTTCGCGCAAGGGCAACGCTACGCATACGCATTGACCTCCACCAGCAAGGTGGCGTTTCAGTCGCAAGGCAATCTTTACGACTTCGATCTGAGTGGGACGCTCGAGCTCTTGCCGGTTCGCGTGAGCGCGGACGGCACGGAGTTTCGCGCCAGCATCACGAACGGCAAGTTCCAGAGCCGCGTACCCGGCAGTCAGCAGCAATTCGACGCCATGACGGCCGACCTGG
This sequence comes from Polyangiaceae bacterium, assembly GCA_025937835.1. Lineage (GTDB taxonomy): Bacteria > Myxococcota_A > Polyangia > Polyangiales > Polyangiaceae > PMG-095. The sequence continues at coordinate 12,020 of JAICQO010000113.1, forward strand.
CCAAGGCCTTCCTGTTCACCCTCAAGGGTGGGCGTCTCAGCGACGTGACGCTGCCCAAGGACGTGGCTCCGCTCGTGGCCGGCGTATTCCGCAGCGTCAGCTCTGCCTTCCAGGTGGCGCGCCCTGCGGAAGGCGCCGCGACGTGGACCGCGAGCGAGCTCGACACCACGGGCGAATACTCTGCCGAGTACAAACGAGCGAGCGGGCCGCGGCGCTTCGAGAAGCAGAAGCGGCGCTACCTGGCGCTGCTCTTGCCCAAGGGTCAGCCAAAGCCGGCGGTCGACGCGTTGCCCGAGGTGGTGACCTCTCGAGGAGAGGTGCAGACCGCCGCGGACGGACGCGTGATCGCGGTCAAGCTCGACGACGAGCTGACGTTGAACCGCGCGCAAACGCCGATTCGCACCAGAATGACGCTGTCACTGCAGGCCGGTGACGTCGGGCGTGCGAACATGAGCGACGCCGAGCTCCTCGCGCTGCGTTCGGGCGGCATGCGGCTCGCGGCGGATCAGCCGATGCCGTCGGGCGTCTCACCAGCGGTGATCGATGACGCGAAGATCAACGGTCTGCCCTTCGGCGAGATCGTCGCGCGGCTCGAGAAGGCGGCAAAGCTTGCCCCCAAAGCGTCGGCCCAGAGCAAGGACGATCCCGAACAGGTCGCTCAGCGCGAAGAACACGCGCGCATGTTCATCGCGCTCGGCGCCACCTTCCGGCGGCAGCCGGAGACCGTGAGCCGCGCCGTCGCCAAGATCCGCGAGAACTCTGCGGCGAAGTACGACTTCATCGACGCGCTCGGCGCCGCCAATTCGTCCGGCGCGAACGCAGCTTTGATCGCGCTCGCAGAGTCCGGGACATCCGACGTCAAGGTCCGCACCAGCGCGCTGATCTCGCTGAGCCGGCTCGAGAACCCGACCACCGAAACGGCCGCGGCACTCGAGAAGCTGCTCGACGACGAGGCCGTCGGCACGCAAGCGCTGTACGGGCTCGGCAGCTACTGCCGGCGTTTCCGGGAACGCGGCGAGGTCGAACGATCGACGGCGCTCGGACGCGCGATCGTGGCGCGCCTCCTTTCCGCCAAGACGGAGCTGCGAACGGTCGAGGCCCTGCGCGCAGTCGGTAACTCCGGGTTCGTCGGCGCGCTCGACGCCGTCCGACCGCGACTGCCCGATCCGCGAGTGTTGGTGCGAGCCGAGGCCGTGCGGTCGCTGCGCTTGATGGACGCGCCCGAAATCGAAGGCATTCTGATCCATCGCTTGGTCGACGACTCGGTCAAGGCCGTGCGTCTGGCCACGCTCGACGCGATTCAGTCGCGCACGCCGACACCGGCGCTCGTCCAGGCGCTTCGCAACTCGATCTCCACTCCCGATCCGCACGTCCGCTACCGCCTCGTCGAGCTGATGTCGCGCTGGCTCGATCGGCAGCCGGAGCTCCGCTCGAGTCTCGAGCTCGTTGCAAAGAACGAACAGGAAGAAAAAATCCGCGAGCTCGCGAAGGCGGCGCTGTGATGCGCACTCTCGCTTTCATCGTGATCGGTCTCGCCAGCGCCGGCTGTTCCAAGTCGGCGCCGGAACCGAGTGGCGGCGCCGCGAGTGCCGAGCCGCTCCAAGCGGATGTTCCGGCTCGGCTGACGACCAAACTCGCACCGTCTCCGGGCGCACCAGCCGGCCCCGACTGCGACAAGGTCTGTGAGCCGGTACGAAAGCTCGGGTGCCGGCGCGCGTCGGAGTGCGTCGACTCGTGCCGGCAAATGGCCGACGAAGGCATCTGCCGGGGCGAGCTGCTCCGTTTCTACACCTGCCTCGGATCCGAGCCTGCCGAGCACTGGGAGTGCATGGACGACGGCACCGGTGCAATCAAAGAGGGCTTCTGTGAGCGCGAGCAAGAGTCGTTCGCAGCGTGCCTGGAGAAGAGTGATGTCCGCTGAGTCTGAACGTAGCCGCACGATGGGGAGGTCTGTGTCCATGAACAACCAACATTGGTTCATTCGAAACTCGCTTCGATCCGTGATGGCCGCGTTTCTGCTCGCAGCAGCCGCTGGCTGCGGGAGCACGGACGGCGGACACGGCGACGACCTGGTGGCGCCCTCGGAGTCGCTGGCGGAGCCATTCACGCCCGTGACGAACGCCAAGGGCGATACGCTGTGCGGCAAGCAAAGCCTCGGAGTCGACGACGGAATCGCCGGCGTGGACCGCGAGATCTACAACTTCGAGCGGGTCAACGAAGACATCGCGCGCTACCCGGAGATCGCCGAGGCGACCGGGATCAGTGAGGTCACCGACTGCGAGAGCGCACGGGCGTACTCCGCCGAGTACCTCAAGTTCGCCATGGCCAACCCGAGCTTCCGCGGCGGCCCTTCGAAGGACGAGAGCATCCGCGAGTTCTTGAGCCAGCCGGGCAGCGTGGGCGAGCCCAACCCCGCGGGCCCGGAGATCGAAAAGGTCTTCGGCGGGATACCCGGTAACCGGCGCTCGATCGTGAAGATCGCCACCGTCATCAACCTCAACAACGAGTATCAGATGTGCTCGGCGGTGCGCATCTCGGAGACGATCTTCCTCACGGCGGCGCACTGCCTGGCCGACCCGACGGAGGCCGGCTTCCAGAACATGGAAGTCCACATCAAGCGCAAGAAGGCGAACGGCACCGAGAGCTGGATCGGCGGCGGCAACGGCGGCAAGCCGCTCCTCGTGTACGCGATCCGGCATCCCGACTACGTGGGCCCGGGGTACGCGGAGTACGATCTTGCGATGTTCTGGGTGAACAAGATTTACCAGCCGCTTCTCAAGGCGGAGCTCGAAGCCTCGGCCACCACGCTGATCGCGCCGCGCGACCCGGCCGTGAACGACGGCCAGCTCGTTTACGGTTGGGGTCCGCAGAGCGACACGGAAGATGACAAGCTGACGCGGCTGCGGACGCCCGGGCCGACCGAGCCCACGCTGAAAGGCATCGACGTGGCCGGTCCGCACATGTGGGCGATCCATGACACGGGACCGGCGTTCCGCATGTGCAGGGGCGATTCCGGCGGTGGCGCGCTGCGAGACGGCATGCTGGACGGCGTCACGGCGGCGCTCATGCCGCCGCCTACGACCGGCAAGAAGTGCTCGAGTTCGGGCTCCGATATGTACTGGACCCGAATCGACGACAAGATGAACTGGCTCCGGCAGCAGATGTCGAAGGTACAGGACTCGGTAACGAACCCCTTCAAGTGCGTGTTCCACTCCGGTAACTCGGCGGATCCCAACGATTGGGACCACATCGTCTCGTACATCGACTGCACCGAGAAGTAGTAGAAGTACCGGGAATGTCCCGGGCTCGATGGTTGGCCGTCGCGGCGCTCGCTACACTCGGTTGCTCGACGACCGACGACACAGCGGACGCGACGGCGTGCGGCGGGCAGACGCGCTCGGCGATCGTCAACGGCACGGAGCGAGAGCACTACTTGGCGCTCGGCGTCGAGGACACTCGCGCAATCGTGCGCTTGTACGACGGCACGGGGTCGACGCCCGACACGTGCACGGGAGCTCTGATCCGGCAGGATTGGCTGATCACGGCCCGCCACTGCCTCGAGATTGAAGGGCTCGCGATCGACCTGCGGCTGGATGGCGATACCCGCGTGCTCGAGCCACTCGAGCGTGCACCTCACCCCGAGCTCGACGTGGGATTGATCCGCGTCGCGCCGGAGCTCGCCGCAGACGACTCGGTCCGCCCGCTCGCGATCGCGGCAGGAACGGTGGATGAGCGATGGCTCGGCGAACGAGTCGAGCTCGCTGGGTTCGGCACGGACGAGCAAGGGCTCTTACCAGCCGCGCCTCGCTACGCCGTCGAAAGCATCACCGAAATTCGCGACACCAAGATCGCCGTCGACGGGCTCGGCCGTAGCGGCGCTTGCCTCGGTGATTCGGGCGGCCCACTGCTCGCGAGGGACGAGCGGGGGAGGCCCGCCGTTCTCGGGACGCTGAGCACGGGCTCTGCGACCTGTCTGCACCGAGATAGCTACGTCAGGGTCGATCTCCTGGCGGAGTGGATCGAGATGCTCGCGGGTGCGGAAGTTTCCGGGCCTGTCGCGTGCGGAGAGATCGGTGAAGCCGGAGCTTGTTCGTTCGGGAACGCGCTGCGCTGCCGTGACGGCGTTCTGGACGCGACGGCTTGCAGCGGCGGCGAGGTCTGCGGTTGGGACACGAACCAAGCTGCGTTTGGCTGTGTCGGCGCTGCCGATGATCCGTGCGCAGGCGCCGGCTCCGTTGGTGTTTGCGAGGCCACCGTTGCTCGCAAATGTCGGGACGGCGTGGTCTCTGAAGTCGAATGCTGGCCCTGCGACCGATGCGGCTACGACCCCGCGACAGGCGTGCCACAGTGTCACCCGAAGTGACTTGCGTGTAGACTTCCCGCGCGTTGCGAGCTCGAGGAGACACTGAAGTGCGCCAAGTAATCGTCGGTTGTCTGATCAGCGTGTTCGTCGGCTGTAGCAGCGAGGACGGGGACGAAGCTCCCGCCATGCCCACGGGTGGCAGCTCTTCGGACAGCGGGGGCACCTCGAATAACGGCGGTGCCGCGACCGGCGGCGCTTCTACCGGTGGATCGAAGGCGACCGGCGGTGCCTCGGCTGGCGGTACCTCGGCGGGCGCGCCCGGCACGGGCGGTCGAGCGACGACCGGTGGCAAGGCGAGCACCGGCGGCGCGGCAACGGGCGGCCGAGCGAGCGGCGGCACCGGAACTGGCGGCGGCACACCCACCGCGCCGAACGGTCCGGTCGACACGTGTATGGGCGAAGCGTGCCCGATGGGCGAGTGCGACAACGGCGGTTTCTTCGCCGACGAAAAGTGCTCGGATGTCTACAGCGGCCCCGTCGACGAAGACTCCGCGTTCTGCGCGGCAGAGGGCGCGTATTGCCTGACGACGATCACCAACAGGCTCACGAACTGGACGATCACCTGCTCGGCAGGGACGGCGATGTTCGACTTGTGCGACGGGGGCTGCACCGCGGCAGGGCCCGCGGCGGCGTGCAATTAGCAACGGGTGAGCGAACCGTCGTGCGCTGGCCGGTTCGAGCGCTGGTCTTCACCACTCTAGTCCTCGCGTCCGCGAGCGGCTGTGAGCGAAAGGGGAACCACGAGACCGTCCGACCAACGCGCAAAGTCGCGCCTTCGGCAGTGCCTTCCGCCTTGCCGCTAGCTTCGGTGCAAACGGTCCCGTCGGTCACGGTCACCCCTCTTCCCTCCGGTCGCCACGTCAGAGTTCGCCAGATGTTCGTCACCCACGGAGATGAAACGACCTGCAGCGTGACCGACTTCGGCGAGACGTTCAACGGTGGCCTGGTGATCGCGGAGCGTGAAGTCTACTCGTTCCCCAAGCTGAACGCGCGCCTTCGAAGGTATCCGAAGCTCGCAGCCGCCGTCGGGCTCAGCGAAGTCAAAACTTGCGACGACGCCCGCCACTTCACCAAGCGTTACCTCGAGTACAAGGCCACGCACCCCGACTTCGACGACGAAGGCCCCACGAAAGAAGAGCAGTTCAAGGAGTTCCTGAGCGACCCGGCGAACCTCGCGAAGCCGCGGGATATGCGTCAGTCGCGTTGAGCTCAACGTGTCGGCGGGGTGCCGAGATCTACGTCCGCCCAGAGGATGCCGAGGTCGAGCTCGATCGCGTCGAAGGGCTCGGCGCGAACCTTGGCATTGCCCTCGTGCACGGCGACGATCACCCAATTGCGATCCTGGAGACGCAGCACCTCCAGCGTGCGCTGCAGGGGATCGACGAGCCACACGTGGCGCACGCCCTCGCGCGCGTAGATGGGGAGCTTCCTGGCGCGGTCCTTCGCGCTCGTGGAAGGCGAGACGACTTCGCACGCCCAATCCGGGGCGAGGGTGAAATAGGCTTCGGCTGTCGTCATGACCGGCATGCGTTCGCGACGCCATCCCGCGAGGTCCGGTACCAGAACGTCCGATGACAGATGAAGCTCGGGCTCGAAGAGCAGGATCCATCCGCCTGGCCCGCCCCGACCCCGCTTGAAAGGCGGCCCGAGCTCTTCACCCAGGGCGGTCGCGGCGGCGGCGTGCGGTTTGGCGGGTCGCGGAGAGAGCTCCAACTCGCCGTCGATGATTTCGGCGACCAGGTGCTCGGGGGCGCTGAGCACGTCTGCGTAAGTTGCGCGCCGCTTCCCCGCGTCGGCCATGGGTTAGGTAGTCTAACACGCTATCCTTGCCCGGGCGGAGGCGCCCCGACGTCGAACGAAGCGTCATGGAGCCTTCGCCAGGCTGCCCGTCGAGAGGCTGCCGCTGATCGGCGTCACCGGTTGGATCACGGGGCCCGAGAAGGGCGGATCGGCGGGAATGAAACCGGGGTTGTTGGTGATGAGCAAGCGGTCGAGCGCGGTGCCGGATTCATCCTGTTTGACGGCCATCCAGTGGGCGCCGGCGTCTAGTACGACGCGGAGCTGGCCTTTGCCAGCGCCGCTGATCGAGCTCCA